>CAWIYI010000024.1:0-242419 GCA_963840245.1 uncultured Acidimicrobiaceae bacterium
GTCACCGACCGCCAGGTCGCTGGACGCGGCCGACTGCGTGGAGCTGACCGTCGTCGAACTCGAGGTGGTGGCGGTCAGCTTCTCCGTCTTGGGCGTCGTGGGCTTCTTGGTTTGCGCGTTCTTGGATCCAGCCCTCGGGAGGTTCCCGAGCGACAGGGTCGTCCCCGAGATGCTCACCGTCGACCCGCTGACCGCGGTGACCTTTCCGCTTGCCAAAGACAGGTTTGCCAGCTGCTTGCGGAAGTTGCTGGCACCGGAGCCGCCGCCCGGGAAGCTCGGACGCGTCCCGTTCCCGCCCTCGCCGGAACTCGTGCCGGCTCCGCCACCGCGGAACTGGAATCCACCGGCGCCCCCGGGTCGTCCACCCGGCGCGCCGCTGGCCCCACGGCTGCCGAACGCGTTGCACGTCCCGCTCGACGACGGCGTCGTCACCGTGATGCTGCGCGCTGCGATGGTGGTCTTGGACTTCTTCGACGCCGTCCCGGTCACGGAGACGCAGTCGCCGACAGCGAGCGCGCTCACCGCCTCGGTGACGGTCTTGGAGAACTGCGTGGTGGCGGTCCAGCCGACCGTGGTCTGGCCGGTACTCGCGTTCTGCACCTCCATGCTCGAGCTGTTCAGTGCAGCGACGCTCCCGGATGCGCCCGAAGGCCGGTTCGAGGTGGTGGCCGCACCCGCCGGGGCAGCGACGGTCGCGAGCGCCACGAGCGCGGTGGCGCCCCCGCCTACGACGTGAGCCCAGCGCCGACGGGTGGAACGGTGGCTGGTCGGTGTCTGCATCTGTATCGGTCCTCTTTCTCTTCTGTTCCTGCGATCTGTCTTGTTGCCGGGATCTGTTTTGCGGTCGGGATCAGTGCGTTGCACGGAGTGCGCCCTACTCGCTGCGCAGGGCGTCGATCGGGGCCAGAGAAGCGGCGCGGCTGGCGGGGTAGACGCCGAAGAGCACACCGATCGCCAGGGCGATGGCGAGTGCTCCGACCGCGGCCGTCGGACTGGTGGTCATGGGGTCACCGATGAGCCCGGGGAGGTAGAGCACGCCGAGGAGGCCGCCCACGACGCCGAGGATCCCACCGAGGATCCCGAGCACCGATGCCTCGACGAGGAACTGGCGCCGGATCACCCGGGGTGTGGCCCCGAGCGCCTTGCGCAGCCCGATCTCCCGGATGCGCTCGGTGACCGACACCAACATGATGTTCATGACGCCGATGCCGCCCACAATGAGCGAGATCGCCGCAATGCCGCCGAGCAGGATGGTCAGCGTGTGGTCCACCGAGGTGTTGGCGGCGATGAGCGAGGCCTCCGAGGTGATGGTGAAGTCGGCGTCCGAGGCCGTC
This sequence comes from uncultured Acidimicrobiaceae bacterium, assembly GCA_963840245.1. GTDB lineage: Bacteria > Actinomycetota > Acidimicrobiia > Acidimicrobiales > RAAP-2 > Bog-473. Next base: position 1,335 of record CAWIYI010000024.1, read on the forward strand.
GTGATGCCGTGCAGCTGCAACAAGAGGTGGTCGGCCTCCTGATAGGCGCCCGTGAGATCGGAGGCGGACCGGGCCTGGAGTGCAATGGAGCTGACCGAGTTGCGCGACGTGCCACCGAAGATGCGCTCGGCGCCCGTGGAGATAGGGATGATCAGTGTGTCGTCGGGATCGGACGTGGTCGTCGAGGAGCTCGAGGCCCCGGTCGAGGTGAGCACGCCGACGATCGTCACAGGCACCCCGTTCACGTCGACGGTCTGGCCCACCGGGTCGCCCCGAATGAAGAGCTCTGAAGCAGTCGTGGCGCCAAGGACGCCGACGGCCGTGTGGTCCTTGACGTCCTGCGTGTCGATGAAGCGGCCCTCGGTCAGCGTACGACCGCGGACGTTCAGCCAACTCGACGTCGTCCCCTGCACGCCCGTCGTCGCGGCTCGCTCCCGGCGGTAAGGACCTCGTCCTGGGAGGTGATGGGGGCCACGCCCTTGACGTCGGGGTCGTCGACCTGGGACTCCAGTGCCGAGACGTCCGCCATGGTCAGCGTCGAGGCCGAGCCGAGGGCTTCGCGGATCCCGGTGGTCGACGTACTGGACCCCGGGGTGACGGTGAGGACGTTGGAGCCGAGGGCGTTGATCTCGGAGGTGACCTGACTCGAGGCACCCTCGCCCAGACCGACGGCGATGATGACGCCGGCGATCCCGATGAGGATGCCCAACACGGTGAGGGAGGAGCGCAGGCGATGGCTGCGCACGCCGTTCACGCCGGTCCGGAGCGTCTCGAGCCAGCTCACCGGATGCTCTGACTCTCCAGGCTGCTCTCGTCGCGCTCGGACAGCAGGCCGTCACGGATGCCGACGACGCGACCGGCGGCGGACGCCACGTCGGAGTCGTGCGTGATGAGCACGAGCGTGCGCCCGGCGTCGTAGAGCTCGCCCATCAGCCGCATGACGTCCGCGGCCGACTTGGAGTCGAGGTTGCCGGTGGGCTCGTCCGCCAGAATGAGGTCTGGCTCGGTGACGAGGGCCCGGGCGACGGCGACGCGCTGCTGCTGCCCGCCGGAGAGCTCACCAGGACGGTGGTTGACCCGGCCGGCCAGGCCCACGCGTCCGAGAGCATCCATGGCGCGCTCCTTGCGCTCGACGCGGGAGACCCCGGCGTAAACCAAGGGGAAGCTCCACGTTCTGCCATGCCGTCAGTGAGGAGAGCAGGTTGAACTGTTGGAAGACGAAGCCGATGCGGCGGTTGCGCACCTCGGCCAGCGCGGTCTCGCTCATGTGGCTGACGTCTTCGTTGGCGAGGTGGTACCGCCCGGAGGTCGGGACGTCGAGGCATCCCAGAATGTGCATGAGCGTCGACTTGCCCGAGCCCGACGGCCCGATGATGGCGACGTATTCGCCTTCCTCGATGGTGAGGCTCACGCCACGTAGGGCCGCGACCGAGATGGAACCGGTGCGGTAGATCTTGGTCACCCGTTCGAGTTCGATGACGGTGTCCCGGACGGCGTCGACCGGGGGAGTGCCGGCCGGGGGAGTGGTCATCCGCCGAAACCGCCGCCGCCGGTGAAGCCGCTACCGCCGGTGAACCCGCCACCGCCGCCTCTGAACGAGCCACCGCCGGGGAAGCCACCCGTGCGACCGGTTCCACCGAACAGTCCGCCGGTTCCGCCGCCGGGAGCCTTAAAGGTGACCTGACGCTCGAGCACCTTGTCGCCCGACTTCACTCCGCTGAGGATCTGCGTCTCGCCGTTCTCCGCGTCGCCGAGCGTGACGTTGGTGACGACATGGCTGCCGTTCACGACCCTGGTGACGGTGGCCTGGCCGGCGCTCGTGTACGAGATGGCGGCAGTCGGGACCTCGGTGACGTTGCTGAGCTGCTTGACGATGATGCTGACATCCGCGCTGGCTCCGGCGTACAGACCGGTCGGCGTCCCCGTCACGTTGACCACCACCGGAAAGGTGGTGACATCCGAGGACTGGCTACCGATCAGGCTGATGGAACCGACGGTGCCGTAGATCGCCGACGACGTGGCGGCAGCGGTCGACGCCGATCCACCGGCTCCCGCACCGGCCCCCGCCCGCGCGCCTGTCCCGGCCGCACTGGACGAGGAGCCACTCCCGCTCAGAGAGATGTTGACCTGGTCGCCGTCGGTGATCTGGCCGATCTGGGTGTCGTCGACCGTCGTGTTGACGATGTAGGAATCCGTGCCGATGACGACGATCTGGCCGGAGGTCGATCCGGACCCCGTCGACGAGGCGGCGCTGCTATTGGCTGCAGACGACCCGCTACTGCCGGTCGCTCCGTTGGATCCGCTGGATCCGGTGCCACTGCCGCCTCCGGATCCGGTTCCCGTGACCTCCTGTCCGACCGTCAGGTTGACCGACGCCACGGTGCCTCCGATTGTGGAGGTCAAGGAGGCGTCGCTGAGGTTCGTCTGCGCGGTCGAGAGGGACGACTCGGCCGACGCCACCGCGGCCTGATCCGAATCGATCTGGCTGGTCGACGCGCTGGCGTCCTCGTCGCTGGCGAGGCGGTCCTGCGCCGACGTCAGCTGCGCCTTGGCCGCGTTGAGCTGCTGGTTGAGCGCAGTCGTGTCGACGGTTGCAAGCACCTGGCCGGCGGTGACGGTCTGGCCGGCCTTGACGTTCACGGCGGTGACCGCCCCGGACACGGCGAAGTTGAGATCGGCCTGACTCGCCGGCTCGATCGTGCCCGAACTCGTCACGGTCTGTTGAATGGTGCCCGTCGTCACGGGCACGGTCACCGTCGTGATCGAAAGGCCGCCTGCGCTCGGTGAGCCAGACGTCAGCCAGAGAGGCAGCGCAATCGCGGCGGCGATCATCACGACCGCGGCACCGAGGATCGGCCAGCGGTGCCGGCGCCACGCAGACTGCGCCTCCGGGGCGAGCACGTTCTCGTCGTCGAGCGGCAACTCCTCGGTGAGGTCTACCGGGGTTTCTGGTGCCTCCCCGTCTCCCGTATTGACCATGCGGCTCAGTTCAACCGAGGCATTTCACAGTGAGCCGAATTCCCGCTGTGTGCCCGCTTGGTATTCGGTGGAAATCGAACCTAAGGGCCCAGTTCACAGCGCTTTCAGGCGCTCCTACCCTTCACAGGAACGGTGCAGCTGGCCCTGGCCGGGTCCGCATCCGACTCCCGCATGCTGCTCGAACAGCCACACGGCACCGGGAGGTTCTCATCCCCCCTGAGCCCCGGTCCTCCCGGTGCCGTCCGGCTGGAGCGAATCCGGCCGATTGGCTGGCCGACCTGGCGGACTGGCGGACCGTCGAATTGGCGGATCCGAATGGACACCCGTCGTCGTCGACCATGCACGCAGTACAACGCCGTGGAATCAGCGCGAACGTCGCATGTCACCAATGCCCGTTTGTCGATGCCGGGCACCCCGACCGGCGGCAGAGCCCCGATCGGGGCCCAGAAGAGGCTGCACACGCCAACCCTCTGACCAGCCTGATTTTACGGGTAGTGCGCCGATAATGTTCATTATGTTAAGTCATATTCGAATTCTGAGGGTCCTGGAACGACGTGCTGAGTGCAGGGCCCTCCTCCGGTCTGGCGTGGGTCGCCCCGAGGCCGTGCCAGGGCCTCGGGGATGTTCGCCTTGGTTTCCCGGGTTCAGCGAGATGACGACGTGCTGACTGACCCGTGCCCCGGAAACGACACACGGCCAGGAAACACCGTCGGAATGCAAACGAGCTCCATCAGATTCGGATCGCTCGACGAGTATGGCCGGCCTTGTCACGTCGCTCTGGACCTCGAGCCGGCGGATTCGCCCGCACCCCGGGCCCGGTGGATGTCCTTGCGAGGCTCCTGCGGCGTTCCAGGACGTCAGGTTCTCGTCCCAGGCCTCTCCGTTCCACCGGCGCGCACCTTAGAAAAAGGTCTTGCTTCGGCCGTTGGAATTCAGTAAAGTGACCGGCAGTAAGGCCCCCTGGTTAAAGGTTCAAGGTTCATCCGGGGGAGAAGGCGAAATACCAGGTAGAGGGCTTGTTCCAGAGGTCTAAATGAGTTAATGTCCCCGGAATGTCCGGGGACATTTGCGCGGCTGCTTTTTCGCGTGATTTGGCGGAGTGCGGACCTCGATGAGCGTCACCACTCCCCCGTCGGACCCTGAGGTGGCCGCGGAGCAGGCCGCCCTCGACCATGCCCTTTCGTCGCTGTCCTCCATGCGGCAGCGAGCCGAGCGCCTCCTGGCGGACCTGATCGCCGCTGGCAATCCGGACCTGGACTACAAGGCAGCGCTGGCGAGGAGAGTGGCGCTCCTGGCCGACAGCCCGCGACCACTCCTCTTCGGACGAATCGACGAAGAGGATGGGCCTACCTGGCGGATCGGACGCCGCCACGTCGAGGACACCCGGTCCGACCCGGTCGTGATCGACTGGAGGGCCCCGGTCGCCGTGCCCTTCTATCGGGCGAGTGCCAAGGACGCCCTGGGTCTCGTCCGGCGGCGTCAGATCATGGTCGACCGCAGGTCGGTGGTCGCCGTCGCCGACGATCTCTTCGACGGCCCCGGGGACGAGACGTCGACGACTCGGCTGCGTGGTGGGGACGCCTTGCTCGCCGAGCTCGAGCGAGCCCGCACCGGCGAGATGCTCGACATCGTCGCCACCATCCAGGCCGAACAGGACGAGATCATCCGGGCCCCGCTCGGCGAATTGCTGACCGTGCAAGGAGGTCCGGGGACGGGCAAGACCGCCGTCGGGCTGCATCGGGCCGCCTTCCTTCTCTACAACCATCCGGCCCTGAGTCGTGACGGCGTCCTGGTGCTCGGTCCGAGTCGGGCGTTCTTGCGCTACATCGCGCAGGTCCTCCCTGCGCTCGGCGAGGAGGCCGTGGTGCAGACGACCATCGCCGACATTGCGCCCAAGGCGAAGGTGCGAGTGCAGGAGCCGATGGAGATCCGTCGGACCAAGGCCGACGCCCGGATGGGCGAGCTCCTTCGTCGTGCGCTCCATGGCCGCCGGGGCCTCCTGACCGAAGACGTCAGCCTGCGCGTGCGCTTCGCCCGGGCCACCCTCAGCCGCGAGCGCATCAACGAACTCGTTGCCTCCATCATCTCGCGGCCGGCTCCGTACAAGGCGGGTCGGCTGGCACTGCGGTCGCGACTGGTCAGTGAGGCCCGCACCGCCTTCCGCTCGTCGGGACGGCTGGGTGCTGACGAGGCCTGGTTCGAGGGCGAGCTCACCTCGTCGGAGGAATTCCGAGCGCTGCTGGACATGCTCTGGCCCACGGTCTCCCCCACCACCCTGGTACGCGACCTGCTCGTCTCCGCCGGGCAGCTCGAGCGCTGCCGCGCGCGGCCTGTTCTCTCCCGATCGAGTGGCAGCCCCTGCTGCGCAGCAGGGGCACCACCGTCTCCTCCGCGGCGTGGAGCATCGACGACCTCGCTCTGCTGGACGAGGCGGCCTTCCTGATCGGTGGCCGGAGCCGCTCCTACGGGCACATCGTCGTCGACGAGGCACAGGATCTCACCCCGATGCAGTTCCGCATGGTCGCCCGGCGCTCCCCTTCGGGATCGATCACAGTGCTCGGCGACCTGGCCCAGGCGACGGGACCATGGACGTACGGAGATTGGGACGAGATCCGCGCGCATCTCCCGGCGACGCCGCCGTGCCGCACGCACGACGAGCTGACCCTCGGCTACCGGGCACCAGGCCGCGTGCTCGACTTCGCCTCACGGCTCCTCCCGATGGCCGCCCCGAGTGTCCAACCCACGTCGTCCATACGAGCCGGGCCGTACGCGATCCCACTGGTGCGCACCGTCCGCGAGAACGAGCTGCGCCGCCGCCTCGCTCGCCGAGGCCTACTGCGCTCGACGGCCGATCACGCACTGGTCGCCGTCGATCGCGCCCGACGACCTGGTGCCCCAGGTGGCCCGGCTCGCCCGGCGCCACGACGAGGTCGGCCTGCTCGAGCGGGATGCGATGAGCCGACCCGTCACGATCGTCCCGGCGCCCGCGGCCAAGGGCCTCGAGTTCGACGCCGTCGTCGTCGTCGAGCCGGCCGCCATTGCCGGCGATGACCGCCGGGGTCTCCGGCTGCTCTACGTCGCCATGACCCGGCCGATCCAGCACCTGAGCATCGTGCACGGCCGCCCGCTCCCCGCCCCGCTCCTCGACTGACGCCGCGCGCTCCCCTACCCTACGATCCTCGGCATGGACGTCACGGGCAAGGTCGCACTCATCACCGGGGGCAGCAACGGCATCGGCGAGGGCGTCGCCCGGCATCTGGCCGGCGCAGGGTGCGCACGTCGTCATCGCCGACATCGACGACGCCCGCGGCAAGGCGGTCGCCGACGAGCTCGGGGGCCGGTTCGTGCAGACCGACGTGGCCGACCCCGCCGCGAGCGCGGCCGCCGTGGCGCTGGCCGTCGACGCCTTCGGCGCTCTCCACATCGCACATCTCAATGCCGGCGTGACGTCGTGGTGCGGCATGGGCGACGACTTCGACCCCGAGGCGTACCGCCGCTCGATGGCCATCAACCTCGACGGCGTCGTCTACGGGATCGCGGCGGCACGTCCCGCCATCAAGGCCAGCGGCGGCGGCACGATCGTGGCCACCGCGTCGATGGCCGGCCTCGTGGCCGTACCGTTCGACCCGATCTATGCGGCGAACAAGCACGCTGTCGTCGGTCTCGCTCGCTCACTGGGCCAGGTCTACGAGCCCGACGGGATCAGCATCCACGCGCTGTGCCCGTCGTTCGCCTACACCAACATCATCAAGGGTTCCGAGCAGACGCTGCTCGACATGGGGTTCCCGATCATCGAGGTGGCCGACGTCGTGACGGCGTTCCAGCGCATCCTCGACTCGGAGCGACGCGGCCAGTGCTGGTACGTCGTGGCCGGGCGGGACAGCGAGCCCTTCGAGTTCCGGCGAGCTCCGGGACCGCGGCTCGACTGACCGGCAGATGCCCGGTGCGGGGTGCACCGTTGGCTACGCTCGAAGACTGACGACCGGTGATGGGTCCCGCCGGGGGGCGCGCCCCGAACCGCCGCGACGACATGGCTGATGGCTCCTGAGCGGCGGCATCGGAGGCCCAGCCATGGAGCAAGCACCGCCGCAGCCGACCCGCAGGACCCGCGAACACCGACATCGAATCCCGACACGGCGCGCGCCGAGCGCGGACCTCCTCGACGAGTCGGCCTTGCCTCCGGTCGGCACTGTCGGCCGACCGCACTGCGCGCCGTCTTCGTCGGCGGGTGCGGCCGGCACCGTCGCCCGTTACCTCCTCGAAGCCCACCATCCGATCGCCACCGGCGGCTTCCCCTGGGTGACGCTTGCTGGTCAACCTGCTCGGGCTCCTCGCCATCGGGTTTCTGCGTCCCGCTGACCGAGCACATCGGACGCCGGGCATCCACTCGCTGCGACCCTTCGTCATCGTCGGCTTCCTCGGAGGCTGGACCACCTATTCGACGCTGACCGTCGACGCCACGTTGCTCGCCAAGAACGGGGACATCGTGACCTGTGCTGGCCTATCTGGTCGCCACGGTCGTCGGCGGACTGTTGCTCGTCGTCGTCGGGCATGCACTCGGACGCCGGGTGGTGCCGACGTGAGCGCCCACTCCCCCACTCTCGGCCTGGCCCTGCTCGTCGCCGTCGCCGGTGGCGCCGGTGCGGTGCTGCGCGCGCTGTTCATCCATCACGTCGGGCTGCGGCGCGCGGACCCGCTGCCACTCGGCACGCTGCTCGTCAACGCGTCCGGATCGCTCCTCCTCGGGATGCTGACCGGGCTCTCGCTCTACCACGGCCTCGGGACGCACGTCCTCGCCGTCGTCGGCATCGGGCTCTGCGGCGGGTACACGACCTGGTCGACCGCGAGCTGGGAGACGATCCATCTCGCTCCACACCGGGCACCGAACACGAAGCGGTCCTCTACACGGTGGGCAGGCTCGTCGTGTGTCTCGCGTGCGCAGCGGGCGGCATCGGCCTCATGGCGTGGGCGAAGCGGCTTCGCGGCCTGGTAGGCGGAGCCGGCGGCAGCCAGAGGCTGCCCGGACCCCTCGTGGAAGGCGGACTCGGACATCTGCCGAGAGGGCCCGGCGTCGTCCTGCGCCGGTGCGAGCCGAACAACCGAGCGATCGCGCCGCACATCGTCGTGACCCGCGACGGGCCCCACCGTGGTCCGCGTCGACGAACTCAGCGACAACGTGTTGTCCTGTGATGGAGCGTATCCAAGGTCGCGAGTTCGGCCGATCGGCCGGCCTCGTGCTGCTTCGTCAGTCCGCGGCGATCGCTGGCTGTCCAGTCTTTGCCGAGATCGGCGCCCGACTGCCTCCCTTGCCGATCGGCGGGCACGGCCGGAGGAACCGAGGCGACCGATGACGCGGCCAATCCAGTCGGTACTCCGACTCCGGCTTGTTCGCACTCGGCCCGTCAGGACACCGGCGAGCAGGCCTGCGGTCAGGAGGACGGCGCACGTCGCCACGGCCACGACCGGTGCCCCGGTCGATCTCGACACGTTGCTCGTCAATGGTCTCGACTCTCTCACTTTGACCGGCCACGAGGGCAAACGGCGTCTTCTGCGCCAGATCGTCGGCGATCAAGGTGCAGGATCCTCACGAGGCGACCCACGAGGTGCGGGTGTGGAACGTCGTCGAACAGGCCGAAGCCGAGGCGCTCACGTTCAGGTGGCGAACGCCTCAGGTGGGCGGGCAGCGTGCAGACGAGGTTGCGGTCGCCGTAGGCCTGGTTGATCCGCGCCACCGGCGGCCAGTACTTGGCCGGGTGTGACCCCGGCCGGGAACACCGCCATCTCCGGTCGTAGGCACGCTCCCAGTCCGCGACGAGCCCGGCGGCGGTGTGCGGCGCCCCGCGCAGCGGGCTGTCCTCGACGGCCCAGCGACCCGCCGCCACCTCGTCGATCTCGGCCGGATGGCGATCATGGCCTCGCAGAAGCGATCGAGCTCGGCCAGGTCCTCGCTCTCGGTCGGCTCGACCATCAGCGTGCCGGCCACGGGAAAGCTCACCGTCGGCGCGTGGAAGCCGTAGTCGATGAGGCGCTTGGCCACGTCGTCGACCGTCACGCCGGTCGCCTTGGTCAGCGGCCGCAGGTCGAGGATGCACTCGTGGGCCACCAGCCCGTGCTTGCCCGGTGTAGAGGATCGGGAACGACGGGGCCAAGCGGGCCGCCACGTAGTTGGCGGCCAGCACGGCCGACTTGGTGGCGTGGGCGAGCCCGGCCCCCGACAGCAGCCGGATGTAGGCCCAGCTGATGGCGAGGATCCCGGCGCTGCCGTAGGGCGCCGCGCTCACCGGTCCGATCCCGCTCGCGCTGTTCGGGCCGCGGGTGCATCGGATGCGAGGGCAGGAACGGCACGAGGTGCTCGGCCACGGCCACCGGGCCGACGCCCGGCCCGCCGCCGCCGTGCGGGATGCAGAACGTCTTGTGCAGGTTCAGGTGCGAGACGTCGCCGCCGAACTGGCCCGGCTCGGCCAGACCGAGGAGGGCATTGAGGTTGGCCCCGTCGATGTAGACCTGGCCTCCGTGCTCGTGCACGAGCGCGCACATGTCGCCGATGCCCTCTTCGTAGACGCCGTGGGTCGAGGGGTAGGTGACCATGATGGCGGCCAGCGCTCGCGCGTGCTCCTCGCACTTCGCCCGGAGGTCGTCGAGATCGACCGTGCCGTCAGTCAGGGCGCCGACCACGACCACCCGCATGCCCGGCCATGACCGCCGAGGCGGCATTGGTGCCGTGCGCGCTCGACGGGATGAGACAGACGTCGCGTTCGGTCGTCGCCGCGTGAGCGGTGGTAGGCGCGGATGGCCAGGAGCCCGGCGAGCTCGCCCTGGCTTCCGGCGTTGGGCTGGACGGACACCTTGGCGTAGCCGGTGACGTGCGGCCAGCCACTGCTCGAGCTCGTCGATGAGCGACAGGTAGCCGGGCGTGCGTCTCGAGCCGGGGCGAACGGATGGATGTCGGCGAAGCCGGGCAGGCCGACCGGCTCCATCTCGGTGGTCGCGTTGAGCTTCATGGTGCACGAGCCGAGCGGGATCATGCCCCGGTCGAGGGCGAAATCCTGGTCCGACAGGTCGGCGCAGGTAGCGCAGCATCGCCGTCTCGGAGTGGTGCTCCGAGAACACGGGGTGAGTGAGGATCGGGCCACGGCGCAGCAGGGACTCCGGCAGGCCCGTGTCGGTGCGGTGGTGTCGGCGTCAGCGCTGTCCGCGTCGGGGCTGTCGACGTCCGGACGCCGAAGGCCTCGAGCACGGCGCCGACATGCGCCGCCGGTCGTGGTCTCGCCGCACGAGATGCCGACGTGGTCGTCGTCGACCAGGCGCAGGAGCACGCCGCGGTCGCGCGGCGGCGGCCACGATCGCGTCAGCCCGACCGGGAGCCTCGACGACGATCGTGTCGAAGAACTCCGGATGGACGAGCGCGAAGCCGCCCTGCCGCAGGCCCGCGGCCAGGTCGGCGGTCCGACGGTGGACGCGGCGGGCGATGCCGCGCAGTCCGTCCGGGCCGTGGTACACCGCGTACATGGACGCCACCACCGCCAGGAGCACCTGCGCGGTGCAGATGTTCGACGTCGCCTTCTCGCGGCGGATGTGCTGCTCGCGGGTCTGCAGCGCCAGGCGGTAGGCGGGACGGTCCTCGGCGTCGATCGACAGCCCGACGAGGCGGCCGGGGAGGTCGCGCTCGAGGCCGCCTCGTACCGCCATGAAGGCGGCGTGGGGCCCGCCGTACCAGAGCGGCACGCCGAACCGCTGCGACGAGCCCGACCACGACGTCGGCGCCCCACTCGCCCGGCGGCTTCAGCAGCGTGAGGGCCAGCAGGTCGGCGGCCACGGTGACCAGGGCGCCCTTGGCGTGTGCCGCCTCGGTCAGCGCCTGCGAAGTCGCGGATGCCGCCCGAGCACCCCGGGTACTGCTGCACCATGCCGAAAAAGTCGCCCGCAGGCGCGCCGGCGTCGAGGTCGACGACGTCGAGCGATGATCCCGAGGGGCGCCAGCCGCGTGGCCAGCACGGCGATCGTCTGCGGCAGGCAGTCCGCGTCGACGATCACCCGGTTCGACTCGCTGCTGGCGCGACGGCGCATGAGCGTGACCGCCTCGGCCACCGCGGTGCCCTCGTCGAGCAGCGAGGCGTTCGCCGTCTCGAGCCCGGTGAGGTCGCTCACCATGGTCTGGAAGTTCGAGCAGCGCCTCGAGCCGGCCCTGGCTGATCTCGGGTTGGTACGGCGTGTAGGCCGTGTACCAGGCCGGGCTCTCCAGGACGTTGCGACGGATGACGCCCGGGGTGATCGTCCCGGAGTAGCCGAGGCCGATCATCGGCTCGGCGATCGCGTTCGATGGACGCCAGGCGGCGCAGCTCGTCGAGGACCTGCTGCTCGGAGGCCGCCGGCGGAAGGTCGAGCGTCGCCGAGGCTGCGCACGCTGCCGGGCACGGCGGCGTCGATGAGCGCGTCGAGCGTCTCGTAGCCGAGGACCTTGAGCATCCCCGCCTGCTCCTCGTCGGAGGTCCCCACGTGGCGACGGAGGAACTGCTCGAAGGGCTCGAGCACTTCGGATGCGGTCGACTGGACGCTGTTCGCTCACGGAGATCTCCTCACGTGTCCCGCTCGTCACGCGGAACTGGTCGGACGTCCTCCCCGCTCTGTCACTGGACCTGAGAGCCTCACCGCGACCTGCAGCGACTTCCACCTTCGGTGCGGACGACGGGCGCCCGCTTTCCAGAGTTGCCTCGCCGGAGCGGTATGTCGGCCTGAGAGTTTCTCGGGGAGAGTTGCTCCTCCGGCGTCCCCTCGACTGCGTGCTGCGGGGACTCTGGCGCTCCGGTTCAAACGGCGTATTCAGTTGTGCCACCCACTATACGGCACCGGCCTGGCGGGCCGGGTTCCCGGAGCTGAGCTATTCGCTCTCTTCGTCCTCGCGGACCGGCCACAGCGGTGGGCGCACGAGGACGGCCCGGCAGCTCGCGGCCGCGCTGGACGACGGTGATCGGCGTCCCCGTCGAGGAGCGCGCGTCGGCATCGACGAAGCCCGAGCCCGATGCCCCGCTCGCGCATCGGCGAGAAGTTGCCGCTGGTCAGGATCCCGACCTGGTCCGACTCCTCGCAGAGCAGCGAACCGTCGCGCAGCGGTTGGCGCCCGTCGGCGACGATGCCCCGCAGGCGACGGCACGGGCCGTTCGCCCGCTCCTCTTCCAGCGCGGCGCGGCCCAGTGAAGTCCCCCTTGTCCCAACCGACGACCCAGCCCAGGCCGGCCTGGAGCGGGGTGATGCCCGGACCCAGCTCGTGGCCGTGCAGCGGCAGCCCCGCCTCGAGGCGCAGCGTGTCGCGGGCACCGAGCCCGGCCGGGACGACCCCTTGCGCCAGGACCGCCTCCCAGAACGCCGGCGCCACCTCGGCGGGAACGGCGCACTCGACGCCGTCCTCGCCGGTGTAGCCCGTGCCGGCCACCAGGCAGGTGGCGCCGCCCCATTCGAACCGCTCGACGGAGAACCGGTGCACCTCGGCGGCCGCGGGCGCGATCTGCGCCAGGCGGGCGCGCGCCTCGGGTCCCTGGACCGCGATCACGGCCCGCTCCTCGGTGACGTCGTTCCCGCCGATGGCCGCCACGACGTCGGTGGTGTTCGACGCGTTGGGCATGACGTCGAAGCGCTCCTCGTCGACCCACCACACGATGATGTCGTCGACCACGAACCCGTCCTCGTCGAGGAGGTGGGTGTACTGCGCCCGCCCCGGGTGCACCCGGCGCAGGTCGTTGCTCAACGAGTGCTGCAGATGGTCGAACGCGTCGGCGCCCCGCACGCGGACGGTGCCGAGGTGGCTGACGTCGAAGGCCACGGCCGTCGGTGCGGCAGGCCCGGTGCTCGGCCACGGTCCCCGACGGATAGGCCAGGGGCATCTCCCAGCCGCCGAACGGGACCATCTTGGCCCCGAGCGCGAGGTGCGCCGCGTGGAGCGGCGAGACACGGTTCGGGGCAGCGGCCCTGTCCTCTGCGTCCTCGGCGTGCACCCGGCCAGACTAGGCGGCTCCGGACGAGCGGAAGACCGTGTGACGCGAGCAGCGAATGCGAAGTCACGCTGGTACACGATGCAGATCGGCACCTCGGGGTAGAGCTCGCGCATGCGCCGCACCTTGCGGTTCTTGCGGGTGACGAGTCGTTGGTCGGCCGTGGTGAGCTCAATGAAGACGCCGCGGCCCGGGCAGGTAGAAGTCGGGACGGAAGCCGGACACCGGCGAGCCGTTGCGCGTCCCACTCCAGGGGGAACTCCACCGGCTCGTACTCCCAGCGCTCGCCCTGAGAGGTCGAGCAGCGTGGCGAAGAGACGCTCGGAGGGATGGGCGAAGCGGACCTGCCCAGCGGGCGCACAAGCCGGATGATGGATGCGCCCGACACGCGCTGGGTCCGCCGCGGTCACTCCCCGGCGGCCCGCGTCGGCCTGCACTCGCGACGGGCCGCGTTGATCGCAGCCGGCTCGGCCTTGGCGGCGGCGAGGCGCACGATGTCCGCGTCGAGCTCTTCGACCACGCCGGCCAGCGGCACGATGTTGAACACGCCCTGGCCACCGGCCAGCAGGTCGACGACCTCGCCGTTGGAGCGGGCCAGCACCGAACTGGTCCCGGTCAGCACGAGGTTGGCCGAGGCCAGGTCCGAGCCCAGGTCCTCGCGCAGGCACTCGACGGCCCGGCGGGCGGACTGCAGCGAGACGCCGGCGTCGAGCAGCTGCTTGATCACCTTGAGCTCGAGCACGTCCGAGTAGGCGTAGACCCGCCGGGACCCGCTGCCCTTGGCCGTCGCCACCGACGGCTGCAGCAGGCCCGTCCGGGCCCAGTAGTCGAGCTGCCGGTACGAGATCCCCACGAGCCCACACACCTGCGGCCCATGAAACCCCCCGACATGAGGCACGGCATCGTCGACCATCACACCTCCCTGCAATCCCACACACTGCGCTGCCACTCCGGGCGTCACTCTAGTGCACCCCGGACGACACGGCAGTAGTTACGAAGGCGTTATTCGGGGGGTTTTCGGGGTTCGGCGGGCTCCTGGGGCCACACGACCACGCGCCCGAGCACGGAGAGCCCGACCCGGTGCCCGGGCTCGAGCGGGGCGCCCCCCGTGACCCGCACGACCAGCTCGGGCAGCGCCGTCGACATCGGGGCGCACCCGCACCACGGCGTCGTGGCCGTAGTACTCGTAGCTCTGCACCGTGGCCACCACCGCGCGACCGTTCGCGGGGCTCGTCCGAGCCGGATCTGCTCGGGGCGGACCATGACCCGGGCCCGCCCGCCCGTCGAGGCGCCGTCCCAGTCGGCCACGGCCAGCCGCCCCAGCGCGCGTGGCGGCCGTGCCGTCGTGGACCTCGCCGTCGAGCACGTTCGACTCCCCCAGGAACTGCGCCAGCTCGACGTCGCCCGGTCGGCCGTAGAGCGCCGACCGGCGTGTCGAGCTGTGCGATCACGCCGTGGCGGAGCACGGCCACCTGGTCGGCCATGGACAGCGCCTCGTCCTGGTCGTGGGTCACCAGGATGGAGGTGGTGCCCGCCTGGCGCAGGACAGCGTGGCACGTCGGCGCGGACGGATGGCGCGCATGGCCGCGTCGAGCGACGAGAACGGCTCGTCGAGGAGGACGATCTCGGGACCGATGGCCAGCGCGCGGGCCAGGGCGACCCGTTGCTGCTGCCCGCCCGAGAGCTGGTGCGGGTAGCGACGGCGGTAGCCGGACAGCCCGACCAGCTCGAGGAGCTCGTCCACCCGCGTTGCGGCGGTCCGGACCGCGGGGCAGGCCGAAGGCGACGTTGCGACCGACGCTGAGGTGCGGGAAGAGCGCGCCCTCCTGCGGCACGTAGCCGATGCGCCGGCGCTCGCTGGGCACGAAGCGCCGGGCCGGCGTCGTCGACGACCTCGGCGCCGATGGCGACCTCTCCGCCGTCGGGCCGCTCGAAGCCGGCGACGATGCGCAACAGCGTCGTCTTGCCGCTGCCCGACGCGCCGAGGATCGCGGTGAACGACCCGGCCGGGACCGACCAGGTCGACGCCGCGCAGGACCATCTGGGGCCCGAACGCCTTGGTCACGCCCGAGATGCGGAGGTCCTTCATGTGACCCTCATTGTGCTCGGCGCGTCGAGGACGAGCCTGGTCCGGCGGCCTCCCATGCGGGCCGGCTGGCGGTCGAACCAACGACCGAGCACGTAGCCGGGCACCGCGGCGATGAGCACCATCACCAGCGCGTACGGCGCCGCCTGGCTGTACGACACGTTCGACTCGTAGGCCCAGAACTGCGTGGCCAGGGTCTCGACGTTCGTCGGGTGGAGGACGAGCGTGGCCGTCAGCTCCGTCGCCGTCTCCAGGAACACCAGCGCGAACGCGGCGATCAGGCCCGGCGCCACCAGCGGCAGGGTGACGCGCCACAGCACCGAGCGCCGGCTGACGCCGAGCGAGCCGCCCACCTCCTCCAGCCCGACCGGCGGCGCGGGCGACCGCGGCGCGGACCGACACGACCGCCAGCGGGAAGAACATGACGGCGTAGGCCAGGACCAGCAGCGGGCTGGACTGGTAGAAGCGGCCCTGCAGGAAGTGCTCGGTCACGTAGGTGAGGCTCAGCGCGACGACGAGGCCCGGCACGGCCAGGACGACGAGGTTGGAGCGCTCCAGGCTGAGCACCGAGCGGCGGGGAAAGCGCACCGACAGGAGGGCGATCGGCACGCGCGGCGAGCGTCGCGACCACGCCGGCGGCGGCGGCGTAGCCGAACGTGTTCAGCGTGGCCTCGGGCAGCGAGGCCGCCTGGCGGCAGCGTGCTCGTCCCGCCGCGCACGATCAGGTAGACGATGGCTCCCACCGGGACGCCGAGCGCCAGCACGACGAGGAGCACCACGCCGGCGAGCGCCACGGGCCCGAGCCGACCCAACGGCAGCGGCCGGAGCTGCCGGGCCGCACCCGCCCCGAGCCGCGACGTCCGGCCGTGACCCCGCACGGTGTCCTCGCTGGCGAGCAGGAGCAGCGCCGAGCAGCACGAGGATCAGCGAGAGGGCGCAGGCGGCGGGCTCGTTGAAGCCGACCTGGAACTCGTTGTAGATCTCGGTGGTCAGGGTCTGGTAGCCGAGGATCTCGAAGGCGCCGAACTCGGCCAGCACGACCAGCCCCACGAGGATCGCGCCCCCGAAGATGGCCAGGCGGGCCTGGCCCACCGTCACGATCCAGAACGTGCGCACCCGGCCCAGCCCGAGGCTGCGCGCCACCTCCTCCTGCGCCGGGTCCGCCGATCGCAGGCTGGCGGCCACCGGCAGGAAGACCAGGGGGTAGACGGCCAGCGTCATGACCAACACGGCCGCCCAGAAGCCCGCGATGGACGGGAAGATGGCCCGCCAGCCGAAGCTGACCACGAAGTCGGGGATGCCGAGCGGGATCACCACGAGGATGGCGAGCAGCCGGCGGCACGGCATGTCCGTCCGCTCGACGAACCAGGCGGCCAGCGTGCCGACGATGGCGCTCAGGATGGTCACGACCACGACCAGCGAGACCGTGTTCCAGATCAAGCGTCGCGGTGAGGCTGCCGGAACAGGAGCTGGTGCAGCTCGGCCATCCGACCTGCACGGCCTGGACGACGAGGAACACCAACGGCAGCAGCACGACCACCGACACGAGGACGGCGCCGGCGGTCAGGAGCGGTGGCAACCGGCGCCGGCCGCCTCGGCGACCTTGACCGGCACCTCCACCGTCGCACCGGCACCGCCGCCGTCACAGCAGTTGGGCCTCCTGCAGCAGCTTGATCGCCTCGGCTCCCGTGCCGAGCTCGGCGATGGTGATGTTGTTCGGCTGCAGCTGGTCGAACGGCGTCTCGGGCTGCGCCGTCGTCACGCCCGAGGCGATCGGGTACTCGAAGCTGTCGCTGTGGGCGATGATCTCCTGCCCCGCCTTGGAGGTCAGGAAGGCCACGAAGCGCTGCGCCTCGGCCATGTGGCGGGTCGACTTCACGATCCCGGCACCGGACACGTCGATCACGTACCCGACGTCGCTGCGGCGCGAAGGTAGGCGATGGCCGAGTGCAGCCCTGCGTCCCCGACCTGGGCCTTTTCACGGTACCAGTAGTACTGGTTGATGACACCCAGCGCCACTTGCCCGCTGTTGACCTGCGCGATGAGCGTCTCGTTGTCGGGGTAGCTGTGGCTCCCGGCGTTCGCCTTGACCGCCTCGAGCCACTGGAGCGCCGCCGCCTCGCCGTGGGCGCGCGCGATGGAGGTGACGATCGGCTGGAAGTCGGTCTCGGAGCCGGCGATGCCGATCTTGCCCTTCCACTGTGGGTCGGCCAGGTCCATGACCGACGTCGGGAGCTGGCTCGGCGTCAGCAGGTTCGTGTTGTAGACCATGACGCTGACGCGGGCCGACACGCCCACCCACTTGCCCGTCGCGGCGAGTTGAAGCGGGCCGGGGTGTTGGCCAGGGTCGACGGCGCCACCGAGGCCAGGAGGCCCTTCGAGGCGAGTACTGCAGGGGTGGCGAGTTCTCGGTGAAGAAGACGTCGGCCGGCGAGCGCGAGCCCTCCGTCACGATCTGGTCGGCCAGCACGTCCTCGTCGTCGCTGCGCAGGTTGCACCGAGATGCCGGTCTTCTTCTCGAACGCGGAGACCAGGGCCTGCGTCGTCTGCACGTGCTGGCCCGAGTAGACGGTCAGCGCCCCGGACGAGCTCCCCGAGCTCGGGCTCGAGGAGCAGCCGGCCAGCGACCACGGCGCCCACGGCGAGCGCCAGGCCGAGGGCCACTCCCCCTCGGCGCCCTGCCCGCCCACGTGCACTCGTCCAGCTGCATCGTCCATGCCACCTTCCGGTTCGACCCTGACATTAGGTAACCCTAACTTAGGCGTACCGACCGTCAACCTACGTCGGCGTCAAGCACGGGCGTTCGGTGTTCAGGACGGTGCGGGCGCTCCCCCGGCGGCCAGGTCGGCCCGGCCCTCGAGCGGGCTCGAGGGCTCGGCATGGAAGCGGACGGGGATGCGCCCGGCCCGGCGGGCCCGGCAGCCGGCCTCGACGGCCAGCCGCATGGCCCGGGCCATGGCGACGGGGTCGTGCGCCCGGTTGACGGCCGTCGCCACCAGGACGCCGTCACACCCCAGCTCCATGGCGAGGGCGGCGTCGGAGGCGGTGCCGATGCCGGCATCGAGGATGACCGGGACGTCGACGGCTTCGCGCAGCAGCGCGATGTTGTGCGGGTTGCGGATGCCGAGCCCGCTGCCGATCGGCGAGCCGAGCGGCATCACCGCGGCGCAGCCGACCTGCTGGAGGCGGAAGGCGAGGACCGGGTCGTCGGTCGTGTACGGCAGCACGACGAAACCGTCCTCGGCCAGCTGCTCGGCGGCATCGAGGAGCTCGACCGCGTCGGGCAGCAGCGTGCGGTCGTCGCCGATCACCTCGAGCTTGACCCAGTCGGTGTCGAAGGCGTCGCGGGCCAGCTTGGCGGTGAGCACCGCCTCCGACGCGGTGGCGCAGCCGGCGGTGTTGGGCAGGACGCGGACGCCGAGCTCGTCGAGCAGGGACAGCAGCGAGCCCGCGGCCGGCGGCCTCGACGCGCCGGACCGCGACCGTGGCCATGGCGGTGCCCGACGCACGCAGCGCGGCGCCGCAGCACGTCGAGGCTCGTCATCCCGCCGGTGCCCGAGCAGGAGCCGCGACGAAAGGACCTCGCCGGCGATGCACAGGCCGCTCTCGGCCGGGTCGGGCGTCGCAGGACCGACGTCGTTGCGGGTCACCGGACGACGATACCCCGGTGCCCGCCTATGGTGGCTCGGTGCCGGACCCGACACCCCCCGTCGCGCTCACCATCGCCGGCTCCGACTCGGGCGGCGGTGCGGGCGCCCAGGCCGACCTCAAGACCTTCGCCGCGCTGCGGGTGCACGGCACCTGCGCCCTGACCGCGGTGACGGCGCAGAACACGGCCGAGGTGCGGGGCGTCGTGGCCCTGGAGCCCGCGTTCGTGCGCCAGCAGGTCGAGACCGTCCTCGACGACTTCGACGTGCGCAGCGTCAAGACCGGGATGCTCGCCACGGCCGGCATCGTCGCCGACGGTGGCCGACCTCGCCGAGCGCGGCCTGCCTCCCCCGCCTGGTCGTCGACCCGGTCCTGGTCTCGTCCACGGGCCACCCGCCTGCTGGAGCCCGCGGGCATCGCGGCCTACCTCGAACGGCTGCTCCCCCACGCGCTGGTCGTCACGCCGAACCTGCGCGAGGCCGCCGTGCTGGGCGACACCGACGTCGACTCCCTCCGCACGCTCGAGGCGCGGGTGGCGGTGGCCGAGCGGATCCGGGCGCACCGGTGCCCGCTACGTCGTCGTGAAGGGAGGCCACCTCACCGAGTCGGCGGACGACGTCGTGGCCGGCCCCGAAGGGGTCGTCGTCCTGCCGGGCGAGCGGGTGGCCACCGGCAACGACCATGGCACCGGGTGCTCGCTGTCGGCCGCGGTGGCGGCGCACCTGGCCCAGGGGGCCGACGGTGCCCGACGCCATCACGCAGGCCAAGGACTTCGTGGCCCGGGCCCTGGCCGGAGGTGCCGGCTGGCGGCTCGGCGCGGGCACGGGCCCCTCGACCATTTCGGGTGGTCCGCACCGTCGTAGGCTTGTCGGGCCATGAGTGAGGGATCCGAGCCACGGCGACCCCCGACGCCCGGGGGCGTCTCCATGCGGCCGGCGATGATCGTCGTCGGCCTGGCTGCGCTCATCCTCGTCGTCTTCGTCACCATCGGCATCGTGTCCACCCAGTCCCCGGCGGCGGTCAAGCACTCCGACGCGGCGCCGTCACGTGCCCGGCAGTCACCCTGCCGGGCGGTACCCGCCGGCCGCGCTGCTCGCACCGATCGTGACCGCCGGGCGAGCCCCCGACCAACATCCTCAACGCCGTCTCCGTGCCCGCGGGATCCGTCCGGGTCTCGCACCAGAACAACAGCGGCGGGGCGGACCAGTACGACTCGCAGGTGCGTCTTCCGCTCCGACGACTCCCAGGCGCGCCCTCCTCGTCCTTCTTCGCCGCCGACATGAAGCTCGCAGGGATGGCAGGTCTTCGACAAGGGCGCGGCGCCAACAACCCCGGCGCCCTCGAGGTCCTCGGGCAAGCTCGCCGGCTCCGACGGCTACTACTGGGAGATGGGCGCCACCGTCTCGCCGACGACGTTCAGCAAGGGCGGCCCGGCCCGAGGCGTGACCAACTTCACCGTTCGCCTCTTCCAGGTGCCCGACCCCGAATAGCGGCGCAGCGCGTCGGGCGGGCGGGGACGGTCGGGCGCTTCAGCTCTGGGCGTTCAGCTCGCGGACGCTCAGCTCCGGGCTGGCGCCGACCGCGTCGTCGGCGGGGCGGATCTCGGACGGGTTCGAGCGGCTCGGCCAACAGGTAGGCCCAGACGAAGAAGTTGATCGGGTAGAGCAGGTAGCCGACCCGCGGGTTCGGGCGCCAGCAGGATGAGCGCGCGACATGACCGACGCCGGAGATCATGCAGACCTCCGACGCCGTGCGCGGCGTGTGCCGGTAGAGGTGGCGCGCCAGCAGCACGGCCAGCACGATCCCCACCGACGAGCGGCAAGCGCGCGGCTCAGTGACGGGAACTGCACTGACGAGCACGTGACCCGGGCAGGGCGCTGGCCGCCGTCGTCGGGATGGCGCTCAGCCCCAGCGGGAAGAGCACGACGTCGTCGATCAGCGCGAACGGGCCGCGCAGCGCGAAGGGGAAGATGGTCGGGACGGCGACGACGATCATGCCGGCCAGCATGCGGAGCGGGCGTCGTTCGCCGTTACGTCCGCGCGCGGCGAAGAGGGCCAGGACCGCCAGCGGCCAGGCGGTGAACTTCATGGCCGACGCGATGCCGAAGACGACACCGGACGCGAACGGTCGTCGCCGCTGGGCCAGCACGATCGCCAGGAGGAGGAACGCCACGACCGGGATGTCGTCGCCCCCGGTCGCCAGCGGCAGCGACGCCAGCGGGAGGATGATGCAGCGCCTGCACGGCGCGGATCTTTCTGCGCCCGTTGGCCCGGCACATGTAGAGCGCGACCGCCGCCGCGACACCAGCGTGGTCACGCAGAAGAAGATCCGGGCGTCGCTGAGCCCGTTGTTCGGCCAGATCTCGCTCGGGATGCCGGCGACGGCCATCAGCGGCAGGTAGGGCAGGAAGCCGGAGAAGTCCGGCTCGCCGGGCGCGTGGTACTTCACCGCGTGGGGCTGGCGCACCAGACGGGAGGTACGGGTCCTGGCCCTGGACGAGGTCCTGCCCGCCGACCTCGACGGCGGTGACCTCGGGCTGCAGGTGGGATCCGGCCACTCCGTCGAACCGCCACAGGATCTCGAAACCGAGGGGAATGGCGAGCGAGCCGACGAACACGCAGATCGCCACCGCGATCCGGGTGGCCCAGGCACGCTTGTGCTGGCGCGGCGTCAGCCGCGTCACCGGGTTGCCGTCGGCGGGCGCGGCGCACGGCCCAGGCGAAGACGCCCGAGGCCGACGGCGCCGAACACGAAGGGCAGCAGCGCCATCCGCCCCCAGACCTCGTAGAGCGCGTTGGTCGAGGTGTAGATGGTGAGGAGCGCGAAGAGCGCGCTCGACCCCGTAGAGCAGCGCGTCGCCCAGTTCCGGGGGGAATCCGCTTCACGCGGTCGACGCAGCCACTGCCAGAGCTCCGACCAGGGGGGCGGCCCAACGTCGGGGGCGTCGTCGTGGAGTCGTTCGGCATGGGGTCGCAAAAGCCTCGCACACAGGGGATTGCCGTGACGGAACCCCCTGCGCTCGATCCTAGAGGCGGAGGTGCCTCACGGTAGAACGCCAGTTCGGCCTCCAGACATGCGATCAGCGTGTCGGCCCGGCGGAATCCGTGGCCCTCACCCTCGAAGAATTCCAGGTCGCAGCGGGTGCCCACCGCACGGAGGGCGGCCCGCATGCCCTCGGCCTGCGCCGGCGGGCACCACGGGGTCCTCGGTCCCCTGGAGGAGCAGGACCGAGCCCTGCATGGAGGCGGCACGGCTGCACGGGCGAGCGCTCCTCGTACAGCGGGCGCGCCTCGGGCAGCGGCCCGATCAGCCGGTCGGTGTAGTGCGCCTCGAAGTCGTGGGTGGTCGCCACCAGACCCCATCAGGTCCGTCACCCCGTACCACGAGACGCACGCCGCGAACCCCTCCCCCGCCGCCAGTGCGTTGAGCGCCGTCATGCCGCCCGCACTGCCGCCCCGGATGGCCATGCGCCCGGCGTCGACGTCGCCCTGCGCCGCGAGATGCAGTGCGGCATCGAGGCAGTCCTCCGAGTCGGCGACGCCCCACCGCCCCCACAGGGCGCCGCGGTAGCCCGCCCGTAGCCCGGAGCTGCCCGCGTAGTCGACGCACGCCACGGCGAAGCCACGGCTGGTGAAGAACTGCAGGGTCAGGTCGAACCCCGCCTGCGCCGACGAGGTCGGGCCGCCGTGGCACCACGTCATCAATGGCGGCGCGCTGCCGACCGGACCTGCGGTGCCGGTGCAGCGTCGGCCGGTACAGCCTGCCGTGCACGGCGCGGCCCGATGCGCCCGGTGAGGGTGAACGGCTCCCCCACGGCCACGTCCGCACCGCCGAGAGGCGAGGGCGGGTTGTGGCCGCAGCGGCCGGGCTCCGTCCGCCGGCGTCCAGACCCAGACGTTGGATGGCGCATCGGGCGTGCTCCCGATCAGCGCCACCCCGTCGCCGTGCGCGCAGAGAGCCGAGATGGAGACGCAGGGTTGGTCGATCGGCTCGGACGCCGCCGTGGCCGTCGCCGTGGTCGGCCGCCGGCCGCACGGAATGGCGACGACCGCGTCCTGGCCCGACTGTCGTCCGCCGCGCCACCAGCGTGCCGTCGCGGTCGTTCCGCCATGGTGCGCTGCGCCGAGCACCCAGTCGGGCCCGTGGAACTCCGCCTCGTCTGCGACGAGCAGTGTCGGTTCGGCTCGGCCGGCCTCAGCCGCCAGGTACGGCTGCCACCAGCCGCTGCGGTCCGAGACGAAGCGCAGGGACCCGTCGCCCCGCCAGGCGGGCTGGCCGATCGACTCGCCGGGACCGCCGGCGACGGGTCATGGCGGCACCCGCCGGTCGCAGGATGTCGTGCCGGGCCGTGTCCCCGTGCGCGTGCGGCGTCGCAGGCCTGGCGCGCCAGCGGAACGACCAGAAGAACCGAGGCGTCCCACGGCATGTCCGGGTGGTCCCAGGCCACGACGGCCATATGGCCGCCGGCGGGATGAGCGACCGGCGCCCCGAAGAAGTCGTGCCCGTCGACCACCGTGGTCACACACGGCACCGCGCCGCGCGTCGACAGGGCGACCACGCTGCGCACGGGTCGATCCGATCCCTCGTGATGGATCTCGCGGACGGCCAGCACCCAGTCGCCGTCCGCCGTGGCGCTCAGCCCGCCGTGGTTGTGCACCTCGCCGGCGCGGGCGGCGCGGCGGTCAAGGCCACCGGATCACGCGTGGCCCGGCCCGTCGGTACAGCCACACTCGCTGGTCTGACTGGTTCACATAGGCAATGGTCCCGGGTGAACCTCCGGGAACCAGGCAGAGGGCGCCGCCGCCGTATTCGTTGACCCGGCTCCGAATGCTCACGTCTTCGGGCGAGTGATCCGTGAGGCCCTGGGCATCCGCCTCGCACCACCACGGTCCGGCCCGCCTCGGACGGACGTGACTCGAGCCAGTACGAGCGCGTCGCCGTCCGAGCACAGCTCGGCGAGCGATACCTTGGCCCCGGCCACCTCGTTCGCCGCCAGTGGCGAGGCCCAACCCCCGTACCCTGCAGTTGTGGTCACGGTGCGAACGTACCCGGTGCGGCAGCCTCGGCCGGATGCCGACGCCGCCGCCCTCTACAGTGAACCGGTGCGCTTCGCGGCCTACCTGCTCTCGAAGGCCGGGGCGGTCATCCGGCCGGCAGTCGTCCAGTTGTCCGACACCGACCTCCCGGAGGGCGATGTCCTCGTCCGCGTGGAGTGGTCGGCCATCAACTTCAAGGACGCCATGGTCACGCGCCCGGGCAACCGCGTCGCGCGGGTCTTCCCGCTCGTCCCCGGCGTCGAACTGACCGGTTGCATCGAGGAGAGCAGCAGCCCCGAGTTCACTCCCGGACAGCGTGTGCTCGTCCAGGGTTACGACCTCGGGGTGGACCGCCACGGGGGCTTCGCCGCCTACGCCCGGGTCCCCGCCGACTGGGTCGTACCGCTCCCCGACGCCCTGAGTTGTCGAACGGCCGCCATCATCGGGCTCGCCGGCGCCACCGCGCTGCTCTCCTTGCGCAGGCTCGAACAGCACGGCACGACGCCCGAGGACGGGCCCATCCTCGTCACCGGCGCGTCCGGTGGTGTCGGCAGCGCGGCCGTGGCTCTGTTCGCGCACGTGGGCTTCGAGGTCGTGGCGTCATCGGGCAAGACGGCTGAGCACGAGTACCTGAAGGAGCCTCGGCGCGTCACGGGTCGTCGGGCGCGAGTTCACTGAGGACGATGGCCGCACCCTCGGCCCCCAGTTGTGGGCCGCCGTCGTGGACTGCGTCGGCGGCCGCGCGCTGGCCGAGGCACTCCGCACCGTGCGCTACGGCGGCGCGGTGGCGGCGAGCGGGCTCACCGGTGGCAACGACCTGACGACGACGGTCTATCCGTTCATTGTGCGCGGCGTCGCCCTGCTCGGCGATCGACACGGTGGCAAATCCCATCGCGGAGCGGCGCGCGCTCTGGAACGACATGGCCGAGGCGTTCCCGTTGCAGCTCTGCGAGGAGATGGTCAACGAGGAGATCGGGCTCGACGGCCTGACGGTCGCCCTCGACCGTCGTGCTCGACGCCGCGGTACGGGGTCGCATTCTCGTCAACCCGGCGCTGAACTCCTCGCCCCCTCCGCCGATCGGCTGATCGGCGTCAGGAGCCGGCGTAGACCGGCGAGACCCTGATCGTCCCGTTGCCGCACGGCCCGATCGCCAGCTGGAAGGACGGCGAGGGTGTCGTCGACCCCGGCATGGTGACACTGGCGGACTCGGAGGTGGGGCAGCTCGTGGCTCCGCCGACCGGCACGTCGGAGAACTGGTAGGCGAATTGCGCCGTCGCCGATGGCGCCACCGAGAATGACGACGGCGGCGCGTTGGCCGGCGTGGAGATGGTGACCGACAATCCGTTCACCATCGTCACCGTGAGGGTGCTCCACTCCCGGAGAAGAGCGCCATCGTCGGATACCCGTTGACCGTGCACGGACTGGTACCGGTGTTGGTGACGGTGACGAAACCGGTGATCGTGCCGGCCGCGCCCTGGCCCTGCCCGGGCGACGCCGTGATGCGGGTGCAGGCGGTCGTGCCGGCGGACGATGTGGTCGTCACGGGCGCCGACGTCGTCGTGCTCGACGACGATGTGGTCGACGTCGATGACGCGGCGCGTGTCGTCGTGGTGGTGTGCTTCGGCGTGCTCGGGCTGCTGCTGCACGCCGCGAGAATCACGGCGGCGCCCGCCACCACGGCGAGCGCCACGCGTCGCAGCGTCACCCTTCGAAGTCCTCCGGACGCACGGAGTCGAGGAACTGCCGGAACTGCCCGACCAGTTCGTCGGGCGTGTCGTCCTCTTCTTCCTCAGCGTCGATCGCCAGGATGATCCCCTCGGACTCCATGAGCTCGTCGGACACGAACAGCGGCGACTCGGTCCGCACGGCGACCGCCACTGCGTCGGAGGGCCGACTCGAGACGATGGTGCGCTCGTCACCGCGCAGCAGATGCATCTCCGCATAGTACGTGGACGCACGCAACTCGGTGATGATGACGCGCTCGACGCTGATATCGAGAGCGCCCAGCATGTCCTTCACGAGGTCATGGGTGAGCGGCCGGGGCATGGTGACCCCCTGGAGGGCGTAGGCGATGGCCGTTGCCTCGGGGCTCCCGATAAAGATCGGCAGCGTCCGGCCCTCACCCTCGGTCTCCTGCAGCAGGAGCACCGGCGTGTTCGACTGCAGGTCCACCCTGACGGCACGGAGGAGCACACGGACCATGAGCTGAAATGTAGCGCCCGATCCCGGGCTGCGTCACCCCCCCAGATGACGGCGCAGTGCTTGACGGAGGAAGTGCGCTCCGCATGGATTGCCCCAGCGCAGCCAGCTGATCGGCTCCGTCCACCGCCCGCTGGCGGGATTCGGGGTTCCGCTGGCGCAAAAGGGGGATGACGACTTGCTCGATCAGGCCCAGCTCGCGGTCCGCCGCGTTCCGGTAGAGGCGCAGGTGACGCGGCTCGATCCCGAAAGCCCGGAAGGCGGCGGCCAGGTTCGCCACCGTCAGCGCGTCCTCGTCGTACGTCTCAATGCCGGCGACGCTGACCGACTCGACGAGTCCGAACCCCTTGAGCCCCGCCACCTCTTGTGGCGACAGGCCGCTGGCGGCGCAGAGCTCGTCTTCCGACAGGCTCGCACCCGTGACCGCCGCGGCAGGATCGGCAGCGCTCGTCTTCGCTGCCTCGGCGCTCTGCTCTGGAATCTTGCGTCGCAGCCGCGTCGCTCGGTGGATGTCAGGCGTGGCGGCCTTCGTCGGTGTCAGGCAGCCGGTTCGGCCGTGGCAACGCGTGGTGCCGGTGCCGTTGCCGTGGCCCGAGTGCCCTGCGCCCGCGCGCGCTCGGCGTCGACCGGTCGCGTGCTCGTCGCCATCGCGGCCTCGCGCCGTTCCTCGGGCGTACGGCGCATGCGCTCTGCGGTGACGTCGGTTCGTGGCGCGACGGGTTCGGCCACGGGCCGCGACGCGACGTCGGTCTCTTCCACCACCTGCAGTCCGCGCCGATCCGCCGGTTGCTCCGGCAGCCGAGCGGCGCGGCGCTGACGCGTCGGCGAGAATGCGCGCCATCGCCTCCTCGTCGGCCTTGGTCGGCTGTTCGTGCGCGTGCCCCGATACCGCCACCGACCACGGCCACCGGCGTGGGCCGGCTCCGCGACCTTGCCGTTCGGCCGCTCGGTCCCGGCATCGTCGCCGAGGTCGCCGTCGGCCAGGCGGTCACGGATCACCTTGAGCGGGAGGAAGTGCTCGCGCTGCTGGCGCAGCACCCAGCGCAGCCGCTCCACGTCGTGGTCGAAGAACTTGCGATACCCCGAGGGCGACCGCTCCGGGTTGACCAGGCCCTGGCTCTCCAGGAAACGGATCTTCGAGATCGTGACGTCGGGGAACTCCTCGCGGAGGAGGGTCAGGACGTCACCGATCGACAGGTAGGTCCGGCTGCTCATTCGTTCCCGGCCACCAGGTAGACGAGCTTGAACTTCCCGATCTGCACCTCGTCGCCCGGGTCCAGCTGCACCTCGTCGATGCGCTCCCGGTTCACGTAGGTCCCGTTCAACGAGCCCACGTCCCGTACGGCGTAGCCACCGTCCGCCGGCGCGATCTCCACGTGGCGGCGAGACACCGTGATGTCGTCGAGGAAGATGTCACTCTCCGGATGGCGGCCCGCCTTCACGACGTGCTCCCCGAGGAGGTAGCGCGCGCCGATGTTGGGACCGCGGGTGACGACGAGCACGCCGGCGCCGTGCGGGACTTCGACCAAGGTGACATCGGGGTGATCCTCCGTTGCCTCCCCCTCGTCGGTCGGGTGGAGCGTGATGGTGGCGTCATCGCCGTCCGCGAGCAGCGCGTGTCCGCACGAGGAACAGAAGTTGACGCCCTCGGGGTTCCGGTGCCCGCAGTTGTGACAGAACACGGTGTCCACGGTACCCCACCCCACGAGCGACTTCTCCTGTCTTCATCACGTGCCAGAACGCCAGGTCAGTCGGCGGTCAGGTCACCGTAGGCGACCGCGTCGAGAAGGCTGCCCAGGTCCGTGCCGGGCGCGAGCTCCAGTTCGCAGAGCCATCCCTCGCCGTAGGGATCCTGGTTGATCGTTTCCGGCCCCGCCGCGAGCGCGTCGTTCACGGCCGTGATGGTGCCGGCGACCGGCGCGTAGATCTCCGACACCGACTTCGTCGACTCGACCTCGCCGAGCTGGCCGCCGGCCTCGACCTCGCTCCCGACGGCCGGCAGGTCGACGAACACGATGTCGCCCAGCGCGTCCTGGGCGTAGTCCGTGATGCCCACTCGCACCCTCGTTCCCTCTTGGCGCACCCACTCGTGCTCCGGCGAATAGCGGAGGTCTTCGGGGATGTTCATGGGGGGCGACCATACCGGAATGCCGGACCGGGCCGCGGCAGCTCAGGCCTCGGCCAACATCCGGGTGATCCGCTCGACATAGGTCGCCGCCAGCGACCGCGACGCCGCCGGGTTCGAGCCCTCGGCCCAGACGTGGGTGACCGGGTCCGCCGGGTCGGGGACGACCAGGACCCAGCCCTCGTCCGAGACCACCTTGATCCCGTCCACCAGGACCAGCTCGGCCCCCTCCTCGCTCAGCTGCTCCATGAGGGTCCGCATGATCAGGCCCTTCTGCTCCATGGGCGTCGGCACGTCGTCCTGCAGGATCGGCATGGGCGGAGTGGCGTCGACGATGTCGGCCAGTGTCGTCGGGCTCTGCTCGAGCAGCGACACCAGGCGGGCGAGGGCGGCGGCGGCGTCGAAGGCCGGCAGGAAGGCCGGGAAGACGTACCCGCCCCGCTGGTCGGAGGCGAACGACACGCCTCCCGAGGCGGCGGCCTGGAGCAAGCCCGAGGGCGACAGCGGCGTCAACACGAGGTCGACCCCACGTTCGCGACAGCGGCGGACGGTGCGGTCGCTCGCCGTCACCGGCAGCGCCACCCGGCCGGTCTCCCCGGCCTGGGTCGAGAGCTCGATGAAGACCATGATCGCCTCGTCGTCGGAGAGCACGTGGCCGGTCCCGTCGATCAGGGTCAGGCGTTCACCACCGGCGTCGATGACGGCTCCGAGATCGGCGCCCGACCCGCGCACGGCATCGGCCACCCGGGCCTCGCTGGCCACGCGGTCCACCGCGATCATGCCCGGCGTCTGTGCGTACGGGTTGATGCTGAGCACGTCCGCCCCCACCTTGGAGAGCAGGTTCGGCATGACGAAGTTCGCGGCCCCGAACGACAGGTCCAGAACCAGCTTCACCTGCCGCCCGGCGGTGCGGCGCAGCCCGAACGCCTCGACGATGTCCTCGGTGTACAGCTCGATGGTGCGGGGCGAGAAGTCGATGTCGCCGATTTCGCCCGCTGTCACCCGACGGAACTCCTCGCGGTGGTACATGCGCTCCACCCGGCGCTGGTCGCTCTCGGAGAGGTCGATGCCGTGCTCGTCGAAGAAGCGGATCACGACCGACTGCGGGTCGTCGGGGCTGAGCCGCACGGTCGAGCCCGGCCCGGTTGCCCCGCATCCGAACGTGGTGGCGGGTCACGGGCACCGTCGCCAGCTCCAGGTCGTTGACGTTGACGCCGACCGAGTTGCACCCGACCATGAGGGCACGCTTGAGCACACGGGCGATCCGGCTGGTGTCGCGCGACGCGGTGATGTAGGTGCCCTTCTCGAAGCCCGAGGCCCACGCCTTGGCCAGGCGCACGGCCAGCTCGGGGCTGACGTCGACGTTGGCGATGCCCTGGACGCCGTCGGGCCCGAACGAGCGTGCGTGACCCGCCGGACTCCCACACGATGGAGGCGTTGACCTGCGCGCCGGCCTCGACGACCTTGTAGGGGTAGACCTTGACGTCGCTGCGCACCTCGGCGTGGGCGCCGACGAGGCAGCCCTCGCCCGACGACGGCGCCCGGCTCGATGCGGGCCCCGGTCCGCAGGTCGCACGACCGACCCAGCACGGCGCCCTCCACCCGGGTCGCCGGGCCCGAGGTAGGAGTTCTCGCCGATGACCGAGCGCTGGATCTCGGCCCGCGGCGCCACCTGCGTGTTGGCGCCCAGGGTGGAGTAGCTCCCGAGCACGACGTCCTCGTCGATGGTGCAGTTCTCGCCGACGAAGGCCGGCGCGTCGATGCGGACCGACGGGTCGATGGAGGACCCCTTGCCGATCCAGACGCCGGGGCGCAGCTCGAAGCCCGCCACGTCGACGTCCACCTTCCCGTCGAGGATGTCCTCGTGGGCCTTGAGGTAGGCGGCCGTCGTCCCGACGTCCTCCCAGTACCCGTCGGCGACGTAGCCGTAGAGGGGCTGGCCGGCGTCGAGGACGGCCGGGAAGACCTCGCCGGAGAAGTCGACCGACCGACCCTCGGGGATGCGGTCGAAGATCTCCGGCTCCAGGACGTAGATGCCGGTGTTGATGGTGTCGCTGAACACCTGGCCCCAGCCCGGCTTCTCCAGGAAGCGCTCGATCGTCCCGTCCTCCCGGGTGATCACGATGCCGAACTCGAGCGGGTTCTCCACCGCGCACAGGGCGATCGTGGCCAGCGCCTCGTTCTTCTCGTGGAACGCGATCACCGACGTGAGGTCGATGTCGGTGAGGACGTCACCGGAGATCACGAGGAACCGCTCGGTCAGCTGCTCGCGCGCGTTGCGCACCGAGCCGGCGGTGCCGAGCGGCGACTCCTCGGTCGCGTAGACCATCGACACGCCCGAGCTCGCTGCCGTCACCGAAGTAGCTGCGGATCGCGTTGGGCAGGAAAGCGACCGTGACGACGATGTCGGTGATGCCGTGCCGCCGGAGCAGCGACACGATGTGCTCCATCATCGGGCGCCCCACGAGCGGCAGCATCGGCTTGGGGAGGTTCGAGGTCTGGGGCCGCAGACGGGTGCCCTCGCCCCCGGCCATGATGACGGCCTTCATACGGCGCTCCGCCGTGCTGCCCGGCCCTCCCGCAGGGCACGGCGGGCCGGCGCGATGTAGCTGCCAGCGGCCCACCAGGCCAGCCCGAGCCCGATCAGGCCGGTCACCCACCCGATGATCCTGATCGGCTCCTGCCAGCCGGCGCTGCCGTAGCCGAGGAGGAAGGTCGGGATAGGCGAACATCAATCCGAATGTGCCCGCCTTGCCCACCCACAACACATCGATCCGCGCCGCGCCGAGTGAGGCCAGCAGGAGGACCATGACCGAGACCAGGACCTCGCGGGCGATGGTGGCGACGCCGAACCAGAGCGGGACGGCGCCGTACACCATGATGGAGATCACCGCCGTTCCCACCAGGATCCGGTCGGCGGTCGGGTCCAGCACCTTGCCGAAGGTCGACACCTGGCCGTAGCGCCGGGCCACGAATCCGTCGACCCAGTCCGTCGCGCCGAGGACGGCGAGCAGGATCGCCGCCGCCGTCTGGCGGTGCGGCGCCGAAGAGCAGCCACAGGAAGATCGGGATGCACAGGAGGCGCACCATGGTGATGACGTTGGGAGCGGTGAGGATCCGGTCCAGGCCCTCGTCGTCCACGCACCGAGTCTAGGGAAACCCTCGCGACAGCTCTGTCTGCGTGTGCCAGAGTGGCGAAGTGCCGCGCTTCGAACCGTTCCACGGCCTGCGCTACCGGCCCGAGGTGGCACCAGTGGCCCAGGTCATCGCCCCGCCCTACGACGTGATCTCGCCCACCGAACGGGTGCACCTGGCCTCCCGGCACCAGGCCAACGCGGTGCTCGTCGAGCTGCCCGAGGCCGATCTCTCGGGGCGGCGCGACCGCTATGCGGTGGCCACCGACCTCTTCACGCGCTGGCAGGCCGAGGGGATCCTCGTCGCCGACCCCGTCCCGAGCCTCTACCCCTACCGGATGACCGACCCGTCGGGCCGCGCCACGACCGGCGTCATCGGGGCGTTGGGCCTGGCCGAGCCGGGCGAGGAGAGCGACATCCTGCCCCACGAGCAGACCCTGCCCAAGCCCAAGAGCGACCGCCTCGACCTGCTGCGGGCCACCCGGGCCAACCTGTCGCCCATCTGGGGCCTCTCCATGGCGGCCGGGGTCACGGCCACGTTCGACCCGACCGACGACGAGCCGGTCGCCGACGTCTACGACGACGACGGCGTCCGGCATCAGCTCTGGGTCCTGCACGACGCCGATACGGTGGCCGCTGTCGGCGCCGCCATGGCGAGCGCACCCGTGGTGCTGGCCGACGGACATCACCGCTACGAGACGGCCCGGGCCTACCAGGCCGAACGCCGACAGGCCAACGGCGGCGCCGCCGGGCCCTACGACCTCGTGATGGCCCTCGTGGTGGAGCTGTCCGAGGACCAGCTGACCGTCGGCGCCATCCACCGCACCATCAGCGGGCTCCCCGAGGACTTCGACCTGGTCGGCGCACTCTCGGCCCCTGGTTCGACGTCGTCCGGGCGGGCGCCGCCGACGACCGCACTCTCGGCGCCCTGGCCGACTCCAGCTCCCTGACGCTGGTCACCGGTGGCCAGGCCTATCTCCTCCTGGCGCACGCCGAGGTCCAGGAACAGGAGGGCAACGACCTCGACTCCAATCTCATCGCCACGGTGCTGGCCGGGCTCCCGCCGCACGAGGTGATGCACCGGCACAGCGTGGCCGAGGCGATGGAGGCCCTGCGGGACGGCGCGGGCCAGGCGGCCTTCCTCCTGCGCCCGGTGACGGTCAAGCAGATCGAGGAGTGGGCGAACCAACGCCGGCGCATGCCGCCCAAGACGACCTTCTTCAGCCCGAAGCCCCGGACCGGCATGGTGTTCCGGTCCCTCGATCTCCCATGAGGTGATGACGTGCACGACTCGGTGACCATCCACATGGCTGCAGCGCCCGATCGGGTGTGGGACCTCGTGAGCGACGTCACCCGCATCGGCAGCTACAGCCCCGAGACGTTCGAGGCCGAGTGGATCGAGGGTGCTACCGGACCCGCGGTCGGCGCCCGCTTCCGGGGCCACGTCAAGCGCAACGGGATCGGGCCGACCTACTGGACGACGTGCACCGTCTCTGCGTGCGAACCGGGGAAGACCTTCGCCTTCGGTGTGGGGGCTCCTGGGAAGACCCCGCTGAACGTCTGGCGCTACGACATTGAGCCGGCCGAGGACGGCAGCGACGTCACGGAGTCCTTCACGCTGAGCCCGACCTTCGGCCTCCGGCTCTACTGGGCCGTCGTGGGGCTGGTCCCGGGGCAAGGTCAACCGCAAGGGCATGCAGACCACGCTGGAGCGGATCCGGACCGAGGTCGAGAAGCCGGCGGGCTGAGCATGGAGGATCGCGTCACACCACTCCTCTACCTGGAGCTGGGCGACGGCTCGCCCGAGGATGGCGCGGCCAGGGCACAGGACCTGGCCGGATGCGCCGGCGTTGCCCGGGTCACCTGGTGGGCGAACTGCGCGTTCGCACGCACCGACCTGCCGATGCGCATCCGCGACGGCCGGACGCTGGTCGTGGTCGAGGCGGCCGAGCCGTTCGCCGCTCCCTCCCCCACCCCCGAGGTCCTGCACGCCCACCGCTTCCGCCGACACGCCCGGCCGAGCCAGGGCATCGTCACCGGCGGCCCCACGCTCGGGCTCTCAATCGTGTGGATCGGCCCGAGGACCCCGGACCTGGCCGACAGCCTGCGCGACTGGGGCGACTTCGTGCACATCCGCCACATCGCCGCTGCCGCCATCCCCGGCTTCACCCAGATCTCCGTGTACGAGAACACGGCGGAGGGCGATCCCCGGTACATGCACTTCTACGAGTTCGACACGCTCGAGGCGGAAGCCACCTTTGCCACCATGATCCCCAACGTGGCGCCGCGCCTCGGGGGCACCGAGAGCCCCGCCTACGCCGAGTGGGCGGACTGGCGACCCCCAGGCGGGAGGCTGTTCTATTGCAACACCTTCACCCGACTGGGTGAGGTGGCCGGCGCTTCGACCTAGTCGACCGTCCAGCTCGAACCGGAGCGGAGCAGTGCCGCCACGTCGCCCAGCCCGCGCTTGCCCTGGGCCTCGGTGATCTGCTCGGCCATCTGCTCGCCGTACTCGGGACGCTCCACGGCGCGGAAGACGCCGATCGGCGTCGGCTCGTAGGGGCCGCGGGCCAGCCGGGAGAGCGCGAAGGCCAGGCCCGGGTCCTCGCGGGCCTCGTCGTGGACGAGCAGGGCGTCGAGCCCCACCTCCGCCACCGAGACGATCTCGAGGCTGCCGTCGGCCCGCTGGACCACGCCGCGCTCCTCGCCCTCGGCCCCGAACACGATCGGCTGGCCGTGCTGGAGCGGGATGAGCATGCTCGCCCGGGCGTCACGGCTGGTGATCTTCTCGAAGGCCCCGTCGTTGAAGACGTTGCAGTTCTGCAGGACCTCGACGAAGGCCGCTCCCTTGTGCTGGTGCGCCCGCCGGAACGTCTCCTGCATGTGGGCCCGGTCCATGTCGTGGGTCCGGGCCACGAACGTCGCTTCGGCGCCGAGCGCCAGCGACACCGGGTTGAACGGCGTGTCGACCGAGCCGAACGGCGTCGACTTGGTGACCTTGTGCGACCTCCGACGTCGGCGAGTACTGGCCCTTGGTCAGCCCGTAGATCTGGTTGTTGAACATCAAGATGTTCAGGCGCACGTTGCGGCGCAACGCGTGGATCAGGTGGTTCCCCCCGATGGACAGCGAGTCGCCGTCGCCCGAGATGACCCACACGTCGAGGTCGGGGCGCGTCGTCGCCAGCCCGGTGGCGATGGCCGGCGCCCGGCCGTGGATCGAGTGCATGCCGTAGGTGTTCATGTAGTACGGGAAGCGGGCCGCACAGCCGATGCCCGAGAGGAACACCGTGTTCTCGCGCCGCACGCCGAGGTCGGGCATGAGCATCTGCACGGCGGCCAGGATGGAGTAGTCGCCGCAGCCGGGACACCAGCGGACCTCCTGGTCGCTGGTCCAGTCCTTGCGGGCGGTGACGGGGACCGCTGTGGCGGTGGCGGCTGCAGTGGCGCCGTTGGCGGTGGCGCCGTTGGACTCGCTCATGACTTCCCTCCGAGCAGCGCCGTGATGGCTGCCTCGATCTCTCCGACGCGGAACGGCACGCCCTGCATCTTGGACATGGTCTTCGCGTCCACCAGGTACTCGGCCCGCAGGATGCGGCTCAGCTGACCGAGGTTGACCTCGGGCACGAGCACCTGCGTGTAGCGGCTGCAGCACCTCGCCCAGGTTGGCGGGCAGGGGGTACAGGTGGCGCAGGTGGACGTGGGCGGCCTTCATGCCGCGCGCCCGCACCCGCTTGACGCCCTGCCGCCACGGCGGCGTAGGTGGAACCCCAGCTGACGAGCAGCAACTGGGCATCCCCGCTCTCGTCGTTGACCTCGACCGGCGGGATGTCCGCGGCGATGCCGGTGATCTTGTCCCGGCGCAGGTGGACCATGCGCTCGTGGTTGACGCCGTCGTAGGACACGTTGCCGCTGCCGTCCGCCTTCTCGAGCCCGCCGATGCGGTGCTCGAGGCCCGGCAGGCCCGGCGGGGCCCACGGCCGGGCCAGCGTCTCGGCGTCGCGCACGTAGGGCCAGAAGCTCTCGTTGCCGTCGTCGTCGACGTGGTTGGGCTCGGTCGCGAAGCCCGGCTCGATCGCCTCGAAGGAGTCCAGGTCGGGCAGGCGCCACGGCTCCGCCCCGTTGGCCAGGTAGCCGTCGGAGAGCACGATCACGGGCGTGCGGTACTTCACCGCCAGCCGGACGGCCTCGATCGCGATGGCGAAGCAGTCGCTGGGCGTCTGCGGCGCAATGATCGGCAGCGGTGCCTCGCCGTGACGGCCGTACATGGCGTGGAGGAGGTCGGCCTGCTCGGTCTTGGTCGGCAAGCCCGTCGACGGGCCACCCCGCTGGACGTCGACGATGACGAGCGGCAGCTCGAGGTTGATGGCCAGGCCGATCGGTCTCGGACTTGAGGTCGAGGCCCGGGCCGCTGGTCGTCGTCACCCCGAGGGCACCCCCGAACGAGGCCGCCCAGAGCGGCGCCGATGCCGGCGATCTCGTCCTCGGCCTGGAAGGTCCGGATGCCGAACTCCTTGCGGCGGCTCAGCTCGTGCAGGATGTCCGAGGCCGGGGTGATCGGGTAGCTGCCCAAGAAGAGCGGCAGGCCGGCCAGCCGGGTGGCGGCGATCAGGCCCCAGGCCAGCGCCTGGTTGCCCGTGACCTGGACGTACTCGCCCTTCTCGAACGTCGCCGGACGGATCTCGTAGTTGGACTCGAAGAGCTCGGCCGTCTCGCCGAAGTCGTAGCCGGCCCGGAAGGCCCGCGTGTTGGCCTCGGCCACCTGGGGGCGTGGCGGCGAAGCGCTCGCTGATCCATTGGATGGTGTCCTCGACCGGTCGCGTGTAGAGCCAGCTGACCAGGCCCAGCGCGAAGAAGTTCTTGGATCGCTCCGCGTCACGGGGCTTGACCCCGGCCTCCTTGCAGACCTCTTGGGTGATGGAGGTCATCGGGACCTCGTAGACGGTGTAGGCGCTGAGCGAGCCGTCGGTCAACGGGCTGGTCTCGTAGCCCGCCTTGGCCAGGTTTCGCTCCTCGAAGGCGTCGCTGTTGACCAGCAGCACCGTGCCCTTGGCCATCAGGCCGATGTTGGCTTTGAGGGCTGCCGGGTTCATCGCCACCAAGACGTTGGGCGAGTCGCCGGGCGTCAGGATGTCGTGGTCGGAGATGTGGACCTGGAAGGCCGAGACGCCGTTGAGGGTGCCGGCGGGAGCACGGATCTCGGCGGGGAAGTCCGGGAATGTGGACAGGTCGTTGCCCAGGAGGGCGCTGCTCGTCGTGAAGCGGTCCCCCGTGAGCTGCATCCCGTCGCCCGAGTCGCCGGCGAACCGTACGATGACCTGGTCCAATACCTCTGTCTCGCGTTGCGTTCCCGATGCCACGGGCTGCCTCGTCTCATGTCAAGGACGTCGAGTGTCTGGCTCACTCCAGCGGGCCTGCACACCCCGCCGCGACGGCGCGCGGGACTCTCCGTCCGAATTGCTCGTTGAGGCCAATCCTAACCCCCAGGCACAGAGGGTCTTCTTCATCCAACCTTCATCTGACGCGGCAGGGGCCGGCGAAGGTCCCGCCGGACCGTCCCGACAGCGAATCAGGCGATGGTGACCTCTTTGTTGAGGTAGACGTCCTGGATGGAGTGGATCAGGGCGGCGCCCTCGGCGAGGGGCCGCTGGAAGGACTTGCGGCCGACGATGAGCCCCATGCCGCCGGCCCGCTTGTTGATCACCGCCGTGCGAACGGCCTGCGCCAGGTCGCTGTCGCCCTTGGACTCGCCGCCGGAGTTGATCAGGCCGATGCGGCCGGCGTAGCAGTTGACGACCTGCCAGCGGGTGAGGTCGATCGGGTTGTCGGTCGTCAGCTGCTCGTAGACGAGCGGGTCGGTCCGGCCGAAGCTGACGGCGTTGTAGCCGCCGTTGTTCTCGGGCTGCTTCTGCTTGATGATGTCCGCCTCGATCGTGACGCCCATGTGGTTGGCCTGCCCGGTGAGGTCGGCGGAGAGCTCGTAGTTGACGCCGTCCTTCTGGAACGCCGAGTTGCGCAGGTAGCACCAGAGCACGGTGAACATCCCGAGCCGGTGGGCCTCGGCGAAGGCCTCGGCGACCTGCTGGAGCTCCCGGTCCATGTCGTCCGAGCCGAAGTAGATGGTGGCGCCGACGCCCATGGCCCCGAGGTCGGACGCCTGGCGGACCGAGGAGAACATGATCTGGTCGTAGGTGTTGGGCACGTGCAGGAACGCATTGTGGTTGAGCTTCACGATGAAGGGGATGCGGTGCACGTACTTGCGCGACGCCAGTCCGAGCGTGCCCAGGGTGGTGGCGACGGCGTTGCATTCGCCGGCCAGCGCGAGCTCCAGCAGGTTCAGCGGGTCGAAGTACATCGGGTTCTTCGAGAAGCTCGCGGCGGCGGAATGCTCAATGCCTTGGTCGACCGGGAGGATGGAGAGGTAGCCGGTGCCGGCAAGCCGGCCGTGGTCGAACATTGAGCCCAGGTTCCGCAGGACCGTCGGATTGCGGTCGCTGTCGGCGAACACGGAGCTCAGGTAGTCGGGGCCCGGGAGGGTGAGGTGCTCGGCCGGAAAGGCCTTTGCCGTGTAGCCGAGCAGGGCGTCCGCGTCGTCGCCGAGGAGCGCTGCCAGGTCGGTGCTCGATGTGCTGGGACTCATGCGGCTCATGCTACTGGAGGGTCGCGAACCGCTCTCTTGGGCGCACGAGGTCCGGCGGGCGCCGAGATTCCGCCGCAAGTCACGGGGATGTCGCATGATTTCAACAATTTTCCGCTGCCCCTGACGCAATTACTTCCCCCTGCGGCCAATACGCTCGATGCTGTCGATCGTCCGGAGTAGGGCAACGTCTTGAACGAGGGGAGGTCATGAACGTTCTGGAGTCACGGTCCGGCAGGCCGCTGCGCCTGCGCCCGTGGGTGCTGCTCGTCGGTGCAGCCGTCATCGTCGTCGGCGTCGTTCTCGGGCTGACGCTCGGCGCGTCCTCTCCACCGCCGAAGTCAGACCCCTCG
This sequence comes from uncultured Acidimicrobiaceae bacterium, assembly GCA_963840245.1. Classification (GTDB taxonomy): domain Bacteria; phylum Actinomycetota; class Acidimicrobiia; order Acidimicrobiales; family RAAP-2; genus Bog-473. The sequence continues at coordinate 39,517 of CAWIYI010000024.1, forward strand.
TCCGCGCCGACCACGACCAACCCCGGCGGCGGCACGGCTTCGACCGGATCCTTCTACCTCAAGACCACGATCCCGGCCGCGGGGACGCAGAACGTGGCGCCGAACACGACGATCTCGTTGACCTTCTCCGCACCGGTGTCGCTGCACAAGGCGGCGCCGACACTCACTCCGAACATCGCCGGCAAGTGGGTGCAGACGAACGCCACGACCTTGACCTACGCGCTCGCCTCACCCCTCATCCCGTCCTCCCAGGTGACGGTGACCATCCCCGGCGGTTCCGACGGCCTGCGATCGGCGCACGGCGCCACGCTGCCCGCATCGCACTCCGTCGCCTTCGGCGTGGCCGCCGGCGACACGCTCCGGCTGCAGCAGCTGCTGGCCCAGCTGAACTACCTGCCGGTCGGCTTCTCCCCGAGCGGTCCGGCCCCTACCCGGGCCGACCTGGCGCAGGACCAGGCCGGCACCTTCGCGTGGCGCTGGCCCGGTCTGCCCTCCGAGCTCACGTCGCAGTGGACCCAGGGCACCGAGAACGAGATCACCAAGGCCGCCGTGGAGGCATTCGAGACCCAGAACAACATCGGCGTGGACGGGATCGCCGGTCCCACGGTGTGGACGGCGCTGATCAACGACGTCATCAACAACAAGCCTGACGCCACGCCCTACGTCTACGTCCTGGTGAACAAGGTCGTGCCGCAGACCCTGACCCTGTGGAACAACGGGGTGGCGCAGTACGTCGGGATCCCGGTCAACAGCGGGGCGCCCGGCGCCGACACGACCGACGGCACCTTCGCCGTCTTCGAGCACGTGCGCTACTCGGACATGAAGGGCACCAATGTGGACGGCTCGACCTACGACGACCCCAACGTGCCCTACGCCAGCTACTTCAACGGCGGCGACGCGCTGCACGGGTTCATCCGCTCCCACTACGGGACGCCGCAGAGCAACGGCTGCGTCGAGATGAGCTACGCCAACGCCGCCCTGGTGTGGCCGCTCACCCCGATCGGGACGCTGGTGACCGTGATCGGCCCGGACTTCGGCACCGCGCCGCCGCCGACCACGACGACGACGACGACCGCGCCGGCAGCCACGACGACGACCGCGCCCGCTCCTGCGACCACCCCGACGACCGCACGGCTCCAGCGGCTCCCGCCACGACGCCGCCGGCTGGCCGCTGAGGGCCCGGCTCAGCCCTTGCTGGAGGGCGGGCCTGTCTTCGTCGAGGTCGACGTCTTGGCCCGGCGTGGCCGCTGCCGGGGCCGGCGCTCCGGGCCGAGACCCCGCAGCCGTTCGGCTACGTCGTAGGCCTCGGCGTCGGTGCGGAACACCCGCTCGAAGTACTCGCGGGCCTTGGGGACGTCGCCCGGCCCGCTCGTAGAGGTCGGCCAGGAGGTACCACTGGCGGACGTGGCGCTCGGACGGATTGCGCAGTGCCTTCGAGGCCCCCGCGGTCGACAGCATGGCGATGGCACCGCTGAGGTCGCCCGCAGTCGGCCAGTGACGCTGCCGCCACGATCCGGCCCTCGGCCAGGACGTCGGGGTCGGGCGAGCTCTGGCGGAGCTCGGTCCACAGCGCGGCCACCTTCTTCGGCTTGTGCAGCGCCCGCTGGCAGTCCATCAGGACCGGCAGGTGCTCGGTCGAGTCGCTCAGCCGCCCGAACGCCTCCAGGTGGTGGCGGCCGAGCGCCACCGGCCGCACCGGTAGGCGGCCAGACCGGCGAGCTCCCGTACGGCGGCGACGCCGGGGGCCTCGTCGGCCACCGGCTTGATCGCCCGAAGCGCATCTTGGAAGCGTCCACGCTCGTAGGCGCCGTACGCCGACTCCGCCCGGTCGACCAGGTGCTCCGGTGGCGGGCTGTCGCGATGTCGGCGGCGTTGCGGATCTCGGTCGCGATCTCCGGGGGCAGGGCATGCCGCGTGCGACAGGGCGGCGATGGCCTCGGTGGCGCTGCCGGCGGCCGACACGGCGGCGTCGGGGCCGGGGCGCCCCTTCCTCCGGTGCGGCGCGTCCCGGCCTCTGTGTCCTCCCACTCCCGGGCACCGTCGTCCCGGGTCCACGTGCGCGGCCGGCTTCGGCCGCGGCGCCCCCACGGCGACGCTCCCGCTCGTCGAGCGCGTCACCGCCACGCTCGTCGGCGGCGCGGCGGGACACCTCGTGGGCGCCACGCCGGGCCACGTTGCCCCATCCCGCGTCTTGCGGGGCAGCGGCGGCCGTCGTCCGGACGCTCCTCCCGGCCGCTGGCGTCGCTGGGACGGCGCCGCGGCCGGGGCAGATCTCGGTCCGGCCGCCGCCGGGCGCTTCTGCTCGATGGCCGCGGCACCCCTGGTCGATCGGGGCTGGCCGAGCCAGCTCCCCCACTCCGGCCCGAACTCGGCCGGACCCGCGCGCCGCCTGCCCGTTCCCCGGGTGACCGCCTCCCGCCACCGCTCCCACCTCGGCTGGGCGCAGCTCCCCGGGTCCCGCTGCTCTTGGTCGTCCGGCGGGCTCCGCCTCCTCCGCCTCCGGATCCCGCGCCCGAGGTCTGGCCCCGACGCTCACCTCCCGCAGCTGCAGCGCCGCGAGATCGGGATGGAGCCGGCCTGCCCGCTCCCGCACTCCGCCCCTTGGCGGCGCCGCCGGGTCGAGCTGGCCGCGCCGAGCGCGCCGGTCGCGCCGACCCACCCGACCGCGCCGACTGGGCGCGGCGATTCGGCTGGGAGGAGTTCTGGGGCATCGGGTGATTCTACGTGCCTCGGTCACGCCGTCCCCGGACGTCTTGTTTGAGCTCGTCGGACACCACCAGTACCGCGACGACGATCCCCATCAACAGCGTGGCCACCCCGACACCGAGCCCGCTGGCGACGCCGCCGATGAGCAGGACGACCGACGGATGCCGACCGACCACCATGCGTCCGGCGACCGGCCGACTGGGGCCCGAGGCGGCCCTGCAGCACTCCGGTCACGACGAAGATACGCCGCCACCGGAACGGCGACCGCCAGCCCCGCCGTGGTCGCCGCCACTGACGATGACCGCGCCGTGGGAGCTCGCCGCGGCCAGCTGCAGGCCCGCGCCCAGGGCGCCGAGCGAGCCGAAGACGACGTAGTGCCCGTAGCCCCAGACGAAGGCCAGCTGGCGCGACATCCGCAAGCCCCTCCTCGGACGGGTTCTCGAAGTACCACCACCAGATGGAGAAGACGAGCAGCACGGACCCGACGACCACCGCCACCAGCCCGGCCGACACGCCGTGCGACGAGCTGGCACTGTGGATGGCCACCGTGACCGCGGCGATGCACTCCCCGAGGACGATCAGGGTGAACAGCCCGAAGCGCTCGCTGATGTGACCGGGATGCCACGGCGTGCCCGCCCCGTTCCCCGCCCGCTCGGCCCAGGCCGGCACGAGCATCTCGAGGCCGGCCAGCACGTAGAAGGCGACCAGGCCGGCCTGGTGCGGCAGGAACAGGCGAGCCACCCAACCGACCTGGAGGATGGAGATGCCTGCCGCGTACCGCAGGGCAGCCGGCCTGGCGGCGGGGTCACCCGAGGCGGCCCGGAGCCACTGCGCCACCATGGCGATGCGCATGACGACGTAGCCGACCGTCATGACGGTGAAGTTGCCGGCGGTGAAGGCGCTGTCGACGCCGGCGGCGAGGATCAGGACGCCGACGATCTGGACGAACGTGCAGCAGGCGGTAGAGGAGGTCGTCGACGTCGTAGGCCGAGGCGAACCAGGTGAAGTTGACCCAGGCCCACCAGATGCCGAAGAAGACCAGGAGGTAGCCGACGACGGCGGTGTGGAAGTGGCCGGCACCCAGGGCGGCGTGGAGCTGGCCGGCCGCCTGCGAGACGGCGACGACGAAGCAGAGGTCGAAGAGAAGCTCGAGCGGGGTGGAGGCCCGATGCTCCTCGTCGATGTCCCGCGGGCCCATCGGCAGCACGCGGAGCCGACCCCTGGTCATGGGTGTCCGGTGGGCTCAGCTGCCCGGGAAGTCGGCGGGGGCCGCATGGGCGGCAGTATCGCAGCGGATCCACGGGTCTTCGGTGATCGGTGCCCTGAACGTACGAAACCCCCTCGAGCCGAAGCTCTGAGGGGGTTTCGTGAGAAATCCCGGCGGCGACCTACTCTCCCAGGGGGCCTCCCCCCAAGTACCATCGGCGCGGGCGGGCTTAACTGCCGTGTTCGGAATGGGAACGGGTGTTTCCCCGCCGCCATGGCCACCGGAAATCTTGCACTCGGCGGGGCTCGAGCCATCCCGTGTCGACGGACAGGGCCACGCCTGAGGCTGCGTTTCCGCAGCCCCTGAGCGTTCCAAAGCGAGCACGAGCACGAGTAGGTCTCCAAGCCCTCGGCCGATTAGTACCGGTCGGCTGAATGCATTGCTGCACTTACACCTCCGGCCTATCAACGTGGTCGTCTAGCCACGGGCCTTACCAGGTTAACCCTGTGGGAGATTTCATCTCGAAACGGGCTTCGCACTTAGATGCTTTCAGCGCTTATCCCACCCGTAGGTCGCAAACCAGCCGTGCCCTTGGCAGGACAACTGGCACACGAGAGCTACGTCCGTCCCGGTCCTCTCGTACTAGGGACAGCCTTTCTCAAATCTCCTACGGCTGCATCGGATAGGGACCGACATTCTTGTTACCACCGACCAATCGGCCGGGGGCCAGGACATTTCTGCCTGGCTCTGCATGTCGCCATGCAGATCGGACCATATCTTCACGCTCGCAGATCAGCGAGGGTGCTTGGCATATGGTCTCTGAGGATTCTGGATTCTGAGCTCCGGTGAAGCCGTCGGTACCGACCACCACCGTTCATCTGAAGAGCTCGAGCGGCGAGCCGTTCGAAGCCTTCAGCCACAAGATGCTCGCCTCCTGCCATCGCTCTCACGATTTCGGCGAAGGTGACGAACTCCTCTTGTTTGCAGCTCAGTAACGGGTTTCGTTCGAAGAAGGGAATCACTCTTTCGAGCAGATCCTGCCGTCGACGGACGACCATCACAAACGTGTGGTCGTCCGAGTGTCGATGGTTCTCACGGAGTGATCCGCAACCCAGGAGCTCCCGGGCCAGGTCCAAGACCTTGACTCGAGATACATCCTGGCTAATCCGAAACTCCGGTACGAGTTGCCATCCGCATCTCGTACAGGCGTTCCTTTGGATCGCCACGTGAAAGCATCCTTCTCCGTCTACAAAACCGGCTATGTACGACTCCAGCCTTTCCTGCTGATTGACCGCACCTGTCGCATTGTCACTGCCCTCTTTGTCCATGACCGCATCGTACGAAGCGGATGTCTCACGACCTCTAGAGAGCGAGTAGCGCAGGATTCATACGGTGTTTCCAGCAAATAGCCAAGTTTATAGACAGCGCGTATGTCCACTGTCTCACGACGTTCTAAACCCAGCTCGCGTACCGCTTTAATGGGCGAACAGCCCAACCCTTGGGACCGGCTTCAGCCCCAGGATGCGACGAGCCGACATCGAGGTGCCAAACCTTCCCGTCGATATGGACTCTTGGGGAAGATGAGCCTGTTATCCCCGGGGTACCTTTTATCCGTTGAGCAACGGCGCTTCCATAAGCAACCGCTGGATCACTATGCCCTGCTTTCGCACCTGCTCGACTTGTAGGTCTCGCAGTCAAGCTCCCTTTTGCCATTGCACTCGACAGCTGATTGCCAACCAGCCTGAGGGAACCTTTGGGCGCCTCCGTTACATTTTAGGAGGCGACCGCCCCAGTCAAACTACCCACCTGACGCTGTTCCTGATCCGGATCACGGACCGAGGTTAGAGTCCCGGCACTAAAAGGGTGGTATTTCAAGGTTGACTCCACACTGGCTAGCGCCAATGCTTCAAAGTCTCCCACCTATCCTACACAAATAGTACCAAAACTCAACATCAAGCTGTAGTAAAGGTCCACGGGGTCTTTCCGTCCTGATGCAGCTAACGAGCATCTTTACTCGTACTTCAATTTCGCCGGGTCTGTGGTTGAGACAGTAGGAAAGTCGTTACGCCATTCGTGCAGGTCGGAACTTACCCGACAAGGAATTTCGCTTGTTCTGTTACAACCAATCACTCAGAAATCATTTGAGTGATTGGCGGATCGGTCGTTTCCGCCGATCTCCCTACGTCGCCGTAGGGACCGGACCATAACTTCATCTCACAGGGACTACCTATAGGACCTGCGAGGTGGTCGGCGTTTGGTCTCTGAGGATTCTCAGGACTTCGGATGGCTTGCGATGATTCATCGTCTCCGCGATCTCGGCTATTTCAATCAGACCTGAGACCGTGAGGTGCTTGCGCTCCTCCATGAGACGAAGCACCGTCCGTGAACTTCTCGAAGTTGTCTTTCTTCGAAGTTCGAAGTTGGTGCTCTTGGAAGAACGGGACAATGACGTCCCGCAGGTCTGCGAACCTTCCCACGCAATACCGGTACATGTCTTCCCGGTGATTGTCGTGTCTGCGATTCACATACACCTTGCCGCATCCGAAGAAGCGTGCAAGGTCTTCCAACACATCACGACTGGACGCTGACTGGACAACCACGAAGGTGGGCTGCACCTGCCAGCGAAGCGCCGTCTTTCGATTTCGGAAAATGGGGCAGCTGAAACAGCCTTCCCCATCGACGAAACCGGCAATCCATCCGCAGTACCAGAGTCTTTCCTGCTGATTGTCCGCACCGAACGGATTATCACTACCCACACACAAACCATAAAAGGCGCTTGTGACATGGATGAGTACCGTCGGATACTCGGAGTTTCCAGCATATGGCCGACTACTCACCGTATCGTCACCGATACGGAGGGCAGCACCCATTGCACTCTATGGGAAATCTACCTTAGGACCGTTATAGTTCACCGAATCCCCATGTCGCCATGAGGTGTGGACCATATCTTCATCCCTCTGCTTCATAGAGGGAGCTCTGCATATGGCCTCTGAGGATTCCCAGTTCCTCAACGTCGCGATGACTCTCTTCATCGCTACGCCGACGCTTTCCTCCCCGGTTCATCGGAGCCCTCCCTCAACGAGAGGACTTGCTCAACTGCCCGAGACTGAAAGATGCCGGCCTGACAGGACAAGTTCAGTGATCGTGCGGAAGACCGCGAAGTCTCCACGGTCACGCTCTCGACGGATGGGGACGTTGAAGCTTCCCTCACCATCGACGAATCCGGCCACCCAGTTGCCCAGGTCGCTTGGGATCCGATCCAGCCAGTTAGAGGAACAGGGTCTTTCCTGCTGATTGTCCGCACCGGACGGATTTTCACTTTCCACGCCACCAGCCCATCAAATGGGTGTGACACGGATGAGTACCGCCGGATACTCGGAGTTTCCAGCATTTAGCAGAGTTTGTTTCAAGGGATTACTCCCCTGAAGCCGCAACTTGTGCTTACGGCCGCCGTTTACCGGGGCTTAGGTTCAGAGCTTCGTCCGAAGACTAACCCTTCCCCGTAACCTTCCGGCACCGGGCAGGCGTCAGAGCGTATACATCGTCTTACGACTTCGCACGCTCCTGTGTTTTTAGTAAACAGTCGCTTTCCCCAATTCTCTGCGGCCCCCTCGGGCATCAGGACGCAAGGTCCATCACCCTGTCGGGGCCCTCCTTCTCCCGAAGTTACGGAGGAATTTTGCCGAGTTCCTTAACCACAGTTCTCCCGATCGCCTTGGTATTCTCTACCCGCCCACCTGTGTTGGTTTGGGGTACGGGTACCGTGTCAGCTCGCTAGAAGTTTTTCTAGGCAGCATAGAATCAGTGACTTCGCCTGGAATGGCTCGGCATCGCGTCTCAGGATTTACAGGATCCGGATTTACCTAGATCCCTCCCTACACGCTTACCCCAGGACAACCAACGCCTGGGCTCACCTATCTTCCTGCGTCGCTCCTTTGCTATCCGCCCCAGGGTTTGTCGGCTCGACCCGAAGGTCATCCCCTTAGTACCCCTGGCTTGGAATGGGCGCGGACACGGTAGTACTGGAATATCAACCAGTTGTGCATCGACTACGCCTCTCGGCCTCGCCTTAGCTCCCGACTTACCCTGGGAGGATTAGCCTTCCCCAGGAACCCTTGGGCTTACGGCGGAGGAGTTTCTCACTCCTCTCTCGCTACTCATACCAGCATTCGCACTCGACCACGCTCCACGACGGTTCACACCACCGCTTCTCTGCGAGATCGACGCTCCCCTACCACTCCCGTCCAAAGACGGAAATCCGCGGCTTCGGCTCTTGACTTGAGCCCCGTTACATTATCCGCGCAGGACCACTCGACCAGTGAGCTATTACGCACTCTTTTAAGGGTGGCTGCTTCTAAGCCAACCTCCTGGCTGTCTTTGCGTTCCCACATCGTTTTCCACTTAGTCAAGAATTTGGGGCCTTAGCCGGCGGTCTGGGCTGTTTCCCTTTCGACCAACGAAGCTCATCCCTCGTGGTCTCACTGCCGGGTTCTAGAGCATCGGCATTCGGAGTTTAGTTGGGGTCAGTAAGCTTGTAGGCCCCCTAGCCCATCCAGTGCTCTACCTCCGATGCTGAACACCCGACGCTGCACCTAAATGCATTTCGGGGAGAACCAGCTATCACCGAGTTTGATTGGCCTTTCACCCCTTGCCACAGGTCATCCCCCCAGTTTTCAACCTAGGTGGGTTCGGCCCTCCACGAAGTCTTACCTTCGCTTCAGCCTGCCCATGGCAAGCTCACTCGGCTTCGGGTCTACAGCATGCGACTCGACGCCCTATTCAGACTCGCTTTCGCTTCGGCTACCCATCGCTGGTTAACCTCGCCACACACCGTAACTCGCTGGCTCATTCTTCAAAAGGCACGCCATCACGGCTGACATCCACCATGTGTCACCAATCTCACCCGAAGGGATCATGGCAACGGTGGAGCAACGACGCTTTGACTGTTTGTAAGCCAACGGTTTCAGGTACTATTTCACTCCCCTCCCGGGGTACTTTTCACCTTTCCCTCACGGTACTAGTTCACTATCGGTCGCCTAAGAGTACTTAGCCTTACCAGATGGTCCTGGCAGATTCACGCCGGCTTTCCCGGATCCGGCGCTACTCGGGTGTTCAAGCGGAGTCCAATGCGTTTCGTGTACGGGACCATTACCCTCTTTGGTTCAGCTTTCCTGACTGATTCCACTAGACACTGGATTTGTAACTCCGTGACAGGTCTGGTGCCCCGTCTCTCGAATCCCACAACCCCATACCGGCAACGCCACCAGGCTTTACCACCGGCACGGTTTAGGCTCTTCCCGTTTCGCTCGCCGCTACTCAGGGAGTCACTGTTGTTTTCCTCTCCTCGGGTTACTTAGATGTTTCAATTCACCCGGTTCCCTCGCCCCGCCCTATACATTCAGGCGGGTGTAACACCTCATGACAGGTGTTGGGTTGCCCCATTCGGATATCCACGGATCGACGCTAGGTAGACAGCTTCCCGTGGCTTTTCGCAGTCGCCCACGTCCTTCTTCGGCTTTAGGCGCCAAGGCATTCACCGTTGGCTCTTTGTAGCTTGGAGAACAAAGATGCTCGTGCTCGCTTTGGAATTCTCAAGGGGCTGCACAGCGCACGCCGGGGTCGGGAACCACGCTGCACCAGAACAGCTGCGCAGCGGGACAACACCCGACCGGGGCACGCACGGGGTGCGTGGTCACCGCCGGCACACGAAGACGCGGGCACGAGAGCAGGAAGGACGCCCGGGCTCGAGGAGCTCCCGAAGGGCTCGACTCAACACGGGCACTGACCCGCCCCCGGGCTCGCACGAGCACCAGAGGGACGTCACCGGGATCGACCCGAAGGGCCGCTCCCTCAAAACGGAATAGTGAGAGTTCCGGTCGTTCCCGTAGGGACCGATCCGTGAATGACGGGCTCCGACTCCCGTGCTCGCCGCAAAAGCGGCTCACACAAGGTGTCAAAGGCGGACATTCATCTGCCGGTATACGAGAGCGCTCGAGTAGCCAGTGTTCAACTGGGTAGTGGTCAGCATGGATAGCTGACAGCACTCCTTAGAAAGGAGGTGATCCAGCCGCACCTTCCGGTACGGCTACCTTGTTACGACTTCACCCCAATCACCGATCCCACCTTCGACGGCTCCCTCCTAAAAGGTTGGGCCACCGGCTTCGGGTGTTACCGACTTTCGTGGTGTGACGGGCGGTGTGTACAAGGCCCGGGAACGTATTCACCCCGGCGTTGCTGATCCGGGATTACTAGCGACTCCGACTTCATGGAGTCGAGTTGCAGACTCCAATCCGAACTGAGACTGGCTTTTGGGATTGGCTCCTCCTCGCGGATTAGCAGCCCGTTGTACCAGCCATTGTAGCATGTGTGCAGCCCTGGACGTAAGGGGCATGATGACTTGACGTCGTCCCCACCTTCCTCCGAGTTGACCCCGGCAGTCTCCTACGAGTCCCCGGCATTACCCGCTGGCAACATAGGACAAGGGTTGCGCTCGTTGCGGGACTTAACCCAACATCTCACGACACGAGCTGACGACAGCCATGCACCACCTGTGTAAGGCCCCGAAGGACACCGTATCTCTACGGCTTTTCCCTACATGTCAAACCCAGGTAAGGTTCTTCGCGTTGCCTCGAATTAAGCCACATGCTCCGCCGCTTGTGCGGGCCCCCGTCAATTCCTTTGAGTTTTAGCCTTGCGGCCGTACTCCCCAGGCGGGGCACTTAATGCGTTAGCTGCGGCACGGAAACCGTTGAATAGTCCCCACACCTAGTGCCCAACGTTTACGGCGTGGACTACCAGGGTATCTAATCCTGTTCGCTCCCCACGCTTTCGCTCCTCAGCGTCAATGTCGGCCCAGACCACCGCCTTCGCTGCTGGTGTTCCTCCTGATATCTGCGCATTTCACCGCTACACCAGGAATTCCGTGGTCCCCTACCGAATTCTAGTCATGACAGTATCGAGTGGCGGCTCCAGGTTGAGCCTGGAGGTTTCACACCCGACTAATCAAACCGCCTACGAGCTCTTTACGCCCAATAAATCCGGACAACGCTTGCACCCTACGTATCACCGCGGCTGCTGGCACGTAGTTGGCCGGTGCTTCTTCTGCAGGTACCGTCACTATCGTCCCTGCTGAAAGGAGTTTACAACTCAGAAAGCCTTCGTCCTCCACGCGGCGTTGCTGCGTCAGGCTTTCGCCCATTGCGCAAGATTCCCCACTGCTGCCTCCCGTAGGAGTCTGGGCCGTGTCTCAGTCCCAGTGTGGCTGATCGTCCTCTCAGACCAGCTACCCGTCGATGCCTTGGTGGGCCGTTACCTCACCAACTAGCTGATAGGCCGCGAGCCCCTCCCGAAGCGGAATCCATTTCCTTATCAGATCATGCGGTCCGATAGGGATATCCGGTATTAGCACCGGTTTCCCGGTGTTGTCCCAGTCTTCGGGGCAGGTTGCTCACGTGCTACTCACCCGTTCGCCACTCACTCTTCATCAGTATTGCTACCGAATGGAGCGCGTTCGACTTGCATGTGTTAGGCACGCCGCCAGCGTTCGTCCTGAGCCAGGATCAAACTCTCCATCGAGACTTACGTTCAGCCCGGTCCCAAAAGGGACAGGACCTCCCGAAAATCAGAGAGTCACCATAGTTTGACTCGAACTATTAGTAACCACAGACCTTTTCACCCAGAGGGTTCCGAGGCCTGCGTAATGCTTAATTGACGTACAACCCATCCGTTTGAGTCCGGATGAATTGCCCGCACTGGCTTTTGGCTCTCACTATTCCGTTTTCAAGGAGCGACCGGGCACACACCAGTCCAGCCGGTGTTGGTGCCGGGTGTGCCAAAGGACTGTTCCGGACGAATTGCTTCGCCGGAGAGTCTCCTTCGGCTGCCGGAGGGCCTTGGGGGGCCGTTCCGACGGGAGTGTCACCCTAGCAGACACGCAACACAGCGTCAACGCGTCGCAGGGACCGAGGACGACCGGGCGGTGACCCGGGGCCAGACCTCGGCGACTCATCGTAGCGGGACACCCGCCGCCCGCGACGGATGCCCGCCCGAACAGACCGGTCTTCGCCTCAACGGAGGTTGCCGCACCAAGTGGTGGCATGCGGGGGGCCGCCAGCCCCTCCGCATGCCACCCGGTGCTCGAAGCTCAACGGGCTTTCCGCTCCCTCCCTGTCGCCAACCAGGCCCCTCTCTGGGGAGCGTGCACTGCCTGCTGATGCCCTCGATCAACCGCATGTCACCACGATGCGATGCCTGCATGATGGACCCTCGTTGTTGCATCGTCGTGACACGGCGATGACATCGGCTCGGTGCCCGTTTCGCCTCCTCAGGGAACCTCGGCGTCGTCCGCTCACGGCCGGGAGACCGACGGACTGCCCGGCACCCAGAAGCGCCAGCGTCTCTCCGTCGCCTCCCTGATGCCGATCCGAGGTCCCGCGGCCCGGACGCCGGGGAGGCGGTGTCCCGTCCTCCACGCAGCCGCACGACGTCGGGGTCGGGGGTCGCCCCCGCACGCCGCCGGCCGGGCAGCAGGTCCGCCCCGTTGTCGTCACCCGTGATGCCGAGGGCCTGGCAGAGCTTGGCCGGGCCGTTGCAGAGGTCGCGCTCGTGCCGGGCGGCCGGCCGGGCCTCCCACATCTGCGCCACCCCCGCCGTCGGCTCGAGGGCGCGCACGAGCACCGCGGCCGCCTCGCCCTCGGGCCCGCACACGACGTTGGCGCACCAGTGCATGCCGTAGGTGAAGTACACGTAGAGGTACCCGGGCGGGCCGAACATGACCGCCGTCCGGGGTGTCAGGCCCCGGTAGGCGTGCGAGGCGGCGTCGTTGGCGCCGTGGTACGCCTCGACCTCCACAATGCGACCGGCCCGCTCGCCACGCACCAGCACCTTGTTCAGCAGCCAGGGGGCGAGCGCGACCGGATTGCCCTCCAGGTCCGACCGTCGCACCGCGCCACCCTGGCTCACCACGGCGCCCCCGTGCCACCCGGAGAGGTGGCACGGCGCGTCGCTCAGATCGGCGTGGGCGTCCCCGGGCGGCGGGGGGTGCCCGGCGCGGGCGCCCGGACGCGTGCGGCGGCAGCGCGGCGCGCGCGTGCACGAGCGCTGCCATGCGGCACCCCCGCGCCGGCAGCCATCCGGCTCAACAGCGACAGCTCGTCCACCATGGCCCGCGTCAGACCCGGCAGGTCGGGCACGGCGTTGGCGCACGCGTTGACGCCCACGAAGAGGGAGTTGAGGTAGCTCTGCACCGTGACGTTCACCGCCACCCCGTCGATCACCGGTCCGAGCGGGTAGACGGCCCGCAGCTCCATGCCCGCGAAGTAGAGCGGCGAGTTCGGACCGGGCACGTTGGAGACCATCAGGTTGCCCGGGCGCAGCTTGCGGAGCACGCCCGAGCGCACGCCGAGCTGGATCATCGGCTTGGCCACGGCGGCAGGCAGGGCCTCGGTCAGCAGGGTCGCCATGGGGCCGTACCCGACGGCACGCTCCTGCCCCTTGCACGAAGCGCTGGCCGCCGTCACCGTCCGCAGGCGCTCCAGCGGCGTCTTTCGGTCGTTGGAGAGCGGCACGAACATGGCCGACAGGTGGTTGCCGAGCACGTCATCGTCCCGCTCGCCGCGCACCGAGACCGGCACGACGGCGACCAACGGGCTGTCGACGTCCTGCCCATGCGCGGCCAGGTGCGCACGCAGCGCGCCGGAGCAGACAGCGAGCACCACGTCGTTGATCGTCGAACCGAAGCGGGTCCCGAGCGCACGCACCTCCGCCATGTCCAACTCGGCGAAGGAGACCGCCCGACGAGCGCGCACGGGCGACTCGAAGGTGCCGGGCGCGCCCAGCGGGATGGACACCGGGCCGAGATGATCGTCCACTGCGCAGCGGGCGAGGCGCACCGCGGTCCGCCCGACTTCGCGCGCCGCTCGGACGCCGCGGATGGGGCTGCGGACGAAGGCCGGGAGCGCGTCGGCCATCAACCGGGTCTGCGAAGGCAGGCCGGCCGGGAACCAGGGTGGGCAGGGCTCGGTCACGGCACTGCCCTCGGGGGTGAGGTCGAGCAGCTTGGCCAGCATCTCGGCGCCGGCCACGCCGTCGATGACGGAATGGTGCACCTTGGCGATCAGCCCGACCATCCCGTCGGCCATCCCCTCGAGGACGTGCATCTCCCAGGGCGGCTGTTCCGGGGTGAGCGGGCGGCCCATCACCTCTGCGACCTTGGCGCGGAACTCGGCTTCGCCGCCGGGGTTCGGGAGCGCCGTGCGGTGGAGGTGGTTCGCCAGGTCGAAGTCGGGATCGTCCACCCAGCGCGGATGGTCGAGCCCCAGAGGCACGGGCATCAGCCGGCGCCGGAACGGCTGGAGTGTCGGGATCCGCGTCTGGAGGACGCCCCTCACGCGCTCGAAGCTGTAGCCGCCACCGAGCGTCGCCGGATCGAAGACGCAGGCGTAGGCGATCTCCATCGGGGTCTCGGGCGTGTCGGAGTAGATGAACATCGGGTCGATTCCCGTCATCCGCTGCATGGCATTTCTCCACGTGGTGAGGGTTTCCGGTGGACTCGGCTCGGGACACCCCGACGGACCATCGGACTCCTCGTCGATCTGACTTCCCTCCAGCCTTCACCCGGCACCCGGCCCGCACAACCGTTTGAGGGGATCTTTACGTTCCGTTCACCTGGACGGTTCCCTGACATGGGGGTGACCGCCGAAACGACAACCTCCGACGCGGGATTGCCGCGTCGCTCAGGCCGGGCCGGAACGCCGCCACTGGGCCAGCCGGGTCCGGTCCACCTCGCGCCGACGGACGAAGCGCTCCGCCTGTTCGCCGACGGGACTCGGGCCGGCTCCGCCCGGGGTGCGCCGACGGGTCACCGCCACACCGGGCTCGAGCAGCTCCACGGCGGTCTCACCCAGATCCGGGTGGGCCGCCACCAGCTCGACCAGCGGCACATGGCGCTCCAGCGACTCGCGCACCAGGCCCCCGATCAGCGCGTGGGCCTGGCGGAAGGGCATGCCCTGCTCGACGAGCATCTCGGCCAGGTCGATGGCCGCTGCGGCCGGCCCGTCCGCCGCGGTCTGCATGCGCTCCTCGTTCCACTCCGCCGTCTCGTACACGCCGCGCAACGCGATCAGGGCGCGGGTGACCTGGGCCACGGCGTCGAAGATCGGTTCCTTGTCCTCCTGCAGGTCGCGGTTGTACGCCAGCGGAAGGCCTTTCAGCGTCACCAGCACGGCGTTGAGGTGGCCGATGAGTCGGCCCGACTTGCCCCGGGCCAGCTCGGCCACGTCGGGGTTCTTCTTCTGGGGCAGCATCGAGCTGCCGGTGGCGTAGGCGTCGTCGAGCGTGCAGAAACCGAACTCCTCGGTCGACCACAGCACGATCTCCTCGCCCATCCGCGACAGGTGGACGCCGAGGAGCGCGAGGTCGAACAGCGACTCCGCCACGAAGTCGCGATCGGACACTGCATCGAGGGAGTTCTCGAAGCGTCCGTGAAACCCGAGCTCGGCGGCGACGTAGTCCGGGTCGAGCGGCAGCGACGATCCGGCCAGTGCCCCCGCACCGAGGGGAGAGATGTTGAGTCGGTCGACCGTGGTGAGGAGGCGGTCCACGTCGCGGGCGAGCGCCCATCCGTGGGCCAGCAGGTGGTGGGCCAGCAGCACCGGTTGCGCCCGCTGCATGTGCGTGTAGCCGGGCAGGTAGACGTCGGCCGCCTCCCGGGCCCGCTGGGCCAGGACGTCCTGCAGCGCCATGATCTCCCCGGCCACGCCCACGAGCGAGCGGCGGCACCACAGCCGCAGGTCCGTGGCGACCTGGTCGTTGCGACTCCGCCCGGTGTGCAGCTTGGCCCCCACGTCGCCCGCCAGCTCGGTGACGCGGCGCTCGATGGCGGTGTGGATGTCCTCGTCCCCCGGAGCGAACTCGAAGGCGCCCGTGGCGAACTCCTCCTCCACCATCTCGAGCGCCTCCACCAGGATGGTCACCTCGTTGTCGCTGAGGATCCCCGCCTTGCCGAGACCTTTGACGTGCGCCCGCGAACCCGCCAGATCGTCGCTGGCCAGGGCGCGGTCGAAGGGCAGGCTCACCGTGAATTCCGCCACGGCGTCCGCCATCCCGGCCGATATCCGACCCTCCCAGAGCGTCAATGCCCGCTCCTCCCCGTCTCTGCGCCCGGCCCCTGGCGGGCGGACCACGTGGCGACCCCGAGGCCCCACAGTCGGACGAACCCCTCGGCATCGCTGTGCCGGAAGGTGTCCGACGCATCGTACGTCGCCAGATCGTGATCGTAGAGCGCGACCGGGCTGCGGCGTCCGACGACGGCACAGGTGCCGGGCGCGGCGAAGCGCAGCCGCACCTCCCCCGTCACGTGCCGCTGAGTCTCGGCGATGAACGCCTGCAGCGCGGCCCGTAGGGGCGAGAACCACATGCCGTCGTAGACGAGCTCGGCCCAGCGCGGCTCGAGACGCGCCTTCTCGTGGTGCACGTCCCGCTCGAGCGTGAGGTCCTCGAGGTCGGCGTGCGCCATGATCAGGGCCAGGGCGGCCGGGCACTCGTAGACCTCCCGGCTCTTGATGCCGACGCGGCGGTTCTCGATCATGTCGAGACGCCCGAAGCCGCGGCTCCCGGCGAGCGCGCCCAGACGGCTGATGAGGTCGTAGGGACCGAGGGGCGCACCGTCGAGGCTCACCGGGACGCCGGCCTCGAATCCGACGATCACCTCCACGGGATCGCTCTCACTGGCGCGCGTCAAGGTGTACACGTCGTCGGGCGCGGGCGCCCAGGGGTCTTCGATCGCCCCACACTCGATCGCCCTGCCCCAGAGGTTGTCGTCGATCGAGTACAGCTTCTCCTTGGTCACGGTGATGGGGATCTCCCACTTCTCCGCCAGCTCGACACAGTCCGCGCGGGTCAGTCCCCACAACCGGGCCGGCGCATGGATGCCGAGGTCCGGGGCCAGCGCCCTCACGCCGACCTCGAAACGCACCTGATCGTTCCCCTTGCCCGTGCAGCCGTGTGCCACGGCCGTCGCCCCGTGCCGCCGGGCCTCGGCCACCAGGTGGCGCACGATCACCGGCCGCGACAGCGCCGAGACGAGCGGGTACTTGCCCTCGTAGCGCGCGTTGGCCTGCAGGGCCGGGACGCAGAACTGCTCCGCCATCTCGTGGCGGGCGTCGACGACGACGGCCTCGACCGCCCCGGCGGCCAGCGCCCGGGTCCTGATGGCGTCCCAGTCCTCGCCCCCGCGGTCGGCCGACTGCCCGACGTCGACGGCCACCGCCACCACCTCGACACCCTCGTGCTCAATGAGCCAGCGCACGGCCACCGACGTATCGAGGCCTCCGCTGTAGGCCAGTACCACCCGCTCAGACATGTTCAGTCCTCTTCCTTCCCATGCAACGCGATCCTCTCGGGGGCCGCGATGCCGGCCACGTCACGGAGACGGTCCGCCATCGGGCCGCCGCCCAAGTGCTCTTCCACGATGACCAGGACGGTGTCGTCGCCGGCCACCGTGCCCACGACTTCTCCCAATCCACTGCGGTCCAGCGCCGACCCGACCACGTGTGCCGATCCGGGCGGCGTGCGCAGGACCACGAGGTTCCCCGAGTGGGCCACCTCGACGACCCACTCGCCGAGGACGCGCCGCAGGTGGTCCTCCGGCGCGATCTGGTGGACCGGGAGCTCCGGCAGCGCGTAGGCCGTCTCGCCCCCGGGCAGTCGCACCTTGACCGCGCCGAGGTCGTCGAGGTCGCGGGACACCGTCGTCTGGGTCGCCTCGATCCCCTGCTCACCGAGCAGCGCGGCCAACTGTGCCTGGCTCGTCACCGGCTGTGACTCGAGCAGCTTGGTGATGCGGTGCTGGCGCTGGTTCTTGGTCAGCCGATTCAGTGCCTGTCCGCTCATGCTGACTCTCCCACCACCCAGGCCAGGATCCCGCGCATGGCCGTCCGCCGGTGCGCCGCCTGGCGCCACACCAGCGAGCGGGGTCCCTCCAGCACGCCGTCGGTGATCTCCTCGCCCCGGTGCGCCGGCAGGCAGTGCAGCACCACGGCGTCGGCGGCGGCGCGCCCGACCAGCGCCTCGTCGACCGTGAACCCCGCGAAGGCGGCGAGGCGGGCCGCCCGCTCCTCCTCCTGGCCCATGCTCGTCCACACGTCGGTGTAGAGCACGGCGGCACCCTTGGCCGCCTGGCCCGGGTCGTCGGTCACCTGCACGGTGCCATCCCGCCCCACGCGGTCGCCGAAGGCCTGGAGCTCGGCCAATTCACCGCCCGAGAAGGTGTAGCCGGGCGGGGTGGCGAAGCGGACCTCCATGCCCTCGAGCAGCGCCGCCTTGGCCAACGAACGCGCCATGTTGTTGGCGTCGCCGACATAGGTCAGCGCGCGGCCGGCCAGCGGGCCCAGGGCCTCGCGCATGGTGAGCACGTCGGTCACGGCCTGGCACGGATGGGCCGTGTCGCACAGGAGGTTCACGACCGGGACGTCGAAGCCGCTCCGCGCCAGGGCCGCCGCCATGCGCACCAGGACGGCGTGGTCGAACACCCGCGCGCACAGGACGCGGTGGTAGCAACCGAGCGTGCGGGCGACGTCCTCCGCGGTCTCCCGCTCGTCGAGGCCGACCTCTGTTCCCTGGATGTAGACGGGATGCCCACCCAGGTCGACCACGGCCATCTCGGTGGAGTTGCGCGTCCGCGCCGATGGCTTCTGGAAGAGGAGCGCCACCCCCTGGCCGGCCAGCGGCGCGTGGGCTGGTGGCTCGAGGGCGAGCGCGAGCATCCGCTCCCATTCGTCCGGGTCGAGATCGTCGATGTCGAAGAAGTTGCGCATGTGCCGGTCCCCGTCCTCGCTCCCCTACCGCGTCCCGGCGGTCCCGCCGCGTGCCGCGGCCAGCGCCTCGCCGAGGACGCGCAGCGCGGTGTCGATCTCGTCGTCGCGCACGAGGAGCGGCGGGGCCACACGGACGGCGTCGGGCTGCACCGGGTTGACCAACAGACCGTGGTCGAGGGCCCAGGCCGCCGCCTCCTTGGCCACCGGCGTCTCGAGCTGCGCTGCGAGAAGGAGGCCGGCGCCGCGGACCGAGACGACACCGGGGAGCGTCGCCAGCCCGGCGGCCAGGCGCGCGCCACCCTCCTGGGCGCGTCGGCAGACGTCCTCGGACTCCATGACGGCGAGCGTCGCCTTGACGGCGGCCAGGGCGAGCGGTTGGCCCCCGAAGGTCGACCCGTGATCGCCCGGCCCGAAGGCGGCCGCCACCTCGGCCCGGGCCCAGCAGGCGCCGACGGGCATGCCGTTGCCGAGCGCCTTGGCCATCGTCACGACATCTGGCTCGAGCCCCTGGGACTGGAAGGCGAACCAGTGCCCGGTGCGGCCGAGGCCGGTCTGCACCTCGTCGAGCATGAGCAGCGCGTTGCGCTCGCTGCACAGCGCGCGCACCGCGCCGAGGTAGTCCGAGCTCGGGACCATCACCCCGCCCTCGCCCTGGAGCGGCTCCAGCAGCACCGCGGCGACCGTGTCGGCGTCGAGCGCCTTCGTCGAGCGCGGCGACGTCGTCATAGGGCACGTGGACGAACCCCTCCGGGAGCGGGAGAAACGGTGCCTGCTTCTCGGGCTGCCCGGTGGCGGTGAGCGTGGCCAGCGTGCGGCCATGGAAGGCGTTGTCGGCGCTGATCACGACATGGCGGCCTCCCCCACCCCAGCGCCGGGCCAGCTTGAGTGCGCACTCGTTGGCCTCCGCCCCCGAATTGGCGAAGAAGACCTGGCCGCCCGCTTGGCCGGTGCCACCGTTGATCAGCCGGTCGATGGTGCGGGCCACTTCCGGAGCCAGCGTGTTGCCGTAGAGGTTCGAGACGTGGCTGAGCGTCCGCGCCTGCTCGGCCACCGCGTCGGCGACCGCCGGGTGGGCGTGGCCGAGCGACACCACGGCCAGGCCGGTGATGAAGTCGAGGTACTCCCTGCCGTCGGCGTCGAAGAGGACGGTGCCCTGACCCCGGACGAAGGTGGCCGGCGGCTCGGCATAGGTCCGCATGAGCGAGCGCGTCGCGTGCCCCGTCACGGCAGCACCATCGTCCCCACCCCCGCGTCGGTGAAGAGCTCGAGCAGCAACGCGTGCGGCACGCGCCCGTCCAGGATGTGCGCCCGGCCGACCTCGGCACGCACGGCGCTCGCGCAGGCCTCGACCTTTGGCATCATGCCGCCCCGCACTCCCGCCGCTGCGGATGATCTCGCTCGATCACCTCGAGCGAGGCCTGGTGGATCACCGTGGTCGGGTCGTCGGCCACCACCCGCAGCCCCTCGATGTCGGTCAGGAAGATCAGCTTCTCGGCGTGCAGCGCCTCGGCCAGCGCGCCGGCCACCGTGTCGGCGTTGATGTTGTACGCCTGTCCGGACTCGTCGGCGCCGATGGTGGCCACCACGGGGATCAGGCCTTCCGCGACCAGGCGTTCGAGCATGGTGGGATCGACGACGGACACGTTGCCGACGAAACCGAGGTCGGCGTGATGCGGCGCGGCCGTGATGAGGTTGGCGTCCTCGCCGGACAGGCCGACGGCGAGCGGGCCGTGCACGTTGATGGCCGAGACGATGTCGCGGTTCACCTTGTCCGACCAGCACCATGCGGGCGATGTCCAGGGTGTCGGCGTCGGTGACCCGGAGCCCGTCGCGGAACTCGGTCTCCTTGCCGAGCCGCGTCATCAGCTCGCCGATCTGCGGCCCGCCACCGTGCACGACGACGGGGAGCATGCCCACCGCCCGCATGAGGACCACGTCCTCGGCGAACGAGGCCAGCGCGTCACCAGGTGCGGCCGCGTCGCCCGGGTCGCCCGGTCCGTCGTCCCCGTCCGCCGCGTGCAGCGCGTTGCCGCCGTACTTGACGACCACGATCTTCCCGAAGAACCGACGGATGTAGGGCAACGCCTCGACCAGCACGGAGGCCGTCTTCGCCGCGGCGGCCTTCTGGGCCCGGGTGACCTTGGGCGGCACCGGAGGTGCCTGGTGCGCGGTCACGACGTCGTCCTGTTCTCGTCGATGTAGCCGTAGCCGAGGTCGGTCCCGAGGACCACCGACTCGCCCGGGCCGAGCCCGAGGTCGCACTCGAGCACGATGTGCCGGCCCGCCATGTGGGCGGCGACCGCCGCGGCGTCATGTGGCACGCCCACACCACCGGCGCACACCACGGTGCTGCCGTAGGCGAACAAGACCCGGTCGATGTCGAATGGTGTCCCCGCCGATCCGAGCTCGGAGATGATGCGCCCCCAGTACGGGTCTTCGCCGTAGAGGGAGCACTGCACGAGCATGGAGTCCGCCACCTTGCGGGCCGCGATGTGGGCGGCCTCGTCGCTCACCGCACCCCTCACGTGCACGTGCGCGACCTTGGTCGCCCCTTCCGCGTCGTCCACCATCTGCTCGGCCAGAGACCGGCAGGCCTCGTACAGGGCGGAGGTGAGGGCTGACGGAGACGGGCTGGCGCCGAGCCCGTTGGCCAACACGAGCACGGTGTCGTTGGTGGAGGTGCAGCCGTCCACTGTGATGGTGTTGAACGACGCGGCCACGGCCTCCCGGAGCGCGGTCTGCAGCGTGGCAGGGTCGACGAGGGCGTCGGTCGTACAGAGGGCGAGCATGGTGGCCATGTTCGGCGCCAGCATGGCGGCGCCCTTGGCCATGCCCGCCCACGGTGAAGCCGTCACCGGCGACGACGACCTCCTTGGGCACGGTGTCCGTCGTCATGATGGCCTTGGCCGCCTCGGCCGCCGACTCGGGCCGGCCGGTCCGCGCCATCACGATCGGCTCGATCTCCGGCATGACGGCGTCGATGGGGAACGGAATGCCGATGAGGCCCGTCTGGCAGATCAGGATCTCCTCGGTGGTCGCACCGATGTCGCCGGCGACAGCGGTGCACAGTCGTTCGGCCGCCTCCCGCCCTGGGACGCCGGTGGCGGCGTTGGCGTTGCCCGACGTCAGGATCACGCCCGCAGCCTTGCCGCCGGTAGCGGCGAGGTGGGTCCGACTCACCTGGACCGGGGCGGCGGCAGCCAGATTGGACGTGAAGACACCCGCGGCCGGCACGGCCCGCCCGTCGGCGGTGGCCACCACGGCGACGTCGTGGGCCTTGCCGGCCTTGATGCCGGCCGAGCCCCCCACGGCCACGAAGCCCTCCGGTGCGTTGACGCTCACGGGTAGACCCCGGCCAGCGGCAACCCGGTGGTCTCGGGCAGCCCGAGTGCGGCGTTGGCGCACTGGATCGCCTGGCCCGATGCGCCCTTGACGAGGTTGTCGAGCGCGCACAGGGACACGACCCAGCCGGTCCGGGGATCGACCCGTGCCGTGACGTGGGCGGCGTTGGAGCCCGCCGTGGCCTTGGTGGAGGGCGGGTCGTCGGTCACGACGACGAACGGCTCGGCGTCGTAGGCCTCGTGCAGCGCGGCCAGGACGGAGTCGGTGGACAGCGCGGTGTCGGCGGCGGGCCGGGCGTAACAGGTCGCGAGGATGCCGCGCACCATCGGCGCGAGATGCGGCGTGAAGAGCACCTCGGCGCCGAGGATCTGCTCCATCTCGGGCGTGTGCCGGTGCGTCAGCAGCCCGTAGGCGGTGAAGTCCTCGTCGACCGACCCGAAGTGCAGGGAGTCCTTCAGCCCGCGTCCGGCCCCTGAGACGCCCGACGCCGCGTCCACGACGATGCCGGTGGGCTCCACCAGGCCGTGGCGGACCAGCGGGGCCAACGCCAATCCGGCCGCGGTCGGGTAGCAACCGGCCGCCGCCACCAACGTCGCCCCGGCCAGGCCCTCCCGGAACAGCTCGGGCAACCCGTAGACGGACTCGGCCAGCAGCCCGGGGGCGCGGTGCTCCTCGCCGTACCAGCGCGGGTAGAGGGCGGGGTCCCCGAGGCGGAAGTCGGCGGCCAGGTCCACCACCAGGCCCACCCGCGTCCGCAGCTCGGGGACGATCAGCTGGGATTCGCCGTGGGGCAGGCCGCAGAACACCAGGTCGAGCCCGTCGAGACGGGCCGGATCATTCTCCTCGTAGACCAGACCCGGGATAGGCCGCAGCCAGTGACGGCGAGTGTCGGCCGACCGCCTCGCCGGCATGGGAGTGCGCCGTGGCCACCGCCACCTCGAACTCGGGGTGCCCCGCCAAGAGGCGCAGCAGCTCCGCCCCGGTATAGCCCGACGCCCCGATGATCCCAGCCTTCATCGCATGAGTATACATATATCTGCATATTCATGCGTCACGGCGCCAGGCAAAGCCCTTGGCCCGCCCCGCCCACCGACGCGGTCGCTCGAAGTCGCCCGGGTTCAGCCGGCGATGTCCCGCAACCAGTAGGCGGAGTGCGCCTCCACCGCAAAGCCCATCTCCTCGTTGACGGCGATCATCGGTGCGTTCTCGTCGGCGTTCCAGGTGCTGATGGTGCGCACGCCGGGGTGCCGCTCCATCACCGCCCACAGGTTGGCCACCTTCATCGCGAGCCCCAACCCGTGCCCCCGGTGCTCGCGCATGACGAGGGTGTCGTGCTGCCACGACGATTCGGGCGCGCCAAGAGGGACGACGACCTCGGTGAACCCGACGAGGTGGCCCGACGCGTCATGGCGCGCCGCGGTCGTCACCTTCGCCCGGTCTTGTGCCGCCATCGCCGCCTCGATCGCCCGCACCCGAGCCTCGTCCCACACCTCCTCGTCGAGCTCCTGCTCCCCGACCGGGACGTCGGTCGACATGCGGCGCCCGAGCTCGCACCGATCGGCCAGGAACGCGTCGGGCCACCGGTCGGCGAACGTCAGCAGCGAGTAGCCGGCGGGCGAGGCCTTGGGGTGATGACGAAGGGCGTCGGCGTGCGCCGGATCGAGCGGCAGGCTCAGCCCCCGCCTGACCATGCGCAACGCGACGGTGAACCCCAGGGCACGAGCGAACGGACCGGCCGAATCCACGTAGTCGGGCCGGGTCGGGGTCTCGTCCATGCCACCGAGCTCGAGGCGTCCCGCCGCTCGGGCCATCTGCTCCGCCCCCTCGACCAGGGCCCGGCCCACGCCTCTCCGGCGGTGCTCCGGCAGGACACGCACGTCGGCGCGGGCGACGTGCGTGTTCTCCCGGCGGAACATCTCGAGGTCGGCGATGCCGACGACGTGGCCGGCCTGCCGCGCGACGAGACAGCGGTGCTCCTCCGGCCCGTCGTGGTCGAGTGCCAGGCCCAGGCGCTCGGCCCGGAGCCATCCCGGACCCTGGGGTCGGCGCTCCAGGTCCGTGACGTGCAGCACGGCGAACCACTCGTCGAACGAGCGGCCGTCGGAGGGGTCGATCGCGCTGACGTCGATCGCGGCGGCGTCGGTCACGTCGCGCGCAGGCTCTTCTGCCAGAACATGCCCCTACAACCTATCCACCAGGGCGAACGGTCCCAGAGGGACCATTCCGTGCCACTTCCATGCCACGACGCCCCTCCGAGGTGGCTTTCGTTCGCTGCGTGATCGGGTGATGACAACAGGCCGTCGAGGACGCCCCGGACGACGTCGCCATCGTCCGCCACGTAGTGGGCGTCATAGCGGAGTGTCGTCGATGGTGAGTTCCCGAGCACCTTTGCCACGGCGGCCACCGACAGCCCCTGATGCAGCAGGCTGGTCGCACAGAAGTGGCGCCGCGAGTGGTAACCGGCGTCGGCCGACGACGGTGGCCGCTGGACGCCAGGTGAAGCCGTTCCACCTGTCGGCCCGGAGCCGCAGCCCGGTGGCTGACGTGAAGAGCAGCCCGTCAGGGCTGCCCATGTCGTGGTGGGCCATGTGCGCCGCCAGCTCGTCGGCGACGACCTCGGACAGGGGCACCGCGTGGGCGAGGCTGGTCTTCACCGTGTCTTCAAGGACCACAGCACCTCGGCCGGTCTTCCGTAGCTGGGCCCGCACGAAGACCTTCCTCACCAGAAAGTCGACAGCACCTTGCGTCAAGGCGAACGCTTCTACCTGACGGAGTCCGATCCCGGCGCCGACAGCGATCAGCGCCCTCGACCTCGGATCGATGACGTCGAGCAATTGGCGTTCGAGCAAGTCCCTTCGTAGCTAGTTGCTCCGGCGCTCCAGCAATATGACGTCCCGCCATCGACATCGAGTTGACCTAGTCGTTCTCTACGCCCGACGACCCGGAAGCCACAGGCTCCGTGGAGCGCAAGGCTCGCCGCATTCTCCGGGACGATGCCTGTCTGGATGGTCCAGTTCCCGCTGCCTCTGACGCCGCAATCAATGCGCTGAGAAGGAGTCGTCCCACACCACGGCCCTGGTGGTCGGGATCAACGTAAATGCTGTTCTCCACCACTCCCGAGTAAGCGCAACGGTCCGAGACGGGACTCGCCGCAGCCCAGCCGATGACCTCGTCGTCATCTACTGCGACGAGGCGAAGGTCTACAACATGCCCATCGTCGAAGACGTCCACTCGGGAGCGTCGGTCCCGAGGGTGGCGTTTCCGCTCGCTATCCCAGCGGCGTAGATGGCCCGTACCGTCGGCCAGTCCGACGCACGCATCGCCCTGATCTCGGTGCCCGACATGGCCGACCATCATGATCGAGGCGTCGGAAGGATCTCAGTGAGGAGCGACTCGACACGGTTCCTGACCGCTTCTCGAATAGGCCTGATCTCCTCGAGTGCCTTGTCGGTCGGATCTTCGAGGTCCCAGTCTTCGTAGCGCTTGCCAGGGACCAGCGGGCAGGAGTCGCCACATCCCATGGTCACCACGACGTCGGCCGCCCCCAAGAACTCGTCGGTCCAGGGCTTGGGGAACTCTTGGGAGATGTCGATCCCAACCTCGGTCATGGCCTTGACCACGTCGGGGTTGAGCTCAGATCCGGGCTCCGAACCACCGGACCAGGCGATGGCACGGCCGGCGGCGAG
Organism: uncultured Acidimicrobiaceae bacterium; assembly: GCA_963840245.1. Taxonomy (GTDB): domain Bacteria; phylum Actinomycetota; class Acidimicrobiia; order Acidimicrobiales; family RAAP-2; genus Bog-473. The sequence continues at coordinate 65,271 of CAWIYI010000024.1, forward strand.
GTGGTTGAACCAGCCGAGCGCCATCTGGGAGCGCCCGGCGTTGTGCACGCAGAGGAAGAGCACAGCCGGCACGCTCTTGGCAGAGTGGTCGCGGGAGTGGGCCAGGGCCTCGAGCCGTTGGAGGGCGTATTTCTCTGCGGTGACCACCAGCCACCTCGTGACCGTGGCCCTCTTGGCGATGTCGTCGTAGCTCTCGAACACGAAGGCCTCGACGGACTCGAAGTTGAAGATGCCGTGGAACTTGGTGTGGAGCTGCTTGACCACGTGATTCAGCTGCACCCTCTGCTCGGGTGTCATGAGCTCGTTGTCAGGCATGTTCCTCGCCTTTCGTTACTGCGTTCTCCCCATTAGGGCTGCAGATCGGTCAGCGGTGACGGCGTTCTCAATCATCGCTCGATGCGTGCTCTCGTACCCAGGCCTGGGCCCCCATCTGCACGGCGTCCCATGGACTGCCGAGGGGCGGGGTGTAGGAGAGGTCGAGCTGGCTCATGGCATCGACGGTCATCTCGTTGAAGATGGCAGCGGCCGCGATGTCGATCCGCTTGGCCACTTCCGCGCTCCTGTGCCCGAAGAGTTGGAGGCCGAGGAGTCGGCCGGTCCGGCGGTCGCCGGTGTAGCGCATGCGAATACGGTGGCTGCCCGGGTAGTACGCCTTGTGGTCGTCCGCCTCGAACTCGACTGTCAGGGGATCGAAGCCGGCGGCAGTCGCTTCGTGATCACGCAGCCCGGTGCGTGACGCCACCATGTCGAAGACCTTGACGACCTGGGTCCCGAGGCTGCCGGCGAACTCGGCGAGGGCACCGACAGCGTTGGCGCCGGCAACGCGGCCCTGTTTGTGGGCGGTGGTTCCGAGCGGGAGGTAGGTGAGGCCCATCAAGCGGTGATGGGTGACGACGCAGTCACCGGCGGCGAAGACGCGCTCGAGGTTGGTGCGCATGCCCCGGTCAACGCTGATGGCCCCGCCGATGCCGAGGGTGGCCCCGGCTTCTGCGGCCAAAGCGGTGTCGGGGCGCACGCCGACGACGACGAGCACCAGGTCGGCAAAGGCGGTCAACTCGCCACCGGACGACTCGACGGCGTCAATCTGGAAACGGCCAGATGATCCCTTCGGGGACCGAGCGATGCGCTTGACCGTCGTGTTCGTCCTGACGTCGACGCCGTGAGTTCTCAGCTCTGCATTGACCAGGGCTCCAAGGCTGGGATCTACAGTTGGGAGGACCTCGGGGAGCTGCTCGAACTGGGTGACGGACAGCCCTCGGGCCGTCAGACCCTCCGCCATTTCGAGCCCGATGTAGCCCGCACCCACGATCACCGCACTGGTCGGCCGGTCCTCGTCGAGCGTGCGCAACAGATCAAAGGTGTCGCCCATCGAGTGGAGCAGGTGCACGCCGTCGGCTGGGCCAAGGGCGCCAGAACCGACGAGGCCGTCAATGGGCGGCCGGGCCGAGATGGCGCCTGTCCCGACCACGAGCCGGTCATAGGCGATCTGGTCCTCGACGCCCGTCTCGTCGACCACGTGCAGGCGGCGGCCTGCGGAGTCGATCTTGGTGGCAGTGGTGTTGAGACGGACCTGCATCCCGGTCGCCTTGAGGTCGTCGAGCGTGCGATGCGCCAGGTTGCGCCAGTGGGTGACCTCACCAGACACGTAGTAAGGAATCCGCAGATGGAGAAGTTCGGGTAGGCGTCGGCCACGACCACGGTGACCTCGGTGGTCGGATCGAGCTCGCGTGCTCTGAGCGCGGCGCTGATGCCGGCGTCACTGCCTCCGATCGCTACAAGGTGCATTGTGGTCCTTTCGATGCGTCGAGATCAGCGGATCTCGAGGTCGTCCTCACCGCGCAGGTGGGGCTCGATGACATCGGCCGCCTCGCCTTTGGTGATGCCCGGGTACAAGCCCTTGATCAAGCCGAAGGCCAGGACGCCGCCGACGATCTGGGCGGAGATGAAGCTCGGGGCCGATGAAGGAGCGATGCCAGCAAAGGTGTTCGAGAACATGCGCCCCACGGTGATCGCAGGGTTGGCGAAGCTGGTCGAGCTGGTGAAGAAGTAGGCCGCGCCGATGTAGGCGCCGACGGCGGCCGGGGCGAGGTGGGATCGTCCGGAGCGCGCCAAGGCGAAAATCACAAGCATCAAACCGACCGTAGCGACGACCTCTGAAAGCCAATGTGGGCCGGACGCCCGGTGCTTGGTGGAGATGGAGATCGCGGCCTCGGAGAACATCGCATTGGCGAGGATCGCTCCGCAGATGCACCCGAGGGTCTGGAACGGGAGGTAGGCGGCAGCGTCCTTCCACTTGAGACCCCCGAAGCCTGCGTCGACGAAAGAGACGATCGGGTTGAAGTGACCGCCCGAGATCGGCCCGAACATCAAGATGATGGCGAAGAGGCCCGCCGCCGTCGCTGCTGCGTTCTCGAAGAGCTGGAGGCCGACGTCGCCCGGGGAGAGGTTTTGCGCAGCGATGCCCGAACCGATGACGATGGCCGCCAGGAAGGCGCTCCCCAAGAACTCTGCGAGCAGGCGCCGCCACAAGACGGTGTCCCTCACGGCTCGTTCCCCCGTCGACCCGCCTCGCTCAGCAGCAAGATGAGCTGGTCTGCGTGGCCCCCACGCTCACCGGCTCAGCGCCAACTCCCTCGGGAACGCAGCACGTTCCGTCTCCCGCGATGCCGGTCTCGGCTGGGGCATCGGCAAGGACTGCATAGACCTCCCACGGAGCGCCGTCGGGGTCGTTCACCCAGACCTTGTCCTGGACGGCGTAGCAGCAGGTCGTCTGCTCTTGGACCTCGGTCTCGATCCCGGTGTTGCTCAGGCGGCCCGTTGCTGCTGTCACCTCGTCAGGCGTCTCCACTTCGACGCCGAGATGGCTGAGAGCGCCGATCGTCCCATGTCCCCGAGCAGTTGGATCCTCCATCAGCACCAACTTCAGCGGTGGGTCTGCGATGGCGAAGTTGGCGTAGCCCGGCTGGCGCTTGGCCGGCTCGGACCCGAAAAGCTTGGAGTAGAACTCGACGGCTTCGTCGATGTCGCTGACGTTGAGTGCGAGCTGAACCCTCGACATGGTGACCTCCTGTAGTATCGAAGTTGGTCGATGCATCGAGTATGGACGATACATTGATGTATGTCAATAGGAGGCAGACCAGTGGGTAAGCAGGCTGGAGCGACGAAGGTACGTCAGGGCGAGTGCTGCGCATCGGTGCTCAACGCGCCGCTTGAAGCCAATGACGCCTTTGAGTTGGCGAGCGGGTTCAGCGCGCTGGCAGACCCGGTCCGGCTGCGGGTGCTCAGCATTTTGGCCGCCTCGTCCGAGGGAGAAGTCTGTGTTTGCGACTTCGTCGAACCTCTGGGCAAAAGCCAACCCACGGTGTCACACCATCTAAGAGTCTTGAGCGAAGCGGGTCTTGTCCAGGGTGAGCGTCGGGGCAAATGGGTCTGGTACTCGATCAACCGTGAGCGCCTGGCCCAGCTCCGCTCGGCAATCGACCGCTAAACCCGAGGATGCTCCCGTACGCGCGGCTGGCAGGAGACTTCGGCACGAGTGAGGCAAGCGTTGGGTTGACGTTACGCAGATTCCGGGACACATTGGGCTGAGCGGACGAGAACGATTATTTGCAGCGAGGCTTCGGCTGCTGTCCCGTTGCTCGTACGGTTCGATTCCGACTATACGAACGGCGACCATGACCGAGTCCGTTGAACAGAGTGTCCCGCTCTCCACCATCGTGCGCGAGTGGGGTCGCATTGGGTTCATCGGCTTCGGAGGCCCACCCGCTCACATCGCGTTGTTGCGCAGAATCTGTGTCGATGAACGTCGATGGTTGACCGCACACGAGTTCGAGGACGGCATTTCGGCGACCAACTTGCTGCCTGGTCCTGCCTCAACACAGCTCGCCATCTTCTGTGCCTGGCGGCTCCGCGGAGGCTTGGGCGCACTCATTGGTGGCATCTGTTTCATCGTCCCGGGGCTGGTGATCATCTTGGCCCTCTCGGCACTTTTCTTGGCCGCTCATCCTCCACTGTGGGTTCTTGGAGCTGCGGCTGGAGCGGGCGCTGCCGTCCCTGCGGTGGCCCTGAACGCAGCCCTCGGTCTCATACCCTCCAGTTGGCGAAGGACAGGAAGTGCGCGTGCGCTGAAGGTCCGCTGGCTCTGCTACTTCCTGGCTGGAGGGGCCTCGGCGGCCACGATTGGTCCATACCTGGTCCTGGTCCTGCTCGGCTGTGGCCTCATCGAGATCGCCGCCCAGGGCGGATTCACGCACAAGTCGGGGACGGCTGGTCTCTTCTTGTTGCCAACGGCGACTATGCCGGTTGTCGGCGGATTGGCGGCGCTTTGCTGGGTGGCATTCAAGGTCGGAGCGCTGTCCTATGGCGGGGGTTTCGTGATCATCCCCCTGATGCAGCACGATGCTGTGATCACGTACCACTGGATGACCGGCACTCAGTTCCTGAACGCCGTGGCGCTCGGCCAGGTAACGCCGGGTCCCGTCGTCCAAACGGTGGCGGTCGTGGGTTACGCCGCCGATGGGGTCGGCGGTGGTCTGCTAGCCGCCTTCATCGCCTTCACCCCGTCTTTCTGCTTTATCATCGCCGGTGCCTCCCACTTCGACCGCTTACGAGCCGACACACGTATCCAGGCCTTCCTCTCAGGAGCAGGTGCAGCGGTGATCGGCGCCATCGCAGGATCCGCCATACCACTTGGTCGCGAGCTCGCCCACCTGTGGCAGCTTGGCATTCTGGGGCTCGCGGCGGTCTGGCTTCTCGGGTTTCGGCGAGCAGTCGTTCCAGCACTGCTTGCCGCAGCGCTTCTGGGCGTCGTCGCCGTAATGACCGGCGCGCTTGTTTGATACGTAGCCAATGTTTGTTCGGGTCCTAGTGTGCATCCACTGCAGCCGCGTTTGACCTGTTCAGTCGTCTACTGCAATCGCCCATGCATGGGCGAACAGTGTCTGCAAGCATGGGAGCGGAGCAACCAAGGCGGTCTCCACCCCGGGCGTAACGGCGGAGGGGGTACACCCAGGGATAACCACAAGGGGGTAACCCATGAGAACGACCTCGCTGTTACGGATGGCGATGGGGACCGGAGCTGTACTTCTGGGCCTCACCATCGCCCCAGCCGTGGCGGCCAATGCCGCACCACCGTCCTCGGTGGTGCCATGTTCAAGCGGCGCGACGGGACTGATCGCCGCAGTTAAAGCGGCCAACGCTAGCGGTGGCGCGGTCAACCTCGCAGCGGGATGCACCTACGCTCTCACGACCCCCGACAACGGGGAGAATGGCCTGCCGGTGATCGTGACCAGCGTCGCTGTGAACGGCAACGGTGCCACGATCAGCGGGTCGGGCGCAGTCAGGATCTTTGAAGTCGACGGCCCAGGCGGAAACCTCTCGCTTCAGAACGTCACCCTGACGGGCGGATTCTCCCCTGACTTCGGTGGTGCAATCGCCAACCTTGGCGGCACGGTCACCTTGAATCACAGCCAGGTCAGCGGTAACACCGCCGTGCAAGCCGGCGGTGGGATCGCCAGCGCCACCTTTGACCCTTCCAGCGTGGCGAGGCTCACGCTGAACAACAGCGCCGTGACCGGCAACAGCCAAACCCTCTCCGCCTTTGACAATGGAGTAGGCGGTGGCGGGATCGTGAACATCCTCGGTACCGCGACCATTAACAACAGCGCGGTGAACAACAACACCGCGCAGGGCTTCGTCGGAGGTGGCATCGCCAACGGTGACTACATGAACTTCTCCGGCACCACCAGCTTCCTGACCCTGAACAACAGCCAGGTCGACGGCAACACCGCCCCCAACGCCGGAGGCGGTGGCATCCAGAACCTCTTGGGCACAGTCACCCTCAACTCCAGCCAGGTTGACACCAACACCTCCTTGAACGGGGGCGGCATCTCCAGCGGCAACGGCAACGGCGGCGTGCCTCCAGGTACTGGCCAACTCGTTTTGAACAAGAGCGAGGTAGACGGGAACACGGCGACTGCTCCCGCCCCGTCGGGCCCAGGAAGCGGACCGCCCATTGCCGCAGGCGGCATCGCAAACGGGGGCAACGCCGTCATCAACAGCAGCAACATCGACAACAACACGGCCAGCCACACGAGCGGTGCAGGCATCGTGAACCACGGGTCGCTGACCCTCAACAAGTCTGAAGTGAACGGCAACACCGCTGCGGGCAGCGGACCGTTCGCGTCGGGCGGGGGAATCATCAACGCCCAAGGCCCCCCAGGTGCAGCGAACACCGGCATCCTCACCCTCAATAACAGCGATGTGAACAACAACCGAGCCGGTGGCTTTGGCGGGGGCATCGCCAACGGTGTGCCTCTTGGAGGACCGATGCCGTTGGTCGGGGGTCCGATCACGCTGAATCACAGCCAGGTGAGCGGCAACACGGCAGCTCGTGGTGGAGGCATATTCAACTCCGGCGGAACCGTGACGCTGGCCTCGACGTCGGTCAGCGGGAACAACCCGGACAACTGCGAGCCGACGGGCACCATCGCTGGATGTACCGGCTGAGTCCAGCTCGTCTGAGCTTGACCTGGCTCTAGGGACGAACGGGGCGGCTCCTTCCGGTTAGAGGAGGGAGTCGTCCCGTCGTCGTGTGTCGACCACCGACATAAGTCGAGGACGGATTGCCCCGGAACGCTGTCCGGTGAGCCGTCAGGGCGTCAGGGTTGATCGGGCGGAGCCTCTCCCCAACCCCACCGAGGCACCGGAGCTTGCTCGACGACCTCGGCATCCGCTTGTGAGTTACCACACGCCAGACGGGTGCCCCATTCGAGGTAGGCGACAAGAGCAGATCGAAACTCTGGATCATCTGGCATCTCGGCATCGTCAGCGGCCAGGCTCATCAGCGAGGCAAACCTGAACCGCTGGTCCTTGGTAATGCCGAGCTGCAGATGCTTGTGAACCATTCGCTCGTATCCGCCAAGTTCCCTCGTGTACTCGGCTGGCCCCCCAAACACCTCGCACCACCACGTCGCGACATTGCGACGATGCTCCTCGTGCACGCCGCCCGGAAAGAACGGCGAGAGTAGGTCGTCCTTCTCTACTCGGTCATAGAAAGCGTTGATCATCCGGTCAAAGGCGCCACGGCCACCGGCCCATTCGAAGAGTGTGGGGTACTCGGCCATGATTGCAATGTAGCGACGTCATGGATCGTGGGAACTGCGGGGGGGGTTGCCCCAGTTCCCGGAGCGGGAGCACTGTTCAGGTTCGGGTGCTTGCGGCCGGCTAGCAGCCCACTACTGGCACTTGGGGATAGCCCGAGGGCCGACAGGCATGAACTTTTGGGGACAGTTCGCAGAGGCAGCGATGAATTGCGCTGCCCGCCGCTGCCGTGTCGGGGCGTCCGCTTGACCTGACGGAGCACGAGGAGCCAAAGATTTCGTGTGACCATGTTCGGAATTGGCACTCGACGAACGATGATGTGGTGTGGGCACCCTAGAACAGCCCTTCGAAGTCGATCCGGTCATCGCGATCTACCCACGAGCGTTGCCCCAGGTCTATGGCTACCTCTTGCCGCGCTGCGGCAGTGCGGTCGTCGCTGAAGATCTGACGGCCGAGACGTTCCTGGCTGCGGTGAAGGCCAGCCGGCAGGGAAGTGGGGCTGAGGTGAGCGTGGCCTGGCTCGTGGGGGTGGCGCGGCACAAGCTGGTCGATCATTGGCGACGGGTCGCGCGGGAGCAGCGCAACCTGTCGGTCGCCGAGCAGATGACCGACGGCCTCGACGACCCGTGGGACGAACATCTTGACAGCGCTGTAGTCCATGCGTCCTTGGCTCGTCTGTCGGCCCACCAGCGGGCGGCGTTGACCTTGCGCTATCTCGACGGACTCCAAGTTCGAGAAGTGGCCGAGCATCTGGATCGCAGCGTGCGCGCCACCGAGACCTTGCTGGTCCGCGCCCGCGCCACGCTGCGTCGCATCTATCGAGAGGAGGAGAACCATGACGCTTGATCCTCTCGAGGGCCTATATCTTCCGATCGTGCCGATTGACCCGCGACCCGAGTTCGCCGATGCACTCCTGCGGCGAATGGAGACGAGTGAACAGCACATTGCCTTCCCGAGCGCAACCCCAACGGTGCGGTACTTCGTCGACGACCTTGACACGGCGGTCGCCTTCTACTGCAGGCTTCTCGACTTCGAAGTCGAACTACGCCCGTCCCCGATGTTCGCCATGTTGTACCGGGGCGACCTTCGCCTTTTGCTCAGCGTTCCAGGGGGCGCCCATGCCTTGCCGGATGGCACGCTGCCCGAGCCCGGAGGGTGGAATCGGATCGCCCTGCAGGTCGACGACCTTGCCGGCGTCGTCAACTCGCTCAGCGAAGACGCTGTCCACTTCCGGACCGACATCGTCACGGGTGTCGGAGTTCGCCAGGTGCTGCTCGAGGATCCCTCGGGCAACCTCGTCGAGCTGTTTGAGCCGATCGCCGGCTACCACGAGCGCCCCCGAGATCCAGCGAGATAACAGCCAACCCAGCAAAGGAGACGCATCCATGAGTACTGTCAGCGTCCGCTACATCGTCAACGACGTCGACGCGGCCATTCCCTTCTACTGCGAGCATCTCGGTTTCCACGAGGACATGCATCCCGATCCAGTCTTTGCCATGTTGTCCCGTGGCGAACTGCGTTTGGTCCTCGTCTCGCCGATCGGTCCTGATCACCGAGGCGGCGGTTCGCGCCCAATGCCCGACGGCACCAGGCAGGAACCTGGTGGCTGGAATCGCTTCATCCTCGAAGTCTCCGACCTTGACGAGACTGTTGACGCGCTGCGAAAGAAGGGAGTGCATTTTCGCAACGAGATCGTGACCGGCGTCGGTGGGAAGCAGATCATGGTGGAGGATCCCTCGGGCAATCCCGTCGAGCTGCGCGAGCCGATCCAACCTGAGGCATCCGTCGCCACGACATGAGCGCTTCAGCGTCTGGCTAACAGGAAGAGGTCTTCGTGGACAGCGAACACGACCTTTCGGCACCGAACCCAACGGTCGCCCCGTCGCTGGGCTTGGACCGGTTTCGGTCTTGCCTCGCCCTAACAGACCGGGGTGTCCCCAGATGTTCATCGACAGCGGCGTACCAGAGTCGCCGAGTACACCGGGACTGAGACGCCCGACCTCGGTGAGACGAGGCGAGGACGGGGAACGACCCTGGGGACACGGGACTGTGCGGAGACACGGGAGCGCGTTCTTTGACGGCGACAACCCGGTCACCCCGTCGGTGGCCAGCCACTCTCTCCGATCGGGCCTGACAACACCTCGAAGGCCAAGCGATAGCAGGGCACCTCCTGACGGGTGGATACTCATCTCCGGATCGTCAGCGAGGGAATCGGTCCCCGACCAGGGGTTTCCGGTGACAATTGGCCGGATCGGCCGACCCCTGGAGCCCCAGGGGGAGAAATCGGCCACGACCGTGGCCAGAGGTCGAAGCGGGTGAAAGAACCCCGCTGGGCGCCACCCCGTTCGGTTCACCGCCCTACCAGGCCGACGCCATCTCACCACCGACGTCCCAGGTCCCGTCCCCTCGTCGCAGGTTGCACGAAGCACACGATGCCCGCAGGTTGGCCAGGTCGTTGGTCCCACCGAAGCGCAGCGGCAGGACGTGGTCCACGTGGGTGGCTCGGCCCTGACAACCCGGATACTCCAGCCGACAGACGTACTGATCCCGGGCCAGCACGACCAGCCTCAACTTCCTCCACGCCCTGGAGTGGACGGACGTGGGTGGCCCCGGTACTGCTCGGGTGGTCGTCGGCGGGCCATGGATTCCATGGTGGACCCAGAACTACACCGGTATCACTATGGGAGTGATGGTCATGGAGCAGAACGTCTGGCCGGTCAGGATGCAGCCCAAACCGAGGCGCCAACGGCTGAAGGTCCACGCCAACGCCGAGAGCGCTTACCGATCCCGACGAGTGGCCAAGCACCGGGTCGGTCACGACCTGTCCGAGTTCCACTTGGAGCTGAGCCTCCGGGACTCGGGCCGCTGCAACAACCTGCTCCACACGCCGAGCGCTCTGCTCTGACCCGGGCACCCACACGAAGCCGGACTTCGACACCCTCACCCGCTCCGAGTTGCTCGCCGCCCGTGGTATGAGCGAGGGCTCGTCGGTGTCCACGAACGGGAGCGGGACCGGCCACACCCTGACGGTGGACACACCGACCACGCCCCTGGTGTGCCCCGAGTGTGGCGGCCCGGTGCCTGAGGATCGCCGGGTCACGTGCTCGTCAGCGTGTGCCCGGAAGCGGGACCGTCGCCACAATGGCCGGGGCCCGAAGCCGTCGACGCCAACCGTGGTGTCCCAGCCCGAGACCGGGCTGGGAGCCCTGGCCGCCCAGCTCCTCTCCCTCGACCAGCTGGGCGAGATCGAGCGGGTGAGCATCGAGACTGCCGGCCAGATGCTGACGGTCAGCTCCCGAGCGTGCCATTACGCACACCTAAATCGGGGTCAAACACCTAACACCCGATAACAGTAAGACCAGATCAACGGTATAGAGGCTGGTCAGAAGCCCCCGGTAGGCTCTTCTGCCAGAACATGCCCACCCCGGCCACTTCGAAGCCGAGCATGTCGTTGACGGCGATCATCGGCGCGTTGTCCCGGGCGTTCCCGGTCACGACCAGGCGGACCGCCGGCGCCTGTTGGGCGAGGAAGTCGAGATTGGCGATCTTGACCGCCAGGCCCAGGCGGTGGCCGCGGTGGTCCGGGTGGACGAGCGTCGCCATCTGCCAGGCCTCGCCCGGCGTGTCGTGGGCCAACAGCAGCTCGCTGAAGGCGACCAGGTGGCCCGAAGGCATGTGCTGCGCGACGGCGCACAGCTTCCAGACCTCCCGGGCGACGAGGAGGTCGTCGTCCTGGCGGATGCGCTCGGCGTCCCAGACCTCCTCCTCCTTGTCGGCGTCGCCGGCCGGCTCGTCGGTCGACATGCGGCGGTTCAGCTCACAGTGGTCCTCCACGAACTCGTCGGGCCAGGGGGTCACGAAGGCAAAGGTGCGGTAGGACGCGGCGTCGCGGGCGCCCGCCACGACACCTCGCAACTCGTCGAGACGGACGGTATCGACCGGGACCGCCAGGTGCCGCCTGTTCCCGGGCAGCCTCGCCTCGAACCCCACTTTCGGGGCGAAGTACCGCGAGGCGTGGTCGGACGCCAGCGCGACGGGCACGTCCACAATGGCGTTCAGAGAGCGCCGGCCATCGGCGGCGGCCAGCTCACCGAGCAGTGTCACCACGGCCGATCCGGCGCCACGACGCCGGTGGGCCGGGTGCACGGCGACGGTCAGCTCCGCGCTGTGGAGATTGTCGCGCAGGGGGAGCTCCATCAGGCCGACGCCGAGGACCGGCCCATCCGGATCACCCGCCGCGACCAGCTCGAAGCGGTGGTAGGTACCGTGGTGCCGCGCGAAGGCACGGATGTCCGGGAGAGTGAACCCCGTCTGGCCCGGCCACAGGTCCTCGTCGCTGGCCCGCAGGACGTTGCTCCACTCGGCCAGCAGCTCGTCATCGAAGGGGTCGACCCGGTACACCTCCATCGGTCCACCATGCCACGGGCACCCGCCCCGTCACGAGGGGTGACGGAACGCCACCCTCAGCGCAGAACCGCTCCGAACGCGGCGGCGGCCGCCTCGAATGCAACGGGTGCGCAGGGCGCCGACCTCTTCGTCGGTCAGCGTGCGGTCGGGCGCGCAGAAGCGCAACCGGTAGGCCAGGCTGCGGGCCCCCTCGTCGATCCCGGCACCGCGGTACACGTCGAAGAGGTGCACGGATTCGAGCAGCTCGTCGCCCGCCTCCCGCAGCACCTCGGCCACGACGTCGGCCGGGTACCGGTCGTCCACCACGAAGGCCAGGTCGATGTCCGACGACGGGAACCGGCTGACGGCACCACCCACCGGGATGCGGCGGGGCACCCGCTCCTCGTCGAAGAGCAGGCCCAGGTCGACCTCGAGCCAGCCGATACGCCGAGCCGTCGTGCCGCTGCCCGATGGGCGGGTCAGGTCGAATCGTACTGCGACCGCGGGGTCGATCTCCCCCACTGCACCGACGGTGACCTCGTCCAAGCTGCCGGCACGAGCCATGAGATGCGCCGAACGGGTCGGGTGCAAGCCCGGCAGTGGCGGCGTGCCGTCACCCGGGAGGGATCAGGCGCACCCTGTCCAAACGGAGCGCGTCCGCCAGGACATACCAGGCGGCCACCGCCGAACGAGCGTCGTCCTCCTCGTTGGCGAAGACGGCCGAGAGAAGCTCGCGCTCCCCCGGCAGTTCGGCCCGCTCGGCGCCGCCGGCCCCGCTCCGTTCGACGACACGCGCCAACCCCGCGCCGGGGTGCGAGAAGACGACGCCGACCTCGAACAGTCGCACATCGGGCTGCCGCCGGCTGGCGTTGTAGGCCAGCGCGCCGAGGAGACCGGGCAGCAGGGAGCGACGGAGGAACGGCTTCTCGGCGTCGAGGGGGTTGGCCACCAGTACCGCCGGTCCGGTGAGGTCCACGTCGTCGTGCGCGGTCGCCGACACGAAGGTGTCGGTCCAGCCTTCCGACACGCCCAGGCCCCGCAACACGTCCTTGACCTCACGCCGGGAGCGCTGCAGCGCCGTCAGCCGGCCCGGCTGCGGCCACGTCGGGACCCGGCGCGGCACGTTGGAGTAGCCGAACGTGCGGGCGATCTCCTCAATGACGTCATCGACGCCGTAGGGCTCGGCCCGGACGTCGGGGCGATTCGTCGGCACCTCGACGGTCAGCACGCCGTCGTCCGGTCCACGCTCCCGCTCCAGCACCGTGAAGCCGATCGGCTCAATGAGGCGGGCGATCTCTGCCGGCCCGAGCGCGACCCCGATCTGGCGGTGCACCCGGGCGATCGGCACCGAGACCACGAACGGCTCGGGCACGTCGGCGCGCACGTCGAGCATGCCGTCGGCGACCTCGAGTTCGGGCACGCTCTCCGCGAGCAGCTGGCAGAAACGCCGCACCGACGGCTCGATCACCCACGGGTCGACGCCGCGCTCGAAGCGCGCCGAGGCCTCGGTGCGGAGACCAAGGCGCTTGGACGTGCGCGCGATCGCCATGGGGGTGAAGTAGGCCGCCTCGAGCAGGACCTCGGTCGTCGTCTCCGCGATCTCAGACGAGGCGCCGCCCATGATCCCGCCGATGCCGACCGGTGTGCCCTCGGCGTCGCAGATCAGGCAGTCCTCGCCCGTGTCGCCGAGGCTCCGTCCTTGCTCCCCCACCGTGCGCTGCACGCCGTCGAGCGTCTCGACCGTCTCGCCGGACCGGGCTCGCCGGACGGTCAGCCCGCGTCCGGGCAGGAGCGACAGGTCGTAGGGGTGGGTGGGCTGGCCGAGCTCGAGCATGACGTAGTTCGACGCGTCGACGACGTTGTTGATCGGTCGCATCCCGGCCAGCAGCAGCCGCTGGGCGATCCAGCCCGGCGACGGTCCGACGGTGACGTCGCGCAGGACGGACACCGTGAGGCGGGGACAGAGGTCGGCCGAGTCCACCGAGGCACTCGCAGCCTCCTCCACCGGCCAGCCGCTCGCCGCCGGCGCGGGCGGTTCGGGGAGCGTGAACGGCAGCTCCAGGCGGCCCGCCAGGTCGCGGGCGATCCCCGAGATGCACCAGGCATCGGGGCGGTTGCCCTCGACCGCAATGTCGAAGACGGTGTCGACCCGCAGCCCGAGCGCCTCCATGATCGGCGTCCCCGGCTCACCCGGCGACTCGTCGCCCAGGATCAGCAGGCCGGCGCCGTCGTCGGAGAGCCCGAGCTCCTTGCCCGAGCAGAGCATCCCGTTGGACAGTCACGCCCCGCAGCTGCGCGGGCGCGATCTCGAAACCGCCGGGCAGGATTGCCCCGACCGGCGCCAGAGGCACGCGGTCACCCACCGCGAAGTTGGTGGCGCCGCACACGATCTCGAGCGGCTCCGCCCCGCCGCCATCGACGATCGCGAGTCGGATCTTGTCCGCGCCCTCGATCGGGCGGATCTCGAGCACCCGGCTGACCACCACGTCGCCCAGCCCCTCGCCCACGTGCTCGATGGCCTCGACGACGAGGCCCAGGTCGTCGAGCGCGTCGCGCAGCACCCCGACGTCGTCGGGGAACGGGGCGAAATCACGGAGCCAGCTGAGCGGAGCGCGCACGGGGGACTTTCTCGTTGTGGGGCGAGGTCAGAACTGCGAGAGGAAGCGGATGTCGTTCTCCAGGAAGGAACGCATGTCGGGAATGGCGTGACGCATCTGCGCCAGCCGGTCGATGCCGAATCCGAAGGCAAAGCCCGACCAGACGTCGGCGTCGATTCCCACGGCGGCGAAGACGGCGGGGTCGACCATGCCGCAGCCTCCGAGCTCGATCCAGCCGGTGTGCGAGCAGGTCCGGCACCCTTCGCCGAGGCAGACGGTGCAGGTGATCTCGTACTCGGCCGACGGCTCGGTGAAGGGAAAGTAGGCCGGACGCAGGCGTGAGCGCATGCCCGGGCCGAAGTAGGCCTCCGTGAAGACCTGAATGGTGCCGGCGAGGTCGCCGAAGGTGATGTCCCGGTCGACCACGAGTCCCTCGATTTGATTGAAGACGGGAAGATGGCTGGCGTCGGGCGTGTCGAGCCGGAAGCACTTTCCGGGCATGACGGCGTGGATCGGCAGGGAGTCGTCACGCACCGCCTCCTCCATCAGGTGGATCTGCACCGGCGACGTGTGCGTGCGCAGCAGGACCGTCTCGGGCTCCCCGACGTCGAGGTACATGGTGTCGTACATGCCACGGGCCGGATGCGCCGGCGGGATGTTCAGGGCCTCGAAGTTGTACCAGTCCGTCTCCGCCTCAGGGCCCTCGGCCACGGTGAACCCCATGCCCACGAAGACATCCTCGAGCTCGGCCCGGGCCTGGGTGGCGGGATGCAGGTGCCCCCGCACCGGCGCCGTGCGCACCTGGTCCGGGATGACCTCGGTCAGGTCCAGGCGGTCGGCGCGGAGCGCCTCGGCGCGCTCGGACTCGGCCAGCTCGGCGCGGCGTGCCGCCAGCAACGCCTTGAGCTGTGACTGGGCCTCACCGATACGGCGGCCGGCTTCCTTGCGGGCCTCGGGATCGAGGCCGCCCAGGGCGCGGTGGGCCCGGTTCAGAGGGGAGCGCTTGCCCAGGAACTCGGTGTCGACCTGGTGCAGGGCCTCGCTTGATGCCGCGCCCTCAATGGCCCGCGCGCCGTCGGCGGTGATGCCGTCGATGTCGAGATCCACGTTGTCGGTCGCCATGTCGCCGAATTCCCTGTCGTCAGTCACCATGTCGCGCTTCGCCGCCCTCCGAGATGCTACGTGGCGCGGCACCACCGCCCCGGCGTTGGCGGAACGCCTCGAAGCAGACCACGGCGCAGGCCACGCCCACGTTCAGTGACTCGGCCCGCCCCGCCATGGGGATGGCCAGCGCCCCGGAGAGCGCGCCGCGCAGAGCGGGGTCGAGGCCGGAGGACTCGTTGCCCAGGAACACCGCCGTCGGCGCCGACCAGTCGAGACCGGCGTAGTCGTCCCCGTCCCGCACGACGGTGGCGAGCGTCCGGAAGCCGCCCGAGCGTCAATTCGGCGGCGAGGCCGGCGCGTCGGGCCGCACGGCGAGGGGCACGTGGAAGAGCGAGCCGGCCGACGAGCGCACCGTCTTGGGGTTGTAGGGGTCGACGGAGTCGCCGGCATAGACCACGAGGGCCGATCCCGAGGCGTCCGCCGCCCGCAGCACCGTGCCGGCGTTGCCGGGATCGCGCACGTCGACCAGGACGACGATCAGCGCGCCGTTCCGGGCCGACCACGGACTCCGTCCCGGCCGGCGGCTCCTCGAGCATGGGGAGGACGGCGAGCACGGGCTGGGGCGTGACGGTGTCTGCCACCCGCTCCAGCACGCCGGCGCCCAGGGGGAACACCCGCACCCCGGCGGCATCGGCGCGGCGGCACACCTCCTCGACGGCGCGATCGTCGGCACCGTCGGGCGAGACGTAGAGGGACTCGATCGGAACGGCCGCGTCGAGCGCGCAGCGGATGAGCTCGGCCCCCTCGGCCACGAAGGCGCGCTCGCTCCAGCGCGCCGAACGCTTCTGCAGCAGCCCGCGCAGCCGGCGGACCCGCCGGTGCGAGAAGGCCAGCCGTTGGGTCAGGAAGCGACCTCGGCCACGGGCGCCTTGGACAGCGCTTCCTGCGCGGTGGCCACGAGCGCACCGAAAGCCTCGGGGTCGCTGACGGCGAGATCGGCCAGGACCTTGCGGTCGACCTCGACACCGGCCAGGTGCAACCCGTTGATGAGCCTGCTGTAGCTCATGCCGTGCTGCCGGGCCCCGGCGTTGATGCGCTGGATCCACAGCTTGCGGAAGTCTCCCTTCCGGGCGCGGCGGTCCCGGAAGGCGTACTGCATCGAGTGCATGAGTTGCTCGTTGGCCGCCCGGTAGGAGCGGCTCTTGTTTCCGTAGTACCCCTTCGCCTGCTCGAGGACAGCGCGATGGTGCTTGCGGCCGTGGACGGACCGCTTCACTCTGGCCATGGGGGTGCTCCTCTCATCAAGATCTTCGGTGGGTCAGGTGGGTGTGCGCCGGGGCGCGGGGTGATCGCCTGCGCTCAGAGGCCGAGCATCCGGCGCGTGGCGCGCTCGTCCGCCTTGGAGACGTCGCCTTCACGTCCGAGCCGCCGCATGCGGACGTTGTTCTTGATCTCGAAATTGTGCCCCCGGAAGGCCTTGCGCCGGCGCAACCGGCCGGTGCCCGTCACCTTGATGCGCTTGGCGGCGCCCCGGTCCGTCTTCATCTTCGGCATTGCGTCATCCCTCTTCGGCTGATGCTGCGACTTCGCTGATCCCGTTGCTCCCACCGGCCGCCGGCGCCCTTCCGTTCCCCTCGACCCGGGGAGCGGTCGCCTCCCCCGCTCCGTCCCGGGCTGCCGGCTCGGCAGCCGCTTCGGGAGTGGCAGGGGCGCCCGACTTGTCGGGACGCTGCTGGTTGGTGGCCCTCGACTGGGCGGCCTGACGGGCCCGCTTGTCGGGGGCGAGCACCATGATCATGTTGCGGTTGTCGAGCTTGGGCTCGGCCTCCACCTTGGCCACGCCCTCCATCTGCTCGGCGATGCGGTCGAGGATCCGCTTCCCGTGCTCGGGGTGGTACACCTCACGGCCGCGGAACATGATCGTGATCTTGACCTTGTGCCCCTCGCCGAGGAACTTGGCCACCTGCCGGGTCTTGGTGTCGAAGTCCCCCGGCCCGATCTTGGGCCGGTACTTCATCTCCTTGATCCCGACGTGGACCGTCTTGCGGCGGCTCTCCTTGGCCCGCTGGGCCTCGTCGAACTTGAACTTGCCGAAGTCCATGATCCGGCAGACGGGTGGATTGGCCATGGGGGCCACCTCGACCAGGTCGAGATCGAGCTCCTTGGCTATTGCCAGGGCCTCGGGGAGCGGCTTGATGCCGAGTTGGACACCGTCGGGGTCCACGAGCCGGACTTCACGGGCACGGATTCGGTCGTTGATCCGGTGCTCTGTTGTGGTTTCAGCGACGATGCGTCATCACACCTCTCACTCGGGCGCGCGGTCCTTCCGCGGGCCAATCGATGGAGGCGGGGCCGACGAGCGGGCAGAGCCCGCGTCCGAGGGACGTTCGACCTGGCGCACGGTGCTCCCCGCGGTGCAGGGTGGTGGCCAGGTGGAGGCCACTCAGTGGTGGCCCCGCTTCCGTGTAGTCAAGGAGCATAGGGTACCAGCATGAGCAGCCTGTGGACACCGTCGGGTGAGCATTTCCCCAAGAAGGAGGGAGACGACGCCGCCTCTCCGCCGAACGACGGGGAGGGCGACACCGACGTCACGCAGACGCCGGGTGCGGCGCCCCTGACCGAGGAGCAGGCGGCGGCCCAGGCCGAAGTCGACGCCATGCGGGCCCAGCTGGCCCACACGCCGGCCGAGGTGGTGGTGGCCAACCACTGCTACGGGCTCTTCGAGCTCGCCGCCATCTACCTCTCCCAGTCCCCGCCCATGTTGTTCCAGGCCCGCCTGGCCATCGACGGCCTGGGCTCCCTGCTCGACGGGCTCCGAGGGCCGCCTCGGGGAGGCCGAGCCGGCCCTCCTCGAGTCCCTCTCCCAGCTGCGCCTGGCCTTCGTCAGCCTCGAGGGGGCCGAGAAGGCCGGCGCCGAGAACGCGGCCAACGCCGGACAGAGCACCGACTGACCGGGACAGAGCACCAACTAATTCGGACAGAGCACCAACCAATTGGGACGTCCGTAACGAAGACGTCCAGGCCAGCACCGCCGCCGGCAGCCAGAACTTGGTTCCTGCAATGGCGATTGCACTGGCGGGCAAGGGTCGACTCCAGGGCATCGCTGCCAGGCCGGAGTCGCGCCGACGCGCAGTGGCCGGGCGCTATCTGATCCGCCGAGATCACCCGGATTATCCGAAGGATGGCGCCGCCGCACACGGGACCGCCTGCGGGCCGATTACCGCCCTACGATGCGGTTTGCGATGCACCGTTGGTTCTCCGCCCGAGCCATCCAACTCCACCTGGAGTTCTTCCTGATCGTCGCCGGGTGCGCCGCAGCGACCTGGTGGCAGGCCCGTCGGGCCCTGGGGGGGAACGGCCTGAGCTGGTTCTACACCTTCGAGTGGCCGATCCTGGCCGCCATTGCGATCGCGGCCTGGTGGCACCTCATTCACGAGAACCCGGAGCAGCGTGCGGCCCGGAAACGAGAGAGGGCCGAGAAGGATCCGGCCGAGCGCGCGGCCGAGTGGTAGCCGACCCTCGGCGGCGACCTCGGGTGCTCCCGCCGACCGGTCTTCCCGGCCTGCAGGTTCGCCAACACCCACCGAGGAATCAGAACGGTGGCTCGCTAGCCTGACCAGCGTGGACCCAGGGGGGATTCCCGTTGGCAGCCCGGCGCACACGATCGGCGCCGAGGGACGTCACGCGAGCAGGCCGGATCGGGTCTTCATGTGCATCGCAGCTGTCGCCGCAACATGCCTGGTCGGCTTCGTGATCTTCGTGATCGTCCGCGGTCCCTCCCGGGCGGCGCAGGGGCCATCCTCCACCGCCCTCGAGTCCGCGCCGCCTCCCGTTCTGAAGGCGGGCACGGTGGCGCCTGGCTTCTCCCTTCCCCCCTTGGCCGGCACGAATCCGATCGCGCTCGCCTCTTTTCGGGGGAAGCCGGTCATCGTCAACTTCTTCGCCTCCTGGTGCCGCGACTGCCGGGCCGAGCTCGGCGCGATGGCCACGGTCGCCCGAGCAGCCCAGGGACGAGTCGCCGTGGTCGGCGTCGATTCCAACGAGAGCTCCGGAGCCGCGGCCACGAGGCTGTTGGCCGCCGCCGGGGCCACCTATCCCGTGGCCGTCGATGCGCATGCCACGGTGGCCTCCGAGTACCTCGTGAGCGCTCTCCCGGTCAGCTATTTCGTTGACGCCGCGGGACGGGTCGTGGGCACGGCGCTCGGCCCTCAGACAGCATCGTCATTGCAGCGCTGGATCGCACGTCTCGACAGTGGCCGATGACGGTGCCACCCGGAGCGGAGGGGAGAAATCTGGCCCCGCCGTCCCTCGAGGCGGGATCGGCCGCACCCTCCCCCGCCCCGCCGGTGGACCGGGCGGCGGCCTTGGCCGCGGGCGCGCCCGGCATCCCCGCCAAATTCGTCTTCTGGGTGCTGGGCATCGCGCTCGTCGCCAGCCTGGGAGGCCTGCTCGCCGAGCACGTGTTCTCCTCCGCGGGGCTCAATCCGGTGCCGACCACTGTTCCCCGCGCCGCGGCGACCCCGACGCCGGCTACCGCGCCGAGCGCACCGACATCCGCAGCCGATCGCTCCCTCGACGCTCCATTGGCGGCATTCATGGGTTTGAGCTCCCCCGCGCCGCATCCAGCTCCTGCATTCGCACTGACCGACCAGAGGGGCCTGCCCACGTCGGTGCCGGCGCAGCCGGGGCGGGTGATCGTCCTGACGTTCTTCAATGCGCCGTGCAACGACATCTGCCCCGTGCTGGCCGCCGAATTGGAACAAGCCGATGCCACCCTCGGCGCTGCGGCCTCCAACATCGAGTTCGTCACCGTCAACACGGACCCCTCCGCCCTGGCCCAGTCCGACGAAACCCCGTCCGTCCAAGGGACCGGCTTGGGTTCGCTGCCGAATTGGCACATGGTCACCGGCCCGCTGCCCACCCTCAACTCCCTCTGGAAGTCTTACGGCGTGTCCATCTCGGTCTCCGAGAAGACCGGTCTCCAGGCGCACAACGACATCATGGAGTTCATCGACCCCCGGGGTGACCTCCGGTATCGCGCGACGCCGTTCGCCGACGAGAGCACGACCGGGACCTTCAGCCTGCCGGCGGCAAGCATTGCCCGTTGGGCCCAGGGGATCGCCACCTACGCCGAGCAGCTCCAGAGTCAATGAGCCCTCCGGCCGAGCCCACCGGGCGGCCCACGTGGTGGCAACGGCACCGTGGACTGCTGATCGCGGCCGCAGTGTTGGTCATACTCCTGATCACGGTCCTCAGTGATCTGCCGGTCAGCACCTCCCGGGCCGACGACATCGGTGCGGAGCGGAGCGTGATGAGCGAGGTGAACACAGACCTCGCACCGTGTGCCCTCGCCATCCATCAGGCAGTCGGCATATGGAACCTGCAGGCCACGCACGAGCTCACCCCGGCGGATCGGGCGCCGACGCCCGGCCTGCTGGGTGACGATCAGACAGCCTGTTCCTTCACGAACGAGAACATCTACGACCTGGCCGATATCCAGGTTCCCGGGACGGCGGCCGGCAAGCAGCTGGGCCAGCTGGTGGCGACGGTGACGTTGTGGACGACATCCGACTCCCTGCGGGCGATCGAGGACGTGCAGACACTGATGGGCGACCCGGGCAACGCCACCGTGCTGCACAACCTGTCGATGGAGGAAGCCCGACTCGCCACCGATCGCCGCTTGGCCATCGCGCAGGAGAACGCGGCGGACCGCAACCTCGGCACCCATCTGCCCCGCGTCGACCTGCCTCAAATTTCGGGTGCGAGCACGGGCTGAGGGTCAGGTCGCCGGAGCCCCTCCGCCGCTTCGTCCCGTCGCCGGGGGCAGGCCGCGGCGACGCTCGGCCTTGGTGAGGGCCACGAGCTCGGCGTCGGGATCATCCTCGGTCCGGAGCCACGCGAGTGCGTTCCAGAAGATGACGGGGGCGAACGCCGCCGCAGCGACGAACCAGAGGACGGCGGAGGCGATCTGCTGGTCGGCCGGGGCGCTCAGGCCTCCCGCCGCATGGTGGAAGTTGCGATAGAAGTCGTGGTCGGACAGGCCGACCACGTAGGCGAGGATCCAGAACGCCCACATGGCGAAGGCGGCCAGCACGGCGCGCCGGAGGTGTCCCGAGCGGGGGGCGAGGGGCGGCGATGCCACGAGTTCGAGCCAGAGGCCCAGCCCGAAGATCAGGAGGCATGCCGCCTCGGGGACAGCGAACCAGCCGTGGCGTGCCACCGCCCCCACCCCTCCCGGAGCGTGCCAGGCCACGGCCACCCCGAGGTCGCAGGCGATGAAGGCAAGCGACCAGGGGAGCTCACGGTGGCGCCGTCGCCGGTCGGCGACCCGGTCGGCGATTCTCGGTGGGTTCGCCGCCCCTCCGTCGCCCGCCAGGCGCAGCAGGCGCCATGGAGCACCGGCCACCACCAGCGCAGGAACGACGATGGCGAAGAGCGAGAACTGCAGTGTGGCGACGTACTCGCTGTGCCGGGCGGCTCCGGAGAGCGGCGGGACCAGCCCGACCACCAGGACAACGGCGGCACCAGTGAGGCACCAGGGCCGCCACGGTTCGCCGCGCTCAGGGGGCCGCACGTCGGCGGCCCCGCTGTTCATTGCGTTGGTCGGCGCTGGAAGAAGCCCCAGAGCAGCACGACAGCCAGCACGCCGAGGGGAATGGCGAACGTCAGTGCCTGGGTGCTCGCGACATCGGCTGTGATCACGGGTTCACCCCTCCAGGCTCAGATGACATACAACAGTAGCCAGAAGAGCGTTGCGATCAGGGCAATGAAGCCCCAGAAGTACGTGCACCCGTTGAGGTTGGCCCGGAACAGGCGCGCCACGGGGAGGGTCGAATCGGGGGCGCCACCGTCCTGGGCGATGGCCCGGCGCAGCCGGATCTCCCTGGCCAGGATCGTCTCGATCCAGTAGGTCCCGCTCAAGACGAGCGCGATGTTCATGGCGCCCCAGGCGATGAAGCACGATGCGTACCCGCTCGACCCCGGGAAGAACGGCAGGACCGTCAACTGCCAGATCTGGAGGCCGATGACGATCAGTCCTCCGAGGACGGCCGTCCAGCCGGCCACCTGCCAGTCCAGGGTCTGCTTCTCGCGGAAGCGCCGGTCGCCGAACTGGACCAGGAGCGCGCTGGCCACCGTGATGGCGAAGATCGCTGCGCCGGTCGCCGTGGGCGCGGTGATCCCCTTGGGCCGCCAGAGATTTTCGTTGTTCGCCGAGCGCAGGTAGAAGTATGCGAACGCAAGAGCGGCGAAGGCGAAGGCCCAGATACCGATGACGAGCCGGCCTCCGGTCCACAGGGCTCCTTCCTGGGCCCGGAGTTCGAACGCGATCTCCTCGGGGGTCTCCCTCAGCTGGACGAAGCTCTCGAACTGCTGGTTGTCGACTGGGTTCTGGTCCATGGCCTCCGCGCTCACAGTATTGGGGGTCGCGGATCGCCGTCGCCGTCCGCCCCGGCCCCGAGCTCCTCGTGACCGACCGAGCCGGCGGGAGCGGCCACCGACATGGCCATCCCCAGATCGGCCACCGGCGCCGCGTCGGGCTCGCCGTAGTGGTACGGGTCGTTCAGCACGACGGGGATGTGCTCGAAGTTGAACCAGGGCACCGGGGTGGGTGTCTGCCACTCCAAGCCGAGCGAATGCCAGGGGTTGGGTGGCGCCTCGTGCGGCGTCAGGTAGATCGACCAGACGAAGTTGATGATGAAGAAGAAGAACGATGCGCCGAGGAGATACGCGCTGATGCTCGAAATGTCGTTCAAGGTCTGCAGGTTCGTGGCGTACTCGAACACGCGCCGCGGCTGGCCCAGCAAGCCCACGAGGAACAGTGGGAAGAAGGTGCAGTTGAAGAAGATGAAGAAGGTCCAGAAGTGCCACTTGCTGAGCTTGCGGTTCAGCGTCTTGCCGGTGATCTTCGGGAACCAGTAATAGAACCCAGCGAACAGGGCGAAGATGAGCCCGCCCATGATCGTGTAGTGGAAGTGCGCGAGCACGAAGAAGCTGCCGTGGACGGTGACGTTGACGGGGACGTCGGACAGGAACACGCCGGTCACTCCACCGATCAGGAAGTTGAACAGCATTCCCAGGCAGAAGAGCATCGGGGTGTCGAATCTGATTTTCGCTTTCCACAGCGTGCCCAGTGTGACCAGGAAGAGGAACCCCGTTGGAATGGAGATGAGCTCCGTCGTCAGCATGAAGAGCGGCCGCATGTCCGGGTTGATGCCGCTCTGGAACAGGTGGTGTTGCCAGACGAAGAAGGACAGCAGCGTGACGCCGAGCATGCCGGCCGCCGCCACCTTGTAGGCGAACAGGGGCTTACGGGTGAAGACCGGAATGATCTCCATGACGATCCCGAAGCCGGGGAGCGCCATGATGTACACCTCCGGATGGCCGAAGAACCAGAAGAGGTTCTGCCACAGGAAGTTGCTGCCGCCGTGCTCGTTGACGAAGAACGCGGTCTGGGCGGTGCGGTCCAGGATGCCGAGCAGCGCCGAGACGACGAGGGTCGGGGTGGCCAGCGTGAGGAGGGCGGTGGTGGCCAGGATCCCCCAGGCGAAGATCGGCAGACGGCTCCAGGTCATGCCCGGCGCCCGGTAGTTGATGATGGTGGCGGCCAAATTGAACCCGGCCAGGATCATGCCGATCCCGATGACGGCGAAGCCGACCAGGTAGGAGTCCATCCCTCCCGCAGCCTGTGTCTGGAGCGGTGCGTACCCGGTCCAGCCGGTCGGGAAGCCCCCGAAGAAGAGCGCGCTCAGTATGACCAGGTACCCGGCCATGAAGATCCAGAACGAGAAGGCCTCGACGCGCGGGTAGGCCATGCGCCGGGACCCGATCATCAGGGGGATCAGCCAGTTCCCCAGGGGACCGACGACGGCCGAGGAGGCCATCATCATCATGATCGTCCCGTGTTCCCCGACGATGGCGATGTAGGTACCCGGGCCGAACACGTGATTCGTCGGGCTGAGGAGCTCCGTGCGGATCAGCATGGCGAGGAGCCCGCCGGTGAACAGGAAGGTCAGGACGCCGACCGCATACTGCCACCCGACGACCTTGTGGTCGTCGGTCATCTTGAAGTAGCGCACCCAGCTCCGCTGCGGGGGCTGGGGAGCGAGCTCGTAGCCGAGGATCTTCGCGAGCGGGTAATTCAAGCCGCCGATACCGGCCATCCATCCGGCCACTCCAAAGGACAGCCCGAGGACGATGGCGACATCGTTCAGGTCGCTTGCTCCCTGAGTCTGCAGGTAGCCGCTGGCGATGACGTTGCCCAGCCAGTGGCCGATGAGGTACCCGACGACCCCTCCGGCCATCGCCCACAGGACGTTGGGGCGCAGCCACTCCGAACGGAGTGAGGGCGGCGGCGGGAGGCCCAGGTCCTCCTCCCCGGGGTACTCGAACTCGGGGACCTGTGTGGTGTCAATGGCCATGTCAGCCTCCACCCTTCGGCTGTGGAGCGCCGTACTGCTCCACGTGGGAGTACGGATCGACGTTGTCCGGGTAGTACCCGCCGTCCGCACCGTTGGCATCGGGGGTATAGGTGAGCGCGTACGGCGGGAGCAGTTTG
Organism: uncultured Acidimicrobiaceae bacterium; assembly: GCA_963840245.1. GTDB lineage: Bacteria > Actinomycetota > Acidimicrobiia > Acidimicrobiales > RAAP-2 > Bog-473. The sequence continues at coordinate 90,015 of CAWIYI010000024.1, forward strand.
GTGTTCCGGCGCAGCCTCGCCTCCGTCGTCTTGGCCCAGGACACGAACTGCTGTGGTCGGACGACCACCCCGTTGTTGTACATGGCGCCGTGCCAGATGCCGCAGAGCTCGGAGCAGCGCACAGTGAAGGAGCCGAGCTGTTGGGTCGTCGTGTAGGCGACGTTGTTGTAGTCGGGGTTGGCATCGGCCTTCACGTTGAGCTGGTAGGCCCAGAAGCTGTGGATCACGTCGAGCGAGGTCACGTTGAACCGGATCGTGGTGTTGTCCGGGACGACCAGCTCGTTGGTCTCGAAGCCTCCGAACGTGGGGTACCGGTACGTGAACTTCCACTGTTGGCCGATCACCTGAATGGGCAGAACGGTCTTTGAGGTCGGGGTCCAGATCGGACTGGACCCCTGGCCGCCCCCTGCTCCACCGGGCTGGACGAGCTCGTAGGTCCCGAAGCCGGCGAGGAACAACACGATGACCGACGTGGTCAGGATCCAGCCCAGCTGAATCCCGTAGTGCCCCTGTGCGTCCGGGCCGCCGACAGGATCGGGCCCGCCTCGCGACGCCCGCCACACCACGAAGGCGTAGATGAAGTAGATCCACACGGCCAGGAGGACGGGCAGGGCGATCACGAACAGCACGTTGAAGTCGAACTGTGCCCCCTGAGCGGTGTCGGTCATCGTCCCGGGCGGGATGTGGGGCCCGGCCAGGAAGTAGAAGAGCGGGTCGAGAATGGCCGACAGAACGACCCAGATGGCGATCAGCCGCCACCAGTGATGGGTCTCGTCTTGGGGCCTCGTCGAATCGGGTCCGGCGGGCGTCGCGGCGGACTCCGCCGCTGCCGTCTCGCTCATGCGACCACCTTCATGAAGCCACCCATGTAGCCCAGCGTGGACATAGGGCCCCCGTTGCCGAAGAGCCATCCCGACGCGCACGGGACGAAGCACTGCCAACGGTAGTTGCCGGGCCCCGGGGTGATGAAGGAGAACCTGATGACCTTGTGCGGTGAGCTCGTGGTGCACGGCGCCGCCGCGCAGAGGTTGGCGTTGCCGTTGTTGGCGTACAGCGGCACGTTGATCCCGATGGAAGGGATGGAGAAGGTGTGGGCGACGCCGTTGCCGACGTTGGAATTGAGCACGCGGAACGGCTTGCCGTTGAGCGTCGCCACGTTGCCGGCCGTTCCGGTCACCTGGCCGAGCTGCTGGTTGCGCAGGGGGCTGCCGGAGTCGTACTGAACGATGGTGACGTTGAGGCGCGTGTCCGCGGGGACCTGGAACACCGTGGTGTGGACCCACTGACCCTGCGGCGACCGGACGAGGTATGAGACCCAGTCCGGATGGCTGCCCGACCCAAAGGCCCCGACCGTCTGCAGGTTGACGTTGATCGATTGGCCCGAGCCCTCCGAGGAGAAGTCCACGGTGGGTGGCGTTCCGAGGAGGTTGACGATGAGGACGACGGCGGCCACGGCGCAAAGGGCAAAGAGGACGGCCGTCACGGCCACCTTCCACGCCAGGCTCATCAGCCCCTCCCGGTAGAAGTCTCCGTTGCTCTTCATCCCCTGGACCCCACCAAGGGACTCGTCTTGGACGTTACGGTTCCGTTGCTTTCGAGTCAACCATTTCTGTGCAACGGCTGTATCCCAACTGGAATCCGGCTGGGTCTGGCGGAGTCAGCCCTGGCCGGCCCCATCACCGGAGGCCCGGAACGCTTCGAGGGGAGGTCCCGGGTCACGATGGAACAACCGGTCGACTCCCAGCGAGAAACCCCCTGCGCTGTCGATGGCGCGCCGAATGGTCACCGCGAGTGCGGGCACGGCCCAGAAGTCACCGCAGATCCACAGGATGGCGGCGCCGATCTGCTGGTCGGCGAAGGGCGAGAGCGTGACGCCCGGTACGTGGGCGTAGGCCGCGTACCAGCTTCCCGCAGTGAAGAGTGAGAGCGACATGGCCATGACGAACATCGCGACGTTGGTCGAGAGGATGGCGCCGACCTGCCAGAGCGGAGAGGCCTTCAGCCGGAAGGGGTACGACGGGATGATCTGCAGCCAGAACAGGACCCCGGTGACGAAGAAGCTGGCGTGCATCAGCCAGATGTGCACCGTCTGGTTCTCCTGCGCGGCGTCGAAGAGCGCCGGGACGTGCCAGAGCACCATCACCAGGTTGAACGAGATCAGCGCCGTCCAGGGGTTGACGGCGAACCGCCCGACCGCCCTCAGCGGCTGGGAAAAGCGTCCGAGGAGAACGGAGCGGATGAGCCGTCGCCGCGGCCCCACCGGCAGATCCGTGGAGGAGCGGCAGCCAGGGGGCCCCGGCGACGATGAGGATCGGAGCGAAGAAGGCAATCAGGATGTGCTCGATCATGTGCACGAAGAAGTAGTCGTCCGCCCAGTAGTCGATGGGTGACGTGACCGCGATGAGGAGAAGTGCGAGCCCGCCGTAGAAAAAGAGTGATCGGAGGCGCCGGCTCCGGCTCCGCTCCGGGATCGAGCGTCGGCGCAGATTGGCGAGACCGAGCTCGTTGACGACCACGATGACCGCCACGACCACCACGAAGGGGTCGAAGCTCCAGTTGTCGACGAGGTAGTTCACCGGGCGGATCCGTCCCTTGTGCGCCTGCGCGTCACGGTAGCCCCCGTCCGCTACGAAGACGAGCCGTAGGCGATGGGCACCTGGGTGGTCTGCACACGGCTCCAGGTGGCTCCCGACGGGGTGAGTTCGAAGACGCGCAGTGTGCTCCCGTTGACGCTGAAGACGTCGACCGGTGGGGCATCCACGGTCGGCGTGTCGCCGGGGAAGGCGAGTCCCGCCGCTCCGGAGGGCGGCGGCGGCAGGGAGGACCAGGCTCGTCCACCTGGTCCCACGTCGAAGACGGCCCGCTTGGAGTTCGGCGTGCTGACCAGGACCGCGACCCGCCCGTCCGCCCCGACGGCGCTGGCGCGGACAGCGTCGGCGTTCGGCACGGGAAGCGGGGCCGACATGGTCCAGACGGAATCATTTTCCGCCCAGGCGACTTCGAGCACCTCATGCCCCGCCCCGCCCACGGTGGCGAGCAGCGTCGTCACCCCGCCGGATGTCTCCAGCCGCAAGACGCCGATTGCTCCCCTCCCGCGACCGACGGCCAAGGTGGGGCCTGCCAATTGCCACGACCCGTCGGTTTGCCTGAACAGGCCCACCCGGGCACCACGCTCGCAGCCGGTGGCGACGAGCGGGGCGCCCGTCACCGAGAACGCGACCGCGGCGATCGCCGAGACAGTCACACGAGGGCGCAGCCCTGCGGAGCGCGGCGGTCGAGATCAGCGGCGCCCAGGAACCGAGGCTCTTGGACGCGGCCAAGACCGTGCCGTCGCGCACGACGGCCAGCCCGGCGGGGGTGCCTGACGTCTCGATCGCCAGTGCATCGGCCGACCTCGCCAGGCCGCCCGGAAGGAAGACGGGACTCCAGGAGGATCCTCCATCACTGCTCGAGGACAGGGGCGAGAAACGGAGCAACGCGCTCGGGAGCACGCCGGCGGCGATCGAATCGCCCGAAACGCCGGCAACCAGGCCGCCGTTGTCGGCCGTCCCCTCGGGCGTGACGAGCGTCCAATGTGAGGATCCCGGCACGGCGTGGAACAGCTCCCAGAACGTGTTGCTCTGCTCCGAGAGCTGGCCCATCGGGAGCGTCGACCAGGAGCCGTCGGGTGTCGAGACGCCGCTCGCCGGGAGCGCCGGGACGGTCGCACCTCCCGCCGGGAACGCCGAGACGACGGCCCAGAGGACGCATCCCGCCATGCCGAGGATGGGCCAGCGGACCACGCGGAGCCGACGGGCCACCGTGGCCGGGACCGACCTCACGAATGGACGACGTCGTCGATACGGCTCAGGAGCAGGGAGGAGAACGACGACGCGTACGACTGCGTGGGGCCAGGGTCATCGATGAGAGCGTCGCGTTCTCGACCTTGCGGGTCGATCACGAAGGCCAGGTCGCTGTGTGCCACCATCGCCCCGGCCGTCTCTGTGTTCACGAGGACGCCGTAGGAGTCCCAGACGTGCCGGAGCGCCGAGAGCGAGCCCGTGAGGTAGTACCAATTGGCCAGGTGGGTCAGGCCTTCCTGGCGGTCGAAGGCGTTGGTGAAGGTGGCGGAGCGGTAAATCGGGTTGGCCACGATGGCAACGAAGACAACGCGCGCTCCCTGGCTCGAGAGTTGCTGGTCCGCCTGGCGGAACTCCTGCGCGATGAGCGGACAGTCGGTCGTACAGACGGGGTCGAGGAAGGTCAGCGCGACCGTGTGCCCGCGCAGGCTCTCCAGGCTGACCGGGCGGCCGTCTTGGTCGGTCAGCGCGAACGGCGGCGCTGGCGAATCCAGGGAGTTGGGCGTGCCGTCGAGCGCCTCGCTGAGGATCGGATCGGTGCTTTGGCTGACCGCAGCCGCACCCATTGGCGCCGCGCCGATCACGACGACAGCCAGAGCCGCCAAGGCAGCGAACGAGCGCAGTACGTACGCGGGGGTCGCGCCCCGTAACCATGCCGCGCCCGACCGCGGATCAGGGGTCGGGGCCAAGGCGTTCGCGTTCGTGTTCGCGGCGGCCTCGTCCCCGGCGCCATTCAGAGCGGCGGCCTCGACCGGCACCCGGAAGGCGGCCAGGTACCCCGCAACGAAGAGCAGCGCCATCGGCAACATGGAGTTCGGGTCGGTGCCCAGGCCGCCGAGGAAGCCGAGGTCTTCCACCAGCACCCAGTCGGCCAGGCAGAGCACGACCAGCGCGCCGATCCCCCCGAGGACGGCTCGGCGACGGCCGCTGATGAGCAGGCCTCCGATGGCGGACAGGGCAACGACAGCGAACAGATTGACGGCCCACCCGTGGGCATCGTCAAAGGAGCCGAACGATGCCACCCACGACGAGAGGAACCCGGGCTGCGACGTCCGCGACATCTGTCCGACCATGGACGGCAGGGTGCCACCTCGACCCTGCCAGAATCCCCTCCCCGGCCACGCCTGGAGCACCGACATGCCGATCAGGAACACTCCCCCCAGCGTCAGGATGATGCGCCCGACGCGCGGAGTCATGAAGGCTCGCTCGGGCAGCGCCACCAGGAGCCCGCCGACGCAATAGAACAGCACCGCCCCCGGGGTCCCGAAGAGCCACGTTGCACCGGGGGCAAAGATGCCCCCGAACGCCTCGCCGAAGATCCACACCACCAGGCCCCAGCCCGCGCTGGCCGCACCACCCAGGCGCGACCAGCGGCCTCGGGGGGCGACGATGAGCCAGAGGCCGAGACCGAGCTGGATCCAGACCGCTGACGAAGCAGCCTGGATCGGATGGTTGGACCAGATGCTCACGCCGGAATTGACGACGTGCTGGACCCACTGCGGCGACGAGGCGGCCGAGGGTTGGATCACGTTCGACGGAAGACCAAGCGGCATGGCCGATTGCAGTTGCAGGAGTCCGTCGAGGATCCAGAGACCGCCGAAGCCGATGCGCAGGACCTTCCGGGCGGCCGGCTCGGGCGTCGCGTCGGCCGTGACGACCGGGGTGGAACCTCCGTGAGCCCTGAGCTGCCGGTATTGCACGGTCCGGATGACGTTGAAGGCGATTGCGCAGACCGCTCCGATGAGGAGTACCACCAGGAGCTGGTGGAACAACTCGGTATGGAACGCCGAGACGATGACCGAGTTGCCGTTCTGGGGCGCGCCGCCCATGCCGGGCATGCGGATCAGCCCTCTCCGCAGGAGCTGGTGGTCGACGCCCGGCGCACCGCGCGGAGGATACTGCCGTCGGCGGGGAGGCAGCTATCAAATGACCAGCGATCTCGCTTCGTAGAGACGGCGATGGCCCGGGGACACCGTCGACCCGGTCGTGCCCGGAACGCCACCAGCGACGGCCACCACCTGAACTAGGAACGGCGCGCCACGTCCGCCGCGACGGCCAGTCCCTTCACGGTCTGCCTGATGAACTTGCCCAGTTCGCGGCGATAGAGCCAGCCCGTGCCGGGCACCTTGGGCCGGAAGGTCGAGTGCCAGTTGATCGACGTGCCGCCGGCAGTCGGTGTCAGCGTGATCACCGCCTTGTAGTCCCGCAGGGGCAGCCCCGACTCCAGGACGTAGGAGAAGACCTCGCCCGGCCGGCACTCCACCACCCGCTCGCGGCTCCGGTGACGCCCCGTGGTGAACAGCCGGACTGCGCCCAGGCCCTCGGGTGTCCCCGCGCCCGGCTCGAGCAGCGTGAAGGCGTCGATGGGCGACCAGTCGGGCCAGGTGGAGCCGTCGGCCAGGAGTGCGTACACCGACGCCGGGTTCGCGTCGGTCGTCGACTGTCTCGTCGATCACCTGCAGGGCCATGGCTGCCCTCCTCTCGGTCCGTCTCCTCGGGATCCGGCTCCCCGGATCACTCCCGAGAGTGTACCATTTGGTACATGAGCGAACAAGCGGGTGGCGGCGTGGCGGCGGGGGCGTCCGAGGGGCGGCGGGAGGAGGCGGGTCCGGGGGCCCGCCGGCGCCTGCTCGACGCCGTCATCGAGCACTTCACCGCCGAGGGCCTGGCGGACCAGAGCCTGCGTCGCATCGCCGAGGCGATCGGGAGCAGCCACCGCATGCTCCTGTACCACTTCGGGTCCAAGGACGGGCTCCTGCTCGAGGTCGTCCGCGAGGTGGAGTCGCGCACCCAGGTCCGTCCTGGTGGCCCTTGGCGAGGACGAGGTCGGCCAGACCGACCAGCTGATCCGCCGCATTTGGGCCTACCTCGCGGATCCCGCCCTCGGTGACTTCGAGCGCTTGTTCTTCGCGCTGTACGGGCGGGCGCTCCAAGGTGACGAGTCGGTCCGGCCGCTCCTGAAGGACGACATCGAGCACTGGCTCGACGCCAACGTGACGCTGTCCACGCCACTGGGTGTGCCCGAGGACGTCGCCCGAACCCACGCCCGCCTCGGGTTGGCCGTCACGCGGGGCCTCCTGCTCGACCTGCTCGCCACGGGCGACCGCGCCGGGCGTCGAGGCCGCCCTCGAGGTCTTCGCCCGGCGCTACCGCGGCCGCTGGTGGGACGCTCAGGACGAGACGGGCAGCAGCGACCGCGCCTCGTAGAGGCCGCGGTGGCCCGGGGACACCGTGAACACCACTGGGGTGCCGACCTCGATCCGGCGGCTCCCGTCCGCGATGGCGGTGGCATGGAACCCGTAGGTCGCCCCGTCGTCGTCGTCGACCGTGCCGAGGCCCCTGGTGGCGTCGAACACGGCGACGCGCCCGTGGTGCGGCCCGGCGGTCGGGACGGGGCCGCCCACCTCAGTGGACGATCTTGGACAGCGGGATCTCCAGAATGTCGCTCGCGCCCTGGTCGCGCAGCGCCGGGATGAGGATGTTGATGTCCGACTTGGCCACGACCGCCTCCAGCGCGAAGCCGCCGCCGCCGGAGAGCTCCGAGATCGTCGGGGCGCGCATGGAGGGGAGGACGGCGAGGACCGCATCGAGGTTCGCGGCTTCGACGTTGAGCTTCACGAGCACCTTGCCCCGCGCCTCGAGCGTGCCCTGCAACAGGGTGAGGATCTGCTCCATGGCGTGACGCTTCTCGGGGTCCGCCGCAGCCGTCGGGTTGGCGATGAGCTCGGTGCGCGACACCAGCAGCGTCTCGATCACCCGCAGCCCGGCGGCGCGCAGCGCGCTGCCGGTCTCGGTCATGTCGACGACGGCATCCGCGATGTCGGGCACCTTGGCCTCGGTGGCGCCATAGGAGAGCGCGACGTCCGCCTCGATCCCGTGGGCCTCCAGAGCCCGGCGGGTCAGTTCGGGGTACTCGGTGCTGACGCGCAGGCGCCCCGGACGGTCGGCGACGGTGGCCGCCAGCTCGGCCAGCGTGTGGGCCGGGGAGTCGGCGCCGACGGCGAGCACGACGCGGGCGGGGTTTGCGGTCGCCTTGGAGTAGGCCAGCTCGCCGAGGGAGACGATCTCGCTCCCCCGCTCCTCGACGCAGTCGCGCCCGGTGATGCCGAGGTCGAAGAGCCCGTCGGCCACGTAGACCGGGATCTCCTGGGGCCGCAGGATCCGGACCTCGTCGATGCGGGGATCGGCGATGGTGGCGCGGTAGGCCACGTCCGAAGCGCGGCTGACGGCGAGGTCGGCCTCCTCGAAGAGCTCCATGGTGGCGCGTTCGAGCGAGCCCTTGGGCAGGACGAGGCGGAGCATGGGGGTAGATCTTCGCAGATGCGCCGGCATGGACCGGCCGGGATGGCGCCGATCAGGCAAGCTGGGCCCGTGCCGCCCCCCTACGACGCCCGCAACTTCCTGCAGCTGCTCGGGATCGACGTGCCGATGCCCGACGAGGACCGCGATCCGGTGGCGCGCCTCACCGTCACCCACCCGCTCATCGCCGGGACGGGCTACCTGTGGGCGCCCGTCATCATCACGATGGCCGACGCCCTGTGCGCCTTCGGGGTCAGCCACCACTGGCCCGAGGGGGCACGTAGCTTCACCACGGTTGACTGCTCGGCCAACTTCATCTCGAGCGCGCGGGAGGGTGAGCGGGTCACCGCCATCGCGTCGCCACTGCATCTCGGGCGGACGACCCAGGTCTGGGACGCCACGGTGACGAACGAGACGACCGAGCGGTTGATGGCCTCGTATCGGTGCACCCAGCTCATCCTCTACTGACGCGTCCCGAGCCGACGCAGTCGAGCGGCCTCCCGAGCGGCCCTTGAATGGCCCTTGAGTGGTCAGCCTGCGGTGCCCGCCCGCCTCAGTTCGGCTTCCCGGCCGACCAAGGATGTCCGTGGCTTCGCCGGTGGGTACATCGCGGGCGTCGGCCCGCTCGTGTGGGCGCTGTGGGTCGCCGCGGTGAGCGTGTGCACGGCGCGGCGCGCTCGAAACGCCGGGTGGCGCATGCCGGCGTGAGGGCAACGCCCTCGGGCCGAGGTCAGTGGGCTCCCCGCAGGGTCGCCACGTCGCGCAATGGGGATGTGACACCCGGCTCGTCACGCTCGGCAACGTGGACCCGCTTGCCGCGCCGGAGGCGCTCTCCCCATTTGCCCTGGTCGAAGGCCGCCGGCATGGAGCGTTCCATGAACTCGCGCAGGACCCGCACGAAGCGTGCCGGGTCGGTGTGGTGCGGGAAGTGCCCGGCGTCGTCGAACACCTCGAACTGACTACCGGGCATCACTGCGTGGACCAGACGACCGTGGCCCAGCGGGATGATCGCGTCGCGTCGTCCCCACACGATCAGCGTCGGGACGCCCTCGGCAAGGTAGGCCCGGTCCACCATCGTGATGACCTGACCCTGCCAGTCGACGCTCGAGCGGAGGGTGCGCAGGATACCCATGCGGGCTTCCATGTTGGGGAGCGCATCGAACACGGCCAGGATCTCCTCCGCGTCGCGCCCGAGAGCCGTGTCGAAGAGCCGCAGCAGCCCGGCGCCCAGACGGCTGGCGAACCGGACGGGTGGGAGGCCGAACAGCGGCATGACGACTTCGACCCCCGGCACGGCGGCGACGCGGAGCAGGGGGCTGACCGTCCGGCCCACTCCCCCGCTCCCCACCAGCACCAGGCGCTCGCAGCGATCGGGGAATTGGTATGCGAACTGCGCCGCTACCCCGCCGCCCAACGAATGGCCGACCACCGTGACCCGGTCGACCTCGAGCACGCTCAGCAGGTCGCGCATCCCGTTGGCGAATCCCGCCACCGAGTAGTCGGCCCGCGGCTTCTCGGAGCGCCCGTGCCCGAGGAGATCCGGAGCGATGACGGTGTAGTGCTCGGCCAATTGCTCCACCACAGGGCGCCAGGTGTCCGAGCTGTCACCGATCCCGTGGATGAGGAGGAGCGCCGGTCCTGAGCCGGCCTTCACGTAGGCCCGGCGGTACCCATGGATCGTGACGTACTGCACGCAGAACGTGCCCTCGCGCCGGACACCGGGCCGGTAGCGGATCTCCACCGGGTCGACCGGCCGGCCGCTGCCGTGCTCGCCGGCGCCCCGGTCGGAGTCGGCGTCCGCGCCAGGGTCGGTGTCGGTGTCCGTCGGGTCTGTCGTCTCCACCGTGGGCACCGTCTCACCCATGCCGATCTCCCGTGCTGGTCCACCGGTTCCCTTGTCGGTGCCACCGTATGGTGAGCACGTGTCCGGGCGGTGTCGACCCTGTGAACGGCCGATGAATGCCGCGGACCGGCGCCCCGCCCCTGGCTCTACGAGAACGCCCGCCCCGGGCTCTACGAGAGCGGCCCACTCCGCAACAGCCGCACCATCTCGACCCCCGTCAGCGCCGCCTCGCGGCCCTTGTTGGTCTCGTCCGGTCGTGACCGCTCGAGCGCCTGCTCGAGCGTGTCGGTCGTCAGGACACCGAAGACCACGGGCAGGCCGGTGTCCAGCTGTACCCGCTGGATCCCCGAGGCGCACTCACCTGCGACGAAGTCGTAGTGCCCGGTGTCGCCCCGGATGACGGCGCCGAGGCAGAGCACGGCCTCCACCTTCCCGGCATGCGCGAAGGCCCGGGCGACCAGCGGAAGCTCGAAGGCGCCCGGGGCCCAGGCCACGGTGACGTCCCGGCGGTCGGTCCCGGCTCCGGCCAGGGCGTCGAGGGCTCCGTTGAGCAACCGCAGCGTGATGCCGCCGTTGAACTCCGCGCAGGCGATGCCGACCCGGAGCCCCGTGCCGTCCGCGGTGCCGCGCAAGCTGGCGCCGACGCGGGCCGCAACGTCATCGAGGGCCTCGGCCGGCAGGGCGATCAGGTCGGATTCGGCCATCAGCTGGAGGCGGCGCCGTTCGACGTCATCGGACGGCGAGGTCCGGGGGTCACGCCCTCACTGTGGCACAGGACGGCCCCGTCAAAGGACGTCGTCGAGCCCGTGCAGGAGATGCCCCATCCGTTCCCGCTTGGTGCGCAGGTAGGCGATGTTCTCGGGATTGGCCGCGAGCTGCAGCGGGACCCGCTCGGTGATGTCGAGACCGAAGCCCTCGAGACCTCCGTACTTGACCGGGTTGTTCGTCATGAGGCGCATGGTCGTCACGCCGAGGTCGACCAGCATCTGGGCGCCGATGCCGTATTCCCGGCTGTCGACCGGGAGGCCCTGCTGCAGGTTGGCGTCCACGGTGTCGTGGCCCTCCTCCTGCAGTTGATATGCCCGGATCTTGTGGCCGAGACCGATGCCGCGGCCCTCGTGGCCGCGCAGGTAGATGAGCACGCCCCGGCCCTCCTGCTCGATGAGAGCGAGCGACGCCTGCAGCTGGGGGCCGCAGTCACAGCGCAGCGAGCCGAACACGTCACCGGTCAGGCATTCGGAGTGCACGCGCACCAGCACGTCCTCGGTCCCGGCCACGTCGCCCATCACGAGTGCGAGGTGTTGTTCGTTGTCGAGCACGGACTCGTAGACGAAGGCGCGAAACTCCCGCCCCTCGGCCGGGATGCGCGCCTCGGAGACGAGTCGCACGAGCTTCTCGTTCTGCCGGCGGTAGCGGATGAGGTCCGCAATGGAGATCAGAGGGAGGTCGTGCTTCTTGGCGAAGCGCTCCAAGTCGACCAGCCGGGCCATTCCGGATTTGTCCTCGGTCACGATCTCGCAGAGCACGCCGGCCGGCGACAATCCGGCGGCGCGGGCCAGGTCCACCGTCGCTTCGGTGTGTCCGGCTCGCTTGAGCACGCCGCCGGACCGGTACCGCAGTGGGAAGATGTGCCCGGGCCGGTTCAGGTCGTTCGGGCGGGTGTCGGGGTCGATCAGGGCGGCGATGGTGGACGCCCGGTCCGTGGCCGAGATCCCGGTGGTCGTGCCGTGCCGATAGTCCACGCTCACCGTGAAGGCGGTTCGCTGCGCCTCCGTGTTGGCGGTGACCATCAGGGGAAGATCGAGCAGGTCGGCGCGCTCGGGCAGCAGCGGGACGCAGATGACGCCCGATGTGTAGGTCAAGAAGAAGGCGATGTTCTCCGGCGTCGCCGCCTCGGCCGCCATGACGAGGTCGCCCTCGTTCTCACGGTCTTCGTCGTCGACGACGACGGCCATGCCCAGTCGACCGATGGCGTCGATCGCCTCTTGCACCGTCGAGAACCCCATCAGGCGGCCACCTCCACTCGAAGATCCTCACCCAGTTGCTCGACCGACACCAGCCTGCCCTTCCACACGTCCCCAATTGTGCCAGCCCCGGGGCCTGCGAAAATCGGGCGGCCGTCGTCGCCCCCGAACAGCACCGGCGCCAGGTACAGGACGTAGCGGTCAACCAGACCAGCGGCGTGGAAGTCATGGGCCACGCTGGACCCACCCTCGACCAGGAGCTGGATCACGCCGCGGCTCCCGAGCTCGGTGAGCACGTCCCGGAGGTCACCCGACAATTCGAGGGCAGGGTGGACCTTGGCCCCGACGGGGGCCCGGCCGAGCACGACGCGCAGGGGCTGCGGGCGCTCGACCCCGTCCTCGAGGCGGACCGTCAACTCAGGGTCGTCGACGCGGACGGTGCCCGCGCCGACCAGCACGGCGTCGGATCGGGATCGCAGCCGGTGCACGTCCCGGCGCGCCTCCTCCCCCGTGATCCAGCGGCTGGTGCCGTCGGGGGCGGCGGTACGGGCGTCGAGGCTGGCCGCCATCTTGAGGACCACCCAGGGTTGCCCCGTCGTCCGGTGCTTGCGATAGGGGGCCAGCTGTTCGGCGACCGCGTCGCCGGCCACGCCGACGTTGACCTCCAGCCCGGCGGCGCGCAGCGCCGCGATGCCCCGCCCGGCCACCCGTTCGTCCGGGTCCTCGATGCCGATCACGACCCGGGTCACCCCAGCCGCGACGATGGCGTCGGTGCACGGCGGCGTGCGCCCGTAGTGGGCACAGGGCTCGAGGGTCACGTAGAGCGTGGCACCCCGGGCCGCCTCGCCGGCCGCGGCCAGTGCCGCCACCTCGGCATGGGGCCCGCCGGGAGGTGCCGTCGCGCCGGAGAAGACGGCGCCTTCCGGGTCAGCGTCCGGCGGGACGACGACACAGCCCACCCAGGGGTTGGGTGCCGTGGTCGAACGGACCGTGGCGGCTTGCGCCATCGCCCGGCGCATGTGCTCCACATCGTCCATGCTCATGTCCTTGCCCGGAGTGGGTCCCCGGCCTTGTGCAGGCAATTATAGAACACGTTTCAGTTTTTGTCGAGATTCCCTGGTCAGCACGTCAGCTGTCTCGATGCTCAGACCCGGCGGAGCACCCCCGGCAGCTCCGTCACGTCGGCGATGACCGCCGTCGGCGAGGCGGCGGCCAGCGTGGCCTCGTCGTGGGCGCCGCTCAGGACGCCGACGACCGCACCGGCACCGGCGGCCCGGCCGGCCTCGAGGTCGCTGACCGTGTCGCCCACCACGGCGACCGCGAAGGGGTCGTCCACGCCGAGGCGGGCCATGGCACCGAGGACGAGGTCGGGCGCCGGGCGCCCCCGGCCGACGTCCGCCGGGGAGAGGGCCAGGTCGATCTCGGTGCGCCAACTCAGGGCGTCGAGCACCGCATCACGCGTCGACGGCGCGAACCCCGTCGTGAGGCACACCCTGACGCCCGCCGCGCGCAGGTCACGAAGCAGCTGGCGCGCACCGGGGATCTCCGTCACCACCCCGGTGGCGACGATGGCCTCGTAGGCCGCGGCGAACGCGGCGGTGGCCTCCCCCGCTGCGCCCGGCTCGAGAAGGCTGGCGAAGACGTCAGCCTTGGACCAGCCCATGGTCCGGCGCACCACCGTCTGGGCCTCATCGGCGCGGGGGCTGCCCTCGACGATCCCGACCGCGGCCAGCGCGGTGCGGAAGGCCGCCTCCACGGCGCCGTCGTCGCGCACGGTCGTGCCCGCCATATCGAGACAGGCGAGGGCGAAGGGCCCGATCACGCAGCGGCTCCCACCGCGCCGGCCGCGCGCAGCGTGTCCGCCGCGATCGCCGGCGCGCACGTCATGCCCCGGCCGCCCGGTCCGGTCACCGTCCAGACCCCCGGCAAGATCTCCTCGCGGAGGCAGACAGCGCCGTCGACGCACTGCGCATAGACGCCCTCCCAGCGACGCCGCACGGGCGGGAGTGCGGTCCCCAGGATCCGCCGGGCCCGCTCCAGGAGCTCGTGCGTGGGGTCCTCACTCAGCGCGAAGTCGAAGGGCTCCCCGTAGGAGTGCGTGTCCCCGATCGTCAGCCCGCCGTCGGGGCGCTGGACCAGCAGGAGCTGGATGTGATGTGCGGCCGAAACCGGGGTCTGCTCCCCGAGCTGTGCCAGGGGTGCCGACTCGTAGGCGGGGTAGTAGCGCAGGGTGTCCACATCGGCCAGCGCCGTCGTGACCGTGGTGGCGAAGGGGGCCGTCTCGAGCATCTGCAGCCGGACCCGGCGGAGGCGGGTGGCGACCGGCCCTGAGCCGGGCAGGTGGTCGTAGGCGGCGCCCGTCGCCAGCACGACGACCTCGCCCTCCCACCGCGTCCCGGTGGTGTCGACGAGCGAGTGGGGCTCGGCGGCCACGACCCGCCGCCCCGGGTGGAAGCGGTACCGCTCCCCGTAGACCCCGGCCAGATGTGCGCGCAGCGCTCCCAATGCCAGGCGCGGCTCGACCACGGCGTCCTCGGCACAGCGGAGAGCCCCCGTGATGTCGCCCCGAACCGCCGGATTGGCCGCCCGCACCGCGTCGGGCTCCAGGAACGTGATGGAGCGCGCCGTGGCGTCGGGATGCCCGGCGAAGGCCTCCATGACCGCTCGGGCGGCGCCGTCGCAGGCGACGGTCAGCGAGCTCAGGGCGCGGAAGCCGATCCCCGGCACCGCCGCGCCGATCTCCTCCCAGCGCCGGCGGGCCCGCCGGGCCACCTCGAGCTCCGCGCCGGAGCGCCGTCCGCTCACCCAGACCAGCCCGAAGTTGCGTACCGACGCGCCCATCGGCGCCGCCTCGGCCTCGAGATGCTCCACGGAGAACCCGGCCTCCGCCAGTTCGAGCGCGTGCCAGGTGCCGAGGATGCCGCCGCCGGCGACGATCGCCCGGCGGGGATGTCCGCTCACGGCGCGCCGGGTGTCACGCCCCGCCGGTCGTCACCGGGTGCCGGCGGCGAGGCGGGCCGACTCCCGGATGGCGCCGGCGGCCTCCCACGGCCGCGGCTGCCCGAAGATCGCGCTGCCGGCCACCAACACGTTGGCGCCGGCGGCCGCGGCGACCGGCGCCGTGGTCGTGTCGATCCCTCCGTCCACCTCGATGTCGAGCTCCAGCGAGCCGGTGAGCACCTCGGCGCGCACCTGGGCCACCTTCGCCATGACGTCGGCGATGAAGCTCTGACCACCGAAGCCGGGGAACACCGTCATGCACAGGAGGAGGTCGACGTCGCGTAGATATGGCCGCACGGCGTCGAAGGGCGTGTCGGGATTGAGGGCCAGACCCGCCCGCAAGCCGAGACCGCGCATCTGGGCGATCAGCTCGTCGGTGTTCCCCACCTCGACGTGCACGGTGCAGCCGTCCGCACCGGCTTCGGCGAAGTCCTTCAGGTAGCGCCCCGGCTCGGTCATCATGAGGTGGCAGTCGAAGAACAGGGGCGTGTGGTGGCGCAGGGAGGCCACCACCGGAGGGCCGATGGTCACGTTCGGGACGAAGTGCCCGTCCATCACGTCGACGTGCAACCAGTCGGCCACCGGGGCGACCTCCCCGACCTGTTCGGCCAGCATCCCGAAGTCGGCCGAGAGGACCGACGGCGCGATGCGGAGATCGCCGAAACGGCCCGGGTCGCGGCCCGGGGTCGACGAGCGTCCCTCCATCTGTCCTCCGGCGCTCAGCTGAAACGCGCCCAGCAGAGGATGCGCCGGAACCCGTAGAAGTACGGCTCGCGCTCGCCGAGCTCCTCGATCAGTCGTTCCCGGTAGCGCTCCACGAACGCGTCGAACAGCTCGGGGCTCAGCCGCTTGCGGTAGGGCGTCAGCAGCGTGCCCATGACCCATTCGACCACCTCGCCGGTCGACTCGAGCTCGTGGCCGTAGACCTCCATGCGCACGACCTGGTCCTTCGCCCCCAACTCGTAGAGGAGGTCGGCGTAGAGCTCGGGCGACAGGACGAAGCGCCCGCGGTCTTGGGGGACGTCCCCGTAGAGCGCGTCGATGAACGGGGGCTCGTTGGCCACGGCCTGTGCCAGCAGGTGCGACGGATGGCGGTAGTTGGCCGGCACCTGGAACGCGAGCTGCCCGTCAGGGCCGAGTGCGGTGCGCATGCGCGCCAGGAGGTTGAGGTGATCGTCGATCCACTGCAGCGACGCGTTGGCGAAGACCAGGTCCAGACCTTCGTCGAGCCACGTGGCGATGTCACGCTGGGCGAACGAGAGGCCGGCCACGTCGGCGTGCGCCGATTGCGCGCGGGCCAGCATCGCCGGTGAGGAGTCGACGCCGATCGTCTCCTTGGACGCCATCTCCTCGTGCAGGATCTTGGTCAGGTCACCCGTGCCGCACCCGAGGTCGACGATGCGCCCGCCGGGGACGGGGTGGCACAGAGTCAGGAGGTCGTTGAAGGGCTGTTGGCGCTCCGAACGGAACCGCTCGTACTGGTCGGGGCTCCACCCGTCGATCGGCGTCACGGTCACCGCTCTCATGTCTAGTCCGTCCCGAGAAGCTCGCCGACCGCTGGCCGTGCGCCACGCAGCCACTCGTCGGCTGACATGGGAGAACGGCTCTCGGGCTGCACCTGGCGCAACACCAGGGTCCCCACGCCGGTGACGACGACCGGGCCGTCCAGTGCACCGGGCGGGTGCCGCTCGGTGTCGGGCCGGCTCGGACCCGGCGCGGCATCGAGCACGGTCAGCCGCTTGCCGCGGAACGTCGTCCAGGCCCTGCCGAGGCGCACGACCCGCCTGAGTTGGACGGCCGGCGCCGCCCAGTCGAGGTGGAGATCCTCCTTGGTGATCTTCTCCGCCGTGGTGACCTCGCCCCGCTGCGGTTCGGGGTTCGGCAACCCGGAGACCCCCGCCGCCAGCACGTCCACCACGAGCGCGCTGGCCACGCTCACCAGCTGCCGGCGGAGGGCCTCCAGCGTGATGTCGTCGCCGAGCGGCACCGTACGCACGGCATAGACCGGACCGGTGTCGAGGCCCTCCTCGACCTTCATGAGGCAGACACCCGTCTCGCGGTCACCGGCGAGGATGGCCCGCTCGACGGGGGCGGCGCCGCGCCAGCGGGGCAGGAGGGAGAAATGCAGGTTGACCATCGGGATCTGCTCGAGCAGCCGGCGGGGAATGATGCGGCCATAGGCCACTACCACCGCCAGCTCGACGCCGGCCCCAAGCAGGTCGTCCATGTCGTGCGAGACGGTGAGCCCGAGCTCGGTGGCCGCCTCCTTGACCGGGCTGGGCGTGGTCTGGCCGCCCCGTCCGCGCCGTCGATCTGGTCGTGTCACGCAAAGGGCCACGTCGTGCCCCGCCTCGACGAGCGCGCGCGAACGGCGCGACCGCCATGTCAGGGGTGCCGAGATACGCCAGCCGGGCCACCCCGCTCACCGTAGGGCAGACCGCCGCCGCGGGAAGGTGACGAGCAGCCGTCAGGCGCCGTCAGCGCGAAAACAGGTTGGCGAGCCCGTCGGGATCGGCCGCCGGCAGATCGAGCGTGCGGCTGCGCAGGATCTTCAGCGCTTCCTTGCGCTGGTCCTCGTTGAGACGCTCGACCAGCAGGATGCCGTCGAGGTGGTCGAGCTCGTGCTGGAACACGCGACCCTCGAGCTCGGATGCCTCGAGCGAGATCTCGTTCCCGTCGAGATCGAGGCCGACCAGGTGCACGGTGTTGGGCCGCACGATCTCCCAGCTGAGGCCGGGCACCGAGAGACAGCCCTCGTCGAAGGCCCACTCGCCGTCGCCCTCGATGATCCGCGGGTTGATGACCGTGCGGGCGCCCTCGCCCACGTCGTAGACGAAGATGCGGCGCTGCACTCCCACTTGATTGGCCGCCAGCCCGGTTCCGGGGGCGGCATACATCGTCTCGATCATGGACTCGACGAGGCGGGCAACCGCGCCGTCGATCTCGTCCACCTCGCGGGTGCGCTCCTTGAGCACGGGGTCGCCGTACTGACGGATGGTGAGGCCGGCCATCCCTCCATCCTACCGGCGGGCCATGCGATCCCCGCTCCGGCCCCGCGGTCGGGGGGCGCTCATTTCGGGTCCAGCGGCTCAGAGCGAGACAGGGTCAACCTCGACGCGCAGCCCTCGCCCGGGTGGTCGGGGGGTCCGGGCCAAGAGGTCGCACAGGGGCTCGTGCGAGTCCGCTCGGAGGAGGAAGCGATCGTCGCCGAGCGGCGACACCGACGTGGTCGTGGGGGCCGGGCCCATGGTGCCGGTCGGGCCAGTCGGCCCGTCGACCTCGCCGCGTAAGGCCTCGGCATAGGCGGGGGCGAGCACACCCGAGACGAGCGCCAACGCGGCGAAGGGGGGCAGAGCCGACGCGCGACGGATGGCCACCTCCTCCGCCAGAACCTCTGCCGGTTCGCCCCGCGAGATCGCGGCCAGCAGCGGATGGTCGGGCACCCGCGTCTGGACCTGGAGCCGCGCCCACGGTGCCCCCGTGCTCCGGGCACCGACGAGCCGGGCCGCCCGGACGAACAGGGCCAAGGTCTCGTCGGCCGCGGAGAGTCGCGGGGCCAACAGGTGCAGATCGATGTCGAGGAAGACCACCGCCGCGGCGCGGCGCACCCGGTGCAAGACCGCTTCGGTGCCGACGAGGACCGGGGCTGTGGGCACCGGCGGCTCCGACCCGGCTCGCGGCGGGCCCGCCACCTCCCCGACCTCGACACCGAGGAGCGCGCCCAATTCGTCGCGGATGCGGCTCACTCCGGCCCGAAGCGTCTTCATCCGCAGCCGGCCGCAGGACGCGCAGACCACCGGCCGGGTGTCACCGCACCGCGGGCACCGCAGGACCTGCTCCCCGCGCGGCTGTGCCGCGGCCGCGCCACAGCGTGCGCACCGGGCCAGCTCCCCGCAGTGGCGACAGGCGAGCAAGCGCGCTCCGCCGGTGCGGTTGTAGACGCAGACAAGAGGGCCCCGCTCGTCTTCGGCATCGTCGAGGACGGAACGGGCCAAGCGCACGAACTCCTCGGAGAACATGCCGGTCCGCGGATCCGCGCCGCGGCGATCGACCCGCTCGAGCACGGGCCAACCCGCTCGCTCTTCAGCTCGCGAGGGCGCGATCGTCCGCAACCCGGCCCGCCCGGCCAGCGCCACCGGCGGCACGGGTGTGGCGAGAATGCAGGGAGCCTCCTCGCGGCGGGCTCGCTCGAGTAGGACGTCCACCGCGCTGTAGGTCGGCGCACTCTCCTCCCGATAGGCGGCGTCGTGCGCATCGAGAACGACGACCGCCGACAGCTGCGGCACGGGAGCCCAGGCACCGGCCCGGCTCCCGACAACGACCGGCCAACCCGCCCGCGCCTGCTCCCAGGTTCCGGCCGTCGGGCAGCCCCTGCGCACCAGCCGTGCCGTGAGCCGCTCCGCCCAGCCCGAGGACGGGACGAGCACCAGGACGCTGCCGTCTCGGGCGCGCACCACCGGGTCCCCGACGATTGACAACACGAGGTCGATCGGATCGGTGAGCGGGGGCTGGCGAACGATCGTCACCCCGGGCTGCGCCAGTTCGAGCTGCATCAGCGCACGTGCCGCGACACCCGCGGGTTGGGGCGCCCTCGGTGGCGTCGGCAGCTCGCGCCAGGGCGGCACGGTGGGAAGGGCGCGCACGATGGTCGCCGGGGACGCGATCCGCAGAAAGAAGGAGGCCGGCCCGGCCCAGCGCCAGGCGGCCCAGTCGGCCAGGGCAACGAGCGCGGGCGGTGGACCCCAACCCAACCACGACTTGAGCGGGAGGACGGTGACACCGGCTGGTGTGCCGACGTCCTCCTCGACCACCCACCCCCGAACCGTCCGCCCATGGAAGGGCGCCCGCACGCGAGTGCCCATGCGCACCTTGTCAGTCCATCCGGCGGGCACCGAATAGTCGAACGTCTTGGCGACGGCGGCCACCTCGGTGCGCACGCGCACCACACGCGGTGCGTCCGGGGATCCGGCGTCGTGCGTCATGAGGCCACTGCCACCGGACGACAGCCCCCTCAGGGGAGCGATCGAGCGATCAGAGTCCCAAGGCGGTCCGCAGGTCGTCCACCCGCGGGGTGGCCTCCCACGTGAACTCCTTCTCCGAACGTCCGAAGTGACCGTAGGCCGCCGTCTTCTTGTAGATGGGGCGACGCAGGTCGAGGTCACGGGCGATGGCCGCGGGGCGCAGATCGAACAGCTCGCGCACCGCTTGTGCGATCTTCTCGGGATCGACCGACTCCGTGCCGAAGGTTTCCACGAGCAACGACACCGGATGCGCGACACCGATGGCGTAGGCCACCTGCACCTCGCAACGCTTGGCCGCGCCGGAGGCCACGACGTGCTTGGCGACCCAGCGTGCCGCATAGGCGGCCGAACGGTCGACCTTCGATGGGTCCTTACCCGAGAACGCGCCGCCGCCGTGACGGGCCATGCCGCCGTAGGTGTCCACGATGATCTTGCGGCCCGTCAGGCCGGTGTCGGCGTGCGGACCACCGAGCTCGAAGATCCCGGTGGGGTTGACGAAGATCCGCAGCCCGTCGGTGTCCAGATCGGTGGGGAGGAGGGGCTTGATCACGTGCTCGGTGAGATCCGGCCGCAACTGCTCCTCGAGGTCGATGCCGCCCGCGTGCTGGGTCGAGATCAGCACGGTGTCGATGCGCACCGGACGCCCGTCCTCGTAGACGACCGAGACCTGCGTCTTGCCATCCGGCCGCAGATACGGCACGGCCGCGGCCCGGCGTACCTGGGCCAGGCGCTCCGAGAGGCGGTGCGACAACCAGATCGGCAACGGCATGAGGTCCGGTGTCTCGTCGCAGGCATAGCCGAACATCATTCCCTGGTCTCCGGCACCCTGTGCGTTGAGGACGTCCTCCCCACCCTTGCCACTGCGGAGCTCGAACGCGGTGTCGACGCCCTGGGCGATGTCCGGAGACTGCGCGTCGAGGGACACCAGCACACCGCATGTCTTCCCGTTGAAACCGTACGAGTCGTTGTCGTAACCGATGTCGCACACCGTGTCGCGCACGATCGAGGGAATGTCGACGTAGGTGGAGGTCGTCACCTCACCGGCCACCACCACGAGGCCGGTGGTCAGCAGGGTCTCGCAGGCGACGCGACTCGAGGGGTCGCCCTCGAGCATCGCGTCGAGGACGGCGTCGGAGATCTGATCCGCCATCTTGTCGGGGTGTCCCTCGGTCACCGATTCCGAGGTGAATGTGGTTCTCACTTGATGCTCCGCTTCTCGTTGTAGTTGGCGAGGACACTATCCAATACGGCATTGGCCACTGCATCCTTGGAGGTCAGTGGGATTTCTCGTATGTTTCCGCTGGAGTCCAGGATCACGACCGCATTCGTGTCGTGGTCAAATCCCGTTCCCGGTGCGGTCACATCGTTCACGACCAACATGTCGACACCCTTGCGGGCCAGCTTGAGCCGGCCCCGTTCGAGCGCATCGTGAGTCTCTGCCGCGAACCCGACCAGGACTTGCCCTGGGCGGCGGCGGGAGGCCAGGCCGGCCAGGATGTCGGGCGTCGGCTCGAGGACGAGCTCGGGGATCCCCTCGTCCTTCGAGAGCTTCTTCCCCGCCGACCGCTTCGGACGGAAGTCCGCCACTGCCGCGGCCATCACCACGACATCGGCCCCTTCGGCTGCGGCGCCGACGGCGTGCTCCATGTCAGCTGCCGTCTCCACGTCGATCCGCGTCACCACCGACGAGACGTCCGGTGGGAGTTCCAGCGCCGAAGAGGTGACGAGCGTCACCGACGCACCGCGGCGGGCCGCTGCGACGGCGATGGCGTGCCCCTGCTTCCCCGAGGAGCGGTTCGTGATGAAGCGCACCGGGTCGAGCGGTTCGCGGGTGCCGCCCGCGCTGACGGTCAGACGTACCCCATGGAGGTCGCGACGAATCGTCCGGCCGAGCCGTTCGAGAACGCGCCCGGCGATGACGGCCGGGTCGGCGAGGCGGCCTTCGCCCGAGTCACCCCCCGCCAGGCGTCCGCTCTCGGGGGGAATGATCTCGACACCTCGCCGCTCGAGGGTGGCGAGGTTCTCGCGCACCGACGCGTGCTCCCACATCTCGGTGTGCATGGCGGGGCAGACGATGACCGGTGCCCGCGTGGCGAGCAGGGTGGCGCAGAGCAGGTCGTCGGAGAGCCCGGCGGCATAGCGGGCGATTGTGTGCGCCGTCGCCGGGACGATCACCACGAGGTCGGCGTTCTGGCCGAGCCTCGTGTGGGGTATGGGTGACGCTTCGTCCCACAGCGAGCTCTGCACCGGCTCTGACGCCAGAGCCGAGAACGTCACCGCGCCGATGAACTGCGTGGCGTCTTCGGTCAGCACCGGCGTCACGTGCACGCCGGCATCGACCAGTTGCCGGCAGACCTCGACCGCCTTGTAGGCAGCGATACCGCCGCAGACGCCAAGGACGACGCGGGGTGGGGTTGGGGCGGGGCGAGCGTTCACGGGCGAGTCCTCGGTTCGGTGTCTCCGGCCATCGGCGCCGTGCACCGCGCCTGTCCGTCGAGCACCTAGCTCGCTGCCGGGTCGTCGCCCCCGACGTCGAGTGCTTCGATCACTTCGGTGGCCTCGTCCGTCTCGCCCGCGGCTTCGCCGGTGCCGGCACCATCGCCGAGCAGGCCCGCCTCGGCGGCGTCCGCGATGGCGGCGGCGAGCGCTGCCTCCTCCTCGGGGTCCGGACGCGTGTAGGTCGCCTTGCCGGCGGCGATCTCCTCGAAAGCGATGGAGACCGGCTTGCCCGAGACGGACGCGACCTGGGGCGGGACCACCTTGCCCAGACCCTCGCCGAGGCTGTTGTAGTACGAGTTCACCTGGCGGGCGCGGGCCGAACCCAGCGCCACGAGGGTGAACTTGGAGTCCACCTTGTCCAGGAGCTCTTCAATTGGTGGGTCCATGAGCGTGTGGCGGCCTTGGGCCATCAGGATTCCTCCGGGTTCGCGGCGCAGGGGGCAGCCGTCCGAGTCCGGTCAACTATAGCCGCCAGTTCGGCCAGGGCCCGGTCAAGGTCGTCGTTGACGACCGTGTGAGCTGCAATTTCGGCTCCACGCTCGACCTCGGATCGACCCAGTTCGACCCGCCGGCGGATATGGGACTCGTCGTCGCCCCGAGCCGCCAGTCGCTTCGCCTGCACCTCGGCCGACGGCGGGAGCAGCAGGATCACCGTCGCATCAGGGCGCTGCGCCAGGACCTGCTCGGCCCCCTGGACGTCGATCTCGAGGAGGACGTCGGCCCCCGGCGGAGGGTCGGGGATGGGCGTGCCCATGAGGTAATCGAGGAACTCGGCCCATTCGAAGAATCGACCCTGGGCGATGGCCTCTTCGAAGGTCGGGCGATCGACGAAGACGTAGGCATTGCGCTCACGCTCGCCCGGGCGCGCCTCCCTCGTGGTCCAGCTCCGGCTCAGCCAGAGGGTCGGGTCCCGCGCGATCAGCTCAGCGGCGACTGTGCCCTTGCCGGCCCCACCAGGACCGATGAGCACGAAGATGCGCGGCTCGTCGGTGTTCGGTTCAGCGCGCAGTCTCTTTGAGCAGCGCCTCGCGCTGCTTGGCACCGAGACCCTGGAGCCTCCGGCTGTCGCTGATCCCGACGGTCTCCATCAGGCGACGTGCCTTGACCTTGCCCAGGCCGGGGAGGGACTCGAGGACGGACACCACCTTCATCTTGCCGATGGTCTCGTTGGAGTCCGCCTCCTGGAGGAGGTCCGCCAACGAAAGGTTGCCCATCTTGAGCTTGTCCTTGACCTCGGCCCGCTCTCGGCGAACCTTGGCAGCCTTTTCGAGTGCAGCGGCGCGCTGCTCTGGAGTGAGTGCGGGAGGTTGCGGCATGGCGAGACCATAGCGCCTGGGCCAGGGACGTTCACACCCATTTTCCCTCTTCAGCCCATTGCCGCCGCCAGCTCACGGTTCAGCGAGCGGGCGCTTCGTTGCAAGGCAGCAGGATCCGGACCCTCGTTCAACAGACCCCGGGAGCTGCTCGGGAGGACCGATCCGGGCCGGCACCCGGCGAATCGAGTCGCCACATCGGTGGGTCCGGCACCTTGGGCACCCAGGCCGGGAGCCAGAATTACGCCCCCCAACTGGGGTAACGCGAATGCTGACGGCTCCAGGGTCGCACCGATCACCGCACCGACGGTTCCCGCCGGAACCTCGGGCGACCCGTTGAGCTCGGCGATCCCGGCCAGGAGCATGTCCTCGACCCCCGCACCCAGAGAGGTGGTCGCCTGCTGCAGCCCCCGGCCCTCGGGGTTGGAGCTCCGGGCCACCACCAGCACGCCCCGCCCGTTGGCGGCGCCGAGCCGGACAAGCGGTGCCAGAGCGCCGAGGCCCAGGTACGGGTGGGCCGTCACGGCATCGGCGGCGAGCGGGCTGGCCTCTCCCAGCCAGGCGTCGGCGTAGGCCTCCGACGTCGAATCGATGTCGCCGCGCTTGGCGTCGGCGATGACGATCAGGCCGGAGGCGGTCGCCTCAGCGATGAGCCGCTCCAGCTCCGCCAGCCCGGCCGAACCATGGCGCTCGAAGAAGGCGACCTGCGGCTTGATCACACTCACCGCTCCCGCAAACCCCTCGACGCAGGACGCACAGAAGGAGCGCAGTCCCCTGGCGTCGTCACTCAGCCCCCACTGGGCCAGCAACCCAGCCGAAGGATCGATTCCCGCGCACAGCGGCCCCGTCGCGGCGACCGCAGCAGCGACCCTGTCGCCAAAACTGTCAGCCATCACGTCCTCCTTCGTTGAGCAATGGTACGGCCGCGCCTGGCGCACCGCCGTGGCCGTGGGCGTGGTCGTGGGTCGTGGTCGTGGTCGTCGCGGTCGACACCGTCATTCCCACTGCCGGCGGCTCCACCGCCGACTCGGCCGCGCACCCGCTGGCGGATCTCCGCGACGCTCGTGGAGTGGGCGTCACACCACTTCGCCAACTGGCGCAGCACCTTCCAGGGCGCCCGGGGGTCCCGGAACGTGGCGGTGCCCACCTGGACCGCGTCGGCGCCGGCGAGCAACAGCTCCACGGCGTCACGGCCCGAGAAGACGCCACCCACTCCCACGATGGGCAGCTCGGGGAACGCCGCCCGGCACTCCCACACGGCCCGGACCGCCACGGGATGCACGGCGCCACCGGACAGCCCTCCGCCGCCGGCGCCCAGGACGGGCCGGCCCGACTCGGTGTCGAGGGCCAGACCGAGCAGCGTGTTCACGAGCGTCAGCCCGTCGGCACCGCCCTCGACCGCACCGGTGGCGATCTCCACCAGGTCAGGCACGTTCGGGCTGAGTTTGGCCCAGCGCGGCAGCCCGCATGCCGTGGCCTCGAGCACGCGCGCCGTCGCATCGGCCGAGTGGGCGAAGATGCGCGAGCGGTCCTCCACGTTGGGACAGCTCACATTGATCTCGAGCGCGTCGATGCACGAGCCCGCGCCCGAAGAAGCGGCGACGGCCACCTGCGCCGCTGCCCGCGCGAAGTCCGACACCGAACGACCCCAGATACTCACGACCACGCGCGCGCCGGTGTCGTGGAGCGCGGGGAGATCATCGGCGACCCAGGCCGCGAGCCCGGGACCCTGCAGGCCCACGCTGTTGAGCATGCCGGCCCCGACCTCGTGCACCCGCGGTGCCGGGTTGCCCGGCCACGGCTCGACGCAGAGCGACTTGACCACGACCGCCCCGAGGTTGCGCAGCGGCCCGTACTCGGCCAGCTCCGTGCCGTGGCCCGACGTCCCGGACGCCGTCATGACCGGGTTGGCCAGATCGAGGCTCCCGATGCGTGTGGCGAGCGTGGCCGCTCGGCGTGCCTCGGGAGCCACGCTCACTTCCGCGCGCTCCCGGATATCGGGTGCAGGTCCTGCAGCGCCCGCACCTCGAGCGGATGCGACCGCGCATCGGCGATTCCTCCCGCCGCGGCGCGGGCGGCGGCCAGCGTGGTGAGGCACGGCACCTGGTGGGTCACCGAGGCGGTGCGGATGTGCGCGCCGTCGGCCCGTGGGCCCAGGCCGCGCGGCGTGTTCACCACCAACTGCACCTTGCCCTGTGCAATGAGCGCCACGGCGTCGGACGCCACGCCCTCCTCCCCCACCTTGGCCACCAAGGTCTCGACGACCAGGCCTTGGGAGCGCAGGTAGCCGGCCGTCCCCAGGGTCGCCGCGATGGAGAAGCCGAGGGCACCGAAGGCCCGTGCCACCTCGAGGCCAGCCGGCTTGTCCCGGTCGGCCAGCGACAGGAAGACGGTCCCCGAATCGGGCAGGCGCGTCCCCGCCGCCATCTGGCTCTTGGCAAAGGCCAGGCCAAAGGTGCTGTCGACGCCCATGACCTCGCCGGTGGAGCGCATCTCGGGGCCGAGAAGGGTGTCCACACCGGGGAAGCGGTCGAACGGGCAGCACCGCCTCCTTGACGCTCACGTGGTCGAGCAGCGGGACCCGACCGATGACATCGGCCGCCGAGCATGCCCTCCTGGCGCAGGTCGGCCAGCGTCTGGCCCACCATGACCCGGGAGGCCACCATGGCCAGCGGCACTCCCGTGGCCTTGGCGACGAAAGGGACGGTCCGGCTCGCCCGGGGGTTGGCCTCGAGCACGAAGACCTGCCCCTCTTTCACGGCGAACTGGACGTTGATGAGGCCGCACACACCGAGCGACTCCGCCAGCGCTCGGGTGTGCCGCTCGAGCTCCTCGATCACCTTGGGGCTCAGCGTCTGCGGCGGCAGTGCGCAGGCGGAGTCACCGGAGTGCACGCCCGCCTCCTCGACGTGTTCCATCACACCGGCGATGAGGATCTCGCCCTTGCCGTCGCGCACGGCGTCGACATCGACCTCGACTGCGTCCTCCAAGAACCGGTCCACCAGGACAGGCCGGTCGGCGGTGACACCGCCCTCCCGGGCGAGCGCGCCGGCCGTCATCGACTGCATGACCCGGCGCACGCCGTCGTCGTCATAGACGATCTCCATGGCGCGGCCGCCCAGGACGTAGCTCGGGCGCAGGAGCACCGGGTAGCCGATCTGCCCGGCGATGGCCAGCGCTTCGCTGGTGGTGGTCGCCGTACCCCCGGGCGGTTGCGGAATCTCCAGCTCGCGGCACAGCGCGTTCCAGCGCTCACGGTCCTCGGCCAGGTCGATGGACGCCGGGCTGGTCCCCAGAACAAGCTCCGGAGGGAGGGAGCCGGCCAGCTTGAGCGGCGTCTGCCCTCCGAGGGAGACGATGACCCCGGCCAGCCGTCCCCCGGCCGCCAACTCCGCATCGAGCACGTTGGCCACGTCCTCGTCGGTCAACGGCTCGAAATAGAGGCGGTCCGACGTGTCGTAGTCGGTCGAGACCGTCTCCGGGTTGCAGTTGATCATCACCGTCTCGTAACCGGCGTCGCGCAACGACATGGAGGCGTGCACACAGCAGTAGTCGAACTCGATGCCCTGGCCGATGCGGTTGGGACCCGAACCCAGGATGATCACCCTGGCGCGATCGGACGGGCGGACCTCGTCCTCCTCCTCGTAGGTGGCGTAGTGGTAGGGCGTGAACGCCTCGAACTCCGCGGCACAGGTGTCGACCGTCTTGAAGGTCGCCCGCACGCCGTGCGACAGCCGGGTAGCCCGAATGTCCGCCTCGGTCGCATCCCGCAGGTGGGCCAGCTGCGCGTCGGAGAACCCCAGCCGCTTGGCCCGCCGGAAGTCGGCCGGTCCGAGGGAGTCCACCTCCGTGAGGCGCTGGTGTTCGGCTGCGATGCGCCCGACCTGTCGGACGAACCAGGGGTCGATGCCCGTGACCGCGACCACCTCTTCGACCTCCACGCCGAGGCGCAACGCCGCTTCGAGCTCGAAGACGCGCTCGGGGGTGGCGATCGCCATGCGCTCGAGGAGCTCGTCGGGGGTCAGCGCATCGAACGCCTCCCCGGCGGGGTCAGCGTTGAGACCGGCCCGTCCCTGCTCCAGCGAGCGCAACGCCTTCTGGAGCGACTCGCAGAACGTACGCCCGATGGCCATGACCTCACCGACGGACTGCATGCGCGTCCCGAGCCGACCGTCGGCGCCGGGAAGCTTCTCGAAGGCCCAGCGCGGGACCTTGGTGACGACGTAGTCGATCGTGGGTTCGAACGAAGCCGGCGTCGCCTTCGTGATGTCATTGGGGATCTCGTTGAGCAGGTACCCGACCGCCAGGCGAGCAGCGATCTTGGCGATGGGGAACCCCGTGGCCTTGGAGGCCAACGCGGACGAGCGCGACACGCGGGGGTTCATCTCGATGATCACCCGCCGCCCGGTCGACGGCTCCACGGCGAATTGGACGTTGGAGCCGCCGGTCTCGACGCCCACCCGGCGCAGGCAGGAGAACGCGTCGTCGCGCATGGCCTGGTACTCCACGTCGGTGAGGGTCTGCGCCGGAGCAACGGTGATGGAGTCCCCGGTGTGCACGCCCATCGGGTCGAAGTTCTCGATGGAGCAGACGATGACGCAGTTGTCCGCCGCGTCGCGCATCACCTCGAGCTCGAACTCCTTCCAACCGGCGATGGACTGCTCGACGAGGATCTGGCCCACCGGGCTGGCGGCCAGGCCCTCCGCCGCGAGTTGGGCGAACTCGACCGCGTCCTCGGCGATGCCCGTCCCCTTCCCGCCCAGGATGAAGCTCGGTCGCACCATGATCGGGAAGCCGACGTCGGCCGCGATCTCCTCCGCCTCGTGCAGCGAGTGGGCGAACCCGGAGCGGGGGACCTCGAGTCCGATGTCCTCCATGGCCGCCTTGAAGCGATCCCTGTCCTCGGCCGTGGAGATGGCCTCGGGCCGCGCCCCGATGACCTCGACTCCGAAGCGCTCCAGCACACCGAGCTCGACCAGGCGCATGGTCAGGTTGAGCGCCGTCTGCCCGCCGAGGGTCGGCAGCAACGCGTCGGGACGCTCCTTCTCGATGATGGCGGTCAGCACCTCCGGGTCGAGCGGCTCGATGTAGGTGCGATCCGCCGTCCCGGGGTCCGTCATGATGGTGGCCGGGTTGGAGTTCGCCAGGATCACCCGGTACCCCTCCTCGACCAGGACCCGGCAGGCCTGGGTGCCCGAATAGTCGAACTCGCAGGCCTGGCCGATCACGATCGGGCCGGACCCGATGACGAGGATCGACTGCAGGTCGTCGCGGCGCGGCATGTCTCGAAGTCCCCTGCCCGCTCTCAGCGCACCCCGGCGCCGGCGCCGGTCGAACGGGTGGGATGGGCCAGCATGAGGTCGCGGAAGGCGCCAAAGAGATAGCGGGCGTCGTGCGGACCGGGGGCGGCCTCCGGGTGGTACTGCACCGAGAACGCGGGGGCCGTGAGTGAGCGGAACCCTTCGATCACGCCATCGTTGAGGTTGACGTGGGTGGTCTCGGCGTCGGGAATGGAGCCCGCCGCGACCGCGTAGTTGTGGTTCTGACTCGTGATCTCGACCACTCCGGTCTCCAGGCGCTGCACGGGATGGTTGGCGCCGTGGTGCCCGAAGGGCAGCTTGTAGGTCGACCCGCCCAGGGCGGTGGCCAGAATCTGGTGGCCGAGGCAGATGCCGAAGACGGGCACGCGACCGACCAGGTCGGCCACGGCCGCGGTCGGGCCCGGCAGGGCCGCGGGGTCTCCCGGTCCGTTGGACAGGAAGACGCCGTCTGGCTCGAGCCCGAGCACCTCGTCGGCCGCCGTGCCGGCGGGCACCACCGTGACGGTCCCCAGCGTGGTGAGCAGCTGCACCATGGTCGTCTTGACCCCGAAGTCATAGGCCACGATGCGCAGGCCGCCGGCCGACCCGTGGCCGGCGCCGGGATGGGTGCTGGACTCCGTGGCCGTCACGCCCGCCACGAGGTCCATGCCGTCGGTGCCCACGGCCGCTGCGGCCGCCACGCGCAGCTCCGCCTCGGGCGCCGTTCCGAAGGCGCACGGCACGGCCCCGGCCGTGCGGACGTGTCGAGCCAGGCGTCGCGTGTCGACGCCGGTGAGGGCCGGGACCCCGTGGCGGCGCAGGAAGTGCTCGAGGTCCTCGGTCGCCCGCCAGTTGGACGGCTCGTCGGCCAGGTCGCGGACGACGATCCCGCGACAATGCGGGACCGCGGCCTCGTCGTCGGTGGCGTTGGTCCCGTAGTTGCCGATGTGCGGACTGGTAAAGGCGATCACCTGGCCGGCATAGGAGGGATCGGTGATCACTTCCTGATAGCCGCTCATGGCGGTGTTGAAGACGAGCTCCCCGGTCGCCACGGGCAACGCGGCGCCGGCCGCCTCGCCGGTGAAGACGGTCCCGTCCGCGGTGACGAGGAGTGCCGCAGGCCGGTCTCCGTTGCCGGTCGGACCCCAGCTCACCGTTGCGCCGTCGCGTCGATCACGACCGCTTCGCCCCGCAGGACGGTGTGGCGCACGGCGCCGGTAAAGGTGCGGCCGGCGTAGGGCGTGTTGCGGCTGCGGCTGGCCAACGCGGCCGGGTCCACCACCGTCGTCGCGGTGGGGTCGAAGACGCACAGATTGGCCGTCGATCCCACCTCGACCGGTCCGCCCTGCGCACTGTGGCCCGCAACACGGGGATCGGTCGCCCTCAACCTGGCGATGGTGGCGGGTTGCGCGCTCATGAGCGCGAACACGCGCTCGGGCCCCATGTGGGCCGAGAGGACCTCCCAGGCGATGGGCAACGCCGTCTGCAGCCCCAACATGCCCGGCGGGGCCTGCTCGAAGGGAGCGTCCTTGGACTCGGGGGCGTGGGGCGCATGGTCGGTCGCCACCGCATCGATGGTGCCGTCGCACAGGCCGGCGACGACCGCCGCCACGTCCTCATCGGTACGGAGGGGCGGGTTCACCTTGAAGACCGGGTCGTAGCCCGCCACTGCGGCGTGGGTGAGCAGCATGTGGTGCGGTGCCGCCTCGGACGTGACCGGGAGGCCTTCCTCCTTGGCCCGGCGGACCAGGTCGACGGATCCCGCTGTCGACAGGTGGAGGAAATGCACCGGTGCGCCGGTCAGACGGGCCAGCGCGATGTCGCGGGCCACCATGGCCTCCTCGGCGGCGGCCGGCATGCCGGGGATGCCGAGCCGGCTCGACCAGGAGCCCTCGTGCATGGCGCCCCCGGCCGCGAGACACGTGTCCTCGCAGTGTTGGGCCAGCGTGACACCCAGGCCCTTCGCGTAGTCGAGTGCACGCCGCATGAGCGCGCCGTCCTGCACGCCAGCGCCGTCGTCGGTGAAGAGCGTCACGCCGAGCGCGGCCAGCTCGCCGAGCGGTGCCAACGCGTGCCCGGCGCGCCCGACGGTGATGGCGCCCGCCACGGCGACCTCGGCCGCACAGCCGGCGCCGAGGGCGAGCACCTCCGCCGCCACACCGGCCGAGTCGACGGCGGGCTCCGTGTTGGGCATGGCCACGATGGCGGTGTAGCCCCCCAGTGCGGCCGCCCGGGCCCCGGTCTCGATCGTCTCGGCCTCCTCGCGGCCGGGCTGACGCAGGTGCGCGTGCAGATCGACCAGGCCCGGGCCGACGAGGCAGCCGGCGGCGTCGAGCACCCGCGCGCCGCGTGGCGCGTCGATGGACTCGGCCAGCCCGACGACGTGACGACCGTCGACCGCGACGTCGCGTCGGATCAGGCCGCCGGGTCCGACCACGGTGCCGCCCCGGATGACAAGGGTGGCCTCAGGCAACGGCCGGCACCTCCGACGCCCGCGGGAGCTCGCCGCCCAGCAGCAGGAACAGGATGGCCATGCGGACGGCCACGCCGTTGGCCACCTGCTGGGTGACCACCGTCCGCGGCAGGTCGGCCACGTCGGAGGCGATCTCGACCCCGCGCACCATCGGCCCGGGATGCGTCACGATGGCGTCGTCGGTCAGGCGCTCGGCCCGGCGGGCCGTGAGGCCCCACCCCGCCGTGTACTCGCGCAGGCTCGGGACGAAGGATCCGCTCCCCCGCTCGGCCTGGAGGCGCAGGAGGGAGACCACGTCGGCATCGCCGAGGGCCGTATCGAGGTCCGCCGCGACCTCGACCGGCCAACCCTCGAGCGAGGGCGGCAGCAGGCTGCCCGGTGCGGCCAGGGTGACATGGGCTCCCAGCGCGGTGTAGGCCAGCACCTCGGAGCGGGCCACCCGGCTGTGGCGGATGTCGCCGACGATCAGGACGCGCAGGCCTTCGAAGCAGGCGATGCCGAGCTCCTCGGGGGCGACGCCCTTGCGCTCGGCCAGGACCTGGCGCACCGTGAAGCAGTCCAGCAGGGCCTGCGTCGGGTGCTCGTGCCAGCCGTCGCCGGCGTTGACGACGTGCGCACGCTCGACCCAGCGCGCCACCTGGTGCGGTGCCCCGGCCGACGAGTGCCGGATGATGACGGCGTCGATGCCCATGGCCTCGACGGTCTCGACGGTGTCGCGCAAGCTCTCGCCCTTCTTCACCGACGAGCTGGCGACCGCCAGCGAGAGCACGTCGGCCGAGAGCCGCTTGGCCGCGGTCTCGAACGAGAGCCGCGTGCGGGTCGACTCCTCGAAGAAGAGCGTGGCCACCACCTTCCCGCGCAGGGTTGGGACCTTGGGCACCGAGCGGCGCTCCACCTCGGCGAAGGCCTCGGCGACCCGCAGGACCTCGGCGATGTCGTCGGGTCCGAGGTCGGCCACCGAGAGCAGGTGTCGGGTTCCGGTCACTTGTCCTCCAGACTGCCGATCCAGACGCCGTCGTCGCCGACGTCGACCATCTCCTCGCGCCGCGTGGGGAGGTTCTTCCCCACGTAGTCGGGCCGGATGGGCAGCTCACGGTGGCCGCGGTCGACCATGACGGCCAACTGGATGGCCCGGGCCCGGCCGAAGTCGTTGAGGGCGTTCAGGGCGGCGCGGATGGTGCGGCCCGTGAAGAGGACGTCGTCGACGAGCACCACGACCTTGCCGGCCAGGTCGCCCGGGATGTCGGTGACCGCCTCGGGCAGCACGGGGCGCAGGCCGATGTCGTCGCGGTAGAAGGCCACGTCGAGTCTGCCGACGTCGAGGGCGTCGACCCCCTCGATCTGGCGGAGGATCTCGGCCATCTTCGTGGCGAGGGGGACGCCACCCGTCTGGAGCCCCACCAGGACGACGTCTTCGACGCCCCCGTTGCGCTCGACCACCTCGTGCGACATGCGGGTGAGGGCGCGCAGGACGTCGCCCGCACTGAGGACCTGGGAGTGGGCCACGAACACGCCCCCGAGGGGTCGCGTATGACTGCGTTCGCGTTCGGCCACTGCTCCTCCTGCCGTGTGAGCCTCACGGGACTCACTTCACGGTCAGACCCCAACCCTAGCGCGCCGGGTCAGGGCGCGGGCCGGCGACGAGCCCCTAGCGGGGGCCGATGTCGGTGACGATGGTCGAGAGGATCCCGTTGACGAAGCGGCCCGACTCGTCGGTCGAGTACTCCTTCACCAGCTCCACCGCCTCGTCGATGACCACCGCCGTCGGCGGGCCGTCGGGGTCGAGCAACTCGGCGAGGGCCAGGCGCAGCACGATGCGATCGACGACGGCCATGCGATCGAGCGGCCAACCCACGGAGGCGCCGGCGATGCGCCGGTCGGCCTCTGCCCGGGTGTCCGCCGCGTGCTGGAGCAGGGTGCGGACGTAGGGGTCCGGCGGCACGGGAAGGGCGTCGACGACCTGGAGCGGGCCCTCGCCCTTGAGCTCGGCCTCGTAGAGGAGGGACAGCGCCCGTTCCCGCTGCTGGTGGCGGGGCGCGGTGTCGGTCATCGGTCCTGGCCTCGGCCGAAAGGTGCAGTCGGTCGGCGAGGTGGCCGGGCCGTCAGGCCCGGGTCAGGTACTCGCCGGAACGGGTGTCGACCTTGATCACGTCCCCGATGTTCACGAAGAGGGGGACCTGGACCACGTGGCCGGTCTGCAGGGTGGCCGGCTTGCGGGCGCCCGAGACGCGGTCACCCTGCATGCCGGGCTCCGTCTCGGTCACCGTCAACTCCACCGCGGCCGGGAGCTCGACACCGACGATCTCGCCGTTGTACATCTGCAGGTTCGCCGCGTCGCCCTCCTTCAGGTAGCTCGGCGCCTCTCCCAGCGTGTCGGGCGGGGCCTGCATCTGCTCGTAGCTCGTCGTGTCCATGAAGACGTAGTCGGTGCCGTCGCGATAGAGGAACTGCATGTCGCGCTTGTCGATGATCGCCTGCTCGAGCTTCTCGTCGGCCCGGTAGGTGCGCTCGATCACGGCCCCGCTGCGCACGTTCTTGAGCTTGGTGCGCACGAACGCGCCGCCTTTGCCCGGTTTCACGTGCTGGAACTCGACGACGCTGAACAGGCCCTCGGGAAGGTCCAGGCTCATGCCGTTCTTCAGGTCATTGGTCGAGACTGCCATGGATGTCCTTTGTGAATCGGGTCAGGGGGCGGGCACCGTCCTCGGTCACCACCAGGGTGTCCTCGACACGCACGCCGCCGTGCCCGGGAACATAGACACCGGGCTCGACGGTGACGACGAAGCCGGGGGCGAGGATAGCAGTGCCCAACTGGCTGACCGTGGGGGCCTCGTGGATATCGAGGCCGACGCCGTGCCCGGTGCCGTGCTCGAAACGCTCTGCCCAACCGGCGTCGGCGATGATCTGCCGGCAGACGTCGTCGACTTCCTTGGCCGAGACGCCGGGACGCACGGCGGCGGCGCCGGCGGCCTGCGACGTCCGCACGACGTCGAAGATGCGGGCCAACTCGCCCTCGGGCTCCGCGTCGACGCAGAACGTGCGGGTCATGTCGGAGCGGTACCCCTCGAACGTCGCGCCGAAGTCCACGACCACCGGGTCCCCGCCACCGATGGGCCGCGAGCCGGGGTGGTGATGAGGCTTGGCCGAGTTCTCACCCGCCGCGACGATCGTCTCGAATGCGGTGCCCTCGGCGCCGCCTCTGCGCATGGCGGTGTCGAGCTCCAGGGCGAAGTGCTCCTCGGTGACGCCCTGGCTCATGAGGGGCAGCACCTCGAACAGGGCGGCGTCGGCGATGGCGGCGGCCCGCTCCATGCGGGCGATCTCGCCCGCATCCTTGCGCTCGCGCAGCGCCTCGACCGCATTCGACGTGGGGACCAGCTTGTCGCCGTTCAGGAGCTCGGCCCAGCTGCGCTGCCCGTTCCAGGTGACGTTGCCGGCCTCGAGGCCGATCCGACCGGCGCCCGCGCCCTCGAGCGTCGCCAGCGCGGCCCGGCGCTGCTCCGAGCCGGCGCCGACAGAGATCTCGACCTCGGAGGCCGCACCGGCTCGCTCTATCTGCTCGGCCGATTGTGTGCGATAGCGGCCGTCGGTGGTCAGCAAGGCGACGTCGCCGGTGACGATGAGGATGCCCGCCGAGCCCGTGAAGCCCGTGAGGTAGCGCACGTTGGCCAGCGTCGTGACCACGAGGGCGTCGACCTCGTGGTCGTCGAAGGTCTCCCGCAGTCGGTCCAGGCGGCCGGTCACGGTGATCGCGGGGAGCGGAGCCGTGATGGGCACGTACGGGTTGGCGCGGGTGGTGGTCGTCATGTGACTGTGGCTCCCTTCAGGAGTGCGGCTGCGGCGTCGACGGCGAGCTCGTACCCGAGCCCCCCGAACCCGGCGATGACCCCCGACGCCACCGGCGCCAACACCGACGTGTGCCGGAAAGGTTCCCGGGCCGCGGGGTTGGAGAGGTGCAGCTCGACGACGGGACCTTCGAAGGCCGCGACGGCGTCGTGGAGGGACCACGAGGTGTGACTCAGCGCGCCGGCATTGACCACCAGCGCGTCGGCCCTGCCGCGCGCGCCGTGGACGGCCTCCACGAGGTCGCCCTCGTGGTTCGACTGCAGGTGCTCGAGCTCGAGCCCGACGCGGGTGGCGGCCGCCTCGGCCCGTGCCACGTGGTCGGCCAGGGTGTCGGTGCCGTAGATCGCGGGTTCCCGCTCGCCCAGCAGGTTCAGGTTGGGCCCCGAGAGGAGCAGGACGAGGCTCACGCGCGGGCACCCATGGCCGCCAGGGTAGCGACCACCTCGGTCGCCGCCACACCACGCACCGGCTCGACCCCGTCGGGCCCGTCGAGCACGAAGGTGAGGTCCTGCTGAGCCTTCTTGTCCCGACCCATGAACGCGACCAGCTCCTCCGCCCGCGCTCCCGGCGGGAGGTCGGTCGGCAGGTCGAAGCTGCCGAGGATGCTCCGGTGCTCGGCGACACGGCGCTCGTCGATCCGTCCCAACCGCCGCGCGAGGAGGGCGGCGAAGAGGATCCCCACGGCCACTGCCTCACCGTGGCGCAGGTCCCAATCGGGGTGATCAGCCATTGCCGCGCCCTCGAGGGCGTGCGCCAGGGTGTGGCCGTAGTTGAGGATCATGCGCCGCCCGCCCTCGCGCTCATCTTCGGCAACGACGGCCGCTTTGATGCCGGCGCAGCGCGCCACCTGCTCCTCGATCGGCTGGTCCGCCCGGGGAGCGTCGCCGAGAAAGGCGTACTTGGCGATCTCGCCGCGGCCGCAGGCCCACTCGCGGGGCGGGAGGGACGAGAGGGTCTCGGTGTCGCACAGCACCGCGTTCGGTTGCCAGAACGCGCCGACGAGGTTCTTCCCCTCGGGGAGGTTGACCCCGGTCTTGCCGCCGATGGCCGCGTCGACCTGGGCGAGCAGCGAGGTGGCGACGTTCAGGTAGGCCGTGCCCCGGTGGTAGGTCGCGGCGGCGAACCCGGCCACGTCGGTGACGATGCCGCCCCCGACGGCGACGACGGCATCGGCCCGCGAGAGACCAGCCCGCGTGAAGGCGCGCGCGAGCTCCTCGACCGTGGCGAGCGTCTTGGCGTCCTCCCCGTCGGGGATGACACAGACCTCGAAGGGTACGCCCGGATCGAGCCCCTCCACCCAACCGGCCGCCCTGATCGCCTCCTGCGTCACGATCACGGCCGACTGGGCGCCGGGCGGTAGGAAGCGGGCGACTTCGTGACGCGACCCGGGGCCGACGAGCACGGGGTACGAACGCTCGGCCAGGTCGACGGAAAGGGCACGCACCGAGCTCTCTCCCTCCCTGCTACGTGGGTTCGCCCGGGGCGGCCGCCGTGTTCGTGTTCGTGTCCGCGGCGGCGTCCATGGCGGCGATGATCCGCTCGGTCACGGCGAACGGGGTGAGCTCGTCCACGTCGATGATCACGTCGGCGACCTCGGCGTAGAGGGGTGCCCGCACGGCCTCGAGGCCGACCAGGGCCTCCGCTGGGTCGTCGCCGAGCAGGGGGCGGCCCGCCCCGTCTCCCACGCGTCCGGCCAGGGTTCCGGGCCGCGCCCGGAGCCAGACCACGATCCCGCTCGCCGCGATGATCCGGCGATTCTCGGCGCTCAGCACGGCGCCGCCGGCAACGGACACCACCGAGGGCGAGGGATCGGCGCAGGCTGCGGCGAGCACGGTCGCCTCGGCCCGACGAAACGCCGGCTCACCGTCACGGGCGAACAGCTCCGGCACGGTCAGTCCCGTGGTCGCCGCGACGTCCGCGTCGGAGTCCTGGTATCGCCAACCCAGGCGCTCAGCCAGGAGTCGCCCCGTCGTGGTCTTGCCGGCGCCCATCATCCCGACGAGCAGGATGCGGGGGGTCATCCCGCCGCGCTTCCCGGATCCGCGCTCGAGGCGGCCCCGGCCCTCGCGTCCGGCGGCACGGTGCCGACGGTTGACGACGGCGTGGTGCCCAGCGAGGCGATGAAC
Source organism: uncultured Acidimicrobiaceae bacterium (assembly GCA_963840245.1). Taxonomy (GTDB): domain Bacteria; phylum Actinomycetota; class Acidimicrobiia; order Acidimicrobiales; family RAAP-2; genus Bog-473. Next base: position 127,538 of record CAWIYI010000024.1, read on the forward strand.
CCGTCCCGGTTGCGCACGAACTCGGCGAGCGAATCTCCCCCGAACTTGCGCAACGCCTCCGTCGCCAAGACGAGCGCTGTCATCGACTCGGCGACGACACCCATCGCCGGCACTGCCGTGACGTCGGTGCGCTCGCGGAAGCTCACCGTCGACTCCTTGGTCACGACGTCGACGGTCTCGAGCACGGGCCGGTTGAGCGTGGCCAGCGGTTTCATCGCCACGCGGGCCACGAGGAGCGCGCCGTTGGAGATGCCACCCTCGATCCCGCCGGCCCGATCCGTGGGCCGCACGTAGCCCGCCGCCTCGTCGTAGTGGATGGCGTCGTGGGCGTCCGAGCCCCGGCGCGCCGCGTTGTCCCACCCCTCCCCTATCTCGACCGCCTTGACGGCCTGGATCGACATGAGCGCCTGGGCGAGGTTGGCGTCGAGCTTGCGGTCCCAGTGCACGTGGCTGCCCAGGCCGACGGGCACGCCGTAGGCCAGCACCTCGGCGACGCCGCCGAGGGAGTCCCCGAGCTTGGCCGCCGCCTTCACCGCGGCGATCATCGCCTTCTCCCCCTCCGGGTCGAAGCAGCGCACGGCGCTGTCGTCCACCTTGTGGAGGTCACCGGCCCCCGGCCGGGGGGTCTCGGGACCGATGGCAGCTTCGCCCAGCGCCACGATGTGGCTCACGATCGAGACCCCGAGATGGGTCAACAGCAGCTTGGCCAGCGTGCCGGCGGCCACCCGGGCGGCCGTCTCACGGGCTGACGCCCGTTCGAGCACGTCGCGCGCGTCCTCGAAGCCGTACTTGAGCATGCCGGGGAGGTCGGCGTGCCCCGGGCGCGGCTGGGTGAGCACCTTGGAGGGCGAGCCGGGCGCCGGGGACATCTCCTCGGTCCACTTGGGCCATTCGGTGTTGGCGATCTCGATGGCGACCGGCGACCCCAGCGTGCGGCCGTGCCGGATACCGCCGACCAGCGAGATCTCGTCCGCCTCGAAGCGCATGCGCGGGCCCGCGGCCGTAGCCCAGCCGCCGTCGGGCCAGCTCGTCGGAGATGTCCGAGGCCTCGACGGGCAGCCCGGCGGGCAGCCCCTCGACGATGACGACGAGGGCGCGACCGTGAGACTCTCCCGCGGTCAGAAAGCGCAACACATCGCAACGCTACCGGACGGCCGTCGACGTCCCGGAGCCGCGAGGCCCGCCGGTCTCAGCTGTAGAAGGGGTTGTCCCCGCTGCCGTGATCGGTCACGTCGGACACGCGGGTGAGCTCGGGGACCTCCTCGAGCAGCGTGGTCTCGATCCCCTGGCGCAGTGTCATCTGCGACATTGCGCAGCCCTGGCAACCCCCGGACAGCCGCAGGTAGGCGGTGCCGTCCTCGTCGTTCAGCGCCACCAGGTCGGCGCGGCCCCCGTGGCTGGCGATGGAGGGGTTGACCGCCTGCTCCAGTACCGCGATCACCCGCTGGGCCAGTGGCCCGGTGATCCCCTTGGCCAGGACTTCGGGCGGGACGCCGGGCGATGCCTCCTCTGGTGTCGGCGAGTTCGGGTTCACGAGCACCAGACCGCCGCCGTCAGCTTCCGACCACTCGAGGCGGGCGCCCCGGAGACGGTCGATGCTGGCGGCCGGGATGATGATCTCGAGCTCGTCCTGGGTGTGACGGGCGTCACCCTCGTCGGCATCGGAGACGGCCTGGAAGTAGAGGTCGTAGATGAAGGAGCCGGCCTGGACCCCTCGCACCTCGAGCCACAGGGCCAGGTTCGCCGGATCCGGCTCCTGCGCGATGGCGTCTCGCACGATCTTGTGCGCCTCGGTCGTGAGTGAGACGACGGGGGTGGTCGTCGGGAGATCTTCGGTGGTCGTGGCCATGCGAGCAGTCTACGGCGTGCCGCCCGCGGGGCGGCTCCCCCGGGCGAAATGACCGGGCCCGGCGACCTCGTGCCCGGCTGGGACCGGTCTGGCCCGGGGCAGGGCCGGGGCTGGGCCCGGCGGGAACCCCCAGATTCTCCGTGGAACGCTGGTTGAAACGGGGCTATCTCGCCCTCCGGGATGTGCGGGCACGCCGTTCCGCGAGCCCATTCAGCCCGGTTCGGCCCCGTGGGCCCGCGGTGCTGCAACTCCCGCACGGGCACACCGACGCGCCAAACGCCACCGCTCTCCTCTTTGACACGCTTGTGACACGGTTACATTCGACATCGGCCACGCTCGACACCGGCACGAACAACCCCACGGGAAGCGCCGGGCACCGGCGGCAACATCCGACGGGACGATGATCCCGACATCACGATTGCCACCGGCGGCACCGTGAACACCTTGCCGAGCACGGACCGCGAACGGAGCGGCGGGGCCACCCGCCCTGCAGTGCATGCGCGCGGCGCGACCGACAATGCATCGACCTCCCGTGCGCACGCTGTAACGTCCTCGGCGTGGCCCAGACACCGACCGACGCACACGAGTGGATCAGCTTCGAGGACGACGAGGAAGAGCGGACGTGGGTCTTCGACGTCACGTTCCTGACGAGCAACTGGACCTGCATCTTCGGCAACGGTTGCCTTGGAGTGCTCACCGGCCCCGCACCCGAACTCGTCCAGGGATGCTGCAGCTACGGCGCCCACCTCGTCGACAAGAAGGACGCCCGGCGGGTCGAGAAGGCGGCCGCCACCCTCACCGCCGAGGAGTGGCAGAACCACGGCACCAAGAAGAAGGTCATCCGCGAGAACAAGAACGGCGAGATCGTGACGCGGCTCGTCGACGATGCCTGCATCTTCCTCAACAGGCCCGGGTTCGCCGGCGGCGTCGGGTGCGCCTTGCACATCGCGGCGATGAACCGGGGCGTCGACCACATGACGCTCAAGCCGGAGGTCTGCTGGCAGCTCCCCCTCCGCCGGGAGGACGAGGTCGATGACGACGAGGGGCATGTCACGTCGGTCATCAGGCAGTGGGACCGCCGGCACTGGGGCAAGGGCGGCCGCGAGTTCCACTGGTGGTGCACCGAGTCACCCGAGGCGTTCGTGGGCAACACGCCGGTCTACGAGGAGATGCAGCCTGAGTTGACGAAGATGGTCGGGTCGAAGGCCTACGACCGCTTCGTCGAGCTGGTGCACGAGCGCGACCGCCTGCGCACCAAGGGTGTGGCACTCCCCCACCCGGCCGTGCGGAGACGTGGCAGCGAAGGGGCAGTCGAAACCGACTAGGCCCCGTCCGGAAGGCCTAGTCGTTCAGGGGGTCGTCTTCGACGACGGCGCTGGTCGGCATGGAACCGAGGATGCGGTCGTACTGATCCTCCTCGGCCAGGCACCACGACGCGTGGACATCGTCCGGCTCGGCGCCACACTCGGCGCATCGTCCCGTCGACTCGGTCGACGATCGCTTCAGGCTGCGCGCTTCCTCGAAGCGCCGATGGCGTCCCTTTTTCACGAGAACTCCTTGTCACACCCGGTCCGCATCTTGGCGTCCGCCCCCTTACGGCCTGAGCGTACGGGCCACGTCGGCCGCCGATCCATTGTAGTGGTTTCAGGATGCCTGTCTGCCCGGACGCAGGTCAGGAACCCAATTGTCGGCTCGCACCGGGCCGGTCGTCGAGGCAGCTGATTTCGTCGGTTCCGGCTGGCCCGACGAGCATGACCTGCCACCGCTCGCGGATGAGCCGCAGCAGGATCGGGATCCGGGCCGGGGCCGGATCCCGATCCTCACCAGGAACGCTCGTGGTGCACCACTTTGGTGACGGCGGCCCGACGCCCCGCCCTGGGGCTCCCAGGCCAGCAACTAGGGCGGGCGCCGACGCGATCGAGGCCCAGCCGGACCAGCCCGGCGATGGACGCCGCGGTCACCGGCGGCCCGATGTGATCGGGGCGATCGTCGCTCACCCACCCGTTCAACCCCTACGCTGACCGCCATGCCCGGGTTCGACCCGCAAGAGATGGTGGCCCGGTTCCGGGCTCGGGCTGAGGCGGTCCGGACGCGCGGCATGCCGCCGATCGAGGGTCCTGAGCGCCAGCGCTTCCGCGAGCAGGCCCAGCGGGACTTCTCGGACTTCGCCATGATCGGCGATGCCGATGCGGAGCTGGTCGACGGCATCTTGACGCTGCGCATCGATCTGCGGCCTCCCGGTGAGGCCGGCGCCGGAGGCGCTCCGTCCTGAGGCGGTGCGCGTCCGGGGCGGGGCCGGCGGCGGGCGTCTGCCCGTGCGCCTGCCCCCTGGGTTCAGCCGCCGTAGTGCATGCGGGTGTCCTCCATGCGGAGCACCTCCGAAGGCTCGCCGGCGACCTCTGTGACCTCGCCGATGCACAACGTGTGGCTCCCGAGGGGCACCGCGGTGGTCAGGCGGCAGTCGAGAGAGCCCGCGGCGGACGCCAGCACCGGGCGGCGGTTCGGTCCGACCTCGGTGACGGGCTGGCCCGACAAGGCGAGGACGGCCCCGTCAGGGGCGCGCGCAACGTCGGTGACCGGCTTCACGAAGCGGCGCACCACGTCCCGGTCGGCACGGGCGAGCAGCGACACGCTGAAGCCACCCCCGGCCGACACGAGACGCGACGTGACGGAGTCGTGCTCGAGCGCCACCCCGACCAGCTTGGGCTCGATGCAGACCTGCACGACCAGGTTGGCCGTCATGAGGTTCACCTCGTCGCCGTGGCGGCTCCCGATGAGGTAGAGGCCGGTCGGCAGCGCCCACAGGACCCGGCGTCGGTGGCGGTCGAGGTCGTCGTCGGGGGTGTCGCTGTTGCCGGCCGCGCTCATCCGAAGATACCTCCCGTGGAATTGTCGGTCGTCGTCGTCGTGGACACCGTGCGGCCGATGATCTGACGGATGCGCTGCAGCGCCTGGTCGTAGAGCGCCTCGGCCTTGATCGCATTGTGCTCGGACTGGGCCAGGAGCTTCTTGTTGGTGGCGCCGGCGTCGAAGCACTGGTTGGCGGCCGTGCCCTCCAGCCCGTAGGCCTTGGTCAGGAGAGCGGTGACCTCGGGGTCGGGCGACGGGAGGTTGGTGTTGGCCATCTCGGCATCGTTGAGGAGGGTGCCGCAGGCGGCGTGCACGGCGCCCGTCCCGTTGGCCACGTCCTTGGGGACCCGCGCGTTGTCGGCCACGAGGGTGCCGATGTCCTGTCCGAGGGTGGTGCCGCTGACCCAGACGGACATGCGGTGCGCCGTCGAGCCCTGCTGGTCCGCTCCGGCGCACGACGTCAGGGTGAGGGCGCAACCGGTCATGAGCACGAGTGACGTGGCAAGGGCCCGGTGCCTCATGTGGCCTGGACGATGTGGACCTCTTTCCGGCCCTTGCGGAGCACGAGGTACCGGTCGTGCAGAAGATCATCGGCGGCGAAGGTGCGCTCGTCGTCCGTCTGGCGGACGTTGTTGACGTAGGCGCCCCCCTGCTCGACGGTGCGGCGCGCGTCCTTCTTGGACGTGGCCAGGCCGGTGCGCTCGAGGCTCTCGACGAGGCTGAGACCACCGAGGAGCTCTGCCCTCGGTATCGGCGTCGTCGGTGCGTCCTCGGTGACGGCCAGCAGCATGTCCTCGCTGAGCCCGGCGATCTCCTCGCCGAAGAGCGCGGCCGACGCCTCCTCGCACTTGGCCACCTCTGTGTCGCCGTGGACGAGCGCGGTGACGGCCCGGGCGAGCGCCCGCTGGGCCTCGCGGCGTTGGGGCTGCTCCGCCGTCTGCTGGTCGAGCGCGGTGATCTCCTCGTGCGCGAGGAAGGTCAGGTACCGGAGCAGCTCGCCCACCTGCTCGTCCGGCGTGTTGAGGAAGAACTGGTACATGGCGAAGGGGCTGGTCCGCCCGGGGTCCAACCACACCGTGCCCGACTCGGTCTTGCCGTACTTGGTCCCGTCGGCCTTCACGATCAGCGGGGTGGTGAAGCCCCAGACCTCGTCGCCGCAGACCTTGCGGATGAAGTCGACGCCCATGGTGATGTTGCCCCACTGGTCGCTGCCGCCGAATTGGACGTCGCAGCCGTGGTCGAGATGCAGGCGCAGGAAGTCGTAGGCCTGGAGCAGCATGTAGCTGAACTCGGTGTAGGAGATCCCCTGATCCGGACGATCGAACCGGGACTTGACCGACTCCTTGGCCACCATCTGGTTGACGGTGAAGTGCTTGCCGACGTCGCGCAGGTACTCGAGGGTCGACAACGTGCTCAGCCAGTCGGCGTTGTTGAGCAGTAGCGCGTGGTCCAGGTCGAGGAACTGGCCCAGCTGGGGTCGGATCCCCTCGAGGTAGCCCTCGATCGTCTGGAGGTCCAGCAGCTGGCGCTCGTCCTGCTTGCCGCCGGGGTCGCCGATCATGCCCGTGCCGCCTCCGGCGAGGGAGATGGGCCGGTGGCCCGCGTCCTGGAACCGGCGGAGCGTGCAGAGCTGCATCAGGTTGCCGACGTGCAGGCTGTCCGCCGACGGGTCGAAGCCCGCGTAGACCGTGAGCCCGGGCTGGTCGAAGCGCTTCGGGAGGTCCGGGTCGGTCATCTGGTGGATCAGGCCGCGGAAGGTGAGGTCCTCCGAGAGCGTGGGCACGTCTCGACTTTGCCATACGCAGGTAGGTTGATTAGCCGCATGGGTGCCCTTGGCGGTTCTCCGGGTTCATCGGCCGGCCCTGTGGTGAGCGTGAGCCGGGTGAGCCGTGTGAGCCGGGGGAGCCGGTGATCGGGGACAACGGGGCTCTGCCTCTGCCGATGTCGGGCTCCTTGCCCCCCGACCTCCAGGGGACCCTGCTCCGGGTGGGGCCGGCCCGGCCGTGGGGGGCGGCACCGGCGGCCGGCGCCCGTGGGGCGGCTGGTGAAGAGGAGGGTGAGGATGAGGCTGCGTGGCACGGTGGTGAGAAGGCCGGCGCCGTGCACGCCGTCGAGCTCCGGGACGGGAAGGCCGTCTGGTATCGACGCCAGGAGTCCGATGCCGATGCCGGTGTGCTGTGGCATGCGGGTTCGGTGCTCGCGCTGCCCGAAGCCGGGATCCCCTCGCAATACTCCCGGTTCCTGGAGCCAGAGGAGTTCGCCGGCCGGCTGACCGTCCCGATCGCCTCACATGTGCATCGCCTGGCCTCCGATGGCGGGCGTGTCCTGTTCGGGGTCGACGACGGGAGTGACGACCTCGTTGACGGTGGTTTGGCGGCGGGTGACGGCGAGGGGATCTTCCTGCGCATCGGCGAGTGGGACGCCGCTGGGGCGTTGCGCTCCGCACAGTCGGTCGAGCTGGAGCGGGCGACCTGGCAACACGACATCGGGGTCACGGCGGAGCATGTCGTGTTCATCGAGTCGCCGACGACGCGCTGTGGGGCGGCGGTGGCGATGGCGGCGTGGCCGTTCCGTTCGGATGGGTGCCCGGGGCAGAAGGCTGGTTGGGCGTGGTGCCGCGGGGCGGTGACGGTTCCGCGGCGCGGTGGATCCGACTCGATCCCTGCCTGGTGACGCACGTCCTCGGGGCGTACGACGAGCCGCAGGGAGACGGTGCGGTGGGAGACGGTGCGGTGGGAGACGGTGCGGTGGGAGACGGTGCGATCGTCCTCTATGTCTGCCGGTATGGCGTACCCGAGGCCGGTCAGGCGGTCGACCTCTCCGCGTCGGTGGTCGGCCCGGCCGGCATCGGGCTCACGGGAATCGGGGGGACGCTGGGCGTGCTGGAACGGTGGCGCATCGTGGGCGGGGAGATCGAGCAGACCCAGGTCGACGAACGTTACGTCGAGTATCCACGGACGGATGCCCAATGCGAGGGTGCGTACTTCCGGTACGGCTACGCACTCGAGACGGAATGGGCAGACGGACCGCCCGCCAGAGCGGGCGGGGGCCGAGCCACCGACCCGTACCCCGAGGCGCGCCCGGTCGGCGTCGTGAAGTTCGACCTGGCGCGCGACGAAGTCGCATCCTGGAGCCCGGGTCCGGGGCGCACGCCGAGCGAACCACTCTTCGTCCGGGCGGTGGACGGCCACACCGACGACGAGGGGTGGCTGCTCACATCGTCGACGACGCCAACCGCGGCGCCAGCGACCTCTACGTCCTCGACGCGTCCTCGCTGGGCCGCAGCCGTCCCGAGGCGGTGATCCACCTGCCGGTGCGCCTCCCCGTCCGGAGCCACGGAGAGTGGGTCCCGGCGGATCGCTATCGCTGACGCGGCCCTGGACGATTCGTCGTTGTGTCGCTCGCGGCGCCTGCTGCGACCGTTCAACGTCTGCATGGCACCCCCTCGTCAGAGACGGACCCCGTCCCGCCAACGTCTCGCGGCGCACCGAAGCCCTCGTGGCCAGCGTCACCCAACATCACCGGGCCATCTCGGCGCACCAGAGCCAGCTGCTCACGGCCATCGTGGAACTCGACCGACGCCGGGCCTGGCGGGTCGACGGCGCCACGTCCATGGTGGCCTGGCTCGTCCAACGCTGCCGTCTCGGCGCACCGCCCGCGAGTGGGTGACGGCGGCGGCAAGCTGCCCTCGCTGCCCAAGATCGCTGACGCCCTGTCACAGGGAAAACTCTCCTTCGACCAGGTCAAGCCGCTCGTCGACGTGGCCAAACCAGAGACCGATGCCCAACTGGCCGAACAGGCCACGCACTGGTCAGCCAAGCAGGTCCGCGAGCTCGCGCAGGCCACTCGCAACCAGTCCGAAGACCAGTCGACCGGCTTCTATGCCAGGCGCTTCCTCCGCTTCGACGATCGGCGCCGGAGCTTGACGGGTGTGCTCCCCCAGGATCAGTACGCCGTGGTCAAGAGTTCGTTGATTGCGCGAGCCGGTCGTCGGCGTGACCGGACACCGTTCGATCAGCGGATGGCCGATGCCCTGGTCTCCGTCTGCAAAGGGGACACCGACTCCAAGGGCACGCCGGGTCGGGACGCGGCGACCGGTCGGAGCCAGGCGGGTGGCCTACGCCGCAACCGCCCGACGGTGGTGGTCCACGCCGACATGCAGTTCCTCGCCGGTGGCGACGGCGGTGCGGAGCTCGACGTCCTGGGCCCGGTGTCCCGGGAGGTCGCCCGCCGGCTGGCCTGTGACGCCAAGGTGCTCGTCTCCGCCGATGGGCCGGACGGCCGGAGCCTGAACCTCGGCCGGACCCGGAGGGACCCCAGCGACGCCCAGCGTCTGGAGATCAGGCGTCGCGACAAGGGATGTCGCTTCCCTGGCTGCACGCACACAGAGTTCACCGATGTGAGTTCTCGTTATTGGGGCATTCCTGATAGACGATCTATCCGGGTCGCCGCGACCGAGCCGTGTGATGCTGAGCGACGTGGAGAACTGCGAAAGGGCAGCGCGGTTGCGGGGGATTCTGCTGGTGCTGACCTGCTTGGCGCTCGTAGGTGCGGCCTGCTCGGCAAGCCGCTCTGCGTTGCCGAGCAGGACCCACGCTCATTCGGGCGCTCCATCCACCTCCACGCACGTAAAGGCGGTGCCAGGGTCGACCACGACCACCACGACCACCACGGCCAGGACCACCCCGAATTCGGCTGCCCTGTCTGCTGGGAGCTTCTTCGTCGAACCTTGCGCCAATATCGTTGGGAGTCCTCTCCCCACATCCAAGATGGATCTCCGACCGTTCCTGCTCAGCGCGGCTCAGCTCCCAGCAGGGGCGGTCATCGACGGGCCACATCAGACCTCGAACACTCCGCCCAAGATCTATGCGTCGGTGCCGACCAGCAGCCCAGCGGCGTACGAGAACATCTCTCTCTATGCGGCCTCGACCCCGGCCGGCACCGCGGGCGTGTCGCTCTCCGAGGTTATCGGTGACGTGGGTTCGGCCAGCTTTGCGAGTCAATTGCTCTCCGTGCTCGATGCCGACCTCAACGGACCTGGTTGCAACGCAAGCGGAAAGGACATAGTTCCTCTACCGGGAACCAGTCCTCCGGTGAGTGCAACAGTCAGCGGTGGAACACAGCGGGGTCGCAGCGAAATTGGCGCGAGACTCTTTGCTGCGAAGGGTTCCCGGCTGGTCTGTTTGACCTGGGGAAGCGACGTCTCCGTCAACGGGAGCGGCGACGTTCGAGGGCGCGTCCCGCGTCTCCCGCCCCTGCCTGACAGGTCCGCGATGGCTCTAGTCCTCAATTCCGCGTTGGCCCTCATCCCCAGCTGAGCAACGGACGTGCACCACGTTCGGCACTGGGTCGACGGCGGGCCCACGGACCTCGACAACCTCGTCGAGCTCTGTGACCAACATCACCGCTGTGTGCACGAGATGAGATGGAAGATCTCGGGTGACGCCAACGTCGAGTTGACCTTCCAGAGCCCCACCGGGCGGCGCTCCGCCTCGACTCCCTCCCCGATCCTTATTGCAGCGCGAGACGGACCGCCTGATTGATCGCATCGTGCAGCGCGACATTCTGCGGGCGGCCCGGCACCATGACCCGGACGAGCGCGGGCGTCGGCGCGGCCAGAGCCGGCTCGAGCTGCGAGAGCGCGGTGACATCGTGGACGGTCAGGCCGAACCCGCGCGCGACCGCGCCGACGTCACTGGTCGGGGGCGTGCCGAAGAGCTGCTCGAACTCGGCGGGCCCGACGGAACCCGCCTGCGGCAGGAACGAGAAGATCCCTCCTCCATCGTTGTCGAGCACGACGAACGTGCACGGGAGCTCCGGCAGGTTGACCAGCCCGGACACGTCGTGCAGGAAAGCCAGGTCACCGAGCAGCGCCACCGTACGGGTGCCCGGCCCGTCCCCCGACGCCGCCACCCCCAGCGCAGTCGAGACGACACCATCTATCCCGTTCGCACCTCGGTTGGCGAGCACCCGCGGTGGCCGCGGTTGTGCTTCGGCGTACCACTCGAGGTCGCGGATAGGCATGGAGGCCGCCACCATGAGGATCGCGCCGGTCTCCGCGGCGTAGCGGTGGACGGCGCGCGCGACGAGCGGTTCGCTCAGGTCCGAGCCCAGGACCCCGGCAATCGCCGCCTGCGCCTTGGTCTGGCGCGATCGCCAGGAGGCGAGCCACTCCGGATCGCACGGCTTCGCCGTCGCGCCGGCGGCCTCGAGCCAGTCCTCGGTCCGGCACTGGTGGAACTCCGTGGCCACTCGGGACGGATCAGCCCACTGCCGCCACGGATCGACGACGACGACCCGCGCACCGGCACGGGCGGCGTTCGAGACATAGGTGCCGACCGCCCGGGAGAGCCAGGGCGCGCCGAGCATGACGACGCATTCCGGCAGCGGGGGCTCGGTGCGGACGATGGCGTCGGCTGCGGCGATCGTCCCCTCGACCCGGCCTCCCGACAGCGGATCAGCCAGCACAGGCCACCCGAGCCGATCGGCGAGCGCCAGGACACCACCGAGTTCCGGCGGCTGCGGCCCTGCGCCTGAGCCACCCGCGATGATCAGTCCCCGGCCCTGGAGGGGCTCCAGCGGGGTGGCGGTGCCCGGTCCCGGCACCGGCCCTCCGGATGGGAGGACGACCAGAGGGCGGGGTCGTGCCGGGAGCGGTGCCCCGGTACCGATCAGCGGCTCCCTGAACTCGAGATTGAGGTGGACCGGGCCCGGGCCGCCCGGCCCGTGGGCCGCCTCCGCGAAGGCGCGGGCCGCCAGGGGTCGCCACGTCTCTTCCTGACCCTCGGTCGCCACCCCCGGCGAGGACGTCCAGCGAGTGGCGGGGCCGAAGAGACCGGTCTGCTCAATGGTCTGCGGCGCTCCTGTGTCGTGCAGCTCCGGCGGCCGGTCCGCCGTGCAGACGATGAGCGGCACCCTGGCATGGTGCGCCTCGACGACCGCCGGGTGCAGCTCCGCGGCGGCCGTGCCACTCGTGACGCAGATGACGGTCGGCCTCCCCGTCGCCATCGCCAATCCCAATGCGAAGAATCCCGCGCTGCGCTCGTCCAGACGGACGTGGACCCGGAGTCGATCAGCCAGCGGCAGCGCCAGCGGTGTCGACCGCGAACCGGGGCAGACCACGGCATCGGTCACGCCGAGTGCGGCCCACTCGTCGACCAGGGTCGCGCTGAAGGTGGCCTGTACGCTCACCCGGCGTGCCACTGCATGTCGAAGCGCGCGGTTCCGGGCCGCCGCTGGTCGTCCTGCACGGCTTCACCCAGACCGGGCGCATCTGGGGCCGCTTCGGAGACCTTCTGGCCGCGTCGCACACGCTGGTCGCCGTCGACCTTCCCGGCCACGGGGAATCCGGGACCGTGCGGGCCGACCTGCCGGCGACTGCGGATCTCGTGGCCGAGGCGGTACGGACGGCCGTCGGCGATGAGCCCTGCGCCCTGCTCGGCTACTCGCTCGGTGCCCGGGTGGCGCTCCATGTGGCGATCGGCGCCGCTCTGCCCTTGCGCCGTCTCGTCTTCATCGGGGTGACCGCGGGGATTGAGGATCCGCAGGCCCGCGAGCGACGACGCCAGTCCGACGACGCCATGGCTGACGAGCTCGAGGCCTCGGGAGACGTGGAGCACTTCGTCGACACCTGGCTGCAGGGTCCGATGTTCGAACGTCTCGCCCGGGGTGATGCTGGGCGCGCGGAGCGCCTGCACAACACCGCGTCCGGGTTGGCGTCGAGCCTCCGGCTGTGCGGGGTGGGGACGCAGGAGCCCGTCTGGGAGCGTCTTCCGACGCTCGCCTGCCCCGTGCTGGCCATGGCCGGGTCGGACGACGTCCGCTTCGCCTCGCATGCACTCCGGGTCGCCCGGCTGGTGCCAGAGGCCGTCGTGTCCCTGGTTCCCGGGGGTGGGCACGCCGCCCACCTTGCGCAACCCGAGCAAACCGGCCGGATCGTGCGTCACTGGCTCGGCGATGAGGAGCCGGGCCGCACCTGACGGGCTGTCGGGGACGGCGTCACAGCAGCAGCCCGATCGTCAGGAGTGCGCCGGTGACGATCTGCAATCGGGCGGTCGCGGCGAGCATGGGGAGCAGGGACCGTCCCTCCTGGTCGCTCAGGGCCAGGAGGAGCGGGCTAATGGCGAGGGGAAATGCCAACAGGGCCAGCAGCGACCACGGCCGGTAGTGGTAGAGGATCCCGACGGAAAGCGCCACGCCCATCAGGGTGGAGCAGTACAGGAGACCCGCCCCTCGGCGTCCGAGCCGGACGGCGAGGGTCTTCTTTCCCGACTCCGTGTCAGTCGCGATGTCACGCAGGTTGTTGGCCTGCAGCAGGGCGGCAGCCAACAGGCCGACCGGCACCCCGACCCAGAACACGAACCACCAGTCGTACTCGTAGGCGAACAGGTGTCCACTCAGCGAGATGACGAAGGGTGCGTGCTGGACATAGGCCGAGCCCGCCGTGGCCACGAGTCCGAAGAAGACGAAGACGAACAACTCGCCGAAGCCGAGGTACCCGTACGGTCGTGGTCCTCCTGTGTAGGCCCACCCGGCGAGGCCGCAGACGATGCCGAGCGGGATGAACCACCAGGTGACCCGTGCCGCCAGCCAGAGGCCGGCCAGCCCGGCGACACCGAAGGCGATGAGCGCGGCGAGCTTGACCTCGCGCACCGAGGCCAGCTTGCCCGCGACCAGGCGGACCGGGCCGACGCGGTGCTCGTCGGTCCCCCGTACCCCGTCGGCGTAGTCGTTGACGTAATTCGTGCCGATCTGTATCCCGAGCGCCACCACGAGGGCCAGCACGGCGTTGAGCCAGGACAGCTGGCGGTCGAAGCTGGCGCACACCGTCCCATGGCAGGCGCTCGAGATCCGTGGGGTGGTGATGACGATGCGACCGCTCGACAGGTAGCCAGCCGCCGTCCCGACGACCACCGGGACGATTGCCGCAGGAAGCGTACGCGGGCGCGCGCCCGCCACCCACATCTTGAGCGGAGGGCTCACGGGCGGCGCGGGAAGCGCGAGAAGTCGGGGGCCCGGTGCTCCACGAAGGCGTTGCGGCCCTCCTGCCCTTCTTCCGTCATGTAGAAGAGCATCGTGGCGTCGCCGGCGAGCTGCTGGACACCGGCCAGGCCGTCATCGGCGGCGTTCATGCCTGCCTTGATCATGCGCAGCGCGATCGGTGAGAGCGTGAGCATCTGGCGGCACCAGGCCACGGTCTCGCGTTCGAGGTCGTCGAGCGGGACGACGGCGTTCACCAGCCCCCAGTCGAGCGCCTGTTGCGCCCCGTACTGGCGGCAGAGGAACCACACCTCCTTCGCCCGCTTCAGTCCGATCGTCCGGGCCAGGATGGAGGATCCGTACCCGCCGTCGAAGCTGCCGACCTTCGGGCCGGTCTGCCCGAATCGTGCGTTGTCGGCTGCGATGGAGATGTCACAGACCAGGTGCAGGATGTGCCCGCCGCCGATGGCATAGCCCGCAACCATGGCGATGATCGGCTTGGGGATGCGGCGCATCAGGATCTGTAGATCGAGGACGTTGAGGCGGCCGATGCCGCGCTCGGCGACCTCGTCGTCACCGATGTAGCCGTCGTCGCCCCGGATCTTCTGGTCCCCGCCGGAGCAGAAGGCGTCCGGTCCCTCGCCGCAGAGGATGATGGCACCGACGTCGGGGTCGTCGCGCGCCATGGTGAAGGCGTCGGTCAGCTCGAAGAGGGTTTGGGGGCGGAAGGCGTTTCGCCGCTCCGGGCGGCAGATCGTCAGCTTTGCGATACCTTCGGCGACCTCGTAGCGGATGTCGTGGAACGTGCCTCGTTGCTCCCATGCCGGAAGCGGCAGGGGCCGGAGCTCGTCGAGGGGATCGTGGGGCTCTCCTGTGACCACGGTCTGCACGGAACCTACGCTACTGGCCGGGGGCAAATAAGACGTTCTACCTGGCGGTTCACGGTGGAGGAACGTACCCGAAAAGACGAGGACGGTGCGAAGTCAGCAGTCGAACGTCATCCGTTGCCGCCGACAGATGGAACTCGGTCAAGACGATTTGGGCGCCACCGTGCCCGTCATCTCGATCTGATCGTCGCGGCCCGACGAACCGGTCACACCCCGGGAGGCCCATTGCAGTCCCAGGCCGCCACGATTTTGGCGACATCCGACGGGCATCGGCGAGGGTCGCAGAGACCATCCACCCGGCAAAGACTTGCCAGTGTTCTGCGTACCGAACGAAGTCTTCAGCGGCCGGCGCAGGCGCGCGGAGCAGCGACGAAGTCAGGTCGGGTCGTCTCATCGTCCCGAACGGGCGGACGACCGGTTTCACACGGGGCTCACGGGGTTCACGGGGCTCACGGACAAAAGCGCACCAGCCATTCGCTCTGAGCGCTGTCCCCACCACGCGGGTAACGTTTTGGCGAACGATGTGCTGCGTAGGCGTCTGTAGCGGCGAGGTCGCACGTCGTCCGATCGCAACATCAAGCCTTCTTCGGCAGGCCGAGAAATCAAGCCTTCTTCGGCAGGCCGAATGATCGACAGGAGAGCCACCGTGAGCCTCACAGAAATCGCCAAGGTATCCCTGAGTGCACCAGACCACTTCTTCATCGGCGGTGCATGGGTCAAGCCATCGAGTCCGGACCAGATTGACGTCATCAACTCCAGCACGGAGGAGGTCTTCTTCCGAGTCGCCGAAGCAAAAGCGGAGGACATGGACCGGGCGATCGCTGCGGCACGGGAGGCCTTCGATCGCGGACCGTGGCCGCGCATGACGCACGCCGAGCGGGCGGACTACATGCTGAAGATCGCCGATGCTCTCGAAGAACGAGGTCCTGAGATTGGTTCCATCTGGTCGGGACAGGCTGGGATCTTGCACTGGATGGCACAAGCCAGCGGACCCGGGCACGGCCAACCTTTCCGGTACTACGCCAGCTTGGCCGACGAGTTCCCGTTCCAGGAGCGCCACGCTCCCTCTGCCGGAGGCAACGTCGGGCTGATCGTCCGAGAAGCCGTCGGTGTCGTCGGAGCCATCATCCCGTGGAACGGACCGATGGGGCTCATCGGCAGCAAAGTCGCACCGGCACTCCTCGCCGGCTGCACGATCATTCTCAAGGCCTCACCCGAAGCGCCCGGCGAGGCGTACGTCTTCGCGGAGATCGCCGAGGCAATCGGGCTTCCCGCCGGAGTGATCAACGTGGTGACGGCGGATCGACCCGTCTCAGAGCTGTTGGTGCGTGACCCCCGGGTCGACAAGATCAGTTTCACGGGCTCCACGGCTGCCGGTCGCCGCATCGCTTCTCTCTGCGGGGAACGCATTGCCAGAGTGACTCTCGAACTAGGCGGCAAGTCAGCCGCCGTGGTGCTGGACGACTTCGATATCGCCACGGCAGCCTCGACGATCACCAGCCGCGCCTGTTTGATGACCGGTCAGGTCTGCTCTTCACTGACCCGGATCGTGGTCACACAGGACCGCCACGACGATCTGGTCGAGGCACTGAGCGAGTCGTTCTCCCATGTAAAGGTCGGCAGTGCATTCGATTCGGACAGCAACATGGGGCCGCTGGCCATGGAGCGGCAACGCGACCGCGTGGAGGGCTACATCGCCAAGGGAATCGACGAAGGGGCGACGTTGGCCTCGGGCGGCCATCGACCGGGCAATCTCGACCGAGGATGGTTCATCCAACCGACGGTCTTCGGAGACGTCGACAACTCGTCCACAATCGCACAAGAGGAGATTTTCGGACCGGTCTTGAGCGTGATACGTGCTGACAACGAAGAGCACGCGGTCGAAATCGCCAACGACACCATCTACGGGCTCAACAATTCGGTCTTCACCAACGACGCCGACCGGGCCTACGACGTGGCGCGGCAGCTCCGATCCGGAACGGTGGGCCACAACTCGTTCCGCACCGATTTCGGCATCGCCTTCGGCGGATTCAAGCAGTCCGGCATCGGGCGTGAAGGTGGGCGGGACGGCCTCCTGCCCTACCTCGAAGCGAAGACCATCATCCTCGACGAAGAGCCCGGGCAGATCCGCTGATAGTACGGGGGGCTTTGACGGGACGGTCCCCCAACTGGCGACATAAACCCTGGTCAGAACCTTTCCCGCTACCCTACTGACCGGTGCCTGAGCTCGTCGCACTCGACCTCCCCGGGGGCATCGGCTTCGTCGATGCGCTGCGCGCCATCTGGGACACCGGCGATGCCGCTGCTCCTCTCGACCCACGGCTTCCCCCCGCGGCGCGACAGGTGATGCTCGACGCGCTGCGTCCCACCCGCATCGTGGGCTCCGACGGGGATCAGCATGCGCTCGCCGACGGCGTTGGCGTCGAGGAGGGCGACGCGGTGGTGGTGGCCACGTCGGGCACGTCGGGCCAACCCAAGGGCGTCGTGCTCACCCACGAGGCCATAGCCGCTTCCGCGCTGGCGACGTCATCCCGCCTCGGTATTGACGCGACGCTCCACACGTGGCTGGCCTGCCTGCCGCTGGCGCACATCGGGGGACTCGCCGTCGTCACCCGCTCGATCGTGACCGGCACTCCTGTCATCGTGCTGCCGGGGTTCGAGGCCGAGGCCGTCGAGGAGCTGGGACGTTCGGGACGGGCAACGCACGTGTCCCTGGTCACCACCGCGCTGCGACGGCTCGACCCCTCGGTCTTCGCCTGCGTCCTCCTCGGGGGAAGCAAGGCACCGGCCATGCTGCCGGCCAATGTCGTCTCGACGTACGGCATGACCGAGACGGGCTCGGGAGTCATCTACGACGGTCGACCCCTCGACGGGGTGGAGGTGTCGTTCCGCCCGGTGGAGCGTGCGCACGCCGCGGGGAGGCGGCGAGCGGGGTTGCGGTCGTCGAAGGGGAGATCCTTCTCCGGGCCCCGATGTTGTTCCGCTGCTACCGCCAGGGGGACGACGGACGAGTCGTGGGCCCCGACGGCGCGAAGGGCTGGTTCGCCACCGGCGATGCGGGGCGCCTGGACGCCGACGGGAAGCTCGTGGTGTCCGGGCGCCTCGAGGACGTCATCACCACGGGCGCCGAGAAGGTCTGGCCCGACCTCGTCGAGCGCACCCTGATGGCGCACCCGGGCGTGGCCGAGGTGGCGGTCTGGAAGCGGTCCGACCCCGAATGGGGCGAGCGGGTGGTGGCCTGGGTGGTGCCCACCGACGATGCGCCGTCACTCGACGAGCTCCGGCAGATCGTCGCCGACGGCATCGCGCCGTGGGCGGCCCCCAAGGAGCTGGTCCTCGTCGACGACCTCCCCCGCACGGCGGCGGGCAAGGTCCGGCGGCGGGAGCTCGACTCCTTCGACACCTAGAAGGGGACACGGCCGGACGGGCCGGACCGGGCCGGCTCACGCCAGGTGTTCGGCGCCGTCCGCCGGGAGGCGGGCACTCAGACGCTCGAGCTTGTCCGGATTCGTCACGGCCCGCACGCCGACGATGGAGCCGTCCATGATGTCGAGCACGAGGGCCGCCACGACCACGCCGTCTTCCAGGAAGACGGTGGCCGGTTGCCCGTTGAGGACCGTCGACTGCGGGACGCCGCGCAACCTCTTGGCCACGTTCATCAGGAACCTCGAGCTGCGGTACGGCCCGACCACCGGGCGCATGGCCGCACGGACCTTGCCTCCACCGTCGGTCCAGACCACGACGTCGTCGGACAGCATCGAGAGGAGCCCGGAGAGATCCCCCGTGGCGCAGGCGACGAGGAACCGGTCGGTCAGCTCGCGCCCGTGGCGCAGGTCCGCATCGAAGCGTTGGCGACGCTCCTCGACGTGCTTCCTCGCCCGCGCCCCGAGTTGCCGGCATGCGGCGGGCGACCGCCCCAGCGACCGGGCGACCTCCTCGAAGGTGTAGCCGAAGACGTCGTGGAGCAGATAGGCAGCCCGCTCGAGGGGCGTGAGCTCCTCGAGCAGGACCAGGAAGGCGAGCGACAACGAGTCCGCCTGCTCGGCGGCCGCCGTCTCGTCGACCACCACCGGCTCGGGCAGCCACGGTCCCGCGTAGGTCACGCGTTTGGAGCGGGCCGAGTCGAGCTGGTCCAGGCACCGGCGGGTGACGATGGTGACGAGATAGGCGCGGACGGACTGGATCGGCGCATCACCACGACGAAGCCAGCGGATGGACGCGTCCTGGACGACATCCTCGGCGTCGGCGGCGCTGCCGAGCATGCGGTACGCAATGCCGAACAGGAGCGAGCGCCACTCCTCGAACGTGGCCGCGTCGGCCTCGGCGTCAGGCACCGGGCTCCGTGGTGACGGCGTGCTTGGGTATCTCGCAACGGTCCGAAAAGCCCTGGCTGCGCAGACCGAGCCCCGCGTTGAAGCGCGAGCGGAAGTTCTCCAGCGCCACCCAGGCGGCGAGCTCGACGAACTCCGCATCACTCAGATGGGTCCGGATCCGGGCGGCCAGCTCATCGGAGACCTCGGCCGGGCAGCCCGTCGCCACCTCGGCGTATTCGAGAACGACGCGCTCGCGGTCGTCGAAGAGGTCGCTGGCGCGCCAATCGGTGGCCGCCCGCACCTTGGCCGGGTCGACGCCGCGCTGCATGCCTTCGTAGTAGCCGAAGTCGATGCACCACGAGCAGCCGATCCGGGCCGAGACGGCCTGCACGGCCAACCAGCGCAGGGTCGGATCGAGCTTCTTCCAGCCGTACTGGACCGCCGTCTCCAGGCTGCCGATGGCGACGAGGACGCCCGAATGGTGCGCCGCAGCCTCCATCGGCTCCACCATCTGTCCGAACTGGCGCTTGGTGTAGCGGGTGGCCAACCGGGGGACCAGGCCCTTGGGATGTTCTTGCAATGGGACGTGCGCCATGGCTCTGCCTTCTTTCCTCTGTGCATCGTCTGTCACCCTTACCAGACGCAACTGCGCCCGGGAATGTGACATCGGCCGGCGCCGGCCGGCTTGCTCAGCCCACGCCACCGGAGGGTCGGGCGGTGGTGCCGCCGTCGACGACGAACGTCTGCCCCGTGACCCACGAGGACGCGTCGGAGGCGAGGAACAACGCCGCCGATGCGATGTCGTCGGGCAGGCCGAGCCGCCGCAGCGGGATGTGGGCGGCGATCCGGTCCTCGCCGAGCCCCTCCCACAGCGCGGACGCCAGCTTGGTCTTGACGAGGCCAGGGGCGAGCGCGTTGACGCGCACGTCGGGCGCCAACTCGAACGAGAGCTGCCGCGTGATGTGGATCACCGCCGCCTTGGTCACGTTGTACCAGCCGATGCCCGGTTCGACCCCGAGGCCGCCGATGGAGGCGACGTTGATGACCGAGCCGCGCAGGCCCGCCCGCACGGCGGCGGCGCTCCAGAGCGAGCACCGCCAGCTGGTTGACCTCGAACGTCTTCTGCGCCCGCACGACGTCGATGTCGATCATGGGGCCGAAGTAGGGGTTGGTCCCGGCGTTGTTGACCAGGATGTCGAGCCGGCCGAAGCGGGACAGGGTCTCGGCCACGCAGGACTGCGCGTCCTCGGGCTTCCCGACGTGGGCGGCCACCCAGGCCACCTGGTCCTCGGGCACGCCGGCGGCGACCAGGCCGGCCGCCGCGTCGGCCAGGTCCGCGGCCTTACGGGACGTGATCATGACGTTGGCCCCCGCCTCGGCGAAGCGACCGGCCATGGCCAGGCCGATGCCCCGGCTCCCGCCGGTGATAAGTGCGGTCTTTCCGTTGAGTTCGAGCTCCATCGCCCGAGCCTTGCACGACATCGCTGATGTGCGGCGCCCCGGGGAAGGAGCCCCAGCCCTTAGCATCGCTGCTGTGAACCACCTGGCCGACGAGACCAGTCCCTATCTCCGTCAGCACGCCGACAATCCGGTGGAGTGGTTCCCCTGGGGGGACGAAGCCCTGCGCCGAGCCCGCGACGAGGACAAACCTCTCTTCGTCTCCATCGGCTACGCCTCGTGCCACTGGTGCCACGTCATGGCCCACGAGAGCTTCGAGGACCAGGCCACTGCGGCCGACCTCGCCAAGTGGTTCATCTCGGTCAAGGTCGACCGGGAGGAGCGCCCCGATCTCGACACCGTGTACATGGCGGCCACCCAGGCGTTGACCGGGTCGGGGGGCTGGCCCATGTCGGTCTTCTGCACCCCCGACGGGCGCCCCTTCTACGCCGGGACCTACTTCCCCCCCGTCGAGCGCCACGGGATGCCATCGTTCCGGCGCGTCGTGCAGTCGCTGGGGCAGGCGTGGGTCAGTGAGCGGGCCCAGGTGCTCGAGCAGGCGGACGCGCTGGTCGGCGCCGTGCAGCGGGAGCTGCGCCTGGCCGAGGCCCTGCACGAGGAGGCCGTGGACGGCGGCGTCGCGAGGTTGCGCCTGGCCGGCACGCCCGAGCCAGGCCCCGACCCCGAGGCGCGCCTCGCCCAGGTCGTGGCGGGACTCGGTGCCGGCTTCGATCCCGAATGGGGCGGATTCGGCCCGGCGCCGAAGTTCCCGCGGCCGACCCTGGTGGAGCTGTGCCTGCGCCGGGCCCGTCGCGGCGGTGCCGACGGCGAGCACGCCCGGCACATGGCGCAGCGCACGCTCGACGCCATGGCGGCGGGCGGCATCTACGACCACATCGTCGGCGGCTTCTGCCGCTACTCCACCGACGCCCGCTGGCTCGTGCCCCACTTCGAGAAGATGCTCACCGACCAGGCGCAGCTGGCCCGGGCCTACCTGCACGCGTGGCAGGACGGAGGAAGGGCGGAGTATCTCGGCGTGGTGACCGAGACGCTGGACTTCGTGCTGCGCGACCTCTCGACCCCCGAGGGCGCGCTCTACTCCTCCTTCGACGCCGACGCCGGGGGGGTCGAGGGCGCGCACGCCACGTTCACGGTGGAGGAGGTGCAGCGGATCCTTCCCGCCTCCCTGGTCGCGCCGGCGGCCGAGTGGTACGGGATCACGCCGGGCGGGAACTGGGAGGGGCGCTCCATCCCGGTCCGCCCCGTCGGAGCCCCGCTGGAGCGGCCGCCCGAGGTCGAGGAGGCCCGCCGGCTCCTCGCCGCCGCCCGGGCCGAGCGGGTGCAGCCGGCCCGGGACGAGAAGGTGCTGACCGAGTGGAACGCCATGACCGTGGCCACCCTGGCCGAGGCGGCGGCGGCGACGGGCCGGGCCGACTACGGCCGCCGGGCCGAGGAGATCGGCGACTTCCTCTGGGCCTCCATGTTCGTCGACGGGCGCCTGATGCGCAGCTGGCAGGGCGGGCGGGCGCGCCATCTGGGCGTGGCGGCGGACTACGCCTGGCTGGCCGAGGCCTCCGTCCGCCTGTCCGAGTGGACGGGCCGGTCCGTCTGGCGGGAGCGGGCGGTGCTCGCCGTACGCCACCTCATCGACCTGTTCTGGGACGAGGCGGCGGGCGGGTTCTTCACCACGGGCCGCGACGCGGAGGCTCTCGTGGTCCGCCCCAAGGAGTTCCTCGACGGCGCGGTCCCCGCCTCCAACTCCGCCGCCATGGCCGCCCTGCTCCGCGCCGGCGCCTTCGTCGACGACCCCGGGATCGACGAGGCCGTCGAGCGCACCCTGGCGCTGGCCGGACCGTTGCTGGAACGCCACCCGGGCGCGCTCGCCGACCTGGTGGCCGCACTGCCCATGTGGAGCGGGCGCAACGAGATCGTGGTGACCGGGGAACGCCCCGACCTGGTCGCCGAGGTGCGGCGGCACTGGCTCCCTGCCGCCGTGGTGGCGTGGGGCGAGCCGGACGGGGGCCCGCTCTTCACGGGGCGCCCCGCCGCGCCGGGACAGGCCTACGTCTGCCAGGGGCGCACCTGCCGGATGCCGGCGATGGACGTCGAGACACTGGCCGGCCAACTGGAGGGGCTGGCCGGATGAGCGGCGCCTTCGTGGGCCCGGGGCCGGGCGCCGACCGCGAGAACGACGACGGACCGCACACCGAACAGGAGCGGGGGGACACCGAGCAGGAGCGGGGGGACACCGAGCAGGAGCGGGGGGACACCGAGCAGGAGCGGGGGGACACCGAGCAGGAGCACGGGAGCTCAGAACAGGAGCACGATGACGTCGGCGCCGCCGGCCGCCGCACGCCCGCCACGCCCACCGACCCCTCGCGCCTGGTCCGGCGCTCGGCCCGGCGCAAGGAGCGCGTCCCCACCGCCGGCGGCTCGACGCTCCATCTCCTCGTCCTGGCCTCGACGCTCGAGGACACCACCGTGGTCGACCTGGCCACCCGCACCGTCATGCGGGTCCGCGTGCCATGGCCAGAGGGGCACGAGCCCGACATCAGCACGTTCGACGTCGTGGAGGTGACCCTCGCCGACGATCCCGAACGCGACGACCTGGCCCGGCCGGAGGCGACGACGGTGGCCGACCTCCCCCGTCACGTCGGCACGCTGCGGGGCCGCCGGCTGCGCAAGCTCCTCCGCCGGCTCGTGGCGTCCCCGGACGGCCCGCTGCTCGGTTTCCCCGGGCCTTCGGCGCCGTATTGGGAGTTCCGCGGCTTCCGGCCGTCGGTGGCGCTGATCGAGCCGACGCGACGGCCGCAGCTGATCAGGCGTCAGGCCGACGGGACCACCTGGGTCCGTTTCGGCTGGGACCGGGACGACGTCTGGCTCCCCGTCGAGGACCGCAACGCCGCCCGCGCCCTCGACGCGGCACGACGCGAGCGACTGAGTGGCAAGAGCCTGACCACCGCGCTGGGGTTCGAGCCCCAGTATCTCCTGGTCACGGTCAGCCCGCCGCGGGACGGCCACTGTTACAAGGTGTGCGCGGCGATCTTGCCCCGGCGCTGATGTGGGCGCCCGCAGGCGCCCGGATCAACGGCCGAGCTTGCCCCCCGCCAGGTCCTCGGCCATCGCCCAGCCGAAGGCGACCAGGCGGTCGCCCCGGTCGGCCTTGAAGTTGTCGAAGTGCGTCTCGACCCCTTCGGGGATCTTGACCTTGGGAGCGACGAAGTCCAGGCCGCCGGCCACCGAGCCGTCGCCCTTCAGGACGAAGGTGCGGTCGTCCAGCCGGCCCTCGCAGCCGAAGCGCTTCGACAGCCGCCGCGCCCAGGCCCGCTCCTCGCCCGAGGACTTGTGGCCCGGGAAGGGCACGACGTCCTGCAACCCGTTGAAGGCACGGAACCCCTCGGGTGTCAGGAGACGGGTCCCCAAGAGGACATCCTCGTCGGGGAAGGCCAGAAGGGCCCGGCGGTACTGGTCCGCCATGATGCCCTTGAGGGCCGCCTCCGCCCGCGACGTGCGGTCGACCAGCGCCAGCCCGACCAGCAGGGACGGGGTCCCCCCGATGCGCTCGAGGGTGCAGAACGAGTACCCCCGCAGCTTGTTCCCCTCCCGGGCCTGGGTGATGAGCACCCAGGCCTCACTCTCTTTGGAGAGGTAACCGATGTCGAAACCGGGTGGCCGGTCCGCACAAAGATCCGCCATTTCGACCAGCTCAGCGTCGCTGAGCGCAGTGCAATCCTTGGTGCTCACTACGATCGGCATGGGTCCAGTCTACTGGTTGCGCTGGGCGCGTTCCCAACCGGGCGGACCTCACCCGATTCCGGAATGGCCCGGTTTGCCCTCCATCACCCCAGGCCAGATCCCATTTCTGACGCTGCCGTCACTTCCTCAGGAGAGGACGGCGCTCTGGCCGAGCAGGCGCTTGAGCTCGCCCACCAGGCCGTTGCGGCAGTCCACGTTGAACTCCGGCGGGAGGCGCAGGACCTTGG
Source organism: uncultured Acidimicrobiaceae bacterium (assembly GCA_963840245.1). Classification (GTDB taxonomy): domain Bacteria; phylum Actinomycetota; class Acidimicrobiia; order Acidimicrobiales; family RAAP-2; genus Bog-473. The sequence continues at coordinate 151,836 of CAWIYI010000024.1, forward strand.
CGCCGACGTGGAGGAGGACCGGTGACTGCCCCGGATGCCCGCTCAGGACATCCTTCAAGCCGTCGACCTTGGCGTCGGTGAGCACGCCCAGGGGCAGCGTGATGTGGAGGTCCTCCTGGCCCCGCTCGAGCACCGGCCGGGTCACCTCCATGCACACGATCTTCGGATCTTCCTCGCGGGTGTCGAGCCGGCCCCGTACGACCAGGATGGCGTCGTTCTCGATGAGGGCGCCGTACTCGGCCATCGTCTTGGGGAAGACGAAGACCTCCATGGCGGCCTGGAGGTCCTCGAGCACGAACCGGGCCATGAGGTCGCCCTTCTTGGTGTAGGAGCGCCGCAGGTCGGTGACCACCCCGCCCACCGACCGCACCGGCGAGCGGTCCCCCACCGCCGTGTCCTCCTCCCGCATGTCCGCCAGGGTGCTGTCGGCGTGCCGGGCCAGCGCCGCCTCGTAGCCCATGAGGGGGTGGTCGCTCACGTAGAGGCCGAGCATCTCCTTCTCGAAGGCCAGGCGCTGGGCCTTGTCGAACTCGGTGTCGGGGATGGCGACCTTGGCCCCACCCCACCCGGGGTCGGCCGCCTCCCCCTCCTCCTCGAAGGCGGCGAAGAGGGTGGTGATGCCGAGATCCTGCTCCCGCCGGCGCTCGATCGAGCGGTCGACGATGGCTTCGAGGACCAGGCACAGGCCCTGGCGCGGATGGCCGAGCGAGTCGAAGCCGCCGCCCTTGACGAGCGACTCCATGGTGCGCTTGTTCAGCACCACGGGGTCGACCCGGGCGCAGAAGTCGAAGATGTCGGCGAAGGGCCCGTTGGCCGTGCGCTCGGCCACGATCCGCTCCACCAGGCTCTCGCCGACGTTGCGCACCGCGGCCAGGCCGAAGACGATCGCCTGATTGGTGCCGTGCCGGTCCTCCCCCGTGCTGCGGTCCGGCGCGAACTCGGCCAGCGAGCGGTTGACGTCGGGCACCAGCACGTCGATGCCCATCGACCGGCACTCGGCCAGGTACACCGCCGTCTTGTCCTTGTTGTCCTTCACCGAGGTGAGCAGCGCCGACATGTACTCGACCGGGTAGTGCGCCTTGAGCCAGGCCGTCTGGTAGGCCACGAGTCCATAGCCGTAGGAGTGCGACTTGTTGAACGCGTAGTCGGCGAACGGCTCGATGATGTCGAAGAGCTGCGTGCCCAGCACCTCGCCGTAGCCCTCGGTCACGCAGCCCGCGACGAACTTCTCGCGCTCGGCGGCGATCAGCTTGCGGATCTTCTTGCCGCACGCCTTGCGCAGGTTGTCGGCCTCCTCGAGGCTGTACCCGGCGAACTTCTGGGCGACCCGCATCACCGACTCCTGGTACAGCATGAGCCCGTAGGTGTCCTTGAGGATGGGCTCGATGTCCGGGTGCAGGTAGGTGAGCTCCTTGCGCCCGTTCTTCAGCTCGGGGTAGTCCCGGTGCATGTTGGCCGCCATGGGGCCCGGGCGGTACAGGGCCACGAGGGCGGCCACGTCGTCGAAGCTCGTCGGGGCGAGGGCGCGCAGGGTCTGGCGCATCGCCGCACCCTCGAGCTGGAACACCCCCACCGACTCGGCCCGGCGCAGCATCTCGAGCGTCGGCTCGTCGGCCAGGTCGACCGCGTCGATGTCGGGCCGCTCGCCCGTCTCGGCCTCGAACGAGGTCGAGGGCGCGCTCCATGACCGAGAGGTTGCGCAGGCCGAGGAAGTCCATCTTGAGCAGACCGAGGTCCTCGACCCCGTGCATCTCGTACTGGGTGACGATGGGCGCGTCCTCGGCGTTGCCGCCGGCGTCGGGCTTGCGCTGGATCGGCAGGTAGTCGGTCAGCGGATCGCGGGAGATGACCACCGCCGCCGCATGGATGCCGTCCTGGCGTCGCAGGCCCTCGAGCCCGAGCGCGACCTCGATCACCTCCTTGGCGTCGGGGTCGGCGTCGCGCATGGCGCGCAGCTCGGCCGCCGCCGCGTACCCCTCCTCGTGCCCGTCGGTCTTGGTGATGCAGGCGTGCAACGGCGTGTCGCGGCCCATCACGAGGGGCGGCATGGCCTTGGCGATGCGGTCACCCACGATGTAGGGCTTGCCGAGCACGCGGGCGGCGTCGCGCACGGCGGCTCGCGCCTTGATCGTCGAGAACGTGATGACCTGGGCCACGCGGTCGCTGCCGTACTTCTCCGCCGCGTAGCGCATGACGTCGGCGCGGTAGCGCTCGTCGAAGTCCATGTCGATGTCGGGCATCTGCTTGCGGCCGGGGTTGAGGAAGCGCTCGAAGAGCAGGTCGTAGCGGATCGGGTCCAGGTCCACGATCTTGAGGCAGTAGGCCACGCAGCAGCCGGCCGCCGACCCCCGGCCGGGTCCCACCCGGATGTTCGACTCGCGGGCGAAGCGGATCAGGTCCCACACGACGAGGAAGTAGGCGGCGAAGCCCATGTTGCCGATGACACCCAGCTCGTAGTCGAGGCGCTCCGCCACCTCGGGGGGCAGCGCGGCGCCATAGCGCTCCCGGGCGCCGTCGTAGGTGAGGTCGCGGAGATAGGCCAGAGCCCGTTCCTCGTAGGTCTCGCCGCTGAACCGGTCCGGAACCGGGAACTCGGGCAGGCTCGGCTTCCCGAGCTCGATCTGCACGTCGGCCCTCTCCGCGATCAGCAGCGTGTTGTCGCACGCCTCGGGGACGTCGCGGAAGAGGTGGCGCATCTCGGCGGCCGTCTTCAGGTAGTGCTCGGTGCCCTCGAACTTGAAGCGGTTGGTGTCGGAGAGGAGGGCACCGGTCTGCACGCAGAGCAGGGCGTCGTGGGCCACCGCGTCCTCGCGGTGGGTGTAATGGCTGTCGTTGGTGGCGAGGAGGGGGGCGTCCAGGCGACGGGCGATCTCGATCAGCTGCGGATTCGTCCGGTGCTGGTCGGCGATCCCGTGGTCCTGCAGCTCGACGAAGAGGTTGTCCCGTCCGAAGATGTCCTGCAGCCGGGCCGCTTTCTTCTCGGCCCCCTCGACGTCGCCGGCGAGCAGGGACTGGAGCACCACCCCGCCCAGGCACCCCGTCGTCGCGATCAGGCCGGTGTGGTGGCGCTCGAGGAGCTCCCAGTCGACGCGGGGCTTGTAGTAGTAGCCCTCGAGATAGGCCGCCGACGACAGCTGCATGAGGTTGCGGTAGCCCTGGACGGTCTCGGCCAGGAGCGTCAGGTGGTAGTAGAGCTTCTGGCCCCCTTCGGCATCGCCGCCGGTGTCGTCCACCCGTCCCCGGCGCACCGGCCGCTCCAGGCGCGAGTCGCCGGCCATGTAGGACTCGGTGCCGATGATGGGCAGGACGCCCTGGTCACGACAGGCCTTGTAGAAGTCGAGGACCCCGTACATGTTGCCGTGGTCCGTGATGCCCAGCGCGGGCTGGCCGTCCGCCACGGCGGCCGCCACCAGGTCCCCCACCCGGGCTGCCCCGTCCAGCATGGAGAACTCGGTGTGGGTGTGCAGATGCGTAAACGACCGCTCCGACACCGGCCCTCCTTTCGCCATTTCTCGTGAAACTTACACCTGTGTGATTCTCCCCGGTCTCAGCAATCTATCCCGCGGCGCGGAGCCGCAGGACGACCGATCCGGCCACTTTGTCATGCAGGGTCTGGCGCTTCGCGTCCCAGAGCGGGAACAGCATGTCGAGCAGCCAGATCAGGCCCAGGACGAAGAAGAGGAGCTCGATGAGGCGGAAGACCCCCTCGACCACGGCGCGTCCCAGCGCCCGCCCGTATCCGAGCACCCCGAGGGATCCCTCCCTGACCGCCCGGACGCCCACGGCCATCATGCCCACCGTCTGGCCGCGCGGCGCCCCGCACAGCAACGTGCCGTACGCGACGTAGAGCACGCCGGTGATGAGGAAGGGCACCGCCGAGATGTGCCGCCGCGCCGTGCCGCGCCGCGCCATCATGCGCACGTCGAGGGTGTGGCTGTGCCGGAAGAAGAGGAAGAGCACGCCGAGCACCACGAGGAAGATGACCGAGTCGATCAGGTAGCCGCCGACTCGGAGGCCCCAGGACGCGTACGACACGTTCCCGGATGCGGCGGGGTCACCGCCCGGGATCCGGGCACCCGCCGGGAAGGCGGGTGGACCGGGTGCCGCCGGGGGAGGGGGCGGTGCGTTGCCGGGGAACGACGGCGGCCGGGCCGGCCCCGCGCCGAGTCCGGTCCCGTCGGATTCGCCCGGTGCCGCGCTGTCCGTCACGCGGCCAGCCTCGCGTGGACCGGGGCCGCTCGTCTGCTCAGAGGTAGGCGCCCGTCCGTCCGGACTCGCCGGCCGAGGGCAGCCCCCGCTGGCGCATCTCCTCGAGCTGGGCCCGGGCCGCCATCTGCTGGGACATCAAGCTCGCCTGGATCCCTTGGAAGAGGCCCTCGAGCCACCCCACGAGTTGCGCCTGCGCGATGCGCAGCTCGGAGTCGCTGGGCGCGTCCGAGTCGAAGGGCAGCGCCATGCGGTCGAGCTCGGCCACGAGGTCCGGCGACAACCCTTCCGACAGCTCGTGGATCGACTGCTCATAGATCTCGCGCAGGCGCACCCGGCTCTTCTCGTCGAGCGGTGCCGAGCGCACCTCGTCGAGCAGCGTCTTGACCATGGAGCCGATGCGCAGCACCCGAGCCGGTTCGTTGACCGACTCCGTCTTCCGCTCCTCACCCGATTCGTCCCGGCTCCCGCCGGGGAGGACCTCGTCGGGCGAGATCGCCCCGGGCCCGTCACCGGCGACCACGCCGGCGGTCACCTCATTGTTCGTCGCTTCAGCCATGGTGCCTTCCGTCCCTGTTCGATCGTCGGGGTCGCCGGTCCGCACGGCGTGGGTCACGGCGACGGCCCCATGTTGCCACCCCCGGCAGGGCGGTCACGAGGCCCGCCAACCCAGGAGCGGGATGATCATCTCCGCCGACGTCAGGGATCCGTGCCGGGCCTTGAGCCGCAGCTCGCCGGTGTCGGCAGGGTCCAGGAACGCCGTCGGTGCGAATGGGACCAGCACGACATCGCCCAGGCGGGCCGCCACCACCGGCGAGGGCACGCCACCGAGCCAGCCCTCCTCGATGATCTGGTCCTTCGTCCGCACCCAGGCCACGTCGCCGTGGAGCGCCGACGCCATGGCCGCCACGTCTCCCGTCGCACCAGGACGGGTGTGCAACCAGCGGAACCGTCCTTCGCCGCTGATCAGCGTCACCGCCTCCATGATCTCGGGACCCAGAAGCTCGACGGAGCTGCCGACCTCGACCTGTCCGTGGTCGGCGGTCACGATGAGCACCGATCCGGGCGGCAGAGCCTCCAGCACGTCACCGACGAGCCGATCGACCGCCCGGAGCTCGTCGTCGTAGTAGGGACCGAGCCCCTGGGCGTGGGCGACCTTGTCGATCCCCTCGTAGTAGGCGTAGACGAACGGGGCGCCGGCCGCGGTCAGCGCACGGACCGCGGTGAGGAGTCCCGCCGGCGTGTACCAGCGGTGCAGTTCGACGCGACCCAGGTGCGCAGCGGTGAACCCGGTCGGTCCGAAGTCGTAGCGCGTGACCACGGGGACCGGACCGCGGGCACCTGGGAACGACTCGAACGGCTGGAACGTCGGCGCCGGCACGGACATGCGCGCATCGACGCCCCGCAGCGACCACTGGAGGACGTTCATGACCTCGCCGTCCAGGGCCACGCGGTACCCGACGACCCCGTGTTCGGCCGGCACCCTGCCCGTCGCGAGGCTGGTCAGGGCGCAGGCGGTGGTGCTCGGGGCCACCGAGGAGATCGGCCCACCCACGCCGCTCGCCAGCATCGGCGCCAGGGCGCGGCGCTCCTGCAGCTGCTCCTCGCCGAGGCCGTCGATCACGAGCAGCACGACCTGCCCGGCCCCGCTCGCCGGCTCGGGGAACCACGCCGGCAGCGGGCTGGCGCCCGGGCTGGCGAGCTCGCCGAGCAGGGCGGGAACGACCCGATGGAGGCACGCCCCGTCCCAGTCGGGCAATCGAGGGGTCGGCTGGCGGGCCGCCTGGTCGGCGCCTGGTTCCGCCGTCGACCTCGTCGCCCGGGCCACCACGCCGTCACTCACGGAGGGACACCCTACGACCCACGCAGCCCCTCTACCGACGAAATGGCCGGTAGCATCGCATCTCGTGAGGGTCTCGACACGGGGTGACTACGCCAGCAGGGCGCTCCTCTCGCTGGCGCTCCACGGGGCCGAGATGCCGACCTCGGTCAAGGACATCGCGGTCCGCACCGGCCTGCCCCAGCCCTACCTCGAGCAGATCCTCCTGGCGCTGAAGGGAGCAGGCCTCGTCCGCTCCAAGCGCGGGGTTGGCGGCGGCTACGTGCTGGCCCGCCCACCCGAGGAGATCTCCCTGGCCCAGATCGTCTCGGCGGTCGACGGCCCCATCGCCGCAGGCGACTTCGGGGAGCCCCACGAGAACGGGGCCTGCGACCACGAGGGCCAGTGCGTCCTGCTGGCCGTGTGGGCCGACGTCGGGGAGACCATCCGCACCCACCTGCAGTCCTACAGCCTGGCCGACATGGTCGACCGGGCTCAGGGGACGGCTGTGGCGACGGTCTGACCCGTCGGGCGGCTCATCCCCACGGGTCTTCCGTCCTCATCGCCGGTCTCAATCCCCCCGTCTCACGTCCCTCGGGTCACCCCAGCCGGTTCTCATACCCTCAGGTTCCAGGCCTCGATCGCCGGCCAGTCGAGCTCCCAGCCCAGCACGGAGACAGCGCCCGTGCGCAACAGGAAGAGCCGCCCCGCCACGGGGGGCAGTCCGAGCCACCGCGCCGTCAGCACGCGCAGGATGTGCCCGTGCGCCACGCACAGGGTGTCCGTCTCGAGCTTCCGTGCCCGCTCGATGACCCGATCGGCCCGGCGGCCGACGTCCGCCGCCCGTTCGCCCCCGGGCACGCCCTCGTCCCACAGCGTCCAGCCGGGCCGGGCCTGCCGGATCTCGGCCGTCGTCAGCCCCTCGTAGGCGCCGTAGTCCCACTCCATCAGGTCCGGATCCGGCTCACCCACGAAGCCGGCCAGGGTGCACGTCTCCTCGGCCCGGACCAGCGGGCTGGTCAGCACCTGCCCGAACGAGGTCGGACCGAACTCGCGGACGAGCTCTCCAGCGGCTTTTGCCTGCTCACAACCCACGGCGAGCAGGGGAATATCCGTCCGTCCGGTGTGTTTTCCATTCTGGGACCATTCCGTTGCCCCATGTCGGAGCAGCACCATGCGGCCGGACATGGGCCGTAGACCAGCACGAGCCGGCAATCGGCGCAACTCACCCCGAACACCCCCATGGAATGATCCCGAGACCGGCACGGTTATACACAGCGGGTTGATCCCGGAATCGCCCGGGTACGTACGACTGAGAGTGAGCGAAGAGGGTCTGGAGCGAAGATGAAGAGCGCGGTGAGCACGTCGGACACGTTGGGATTGATGTTGCGTGACCTCGACCAGTTCCCAATGCCCGACCACGAGCAGCAGGTCGAGCTGGCCAAGAGGGTCGCGGCGGGCGACGATGCTGCGCGGAAGCAGATGGTGGCGGCCAACCTCCGCCTCGTCGTGCACTGGGCCCGCCGGTACCAGGACCGCGGCGTCGACATGGCCGATCTGGTCCAGGAGGGCACGTTCGGCCTCATGCGTGCCGTGGACAAGTTCGACTGGGAGCGGGGCTTCCGGTTCTCGACGTACGCCACTTGGTGGATCCGCCAGGCCCTCCAGCGCGCGGTCCAGCAGCACGGCCGCACGATCCGCATCCCCCTCGAGGTCGGTGAGCAGATCCAGCGCCTCGAGCTGACGAAGTCGGAGCTGGCCAGCACGTTGGGCCGGACGCCCACCGTGGCCGAGCTCGACGAGGCGACGGGCATGACCGCAGACGAGCGGGAATATCTCGAGGACGTGGCCCGCGTGACCGCATCGTTGGACCAGCCCGCCGCACTCGAGTCGTCCACCACGTTGGGTGAGCTGGTGGCTCCCGACGATTCGGACTTCGTGGCCGACGTCGAGGAGACCATGGTCTACGAGCGAGTCCGCGACGCGGTCGAACGCTTGCCCGGCCTCCAGCGTGATGTGCTCCGACTCCGATTCGGCTTCGACGGCGATTCCCCTGCCTCGTTGCAGTCGACGGCGGAGCGGCTCGGAGTGGGCGTCCGCCGGGTGCGCCGGGCGGAGGAGGAGGCGCTGGCTGCGCTGTCGTTCGATGCCGACGTGCTCGGCGTCCACGAGGCGGCCTGACCCTCCGGCGCCGGGCGGGTGGCCGCCCCACCTACGTGGTGAGGCCTTCACATACGTGGTGAGGCCTTCACATACGTGGTGAGGCCTTCACATACGTGGTGAGGCCTTCAGATACGTGGTGAGGTCTTCCGGCAGAGGTGACGTGCACTCCGTGCGCGCTCCGGTCGTCGGGTGCTCGAAGGCGAGTTTGAAGGCGTGCAGGAAGAACCGCCCCGAACCGAGCCGCTTGTCCGGCGTCCCGTAGCGGGCATCTCCCACCACCGGGTGTCCGACGGCCGCCATGTGGACGCGTATCTGATGGGTCCGACCACTCTGCAGCGCGAGCTCGAGCAGGGTCGTCGGCCGCTCTCCGCCTCGACGCTCCAGAACGGTGTACGAGGTGCGGGCGGCCTTCCCCGAGGCCGTCACCGCCATCTTCGTCGGCGTGCGGGTCGAGCGGCCGATGGGCGCCTCCACCTCGCCCCGCTCCTCCGTCACGTCGCCCTCGACGAGGGCCAGGTACCGGCGTTCCATCGTCCTGGTCGCCAATTGGTCGACCAGCGCCCGAAAAGCCTCCTCGGTGCGGGCGACGGCCAGGAGCCCCGAGGTGCCCTTGTCGAGACGGTGCACGATGCCGGGCCGGTCGGGTGGGCACACACCGGCTGCCACCAACTCGGACAGGTCGGGGAACCGGGCCAGGAGCCCACCGACCAGGGTCCCTTCGTCGTGGCCGGCCCCCGGGTGCACCACCAGCCCCGCCGGCTTGTCGACCACCGCCACCGCGTCGTCGGCAAACACAACCTCGAAGCGCACCCCCGGTTCCGCCTCGACCCCCCCGTCTCGGGCTGCGGGAAGCACGATCGTCACGATGGCCCCCTCCCGGAGCACGGTGCGTCCCACCGAGACCGGCGAGCCGTCGACCAGCACCCGGCCGTCGGCAATCAGTTGCGAGGCCAGCCCCCGGGACACGTCGGCCACCATGGCCACGGCCCGGTCCACCCGGACGCCGGCCAGGAGCGCCGGGACCTCGGTCGAGATGGTCTCGCCCTCGCTCACCCTGCGTCCCGGGCCTTCTGCGCCACGTCGGTCCCTCCACCGAGGAGCAGGGCCGCGATGACGATGATGACCCCGACCGTCACACACGCGTCGGCCAGGTTGAACGTGGGCCAGTGGTCGAGCGTGATGAAGTCGGGCACCTGCCCCGCGTGCCCACCCACGATCCGCTCGCTGAGGTTCCCGATCGCTCCCCCCAGGACGAGGCCCGCCCCCACCGCAAGCGTCACCGTGCGGACCTGGGATACGACAATGGCCAACACCACCACACCGATGCAGAGCAGAATCGTCACGAAGACAGCGCGGCCGCTGAAGAGGCTGAAGGCAAAACCTGAGTTATAGGTGAGTGCCAGGCCGAACGGACCCCAGACATGGCGCACGTCGTGGAGATGATCCGTGGCCAGCGACGTCGTCACCCGGTCCGCCACCACCACGATGGCTGCTATGGCAAACGCCAGAACCCCGGTCCGGGTCAGCGCCGCGACAGCCCTCCGCTCTTGCAAGCCACGCAGAGACGGGCATAGGGCAACGCCCTGAGGCGCGGCTTGGGGATCGGCTGAAAGCAGCGTTCGCAGTACCCGTAGGTCTTGTCGTCGATCCGCTTCAACGCATCGTCGATCTCCTCGACCGCCAGCAGCGCCTGTCCCGACAACGCCAGGTTCCGCTCACGGTCGACCGTGACGGTGCCGCCCTCGCCCGACTCTTCGTCGAACTGCACGTCACCCGGCTCGCGCTCGAGCGCCAGCGAGTCCGCCTCGGCGCGCAGCGAGGTGGCCTGCTCCGAGTAGATGGCGCGGTCCGCGATGAGCAGCTCGCGCACTTCGTCGAGGAACTTGACGTCCTTGGCGTAGGGGCCGGTCTTCGGCCGGACCGGTGTGGGAGCCTTCGGCTTCGGCGTGAAGCTCGTGCGCGCCGGCGCAACCACCGCCCCGGCGCCGTTGGCCGCCGCCCGGGAGGTGCCGCCGGCCTTCGTTGCGGCCGGCTTGTCGGCCGCCTTCTTGGCCGTGGCCGCAGTGGTGCCGGCCTTTTTCGCCGGCGCCGCCTTCTTGGCGACGGGCGCGGACCTCCGAGCGGCCGGGGCCGCCTTCTTGGTGGTCACCGACTTCTTCGCGCTCGCCGGGGCCGCCTTCTTGGGCGCCACGGTGGCGGACTTCTTCGCTGACGTTACGGGCTTCTTCGCCGCAGTGGCTGCCTTCTTCACAACAGGAGCTGCCTTCTTTTTGGTGGGAGCGGAACGCTTTGTCGCCGTCGCGTCAACCTTGGCCGAGGACGTTTTGTTCCCGGCCCGTGAGAATGACGAGGTGGCCGATCGCGACCGCAGGCGCCCTCTTGACCTGGGCACCCTTGCTCGCTGGGGTCATCGTTCTCTCCTTCGGACCAGATCAGACAGCCGGTTTCCCCGACGACGACCTCGTCCGGGGAGCGGGTGACGATACCGGAACGCGAGGGACGGAGCAACAACGCCCGCCAATCTCCTCGGGTGGGTCAGAGGGAGCGGGGAGCTCCCGACGCGGAGGCGCTCTGGAGGTTCAGCGTCGGCGCACCATCGTCGTCGACATCGTACGGGCGCGCACCCGACGTGTCGTCGTCGACCCCACCACCGGGAACGGCCACGGCGGACTTCGGCTTCACGCCCATGAGCGAATTGGCCGGCTGCACGTTCTCGTCCACCCACCTGAGGATCTCGGAGAGCGCGCCACGCAGCCGGTTGCGCTCCGACTCGAGGTGACGGGCCATGCTCTCGACGTCGGTGGCCAGCTCGGTCCGGGTGGTCTCCAGCCGCGTGACCTCCTCGCGCAGGCCCCGGTGCGTCTCGGCCTGCAATTGCGCAGCCGTCGCCTCGGCGGCCGCGATCGCGGCCCGAGCCGTCTCCTCCGCCTGGGCGATGACCGTGGCGGCTTCCGCCTCGCTCTCCCGCTTCGTCTGGTCGACGAACTTCTGCGCCAGGAGAAGGGTTCGTTGCAGCGTCTCATCGGACAGGGCCGCGGCATCGGCCGACGCGACGGCTGCAGCTCCCTCCTCGGTCTCGGCCGCACCGCCACCGGCGCGACTCGCTTGTCCCGCTCGAGTTGGGCGATGCGCTCGCTGGCCTGGCGGAGCCGCTCGTTCAGCTGCCGGACGTGATCCTGCAGCGCCTCGGCCTCCTGGGCCGCCTTGTCCAGGTACTCATCGACCTCGTCGACGTTGTAGCCCTTCAGACCGAGGCGGAACTCCACCGTGCGAAGCGTTTCGAGGATCGATGAGGGAGCCTGAGAATTGTCCATGGGAGGCAAGTGTAACCCTCCCCCCCGGCTCATCCATGGATGTCACTCAGCGCATCAGCACGTTCCACACCAGGATGTTTGCAACGAGGATGACGACGAGGAAGGAGAAGTCGAGCCCACCCAGCGGCTTGATGACCTGCCGCACCGGGCGCAACACCGGCTCGACCGCCCGGTACAGGAAGTACTGGATACGGGCCAGCGTCGTCCCGGGCTGAATTCGGAACCAGCTCAGGATGGCGTAGGGGAACATGATCAGCCAGACGTAGGCCAGGATCAACCACCCGACGAGATGAAAGATGTTCACCAAACTGCGAGGGTAGTGCGTCTAGTCGCGGCCGAAACCGCGCTCGACCAGTCGCTGCCGCTCCTCGTCGGAGACCTTCACGTTGGTCGGCGCCAGCAGGAAGACCTGGTCCGCCACCTTTTCCATCTCGCCACTCAGGGCGTACGTCACCCCGCTGCAGAAATCGATCATGCGGCGCTGCAGGTCGCGATCGGCCATCTGGAGGTTCACGATCACCGGCCGGTTGTCCTTGAGGCGGTCGGCGATCTCCTTGGCGTCGCCGAACCGCGACGGGGCGACCACGTGCACCTTGCCCGATGCGGGTGACGGCGCCGGCCCGGTCGGGTTCACCGTGGGGTCGACCGGGACGGCCCGCACGGCGGAGGGCCGGGGGGCGACGTTGCCCGGTGCCGGCCTGGGCTGCTGGCTCGGCTGGGCCGACTCGCGCGGGATGGTGCGGACCCTGCTCATGCCGCCGCTGAACTCCTCGGCCTGCTCGTGATCCTGGGACCGGGGCTCGACCCGGGTCGCGGCCGAGAACCCTCGCGGGGCGCGGTCCTCCAGGTCGTCGTACTCGTCGTACTCGTCGTCGAGCAGGCCGAGATAGACCATGGTCTTCTTCATGAACGAGGGTGACATGCCTTCTCCTGTCCACGGACAGCGTAGTGCCTGCTCGGCAGACCAGTCCTGGTGACCTCGAACCCGCGCTGACGCTCCTGCTCAGCCCGACGTCGGCCTCCACCACACGTTGCCCTCATGCTCCACCTCACCCTGTGGCCGCCGGTGGGCGCGCCCCGAAGAGGGCCCGCCCGATGCGCACCATGGTCGAACCGGCTGCGACTGCGGCCTCCAGGTCGTCGCTCATACCCATGGAACGCTCCTCGAGGCCCAGACGGTCTGCCAACCGCCCCAGGGACGCGAAGGCCTCCCTCGCCGCGGTCGGATCCGGCGCGGCGACCGTCATGAGACCCCGCACGTCGAGCCCGAGGTCCGCCAGACGCGGGACGAGCGCGGCCACCTCCGCCGGAGGGCATCCGTTGCGACCGGGCAGCCCGGTCATCTCGACCTGCACGAGGACCCTGGCCCCCGGCGCGAAGCGCGCGATCCGGGCGCCCTCGGCCTCTCGCGCAATGCTCTGCCACACACCGACGAGCGGGGCCAGCTGCGCCACCTTGTTCCGCTGCACCGCGCCGAGAAAGTGCCAGACCACCCCGTCGTCCGCGTCGTCGGCCCCCGCCTTCTCGACGAGCTCCGCCGCGTAATTCTCACCCAGGTCCGCCAATCCTGCCTCGCGCGCCGCGCGCACCGCCCCGGGACCGAACCCCTTGGTGACCGCGACCACCCGCACCCGGTCAGGGTCGCCGCCGGCGCGCTCGATCCGCTGCCGGATGGCACGGAGCCTCGGCGCGACGTCGTCGCTAGCGCAGGAAGGAGGGGACGTCGAAATCGTCGTCGCCCAGGTCGAGCTTCTCGTCCGCTCCCGTGGCGTCGGCGAAGATGTCCACCGGCTCGGGCGTCGAGAAGATCGTCGAGGCCAGGTCGCCCGGCTTGCTGGAGGGCCCGGTGCCTTCCTCCCAGCGTTCGAAGCCGGCGGCGATGACCGTCACCCGCACCTCGTCACCCATGTTGTCGTCGATCACGGCGCCGAAGATGATGTTGGCGTCCGGGTGTGCCACGCCATGGATGATCTCGGCTGCCTCGTTCACCTCGAAGAGCCCGAGGTCGGAGCCCCCGGCGATGTTGAGCACCATGCCCCGGGCACCCTCGATCGAGGCCTCGAGCAGCGGCGACGTGATGGAGGCCCGCGCCGCATTGGCCGCCCGCCCCTCGCCGATCGACGAGCCGATGCCCATGATGGCGGTCCCCGCGTTGGTCATCACCATCTTCACGTCGGCGAAGTCGGTGTTGATGAGCCCGGGCACCGTGATCAGGTCGGTGATGCCACGCACCCCCTGGAGGAGGACCTCGTCGGCCGTCTTGAAGGCGTTGACCATGCTGGTCTTGTCGTTCGACACGGTCAGCAAACGGTCGTTCGGGATGACGATGAGCGTGTCGACTTTCTCCTTGAGGACCTGGATCCCCTTCTCCGCCTGCATCGCCCGGCGCCGGCCCTCGAAGGTGAAGGGCCGGGTGACCACGCCGATCGTCAGCGCACCGAGGCCCTTGGAGATCTCGGCCACGACAGGGGCGCCGCCCGTTCCCGTGCCCCCGCCCATGCCCCCGGTGATGAAGACCATGTCCGCGCCCTGGAGCGCCTCTTCGATCTCGGGGCGGTGCTCCTCGGCGGCCAGCCGCCCGACCTCGGGGTCGCTCCCCGCACCGAGTCCCCGGGTCAGCTGGCGCCCGATGTCCAGCTTCAGGTCGGCGTCGCTCATGAGCAGCGCCTGGGCGTCGGTGTTGGCCGCGATGAACTCGACGTTGCGCAGACCGGCGTCGATCATCCGGTTGACGCCATTGACGCCACCGCCCCCGACCCCGACGACCTTGATCACTGCCAGGTAGTTGCCCTGGGAAGGCACGGTCGTCATGAACTCCCTCGTTCTCGGGTCGATCGCCGACCGGTCACTCGATCGTACGCCCCGTCGGACGCCACCGGCGAAATCCGAGTAGCGACCCATCCCTGAACCTCTGGGGAAGGTTGATGTTCACGGTGCGGCAACGTGACCCCACCATACGGGGGGTGTTCAGGCTGGTCAAGCATCCTACGTCACCCTGTAGTCACGGTCGGCGCGTCGGGGACGCTTACATCGATCACATCCCCGTTGTGCAGGGTGGCCCCCGACAGAATCGAGGACACGTCCTCGTACTTGGCGGTGAGCTCCACCGGTGTGCCGATGTCAACGACGATCGGCGTCGTCAGCACCAGCTGCACCCAACCCGCGGGCTCGACCGTCACCCCCGTCACCTGGCCGGCGAAGGAAGGCGGGAGCGACGAGGCGACCCGGAGCCCGGGCTCGTCCTTGGTGGCCAGCTTCGTGCCCGGCTCGCCGGGCGGCTCGGGGACCGTCAGGAGCAAGAGGCCCGGCGGCCGGGTGGCCGCCTCGCCGAGGACTCGCCCCCCGCTGCTGAGCGACTCCCACGTGCCGGCCGAGGTGGCCACCGTGAAGCGCGGCGTCTCCTCGGTCACCGCGATGTGGACGCCGTCGGGCCACGAGACGTGCACCGTCGCCGAGCGCACCCACGGGAGCTGCTCGAGGCGCGCCGCCGCCGCTCCGGCGTTCACGTCGAGGAGCGGCGGGTGGCTGGCCAACCCGGCCTGGGCGACGACCTGGGCGGCGGTCTCGTGCACATTGCCGGTCACCGACACCGAGCGGGCGGAAAAGAGCGCAGTGTGGACGAGGAACCACCCGCCCACGAGCAGCGTCACGGTGCCGAGCGCGACCCCGAGCACAATGAGCCGGCGCCGGCCCTGCTCCTTGCGGACGGCGGTGCGCCGGGCCGAGATGCGCGGATCCATCCGCCGACGCGTCGCCCAGTCCTGGCCCGGCGACGGGTCCTTCGCCCCTGCCGGGTCCTCGGGCGTCATCGCGCCACCCCGGCCTGTCCCACTCCGGACCCCTCACCGTTCCCGTCCACCGGGCCATTGTTCCCGTCGCCGAAACCGAGGAGGCGGACCTCGGGGCGCAACGTGACCCCGCACCGCTCCGCTACCACATCCCGCACGTGCTCCATCAGCGCATGCACGTCGCCCGCCCGACCACCCTTGTCCGCCTGGATGAAGTTGGCATGCTTCTCGGACACGTGCGCCGTCCCCATCCGGAATCCCTTCAGGCCGGCCGTCTCGATCAGCCTCCCCGCCGAGTCGTCCTCCGGATTGGTGAACACGGAGCCGGCGTTGGAGCCTCCCGGCTGGTGGGCGCGCCGCCAACGGACGATGGCGGCCACCGCCGCCTGTTCCTCCTCCGCCGATCCCGGCGTGACTGCCAATTCCGCGGCCACCACCAGATGGTTGGCCGCGACCGACGAGGCGCGGTAGCCGTAGGCGAGGTGCGTGACGTCGTCGGTCCCCCCGGCGGCACTGCAGAGGTCGACCCAGCTGTAGCGGACGAGGCACGACGCCATGTCCGAGCCGTGCCCCCCCGCGTTCATGCGCACCGCACCACCGACCGACCCGGGCACGCCGACGGCCCACGACAGCCCCGACCATCCGCCGTCGGCCACGCGACGAGCCAGCACCGGCAGGGCGACCGCCGCGCCGGCCCGCACCGCGCCGGTGCCGTCCCTCCGCTCGACCTCCGCCGACCCGGACCCGGACCCGGACCCGGACCCGGACTGTGGCAGTTCCACCCCGGCAAAGCCCGCGCCGAGATGCACCACGATCCCGTCGAACCCCTCGTCCGCCACCAACAGGTTGGAGCCCCGCCCGATGACGAAGACCGCCGGCGGGGCCCCGAGTGAAGCGGCGGTGTCCCGCAGCGCCGAGCGGACAGCATCGAGGTCCTCGGGCGCATCGACCTCGACGTAGAGCGCCGCCGGCCCGCCGACGCCGTACGTGGTGAGCGGTCCGAGCGGCTGGCCGAGCGTCGCCCGGCTACCGAGCGAGCCGGCCAGGACGCGCCACGCTTCGCCCTGGGTCACCACTGCGGCGACCCGAGCAACTCGTCGGGCAGCGTCGTCAGGTCACCCGCGCCCAGGGTGAGGCAGAGATCGCCGGGGCGGAGCTCGGCGGCGACGGTCTGGCGCAACTCCTCCCAGCCCCCCACGTAGGTGACGGGCAGCCGGGGGTCCTGGGCCCGGACGGCGTCGGCCACCAAGCGGCCGGAGACGCCCGGGACGGGCCGCTCGCCGGCGCTGTAGATATCCGTCACCACCAACGCATCCGCGTCGCCGAAGGCCGTCCCGAACTCCGAGGCCAGTGCGGCGGTGCGAGAAAACCGATGGGGCTGGAACACGGCGACGACGCGGGACCACCCGCCGGTCTTGGCCGTGGCCAGGGCGGCGCGCACCTCCGAGGGGAGGTGCGCGTAGTCATCGACGAAGGTCACCCCGGCGGCCTCACCGCGGAACTCGAAGCGGCGCGTCACCCCGGCGAAACGGGCGAGCGCCGCCTGGGCCGCCGGGAAGGGAGCGCCCACCCGGAGCGCGGCGACGACGGCGACCGCGGCGTTCCGCGCGTTGTGCAGACCGGGGACGCCCATGTCCACCGTGCCCAGCTCCCCCTCCGGGCCGCGCAGGGTAAAGGAGACCGAGCTCCGTTGCAGCTCGAGCCGTTGCATGGCGTACGTCGATGCCGGGTCCGACCCGACGGTGATCGCCCCGTGTTCCCGGCCGATGGCCGCCGCCTCGGGATCGTCCGCGCAGACGACCGAACCCAGGCGCGCGCCCGCCAGGAAATCGGCGAACGCGCTCCGCAGGACGTCGAAGGTGCCGTAGTAGTCGAGATGGTCGGCCTCGACGCTGGTCAGCACGGCCAGGTCGGGCTCGATCGCCTGGAAGGTGCCGTAGCTCTCGTCCGCCTCGACGACCAGCCACTCCCCCGAGTCCCACACCGCGTTGGTGCCGATCTCGTTGACGTCGGCCCCGATGAGGAACGACGGCCGCATCCCGGCCTCGACCAAAATGAGCGACAGCATCGAAGCGGTGGTCGTCTTGCCGTGCGTGCCGGAGACGGCCAGGCAGCGCCGGGTGGCGCACAGGGCGGCGAGCATCTCGGAGCGCGGCACGACCCGGATGCCGCGGGCGCGCGCCTCGGCCAGCTCCGGGTTCTCGGGCCGGACTGCCGGCGAGAAGGTGACCGCATCGGCACCCTCGACGTGCTCCCCCCGATGTCCGATCGCCACGGTGATGCCGTGGGAGCGCAAGCGTGCCGCCACGGGCGAGTCCTTCAGATCCGACCCCGAGACGTGATGGCCCATGGCCCGGAGCATCAACGCGATGGCGCTCATTCCCGCGCCGCCGATGCCGACGATGTGGATGTGCCGCGACTGTCCCAGGTCGAGTGGCGCGCCGCTGGCACCGGCCTCAGCGGGCATGGGCGTCCACCAGTTCGGCGACGCGGGCGGCCGCGTCGGCGCGCCCGTTGGCCCGGGCGGCCTCGCCCATGGCTCGCAGGCGATCGGGGTCGGACAGGAGCGCATCGAGCGCGAGGCCCAGGCGCGCGCCATCGCACTCGTCATCCGGGACGAGGACCGCGGCACCCATGGTGACCAGCGCGTCGGCATTTCGGGTCTGGTGATCGCGCGGGGCGCCGGGTAGGGGCACGAGAATCGCCGGGACGCCCGAGACGAGCAGCTCGGCGACGGTCATGGCACCCGCACGGACCACGCAGACGTCGGCCGCGTTGTAGAGGTCGGGCATCCGTTCCTCGAAAGGCACCATCCGGTAGCACAGGCCACTCCCGTTGCCGCCCTCCCCCGTCCCCGCCGTCGTCCCGGCGCTGGCGCGGGCGGCGGCCTCGGCGGCGAACGCCTCGAAGTCACGCCTCCCGGTCACGTGGTAGAGCGAACGGTCGTCGCAACCGGCCCACGAACCCGCCAGGTCGGCCACGGCGCGGTTGACCCGCCGCGCGCCGAGGGAGCCGCCGGCGCAGGCCACGGTCTGGCGGTCGGGCGGCAGACCGAGTGCGGCCCGGCTGTCGGCCTGGCCATCCGGCGTGCGCTCCAGCGTGGCGAGCTCGGGCCGCACCGGAGTCCCGGTGACGTGGGTCCGCGGCAGGTCCGTTCCGGGGAACGCCACCGCGTTCGCCGCTGCGAACCGGCCGAGCAGGCCGTTCACCGCGCCCGGCACGGCATCGGTGTTCATTGACACGAGCGGCACCCGGGTGAGCACCGCCGCCAGCCCCGCCGGGAAGCTGGCGTACCCCCCCACGATGACGACGACCCGGGGGCGCCGCGTGAGAAAGGAGCCCAAGGCGCGCACGCAGGCCCACGCCAAACCGAACACCGCGCCCGCGTTGGCCCACCAGGCGGACGGGCGCAGGCTGCGGCGCACCCCCCGGCCCGGCAGCAGGGTGTGCGGGAACTCGAGGGTCGGCCACGCGGTGGCCTCCTGTCCCCGGCGAGAGCCGTAGAGCTCGATCGACTCCGCCGGATGGCCGCGCGCAACCAGCGCGCGGGCGATCTGCAGCGAGGGAACGATGTGACCGCCCGTCCCGCCGCCCGCGATCACCGTGCCGCGCCGTGCGCTCACCGACCTCGGGCCGCGCTCGCCGGCCGGCGGATCGCACCCACGCGACTCGTGGGCCGGCGGCCCGAGCCGGCCACCCGGAGCGCTCCAGCGGCCTCGCCCTGCCGGGCCACGTTGATCAGCACGCCGGCGGCCGCCATGGTGATGACCAACGAGGACCCGCCGAAGGAGATGAAGGGCAGCGGGATCCCGGTGACGGGCAGCACGCCCACCACCGCCCCGACGTTGATGAGGGTCTCGGCACCCACCCACGCCACCAGTCCGAGCGAGACCAGCGCGCCGAAGCGGTCCGGCGATTGCACGGCCGCCCGTATGCCGAACCAGATGAACCCGCCGAGGAGGCACAGCACCACGAGCGCGCCGACGATCCCGAGCTCCTCACCGATCACCGAGAAGATGAAGTCGGTGTGCGCGTTCGGGAGGAAGCCCCACTGGGCCTGCCCGCCGCCGAGGCCCGCACCCACGAAGTGGCCCGAGCCCAATCCGATCACCGACTGCATGACCTGGTACCCCGAGCCTGAGCTGTGGGCGGAGGGGTCCATGAACGACAGCAGCCGGGCCCGGCGGTAGGGCGAGGCCACCGCCACCAGCAGCGCCAGGCCGGCCAGCGTCGCCGTCACCTTCATCACGGGTCTGAGCCGCACACCGGAGACGAACAGGAGAGCCAGCGCGATGAAGCCGAGCACCATCGCCGTACCCATGTCGGGCTGGACCAGGATCAAGACGCACGCGAAGCCTGTCACGATCAGGAGCGGGCCGATGATACGGCGGTCGGCGGAGTCCTCGTCGAGGCGGCGGGTGATGAAGTCGGCCGCGAAGAGGGTGAGGGCCAGCTTCATCAGCTCGGACGGCTGCAACCGGAACTGCCCGAAGCCAACCCAGCGGCTCGACCCCATGGCGTGGACCCCGAGGCCGGGGACCAGCACGACGAAGAGGAGCCCGAACGTCACCAACATGATGAGGGGGCTGAAGCGCCGCAGCTTGCGGTAGTCGAAGCGGACGGCGAGCCACAGCGCAATGCCGCCGATCGCCATCCACATGGCTTCCCGGATGAGGATGGCCCATGGTGAGCCGTAGGTGGCGATGGAGACCACCGACGAGGCGGTGCCGACCATCACGAGGCCGATGAGGCAGAGCACCACCACATCGAGGAGCAACAGGGTCGAGACCGGCACCCGGCGGCTGCCGATGCGGATGCCGATGCCGATGCCGCGGCCCGAAGCGGCGCCCGGAGCGGTGCCGGCGCCGGATCCACGGCCCGCTCGGCGGTGAGCGGTCGAGCGGGCTGCCCCATGCCGCTCCCCTGTGTCGACGCTGCGCATTGCCGTCATGCCGCACACTTCCCTTGGGCGCGGACGCGCTGCGCTGACCGGTCCGACACCCGATGCATGCCGAAAGTCTCCCCCACCGCGCGACGCAAGTGGCGGACCGCGGGATGGGTGGATCGCTCGACGCTTCCGCCGAAGAGCGGATGGGTCATGTGAACTTCGCCACCGTGAGGAAGTCGCCGTAGAAGATGCCGAGCCCCAGCGCGCAGAAGAGCCCGCCGAGGATCCAGAAGCGGACGATGACGGTGGTCTCGGGCCAGCCGGCGAGCTCGAAGTGATGGTGGATGGGGGCCATCCGGAAGATCCGGCGGTGGAAGATGCGGAAGCTGATCACCTGGAGGATCACCGACACGGTCTCCATGACGAAGAGCCCGCCGATCACGAGCAGCAGCAGGTCGAGGTTGAGGAGGAGGCAGAGCGCGGCCAGGCCCGCACCGATCGCCAACGACCCGGTATCGCCCATGATGATCTTGGCCGGGGCCGCGTTCCACCAGAGGAACCCGCTGCAGGCACCGGCCAGCGCCACCGCCACGAGGGACAGGTCGATCGCCGAGGCCGGGAGCACGTGGTAGATCGCGTAGTGCCGGAAGACCCAGTAGCCCATGATGGAGAGAACGGCGAAGCAGAAGGTCCCGGCGCCGGCCGCCAGGCCGTCCACCCCGTCGGTGATGTTCACCGCGTTCGACGAGCCGACCATGACGAGCACGGCGAAGATCACCCATCCGACCTGGCCGAGATTGATGCCGATGGCCTCGGAGCGGGTGAAGGACAGCGCTGTCGAGGTGTGAGCCCAGTGCACCGCCAGTTCGGCGAAGGCCAGTGCGCACACCAGCTGCGCCGCCGCCTTCCCACGCTTGTTCAGCCCGAGGCTGCGCCGGTGGTGGACCTTGATGTAGTCATCGAGGAAACCGATGAGGCCGAAGGCCACCACCGCGCCCACGGCGAGGTAGCCAGTGCGCGAGAAGCGAATCTCGGTGCCGATGTGGCCGATCGCGTACCCGATGGCGACCGAGGCCACGATGGCGATGCCACCCATGGTGGGTGTGCCCGCTTTGGCGACGTGGGAGGCGGGGCCGTCCTCCCTGATGTGCTGGCCGAGCTCACGCGCTCGGAAGTAGCGGATGAGGAACGGGGTCAGGAGGATGGCGACCCCCAGCGCGACGCCTCCGGAGACGAGCAGTCCAAGCACGCGTCGTCAGGCCTCCGGGAGGGTGCGGTGGGGAGCCGTCGCCATCCGCTTCGGACCGGCGGTACCGAGTCGTGCGGGTGGCCCCTGCGAGGCCACCCAGGTGCCCGGGTCGGACCCGGAGCGCAGGGACAGGGCTCGACGGGCCTCGACCGCGTCATCGAAGGGGAATCGCTGGCCGGCGACCTCCTGGTACGTCTCATGACCCTTCCCCGCGATGACGACGATGTCGTCGGGGCGGGCGGCATCGAGGGCCAGCCGGATGGCAGTCCCGCGATCGGGCTCGACCACGAGCCGAGGGTTGGCGCGCCCGTCGGGGACCCCGGCCAGCACCTCTCCGATGATCGTCAGCGGGTCTTCGTCGCGAGGGTTGTCCGACGTCACGAAGGCCAGGTCGCTCAGGTGCACCGCCGCCGCGCCCATCAGCGGGCGCTTGGCCCGGTCCCGGTTCCCACCACACCCGAAGACGCTGAGCACCCGCCCCCGGGGTGCCAACGTCCGCGCCTCGCGCAGCACCACCTCGAGCCCGGCCGGTGTGTGCGCGTAGTCGACCAGCACGGTGAAGGTGGAGCTGATTGACCCAGCCTCCGCCGGTGGCGGTGAACCGGGAGCGGCAATGACCTGCAGCCGGCCCGGGACCGGCGCGATGTTCGCCATGGCCTGCGCGATCTCCTCGGGCCCGAGGTCCAGCTCCTCGAGCGCCAGCGCGGCCTCGGCGGCCAGGAGCGCGTTGTCGACGTTGACAGCGCCGGTCAGCGGGGTCGTGATGCGTTGGCCCCGCCACGTGAATTCGGAGCTCCCGGGACGCAGCACCACATCGGTGGCATCGGCTCGGTGGACGGCGACCGTCGGGATGCGGGCGCGCGCCAGGAGCCGGCGTCCCCACGGATCGTCAGCGTGGACGACGCCGCGCAGCGCATGGCTCGGCGTGAACAACAACGCCTTCGCCTCGAAGTAGTCCTCCATCGTCCCGTGATAGTCGAGATGGTCGTGGCTGAGATTGGTGAAGACCGCCACGTCGAAATGGATGCCCTCGACGCGTGACTGGACGAGGGCGTGGCTCGACACTTCCATCGCCACCGCGTGACGATGCCCGTCGGACTTCTGGCGGTCGCGCACCCCGGCGAGGACGCGCTGCACCTCGGTCGCCTCCGGCGTCGTGCGTGTGCCCGACAGCGTCCCCATCACGTTGGTGGGTCGACCGGCCGCGCTCAGCAGGTCGCCCAGCAGCTGCGTCACGGTCGTCTTGCCGTTCGTGCCCGTCACACCGACCATCAAGAGGTCGCGCGCGGGAAAGCCGTAGAACGTCGACGCCAGCCGGGCCATGACCGGCCGCATGGTGCCCTCCGCGATGCGCGTCTGCACGACTCCCTGGTCGACGAGCTCGGGGATGAAGTGCTCGCAGAGGAGGCCGATGGCGCCGCGATCCACGGCCTCGGCGGCATGGACGTGCCCGTCGCTGACCCGACCGGGAATGCAACAGAAGAGGTCGCCGGGAACGACCCTGCGGCTGTCGTGCGAGATGCCCCCGACCTCGACGGTGGAAGGGTCGCCGACGGACTCGATCACCTCAATGTCGTCGAAAAGGAGGTTCATGGGCACGCGTGGCATGGTCGAACCGACAGCGTTGCATGCCTCGGGCACACCTGCGAGACGAGTGCAATGGGGGTGTAAGGCAGGGTCACGTGATGTCCTGGGCCTGGTCCGGCGTCGGCGTCGGCGTCGTGCCGGTGCCCGTGCCGCTGCCCGGGGTGGCGGCGGGGGCCGGCGCACCTGGGGTGGTCGGGATGTCGTAGCGGTGCAGGGCGTAGCTCATGATCTGCGAGAACACCGGTGCCGCCACCGTGCCCCCGAAGATCGGGGTGGGCCGGTTGAGCACGACGATCATGGACAACGTGGGGTTGGAGGCGGGCGCGTAGCCCACGAAGGACGCCATGTAGGCGCCGGGGACGTAGGAGTCGTGGCCGGCGGTCGGGATCTGCGCGGTCCCGGTCTTGCCGGCCACGGTGTAGCCGGGCACGGCGGCGCTGGTCCCGGTGCCCTGGTTGACCACCTGTTGGAGCATGGACGAGAGCTCAGCATCGATCGAGGGCGAGATGACTTGGTGGGTAGCCGACGGCGCGGTCTTCGTCACGTTCCCCGACGGACTGACGGTGGCCTGCACCAACTTGGGCGCCACGTACTCGCCGCCGTTGGCCACCGCGTTGTACGCATCGAGCACCTGGAGCGCACTCACGGCATCCACCTGGCCGATGGGCAGGGACACATAGTCCGTCGGTTCCCATTGCGCGGCGGTCGCCAGAAGGCCCGGTGACTCACCCGGGAAGTCGAGCCCGGTCGGCTGGCCGAAGCCCAGCGTCTTGACCTGGTTGAGCAGGCGCTGCTCGCCGACACCCTGCGCGATCTCCGACGTCCCGATGTTGGACGACTGGGCCAGGATCTGCGTCGCGCTCAGCCGTTCGATCGGGTGGGGCTCGGCATCGTGGAAGGTCGATCCGTCCAAGCTGATCTGGTCGGGGACGGTGAACTCGGAGTTGGGGTTGATCAGACCCTCCTGCAGCGCGGCCGAGAACGTGACCAGTTTGAAGACCGAGCCGGGCTCGTAGAGCTCGGTCACGGCCAGATTGTTCTGCGCCTCGTTGACGGCGTCGTGCGGCCCGATCGGCACGACCCCGCCGGGATCGGAGGAGGTGGTGGTGCTGGTCGAGCCGAGGGCGGCCGGGTGGTTGGCGACGAGATTGGCCATGGAGAGGATCTGGCCCGTTTTGACGTCCATGACCACGGCGGTGCCACTGACGGAGTTCGAGGTCGCGATGGCCTTGGCCAGCGCCTGCTCCGACTCGTACTGCAGCTGCGAGTCGAGGGTCAGCTCCAGACCGGTGCCCGGCGTGGAGGACACCTGGTTCGTCACCGGGGACTGCGGGAGTGCCACACCCGCCGGCGACTGCATGATCGTCTCCTTGCCGTCGATGCCCGCCAAGAGGTGGTTGCTACCGAACTCGAGTCCCCCGGCGCCGTGACCGGCGGCGTTCGTGGACCCGACGACGGGCGCGGCGAGGTTCCCGTTCGGCACCACCCGCTTTGAGTCGCCGATCAAGGAGATGCCGGGGAAAGCGTCCGCCGCGATCTTCTGACCGGTGGCCTGGGGCAGCTGGCGGGCGAGGACCTCGTAGCCCGTGTGACGGTGCAGCTCGGAGGCGAGGGTCGTGGCCGGCACGTGGAGGATCGGCGAGAGCGCGAGCGCCGTCTGCACCGGATGTGCGACCTGGAAGTCGTCCGCGACGATGTCGTCGGTGGGGATGGAGAGTGCCAGCGGGGAGCCGTCACGGTCGTAGATCCCGCCGCGCAACGACGGCAACGGGACGGAGATGGATGACTCCCCTCGCGCTGCCGCTTCGTAGGCGCCGGCGTGCAGGACCTGCACGTCGACCAGCCTCGCCACCAGGAGCAGCACCGCCACGATGAAAAAGAGACGCACCAGCCGCACCCGGCGCTGGAATGTGCCGTTCTCCCAGCCCCGGCGCTGACGCGAGACCGGAAGCCGAGCCACCTTCGCCGGCGGGCGATGCGGGCGAGTCGATGGCCGGGGCCCGGCGCCGCAACGGCGGCGGGACGGCGTGGCGCCGCTGGCTGGCGTCGACCGGGCTGGGCCGGCCGAGCCGGCCGAGGCGGCCGGGTGCCGGTGGATGGCGCACGCAGCGACGCAACGCCCGAGCGCGTGGCCCGGCCCTGCGTCTTTGTCGTTGCCAACCCTGATTTGGAGGACATCTCGCGGCCCGAACCAGCGCGCGCGCGGTGAGGCGCGTGTCGGGTCGTGACGCTCACGGCGTCGAAGTCGGCGTCGTCGTGGCGGCGGAGGACGAGGTCGAGCTCGCGGACGAGGAGCTCCCGGCGCCCGTTCCCGTCGGCGCACCCGCACCCGCAACCGCCGGGGTGGTTGTTGGCGGCGGCGGAGCGGGTGCGGGCGTCACCTTCGGGGTGGGGAGGGGCACGGACAGGGAGACGTAGGGCAGCTCGACGACGCCGGCCGGCCGGACCATGTGGAGCTGGCCCGAGGCCGCCTCCACGATCCGCGCCGGCGTCTCGAGTTGCGACACGGCCAGCTCGGCCTGGCGATGCGCGCTCTGCTCCATGGTGAGCCGGTGCTGCAGCGCGGAGAGCCGCACCTGGCCGCTGGCCAGGATCGCCTGGCCCACGACGACGGCCAGCAATGCGGCCACCACCATGGCGACGGAGATCATGGTGAGCCACCTGCCCCGACCGAGGTCGACGCGGCCCCCTCGTATGCCGCGCCGAGAGCGAGTCGGTACTACCCGGAGCGGTACGCGCCGGGTAGAGGGTGCTTCTGTTCCGCGCCCGGCGCGCCGGGACGGGCGTGCCGGGACCGACGCCGAATGTGGGTTTGTCGCCGTTGCGCCGGAGCTCGCAGGGGGAGGCGCCATCAGAGAGCACCCTCCGCTGCCTCGTCAGAGCCGGCGTCGATCCGCACGATGGCCCGCAGGCGCGCACTCTCGGACCGGGGATTGGTGGTGATCTCCGCGGCCGAGGGCTTCCGGGAACCCCGGAAGACGAGTTGGTGCCGGACCACGGCGCCGCAGACGCACGGCAGGCCGGGGGGACACACGCACCCGCCCGAGGCGGCCTCGGCGAAGGCCTGCTTCGTCAGGCGGTCCTCCCCGGAGTGGTAGCTGATCACTGCGCACACACCACCGACCGCCAGATACGACAAGGCGACCGGGAGAGCGGCCGCGAGCTGGCCCAGCTCGTCGTTCACCGCGATGCGGAGTGCCTGGAACACCCGGCGGGCCGGATGGCCCTTCCGGCGGGCCGGCGCCGGCACGGCCGACGCCACGACTTCGGCCAGCTGCCTCGTGGAGGTCAGCGGCCGGGCTCCCACGACGGCCCGGGCGATGCGCCCGGACAGCCGCCCCTCTCCGTTCTCTCGGAACAACGCCGCCAGGGCCTCCACGGGGAGGCTGTTCACCAGGTCGGCAGCGGTCGGGCCGGAGGTCGGATCCATCCGCATGTCGAGGGGCCCGTCCTCGCGGAACGAGAAACCCCGGTCGGACCGGTCGAGCTGAGGGGAGCTGACACCGAGGTCCAGCAACACGCCCGCCAGAGGCCCGAACCCGGGACCCGAGACCACGGACTCGAGCGAGGAGAACGGGGCCGCGACCAGCGTGACCCGGTCCCCGAAGGCGGACAAACGCGCCCGCGCCGCCTCCAATGCGGAGGGATCGCGGTCCAACCCGACGATGCGCAGCGCTGGATACGCCTCGAGCAACGCCGCGGCATGGCCTCCCCCTCCGACGGTCGCGTCGACGACCACTCCAGGGGGCACGGATGCGAACAGCGAGACGACCTCGTCGCGCAGCACGGGAATGTGTTCGAACGAGTGGGCCATCTGCAGCCCCCCGGCCGGTGGGTCGAGAGGGAGGTGGAGATCCGAACGACCAACGTGGAGGTGGGTGGAGTGGCCTTCCAGCGCGCCGGTCGAGGAGCTGCACATGGTCCAGTGCGTCCTACGTGTCCTTGTCGTCGTGTTCTCGGTCGTGTTCTCGGTCCTGTCGTGTGTCCTTTCTGTTGGAACTTGGGTCCAGTCGATCGTCGTGGCGGCCGCGGCCGCTAGTCCTCGTCCTCCAGCAGCCAGCTTTCCTCTGGCAGCACCCGCTCCGCCCACGCCGCCGGATTCCACAGCTCGACACGGTCGATGGCTCCGTGCACGAGTACCTCGGCGTCGAGCCGGGCGAACGTCCGCAGGTGGGCGGGAATCGGCATGCGCCCCTGCCGATCGATTTCGACCTCGGCGGAGTTCGACGCCCAGATACGGGCCCGGTTGCGATCCGCCCGACCCGCGTCTGCCTTCGCCTGCATGCTGTCCATCCGCCGCTCGAATTCGCCTGGTGTCCACAACGCCAGGCAACCCTCTGAGTTCTGGGTGAGATAGCCGCCCCGCTCGAATTGGCCGCGGAACTTCGCGGGCAGGATCACCCTGCCCTTCGTGTCGAGCGAATGCTCGTATCTCCCTACGAAGCCTGCCACCAGCTGTATCTCCCACGACGCTCCCTGGCTTGCGTCCTCTGACGCCCCGTCACACCACTGCGCGCCACTTTACGCCCTTTTCCTCCACTGCACAACCACAATGACCCCCGGCAACCCAAAAGCAACCACCTCCCCTTCTCGGTGCCCCACCTCGGGTGTGCCGAGCGCCCTTTGGGAGGCAGGCCGCGGTGATCCGCCGGACCATCGCCGGCGGCCGGGCCTCGGACCGGCCCTCACGGCGAAGACACCCACCGAGCGCCGTGCCGGCGGACCCGTTCCGGCCGCGCCGGGGTCGCAGAAAGAAGAGGAAGAAAGGAAAGAGGAGGAAGAAGGGGAAGAAAGAGCCGACGCCGTCACGCCAAAGGCTGCGTCATCCCGAGAGCGGAGTTATCCCGAAGGCGGCGTCATCCCGAAGGTAGAAAACGAGTCCAGCAACGCCGCTCGGACGCGGTCGAGATCGGCGGCCGGCGGGTCGAGCTCGGCCAGACCGATCGCCATCGGCGCCAGGTCGCGCGCCAGCTCGTCGCGCGCCTGCTCGTCCACCTCCATGAGCGCCAGCATCGGCACGGGATCCCAGCGCAGGTACGCGCAGGATGAGAACAGCGCCCCCTCCCGCGCCCGCCACTGCGAGAGCCCGACCACCTTGCTCGCGCCGCGGAACACCTCACCGGGCCCGCGACCCGCGAAGCACACGAGGTCCCCGAGGTCGCCCGGTATCGATCGTCCGGCGTGCACGTCGAAGCCCGGCTGGTCGGGCCGGCCCCCGGTATCCGCCAACGCCTCCATCCACCACGCCCCGACCCACTCGGCGGCGGCTGACACGTCGGCCACCCACAGCGGGTCGTCCCGCGGTAGCCAGGCGTCGAGCCACAGCTGTTCGCCCGGGGCGAGATAGACGGCTCCTCCCCCGCCGCGCCGCCGTTCGAGCCGCACGCCTCGCTCCCGCATCGCAACGCGGCCGACGAGTTCGGTCGGCTGCGTGCTCCCGAGCACGAGGGTGGGTCCTGCCACGTCACGGGCCACGGCCAGCCGCCGCGGCTCGGCCCGGAATTGCTCGACGTCGAAGAGAGAGGAGGAAGTGGGCAAACCTCAGGAGGCCGCGGCGAGATACGGCTCCCACAACGGGTCCACGTCCGCCAGGTGCCGCAACCGCCAGAGATGCCCGTCCGGTGGAGCCGGCTTCACGCTGAGCGTCCAACCCAACTCGGAGAGCAACTGGTCCGCCTTGACGAGGTTGTCGCGCTTGCAGGCGGCCACCACGTTGGACCAGTCGTGGGTGCCGCCCCGGCTGCGCGGGATCACGTGATCGATGGTGTCGGCGGGCTGCGAGCAGTAGACGCAGAGCCCGCCGTCGCGTCGCAGCACCGATCGCCGGGTCACGGGCGGCGTGCGCGCCCAACGCGGGATACGCACCATGTGCGAGAGGCGCACGATCGACGGCACGTCGATGTTGAGCCGCGCGGAATGGAAGACCGTGCAGTCCTCGCGGATGGCGACCGCCTCCGCGCGGCCCGCGAGCATGAGAACGACGGCACGGCGATCCGAGACGAGGGCAAGCGGCTCGTAGGTCGCATTGAGGAGGAGCACCCGCTCCATATCCCCGAGAGGCTATCCGCGGTGGGGCCGGGACCTCTGACACCAGCGAAGGAACGCCACCACGTCCTCTGGGGTCAACTCCCCCGTGTCTCCGTCCCCGCCGTACGCCGTGACGAGCCGGAATCGCCAGTAGGCCTCCCCTGGGAGCGGAACGAACGGTGGCCGGCGCCACCACCCGCGTCGGGCCATCCGCCTCGTAGCGCCCGCGGCGGCCCACCACAGCCCGGGGCGGGGCACGACGGCACGCGCCACCGCCAAGGCGCCCCGACCCCACGCCGTACGGCCGATACCCGCGCCGCTCACGCCACGACACCCGCGCCGCACAAACCGACCCGGGCGGCACCGACGAGCGGGCCGCGGTCACCCAGACCGCCCGGCACGACCCGTGCCCCTCGGGCGAACTCGATGCGGCACAGCACGTCCATCTCCGCCTGGGCCGCCCGGAAGAAGGGCTCCCCGAAACCCAGGGCAACCGATCCGCTCACCACGGCGAGCGAGAGGTCCAGCAGCACCACCGCCGTCGCCAGCGCGCGACCGACGAGGGTTCCGGTTCTCTCGATCCATTCAGGAGGCGCCACCCGGGCCGGCTCGGCCGGTCAGCGCCTCCAACGCGGTCCCCGATGCCTCCGCCTCGAGACAGCCCCGGCTGCCGCACGAACAGACGCGGCCGTCCGGGACGACGACGACGTGGCCGATGTGGCCGGCGTTCCCGAGCCGCCCGTTGAGCAGCCTCCCGTCGAGCACGATGCCGCCGCCGATGCCGGTCGACACCACCAGGGCGATGTAATCCGCATACCCGACCGCCGCGCCGACCCAGCCCTCGCCCAACGCGAGGGCCTTGGCGTCGTTGTCGACGAACGTCGGGAGCCCGGTCAACCCGGCCAGGCGGCGCCCGCAGGGGGAATGCTCTCCACCCTGCGATGTTCAACGGCGACACCTCGGCCCCGCCGGGACTCATCGGCCCCCCGCACCCGCTGCCGCAGACGACGAGGCGGTCCCCCGTGCCCACACGGCCGACAACCCCTTCCACCAGGCCGGCCAGGTCGTTCCAGAGGTCCTCGGCGTCGTCGGGACCCCTCGACGCCCGGGTTGGTCGCATCGCCCGCTCGACCAGGGAGCCGTCGAGGCCGACGAGGCCGGCGGCCATTTTTGTGCCGCCGATGTCGACGGCGAGTGCGAGGTCTGCCACGGAAGGATTGTTACCTCGGCCCGGATCCCCACCGCGGCACCCTCGGCGCCGGATCAGCGGGGCCGACGACGCCCCGCACGATGTTCAGCCGTCGCGCCGGTGGAAGCGGGAGCGGAACCAGTCGCGGGCGTCGCTCACGGCACCCTCGATCCCGTTGGCAGCGCCGGCGGACTTCGACTCCCCGTCCTTCGATCGCCTCAGGTCGTGCCACCCCGCCCGCCCCATGCGGCGCAGATTGCGCTCGAACCACACCGCGGAGGCGAACATGATCACGACACCGACGAAGCCGGCGATGACGGACTTGCTGTAGAAGGCGACGAGGATGACCACGCCGATGACAAAGGTCACCGCGGCCCACTTGCAGTAGCGACCGGCATGTCGGTAGACGGTCTCCGAGCGCACCCGCTCGGCGAACTCGGGGTCCTGGCGAACGAGTGACTCCTCGAGCTCCGCCAGAATGCGCTGTTCGTGATCGGAAAGCGGCACTACACCTTGCCCCCTGGGATCTCCACATCCATCTGCGGCACATGTTGGCACGCCCTGAGGGCGCGGACAATGTGAATGTGCCCCTTCGTGCCTGCCCGAACGGCTGTCTCCACCGCTCTGCAGCTTAGAACCAGACGCCACCGATGCGAACGCGGTCATCAACTTGTCATGTCGCGCCACAGGTCCCGCCCAGATGTCCGGACGACCCCGCCGGGCCGCCGGGCCGGCTCCCCGGGGTCGGCCCTTACTCCTCCGCCTTGGGCTTGCGCCGCATGATCAGGGCCGTGACCAGAGCCCCGAGCAGGCCCGAGATCACGATCACGAGGATCAGGGGCGCCTGGCGGTGGAAGACCCAGAAGTCGATCCGGACCTTCCCGAAGTTGGCCAGGGCGAACCAGCCCAGGAGAATTCCAACCACGGCGACGCCCACCAGCCGGACCTGCTGCCTACGGTCGACAGCCTTGCGCCCACCCCCATCGTCCGACTCCGGGGAATGGGCCTCCGAGTGCACCGGGCGTCTCGCCACACAGCCATTCTGCCTCGCCGGCGCCTCGTCGGCGCGGCAAGCCCGCGCCGACCCTGCCGCCAGCTGCTATGAGAGTGCTCCCAGAAGGAGAGGTCATGACCACGAGCGAGATCCTGACCGGCGCCCGCACCATGTGGGAGCTGGTCGACCGGCGGGCGCAGGCGTCGCCGGGCCATCCCATGCTGATCGCGGCGGGCGGGGAGACCGTCACGTTCGGCCAATTCCGTGACCGGGTCGAGCGGGTCGCCGCCGGCCTGCACGGCTTGGGCGTCACGACCGGCTCGGTCGTCTCGTGGCAGCTCCCGACCCAGATCGACACCGTGGTCCTGTCCATCGCGCTCGCACGCCTGGGCGCCGTCCAGAACCCGATCATCCACCTCTACCGCGAGCGTGAGGTGGGCTTCGCCCTCCGCCAGACCGGGGCCGAACTGTTCGTCATCCGCGCCACCTGGCGGGACATCGACTTCGCCGGCATCGCCGAGCGCGCACTGGCCGACGCCCCCGCCCGGCCCACCATCCTCCGCATCGACGGCGGCCTCCCCGAAGGCGACCCTGCCGTGCTGCCCCCGCCGCCCCTGGGGACATCCGCGGAGGACGCCCCCGTTCGTTGGATCTACTACACGTCGGGTTCCACCGCCGACCCCAAGGGCGTCCAGCACACCGACCAGACGCTGATCGCCGGCGGTTGGGGCCTGGCCCGCGCCCTCGACATGGGGCCCGACGACGTCGGCTCCGTCGCCTTCCCCTTCTCGCACATCGCCGGCCCCGACTATCTGGTGACGATGCTGTCCATGGGGTTCCCGGCGATCCTGGTCGAGGCCTTCTCGGCGCCGACCGTCCTCCCGCTGTTCCGCCAGCACGGTGCGACCATGGTGGGAGGGAGCACCGCGTTCTACGTGGCGTACCTCGCCGAGCAGCGCAAGACCCCGACGGAACCGATCCTGCCCACCCTCCGCCTCATGTCCGGAGGCGGAGCGGCCAAACCCCCCGAGGTCCACTACGAGGTACGCGACGAGATCGGCGGACGCGGCGTCGTCCACGGCTATGGCATGACCGAGGTGCCGATGATCTCCAACGGCTCGCCGCACGACACCGACGAGCAGTTGGCCAACACCGACGGCAAGCCCGTGGAGGGAGCCGACGTCCGCATCGTGACCCTCGACGGCCGGATCGCCGACCTCGACGAGGAGGGCGAGGTGCGGGTCAAGGGTCCGATGGTCTTCCACGGCTACACCGACCCCACTCTGGACGCCGACGCCTTCGACGAGGACGGCTACTTCCGCACCGGCGACCTGGGCCGGTTGCGAGCCGACGGACATCTGTGCCTGACGGGCCGCCTGAAGGACGTGATCGTCCGCAAGGGGGAGAACATCAGCGCCAAGGAGATCGAGGACCTGCTCTACACCCACCCGAGGGTGATCGAGGTCGCCGTCATCGGGCTCCCCGACCCGGACCGGGGCGAACGGGTCTGCGCGGTCGTGCAGCTCGCCGAGAACGCCGAGGGGCTCGAGCTGGCTGACGTGGCCTCGTTCTGCCGGAACGCCGGCCTCATGACCCAGAAGATCCCCGAGCAGCTCGAGCTCCGCACCGACTGGCCCCGGGCGGGCACCGGAAAGATCGTCAAGAAGTCCCTCCGCGACGAGTACGTCGCCCGGTGAGCTCCGCCCGTCGCAGTCGGGGCCTCGTCGTCCCGCCGGGACCGCTCGGCGACCGGCCGTACCGCATCGTCTTCGTGTGCACCGGGAACATCTGCCGCTCCCCCATGGCCGAGGTCATCACCCGGTCTCTGGCGGCGTCGACCGCGCTGGCCGACGGCACCACGTTGGCGGGGCAGCTCGACGTGCGCAGCGCCGGAACCGGCCCTTGGCACGAGGGCGAGCCCATGCACCCGCTGGCCCGGACGGCGCTCGCTCGGGCCGGCCTCCCGGACCACGGGCATATCGCCCATCAGATCATGTCCTCTGAGCTGGGCAACATCGACCTCATGGTCTCCCTCGACCGGCGCCATCAGCAGACCCTGCGCGGTCTCGGCGCCGATCCCGGCCGCCTGGCTCTCCTCAGAGCCTTCGACGCCACCTCGGGCGCCGCCGCCGACGTGCCGGACCCGTATTACGGCGACGATGCGGTCTTCGACGAATGCCGCGACCTGATCGCGGCCGGCTGTGCCGGCCTCGTCGACTCCCTGACGACCTACTGGGACAGCCTCTGGGCGGCCTAGGGGGAACACCGAGGTCCCGGGAAGCCCGAGGATCCGCCAGTCACGCGAACCCGCTGATCACAGAGCCCGCCGGCCCAGGGAAGCGCCGGGGTGTGTGACATAGTGCCGACGTGGTCTCACGAAGGGTCATGCGGCGACGTCGCCAGTTCGCCGTGGGAGGCGCACTCCTCCTCGTTTTCCTCGTGATCTATCTCGCGTTCTTCTCCGGTGGCTCGAGCCCGCCGCCCCCGTCGACGACCCACCAAGCCGTCACCACGGCCGAGCACTTCCCGAAGCATTCCCCGCTCAACCCGGCCTGGAGCGGAAACGGCCACACCATTACTTTCGGCTTGGGCGGTGACGTCCACTTCGCCGGCATCGTCGGGACGAACCTGGCCAAGAACCCCACGACGGCCCTGGGCACCACCATCCCGCAACTCTTCACCGGCGCGCAGGTCCGCATGGTCAATCTCGAGACGGCAGTGACCAACGGAACCTGCCCGGAGCCCCAGAGCAAGCCGTACATCTTCGACGCGCCCGCGTCGGCCTTCACTGCGCTCAAGAGCGCCACCGTCTCGGTGGCCACGGAGGCCAACGATCACGGCTTGGACTGCGGCCCGCAGGGCCTGTCCCAGAACCTGACCGTCGCGTCCCAGGCGCAGTATCCGATCATCGGCATCGGCAGTACCGCGGCGCAGGCCTTCACGCCCTACCGGGTCACGATCGCCGGCCAGCGCGTTGCGATCATCGCGGCGACCCAGGTGATCGCCGACAACCTGGTCGGCACGTGGACGGCGAGCGCCACCCAACCGGGCGTCGCCTCGGCGATCGACCCCACACAGCTCGTCCGTGAGGTCCAACAGGTGCGTCGCACGGCGGACACCGTGATCGTCTATGTGCACTGGGGCACCGCGACGCAGGCCTGCCCCAACCCGCAGCAGGAGCCGCTGGCCGAGCAACTCGTCAAGGCGGGGGCAGACATCGTGATCGGCTCCGGTGCCCACGTTCTGCTCGGGGGCGGCTATCTCGGCGGCGCGTATGTCGACTACGGCCTGGGCAACTTCGCCTTCTACGACGACACGGCCCCCGAGACCGACAGCGGCGCGCTCGTCATCACCGCCCAAGGTCGCCACATCACGGGCGCCGTATGGCGTCCGGCCACCATTCTCAACGGGCTCCCGCAGCCGCTGACCGGTGCTCCTGCCACCGCGGCGGTCCAGAGCTGGAACGCGGCAAGAGGGTGCACGAATCTGTCGGCGACGCCCTCGGCCACCCTGGCCACGATGCAGGGGGAGACGGTGCCCTTCGTGGTGCCGCCTGCACCGGCCGCCACGACGACGACGGGCCCCCCGACCGGCGGGAGCACCACCACGACGAGCACGACCGCACCAAAGTCCGGCGGAACGACCGGAGGGAACGGGTCGGGGTCCGGCCCGGCTCCGGCGGCGGCAGAGACACGACGACCACGACGACCGCGCCCGCTTCGACCACCACATCCCCGACGGACAACGCGGGCGGCTGACCGCATCGCCCCGGGCCGAACGGGGCCGGCCAACGGCCCGATCAGGGCAGGTCGATCTTCGACCAGGTGTGAGGCTGCTCGGCGAAGGCTTCCTCATTCGGCAGGCGCTGGTACCGGAACCGGATCTCTGCCAGGTCGTTCGGCTCGGTGACCGTCTCCTCGGACAGGCGCAGGACCATGTCGGCCTGACGTCGCAGGACATCTCGCTGCTCCGCGGACGTGGTGTCGAGCATGATCGAGCCGAGGGAGTCGATGAGCCGGATCAGGACCGCCGGCATGCCCCCGGCGGCCTGGCGGATCTTGTCGAAGGCGCGGTTCACCATTCGGGCGTACGACGGATCGGACTCGATCAGGCGCACGTTGCCCGCGGCATCCCGGTACACGCCCTCGTCGAGTACCCGGCCGGAGACCCGACCAAGGCCCGCCGACAGCCAATCGATACAGGTCAGGGCCGTAAAGGTGTCGTTCACGGCAGCCGAGAGCGCCCGGATGGCGATCTCGACGAGTTGGTCGATGGCGAACACCGGGTCTTGCACGAGCGTGCGGTGGGGCCCGGTCACGTGAGCCTTCGACAGCGCCAGCGCGACCTCGGGTGCTGCGCCGCGCGGCCACACGATGGCGAGCGCTCGCCCGGTGGCCAGATAGTGCCCCGGGCGGTGCTCCAGGCGGATCACCGAGTCGGTCCGCGTGGCGATGCCGATCAGTTGGGAGTACCCGACGTACTGGATGTAGCCGCTGACCTGTGACGGCACCTCGGCCCCGCGCTCGTCCATCAGCTTCAGCAATTCGGGAACAGACTTGCCGGCGTGCGTCGGCACGGCAGGCTCGACCGCCGCACCCACCGCGTCCGGGAACTCGGCGTCGATGGAGTTGATCAGGTCGCGGGCGATCCCCGCGATCACCTCTGGAAGCTGGATCGACTTCGCGATGTGATGGATGAAGTAGATCAGCACCACGAGGTCCACCATCAAGAGGGCCTCGGCCACCGAGGTCGAGAGGTACGGCACGAACGCCTGGCTCGCACTGTTGATGGAGACCAGGGCGAGCACCGAGTACACGAACGTGCCGACGAAGACGCCCAACGTGACCTGGTTACCGATGTCGCGCACGAAGTTCCGCATCATGCGGGGCCCGAACTGCTGCGACGCCAGTGTGAGCGCCAGGATGGTGATGGAGAACACCACGCCGACGACCGTGATGACCGCCGCTGCGATGGCGATCAGGACCTGACGCTCGGCATCCGCACTGCCGGTGCGGATCCAGTGCGGCAGGGTCAGGTGACCATGGAATGCCGCCAGGTCGATCTCGAACGTGACGAGGAACAGCAGGACCGAGACCACGATCAAGATGCTCGGGATGACCCACAGCGTCGTCCGCAGCTCCTCCCAGCGCCAGCTCGGCAGCTGGCGGCGGTCCTTGCCGACGCGGGCAGGCTGGGGTGCCACCACCTCGTCGATGTCGGTCACGGCGACGCCGTCGATCCGAGAGACGACCCACCGATGCCCGCCCCGACGCACGAGTTCGCACCGCGGACAACCCGGGGTTGCGCCCCAGTGCGCGGGGATCGGGAGGAGAGGGTGGAGGCGGTCATGGGCATGGTGTCACTCGTCACCGACAGTCTTCCCGGCACACGATGCAAGTGCGAGCACACGCTCGCCGCCACCCACGCGCCTCCCACCGGACCCACGCGGGAAGACCTGGCTCATGACGGGAAGAACCTGGGCAAGTGATGTCGGTTGGCCCCCAGCAGCTCGTCGGCCAACTCCGCGGCCAACGGGTACTGCCCGACCAGCGGGTTCGCCAACAGCGCGCGCACCACGTCGTCGCGGCTGCCCGAACACGCGGCCTTCACCGCCAGGCGCTCGTACGCTTTGGCGTGCTGGACCAGCCCGAGCATCTCAGGAGGGAGCTCGCGCTGCGGGAGCGGGTGCGCGCCGGCGGCGTCGACGACGGCCGTGGTCTCCACCACGGCATCGTGCGGCAATCCGGGGATTGCGCCGTCGTTGCGCATGTCGACCACCTGCACGTCACCGGTCCCGGCGTGGAGCGATCCCATGAGCCGCACGGCGGCCAGCGAGTAGTAGGCGCCGCCGCGGTACGACAGTGCCGCCGGCTTCGACACCAGGGCAGGGTCCCTGTATTCCTCCAGGAGCTTGGTCTCCAGCTCCGCGACGACGTCGGCACGCGACCGGTGCCCCGGTGCCGACTGTTGCGTCACCTCGGCGTCGTGCTGGTAGTAGTAGTGGACGTAGTACGACGGCAGCGCGTGCTGCAGGCGCAGCACGTCGATCGAGACGCCACTCTC
The DNA here is from genome assembly GCA_963840245.1 of uncultured Acidimicrobiaceae bacterium. GTDB lineage: Bacteria > Actinomycetota > Acidimicrobiia > Acidimicrobiales > RAAP-2 > Bog-473. The sequence goes on from CAWIYI010000024.1 coordinate 189,123, forward strand.
GAGCTCGAGCTCGGGGCCGAAACGGGAGAAGAGATCGTCGAGCCGGTCCTCGCCCTGGTCGTCGCCGACCCGGGCCGACCTGATCCAGGTCAGGTGGTTCAGCCCGACGTGCTCGACCGAGACGTCGTCGGGATCGATCTCGAGATAGTGCCCGATCCGCCGTTGCGCCCAGATGGCGACATTGCACAGCCCCACGGCGTGATGGCCCTCGTCGAGGAGCGCCTGGGTCACGATCCCGACCGGGTTGGTGAAGTCCACCAGCCACGCACCGGGGTTGGCCCGGGCTGCCATCTCCTCGGCGAGCTCGAGCACGATCGGCACGGTGCGTAGCGCCTTGGCCAACCCGCCGACACCCACGGTCTCCTGTCCCAGGCACCCGTAACCGACCGGGAGTGTTTCGTCGACGTGGCGCGCCGCCTGCCCTCCGATTCGCAACTGGACCACCACGAAATCGGCCCCTTCGAGCGCGGCATGTGGATCGGCCGTCGTCGAGAAGGTCCCCGACCATCCTCTGCTCCGCAGAATGCGTTCGGAGAGCCCGCCGACTACATCACGCCGGACTTCGCTCGGATCGAGCAGGACGAGGTCGTCGACGACCATCCGGTCCTCCAGATCGCACAGACCGTCGACCAACTCCGGGGTGTACGTGCTCCCACCGCCGACGACAGCCACCTTGGTGCCCACGCAGCGCAACGTAACATCCGTCCGTGTCCGAGCCCTCTGATTCCGTGCCCGCGGTGCTGGCGTTCGACGGGGGGAGCACCAAGACCGATGTCGTCCTCGTCGCACGCAATGGCACTGTGCTCGGCCGGGCCCGCGTCGGTCCCAGCAACCACCAGCTCGTCGGTCTCGAGGGGACGGTCGAGGCGCTGACCGAGGCCGTCGCGGCCGTCGCGGCCGACGCACGGATGTCGGACGCCCCCCTTCCGCTGTGCCCGATCGGCGTGTACTGCCTGGCCGGGATCGACCTGCCCGTCGACGAGGAGAAGCTCGCGCCGGCGATCGAGGGACTCGGCTGGACCGATCGGGTCATCCTGCGCAATGACACGTTCGCCGTCTCTCGCGCCGGGACGACGTCGAGCTGGGGCATCGGCGTCGTTTGCGGAACGGGCATGAACTGTGCCGCGGTCGGGCCGGATGGGCGGACGGTGCGCTTCCCTGCACTGGCCGAACTGTCGGGAGACTTCGCACCCGGCGGAGCCTGGCTCGGACTGCGGGCCCTCGGCCTCGCGCTGCGGGCCGGTGACGGTCGTGGTGATGCCACCGTCCTCAGCGACCGCGTGCCGGCCCACCTCGGGATGCCCGACGCCGAAGCCGCGCTCAGCGGCATCTACACGGGCGCCATTGCCTACGCCCGGCTCTTCGAACTGGCCCGGGTCCTCCTCGATGCCGCCGCCGACGGCGACGCGCCGGCTCGCGAGGCGGCGGACACGCTGGCCGACGAGATCGCGGCTTTCGTCCGGGCGGCCGTCATCCGGCTGGACCTCCAGGCCGAGGCGGTCGAGGTCGTTCTGGGCGGGGGCATCTTCGACACCACCGACACGGCGTTCCACGCCCGTGTGGCCGCCGGCGTCCACGCCGTCGCGCCCCGCGCCTCACTCCACCGCCTGGACGCCCCACCAGTGTTGGGCGCCGCGCTCATCGGCCTCGACGCCGGGGACGCCCCGGCGAGCTCCGCCGCCGCCTTGCGCCGGGCACTCCGACCGTCCGAGGACTCCACGGCCGGGTCGGGCGCCACCTGAGCACCGCACGCGAAGCTGGCCCTGGCGCGACCGTCAGCCGCCCCCACCCCCGGCCACCCCCGCCACCGCGTGCGGCATGGCATCGGCTACCAGACGCTCGTCGTCGGCCAGCAGGGAGTGGGCGAGGTCCTTCACCATCTCGATGATCTCGGGGTGCTCATCGGGGTTCCAGCCTTCCAACAGCTCGGTCAGTCCGGTGCGCCGCGCCTCGGTCAGTTTGCCGAGTGCGTTGGTGCCGGCCGCCGTGAGATAGAGATCGCACTCTGCACCCCGCCGCCGCTCCTCGACCATGCCGGCCGCCAACAAGCCATCGACACCGGGCTGGATCACCTCCGGGTCCACCTTCAACCGCTTCGCCACGTCGTGGACCGTGCAGGCCGGCTGGTCGGCTAGCCGGTAGAGCAACCAGACCGCACGGGGCGGCAGATCGATGCCCGCCCGCTGAGCCAGGGTCTGATAGAGCTCGCCCCGGTTCTCCCGGGCCGACAGCCGGGTCAGCGCCAGCTCGATCTCCTGCAGCGACGACCGCGGGTCGGGAGAGCCGTTCACCTCGCCGACGTCGACCGTCTGCACCGTCTTGCGCAATTCCACCTCGGGGAGCAGGAAGCTCAGGAGGAACGCCACGAAGGCGATGGGCACCGCCACCAGGAAGACGATCTGGATCGAGTGGGTCACGGCGTCGATGTACTTGGTGTAGAAGAACAGCCCAGCGGCGGTCGACTTGAGCTGGGCCAGCACCGCAGGATTGATCGTCTGCGGGTTGAAGGACCGGAGCACCGACGCCGGGACCTTGGCCAACGTCGGTGCGATCGTGTGGTTGAGCACGATGGCGTAGATCGCACCGAACACCGCCGTGCCGAAGGAGCCGCCGATCATCCGGAAGAACGTGGCGCTGCTGGTGGCCACGCCGAGGTCCTGGTAGGACACGGCGTTCTGCACCGCGACGACGAGAACCTGCATGACCAGGCCCATGCCGACGCCGAAGACGAACATGTAGCCGGCCAGCACCCACCCGTTCGTCGACGCGTCGATCATCGACAAGAGATAGGCGCCGACCGTCATCAATGCAGTGCCGACGATGGGGAAGATCCTGTAGCGACCCCAGCGCGTCACGAGACGGCCCGAGGTGACCGACGCACCGAGCATGCCGAGCATCAGCGGCAAGATCCGCAGCCCTGACGCCGTGGGGCTCACGCCCTTGACGATCTGCATGTACAGGGGGAGGAAGGTGAGCGCCCCGAACATCGCGAAGCCCATGACGAAGCCGATGCCGCTGGCGGCGTTGAAGACCCTCTCCCGGAACAGCTTCAGCGGGATCACCGGCTCGGCCGCCCCGCGCTCGGCCAAGAGGAACGCCCCCGCCAGCACAACGCCGAGGACGGCGGTGAAGATGCTCGGGCCCGAGACCCAGGCCCACGAGATCCCGCCCAGGCTGGCGAAGATGATGAGCGACGTCGCCGAGCCGGCCAGCAACAACGACCCCAGGTAGTCGATGCGATGCGAGACCCGGCGCAGATGGCCGGGGAGCACGGCGCCGGTCACGAACAGCGCGAGGATCCCGAGCGGCAAGTTGATGTAGAAGACCCAACGCCAACTCAGGTAGGTGACGCAGAGCCCGCCGATCAGCGGCCCGATCACGGTGGCCACCGCGAACATGGCGCCGAACAGACCCATGTAGCGGCCCCGGTCGCGGGGCGACACCACGTCGCCGATGATCGTCTGCGCGCCGACCATCAGTCCCCCACCACCCAGTCCCTGCAAAGCCCGGAAGGCGATCAGCTCGGTCATGGTGTGGCTGAAGCCGGCCAGCGCCGACCCGATCACGAAGATCACGATGGCGGCCTGGAAGAAGGTCTTGCGCCCGTACTGGTCACCTAACTTCCCCCACAGCGGCGTCGACACCGTCGACGCCAGCAGGTAGGCGGTGACCACCCAGGCCAGGTGCGACCCGCCGTGCAGGTCTCCCACGATCGTCGGCAGTGCCGTCGAGACGATGGTCTGGTCCAGGGCCGCCAGCAGCATGCCCAGCAGTAGTGCACCGAGGATCAGCCACAGGCGACGCCCCGTGATCCTCTCGGCCATGGGAGGTGCTGCGCTGACGCTCACACCGGCCTCCCCCACGTCTGCCACGATCGACTCAGAGTAGGAACGTCCTGTTCAAAATGCAACCATGGGCGGTCGACCGCCCGGTTCCGCCGGACTCCTCCCGGCGGCCACCGCCGCCCGCGCTACGGTCCCCGCGGCGGATGCCGGCGTCAGGCCGTGCAGGAAAGAGATCCGCGCAGGAACGAGATCAAGGAAGGCCAGCACCATGCGAACCCGCCTCACCGAGCTGCTCGGTATCGAGCACCCCGTCATGTTGGCCGGAATGGGGGGTGTCTCGTATTCCGAGCTGGCCGCGGCGGTCTCGGAGGCCGGGGGCTTCGGCTGCCTCGGCGCGTCCACCATGGGCGACGAGAAGATGGCGGCCGAGATCGCCGCCGTCCGCCTGGCCACCGACAAGCCCTTCGGCGTCGACCTCCTCACCGCGATGCCCGGCGGCATGAGCGACCAGGTCAAGGTGATCATCGAGGGCGGTGCGTCGGCCTTCGTGGCCGGGCTCGGAGTCCCGACCGAGGTCGTGGATCTCTGCCACAGCCACGATGTGATCGTCGTCAGCATGTGCGGCAAGGTCGAGCACGCGCAGCGCGCCGTCGACGCTGGCTGCGACCTGGTGGTGGCGCAGGGAACCGAGGCGGGGGGCCACACCGGCCAGGTCGCCTCCTTCCCGCTCGTCCCACAGATCGTCGACGCGGTCGGCGATCGCGTGCCGGTGGTGGCCGCCGGGGGCATCTTCGACGGCCGCGGCCTGGCTGCTGCGCTCGCACTCGGCGCCGACGGCATCTGGGTCGGGACCCGCTTCATCGCGACACCTGAGGCACGGGGCGTTCTCGGCTACAAGGACAAACTGCTGACCAGTCGGGAGGACCAGACCACTGTCAGCCGCGCCTATTCGGGCAAGACCATGCGCGTGGTCCGGAACCAGTACACCGACTACTACGACAGCCACCCCGACGAACTGAAGAAGTTCCCGGAGCAGCTCGGCATCGCCTACGGGAACGGTGCCATGCACCTCGGGGGTGACTCCTTCAGCGAGGGCGTGGACGTCGACAAGGAGTGTTATCCGGCGGGCCAGGGTGTCGGCGCCATCACGGAGCTCGTGCCGGCGGGCGAGTTGGTCCGGCGTTTCGTGGCCGAGGCCGAGGTGGTCCTCGACCGCCTCTCGGGCGTGCGCTGACCAGCGCCGGCGGACCGCCGAGCACGCACGTGGGCATTCGAGGGCGCGGGGATTCAGTGGATCGAGGCCGCGGATGACGGTCGGCTCTTCCGCGGGACGACGGGTCGCGCTCGTCACGGGCGCGAACCACGGGATTGGCGCGGCCACCGCCAAGGCGCTCGCTGCCCAGGGCAGCGCCGTCCTGTGTGCCTACTTCCGAGGTGAGAGGCTCGGCGGACTCGACGACGCGTCACTGCCGACGGCATATCGGGCGACCCGGATGGCCCGGGCCGACTTCCTCGCCGAGTCCATCAGGGCGGCTGGGGGCAGCGCGGTGGCGATGGAGGTGGACCTGTCCGACGCGTCGAGCGCGCCATTGCTGTTCGACACGGCCGAATCCGAGCTGGGACCGGTGGAGATCCTGGTGAACAACGCTTCGGGGTGGGTCGCCGACACCTTCGTCCCCACTGCGGTGCACCGCTTCGGGCGGGCGCAGCCGCTCGTGAGTCGAACCACCCTCGACCAGGTCTTCGGGGTCGACGCCCGGGCGGCGGCGCTCCTCATCGCCGAGTTCGCCCGCCGTCACGTCGACCGGGGCGGCGACTGGGGCCGCATCATCGGCTTGACCTCGGGCGGAGCGGACGGCTTCCCCGAGGAGGTCTCCTACGGCGCGGCCAAGGCGGCGCAGGTCAACTTCACGCTCAGCGCGGCAACGGAGCTGGCGCGCTTCGGCGTGACCGCCAACGTCGTGCACCCGCCCATCACCGACACCGGGTGGATCAACGAGAGGACGGCCGCGTGGGCGCAATCGGCGGGGCACCGCGTCGCCACGCCCCGGCAGGTGGCTGACGTGATCGCCTATCTCGCTTCGGACGCCGCCGCGCTCGTCACGGGCAACGTCATCCACCTTCGCTGACGCAAAGCGGTCACCTGCCCCTCGCGCTCAACCGGTGCCGGCCAGTCCTGTCGGGCACGAGACACCGGTGCCCCCAAGGCCGCAATAGCCGAGGGGGTTGGCCTCGAGATACTGCTGGTGGTACGGCTCGGCGTAGAAGAACTCCCCGGCCGAATCGATCTCCGTCGCGATGGTGCCGTAGCCGGCCTTGCGGAGCGACTCCCCGAAGCGGTCGGCGACACGGTGCGCGGTTTCAGCCTGCTCCGTCGACGTCGTGAAGATCGCCGAGCGGTACTGCGTGCCGACGTCGTTCCCCTGTCGCATCTTCTGCGTCGGGTCGTGGCCCTCGAAGAAGACACGCACCAGTTGCTGATAGGAGATCGCTGCCGGATCGAACACCACGAGAACTGCCTCGGCATGACCGGTGCGGCCGCTGCAGACCTGCCGGTAGGTGGGATTGGACGTGAAACCCCCGGTGTAGCCCACCGCGGTCGTGAAGACCCCGGGCAGGGACCAGTACGCCCTCTCGGCACCCCAGAAGCAGCCCATCCCGAAGACAGCCCGCTCGAGCCCGTTCGGAAACGGGGGTGTGATGGTCGTGCCGAGCACCAGATGCGGTTCGCGGATGGTGACCGGGTCTCTCCTCCCAGCCAGCGCCCGGTCCGCCGACACCATCTGTGACCTGCCCCAACCTAGGAACCTCACGACGCCTCCTCCGGGGGATCCAGCAGCCACCCCTTCCCAGTATTGGCGCGTCACAGTCGTCTACGTGCAGGTCAGCAACGTTTTTGCGGAAATCGCGTGACATCATGAACTTATCCGATATATCATTAGTGTTACGTACGACCGCAAGAGCGGTCTGGCCCGAGAAGGGCCCTTCACCCAAGGAGTCACCGATGACACACCAACACGATCAGAACCGTGACCAACAGCACGACCACGAGCACGACTACGAGCACCACCATGACCACGATCACGAGCACCTCCACGATCGCCACTTCGGCGGGCGGGGCATGCGGGGCCCCCGCGGTCGCTGGGGCGGCGGGCGCGGCGGATGGGGCGGCGGGCGGCGCATGCCGCGTGGCGCGATCCGCACCGCCATCCTGGTCGCCCTGCGCGACGAGCCCGGGCACGGGTACGAGGTCATGCGCCGGCTCGAGGAGATGAGCGGGGGCCTGTGGCGTCCGAGCCCCGGGTCGGTCTACCCGCATCTCCAGATGCTCGAGGACGAGGGACTGGTGCAGTCCTCCGAGGTCGAGGGCAGCCGCACCTTCACGCTGACCGAGAAGGGTCGAGCGGAGGCTGCGAAGGCGACGCTCCCCTGGCAGGAGGCGGGCGACTCCGACGACGACGTGCGCACGCTTCGCCTCGGCGTGGGCCAACTCATGAGCGCCGCCAAGCAACTGGCCGGTGCAGGCGAGAAGGCTCAGATCGAGCGAGGCATCGCCGTCATCCAAAAGGCCCGCAAGGAGCTGTACCAGATCCTGGCCGAGGATTGACGCAGACAGACGAGCGAGATCCCGAGAAGCTCGCCCCGATACTGTGCAGAAGGAGCCATGACGACGACGACGACTACCACGCCACTCGACGGCGCCTCCCCGGGCGACGCAACCATCATCGAGACCGTGGCTCTGACCAAGACGTACGCGGGGACGGACTTCCGGGCTGTCGACGGACTCAACCTCCAGGTCGGGACTGGCGAGGTCTTCGGGCTGCTCGGTCCGAACGGCGCCGGGAAGACGACCACCGTCGGTGTCCTGACCACCCGCGTCATCCCGACCGGCGGTCACGCATTCGTCGGGGGCATCGACGTCGTTGAGCATCCGACGCTCGTCAAGCAGCTCATCGGCGTCGTGTCCCAACAGAACACGTTGGACCGCCAGCTCACGCCCTTCGAGAACCTCTACTGGCATGGACGCCTCTTCGGGATGGGAGCGAAGGAGTCGCGGCAGACCGCCGACGACCTCCTCGAGCGATTCCAGCTCACACGCTTCGCCAAAGCGTCGGTCTACGCCCTCTCCGGTGGCATGGCGCAACGCCTCATGGTGGCCCGCGCCATCTTCCACCGGCCGGCGGTTCTCTTCCTCGACGAGCCGACCGCCGGTCTCGACCCTCAGGGCCGCCTCGCGCTCTGGGACCTGCTCGAGGGCCTCAACGCCGAGGGCCAGACCATCATGCTCACCACGCACTACATGGAAGAGGCCGACAAGCTCTGCGATCGCGTGGCGATCATGGACCACGGCAGGATCCTCGCCCTCGACACCCCCGGAGACCTCAAGCGCAGTGTCGGCGCCGACACCATTGTGACGGTGAAGGCAACCGGCGACGCCGACCGTCTCGCCGAAGTCTTCACGGAGCGGCTCGAAGGCCTCACACGGAGCCGCGTGATCCCTGACGGTGTCGAGTTGCAGATTCGTGGAGCCGATCGGCTGGTGCCACGGGTGGTCGAAGCAGCCGAAGCTGGCGGCTTCTCGCTGGCCGACCTGTCGGTGGCAGAACCCACCCTCGAGACCGTCTTCATCGGGCTCACCGGAAAGGAGCTGCGCGACTGATGGCGGCCACGACTTCGGAAACCATCGCTCCGGCAACCTTTGGCGCTGCAGGTATACGCCACGTCGAGCTGCAGCCGACCCGATCGGCGACCGCAGCCAGCCGTACCTCGCTCCGTGCCCTCATCCAACGCGACCTGGTCGTGCTCTGGAAGCACAAGATCGAGTTCACGGTGCGCACGCTCGTGCAGCCGTTCCTCTTGTGCTTCGTCTTCCTCTACGTGTTCCCCAAGATCGGGCAGGGCATCGGCGGTGCCAGCGGGGTCCCCGGCGCGGAGTCGGCCTTCGCGACTGTCCTGGTGCCCGGAGTCGTCGGCCTGTCCATCATGTTCCAGGGAATCCAGGCCGTCGCCATGCCGATGGCGCAGGAGTTCGGCTTCACCCGCGAGATCGAGGACAGGGTCCAGGCCCCATGTCCGATCTGGCTGGTGGCGATTTCCAAGGTGATCTCGGGGGGCGCCCAAGGTCTTCTCGCGGCTGCGCTCGTCCTGCCCATCGCCTCGGTCGTGCACGCCGCGGGCGTCGAGGCGCAGATCAATCTCCACTGGTTGCTCATCGTGACGCTCGTGCCGCTGTCATGCGTCTGCATGGCGTCCCTCGGCTTGCTCCTCGGGACTTCCTTCGAGCCGCGCAACCTCGGCCTCATGTTCGGGTTCATCGTGCTTCCGATCACGTTCCTGGGCGGTACCTACTACCAGTGGACAAGACTGGCGCCGGTGGAGATCGGGCCTGTCCATTGGCTGCAGATCGTCGTCCTGATCAATCCGCTCATCTACATCAACGACGGGATGCGCGCCGCCTTCACGGACGCCGCGCACATGCACCTCTACATCATCTATCCCGCCATCATTGCCTTCAGCGTCATCTTCCTGACGCTCGGCCTGCGCAATTTCCGCCGCAAGGTGCTGTCCTGAGTCTCGGCCCTGGGATCGAGGCCCGACCGACGCTCACAGCACCCTGAGCCCTCCCGGCAGGGTCCGTTCGCTCCCGTAGAGCCTCGGAGGGCGGCGAGTCCCCACCGTGACCCGGGGCCGGTTCAAGGCGCAACGCCCACGCCGATCTGCACGGAAGCGGGCGGCGACCAGACCTCCAGAGTGCCGCGTCGGCCAACGTTGGATGTCCCCGACAGGCACGCACAACGGGGATATCCGGCGATTCCTTGAACGGCTATGTGTATGTTTCAACCAGCCAAGTCGTTCCACTGCTTCAGTACAAGGAGAAGGTGGCATGCCGAGTAGGGAACCCGCACGCGGATCAACTTGCGGCGGGAGAAACAGTCCTCGCTCTCGCAAGCTGCGCCCCTCCTGGAGCTATTGAGAGACAATCGGCGCGACCAATACGGATCGTAGTCACGGATCAGCGATTTCTCGCACTCAAGACAAACCGGATGACAGGTCGAAGCAAGGGAGATGTCGAACTCGAAATTCCACTTAGGGATGTCATATCCGTTCGGACCAAGAAGCGACACCCGGTAGCGGCGCTGGGCATGCCGATCTTTACAGTCGCCGTAGCCCTATTGAGTGGGGAAGTACTGGTATTCGAGACTTCAGGGATCGGCATTAAAGCGTTGCGTCATTTTGCTGACGTCCTTGAATCAGCAGCCCAAGCCGTACCCGAGAGCAAGTATGGGGCGTCCGTTCAGGGTCCCGACGTGGAAGCGTTCAACCTGTTGCACGTCAATGAGTGTTGTACAAATTGCGGAAACGACGTCGACCGGGTGCTCGAGTTCTTCTATGGGAAACGTGCACAGGTTCACTATGCCCTCGGAGACACCGTGGCGTGGTGGCCGGAGCCGGATTGGAACGAAGGGGGCCCGGTCCAGGGCAGGGCGTGGCTCCCGAGCGATTCGGACCAGTGCCCCGGCTGTGGGTACGAAGCATCCTTCGCAGATTTCGCAATCGTGATCGACGGAAGCCGACTCGTCTCAGTTGTTCAAGCACCACCCGGTCAGCGTTTTCGTGACGATATCGGCGTGGTCCCGCTGAACGGCGATGACGAGCCTCAGTGGGAGCCTGAACCTCGTTCTACATAGCGGCACGGGGCCTCCTCATAGGCCGGCCTTGAGCTTGTGGTCGCCACGCCCCGAACGAACGCCGGCACTGGACGACCCTCACGGTGCGATTCCGGAAGACCATCATTCGCACGCTTCTCCACCCCCCAGGTACCACTCTTCACACTCTCGGCGAAGCGGACGCACAGACCAGGTGACTGCTGTGTAACCCGGGACAATTCCCGGCTGGAACAAGAACACCCAAGCTCCTGGTCGAGGCGGTGGCATGGGTCTGATGTCAGCGATCGGCTCCGCGCGAGGTCCATTCAGACGCCGGGCCGCGTAGCCTCGTCTGCATGGTCGTATCGACAGCGCCTCGGAGCCGCCTCGAAGCGCGCGATCGCTTCGGCCATAGCCCCGAGGCGTTGGTGGAGATGCTCCTGGGCTGCCTCTTGCTCGGTGCGGCGACTCTCGCAGGGTTGGTTTTCGTTCATCGACCGTGGCCCAACCGGGTGGACGCCATAGGGTTTCGGCTCCTGCCCGCGGACCTGTCCTCGAGCTGGGCCGCCGACGTGGCTCACCTCGGTTCGTTGACGGTCTTGATCGCCGGGGCAGCCACGCTCTGTGTCGTGGCGGCGATGTCCCGGAACTGGATGCGAGCATTGTCGTGCCTCATCGCTCCGATAGCGGCTGTACTGATCGTGCAGACAGTGGCCAAGCCGCTCGTCGGCCGCCATTTCGGTGGCCCTTCCTTCTCGTACCCGTCGGGAACAGTCACCGCCGTGGCTGCGCTCGCTGCCGGGGCATTCCTGGTCGTGCCTTGGTTCGCCAAGCCCCTGGTGGCCGTGGCGGGTGGAGTAGTCGTCGTGGCGGTCTGCGCTGCGGTGGTGGTGCTGCGTTGGCACTACCCGACGGATGCTCTCGGCGGTGTGTGCGTCGGAGCGGGTGCCGTGTTTGCTGTCGACGGACTTCTGTTGTCGATCCGCAACCACCAGCCGGTGCGCCTGCGCAGCTGACGCTACATGTCCCAATAATCCGGCTGACAAGCCGCTGGAGACCTGCCCCGAACATTGCCGTAGGGAGCCCTGGGGCGTCCCGAGGTCGGCGGCTCGTCACCTCGAACACGTTCGGGGCGGATGAAGGAGGGGCGCCGACCTAAAGGCCTGGTGTTGCACGGACACAGTAAGGGTGTCCGCCGCAGCTCAACGCTCTACCACTCGATGCCGGTAGAAAGGCAGAACTCGTTCTGCTCGGGGTCCGACATTCTGACCCACCGGGTTCCCTCCGAAGCTCTGCACGCCTTCGTCGATGCGCTGAGCGCCGAGTTCGCAAAGCCGGTCGACCTCGGCTTCGATGTCGTCGACCACAATGTCGAGGTGCATGCGGTTCTTCCCGGCCTTGGGTTCGGGTACCCGCTGAAGGAGAAGCGGTGAACCGATCCCTTCCTTGGGAACGAGTACGGCCAGGATCGGATCGGAGTAGTGGTCGCGGTAGTACAGCGCTTCGCGCCAGAACGTACCGAGCCTTTTGGGCTCTGCACAGTCGAGAACGAGTTCCACTCTTGCCTTGTGGCCCATCGCGTGCCTCCAGGTCGGAATCCCACTCGGTCAGCGACGACAAGAGTACGGGGACAGCTCGACCCATCGCCCGCCTTGGGTGCGCCCGCTGTAGCCGGGTAACGCAGCTCGGAGGGTAGGGTGCCCGAGCGTGGGCATCGCCGACGAGACCAGCCTCTTAGTCGTGTCAGATTCTCACCTCGCACCCAAGGCTCCGGAGGCGGTCCTCAACTGGGGAACGGTGGCGCAGTACACCGTCGCCAGACAACCGGACCTAGTGATCCACACTGGAGATCTCAGCCTGGACGGAGCTCAGGACCCAACCGAACTCACGATTGCTCGCCAGCATCTGGACGGGCTGGGAGTGCCATGGGCAGCAATACCCGGGAACCACGACATCGGTGACAACCCGGGTCTGCCCGACAGCCCGCCGATCACCGACGAGCGATTGGGGCGTTGGCGGACGTCGATCGGCCCTGACTACTGGTCAATACGCATCGGCATATGGACCTTGATCGGAATCAACGCTCAGCTGTTCGGATCGGGTCTCGACGCGGAGGACCAACAGTGGGAGTGGCTCACCGAGCAGTTCTCCGATCAGGCCTCGGGTGACCTCAGGGTCCTGTTCAGCCACAAGCCGCTGACGGCGAGCGAGAACGAGCTGGCGGTCTCGCCGGAGTACCGGTTCGTGCCATCGTCGGCACGTCAACGGCTGGGGGAACTGCTTCGTGACCAGAATTGCCCACTCGTGATCAGTGGTCATGTTCACCAGTTTCGACTCCTCAACGATGGTCGACGCCGTCACGTGTGGGCCCCTACGACTTGGGCCGTGTTGCCAGAGTTTGCCCAATCGGTCGTCGGGGTCAAGCGATGTGGTGTCCTCTGGTTGAGCCTTTCCGCCGACGGCACGTCAGTAGCTGGCCTCGTCGAACCACTTGGCCTTGCTCAGTTCACTCTCGTCGAGGACATTCCGGATCCCTACCTTCATTGAACCTTGGCCGTGGCTCTACTACGGCCACTGTGGCGAGAACACGGTACTGTCACATGTCGTTCACCTAAATGAGGCCAAACCACACTCCTACCGGAGGTGGACCGAGTTGTGGAATAGATTCCGAAATGATGGCTTCACGTCGACGGCTGGACACCTGGCCATGGATTCGCAACTGTTTGCAAGCCCTCCGAGAGGCCTGGCACAAGACGGATGGATGTATCGCCCCCGACTGTGGAGAGAGGGCAATGCACTTTCCACCGTCGCGCTACTGCAAGACTCACTTGGGTTATTTGACTTCTGGACCTGGTCGATGAGCAGCGGCAGGATCAACCCTCACCTTCTCTCCTGCTCGGAATGATCGAGGGGCCCTCGGTGGACCAAAAGGTTGACTGATGACCGTCGGAGTCCGCAACGTGATGGGCACGGCGACGACTTGCTCCATCTGATCGCCACAGATTCGACGAGTTCCGCAGGGGTCTGGTGGGAGTACGCGATCCTGTTCGTGGCTGTTATGGCATCGTGGGCAGGCGTCCCCATGGTCGGCAGCGTGGCTCTTGCAGCCGGTGCGGCGGCAGCCAGTCAGGGCAATCTCAACTTGGCGCTCGTGATCGTTTTGTCGGTGATCGCAGGGGAGGCCGGTGGGCTGTTGGGCTATTACATCGGCCATCGCTGGGGGAATCAACTGCTCGCTCGACCGGGAAAGCGCCAGGCGAGCCGCCAACGACTCATGGACAAGGGTGAGCAGGCCTATGCGAAGTGGGGACGCATGGCCGTGTTCTTCACCCCGGCCATCATCTCGGGGACAGCGAGGATGAAGTTCAGCCAGTTTGCCTTGTGGAACTTCTTTGCGTCGGTCCTCTTCACCCTCTCGGTTACTGCGACCGCCTACGGCTTGGGCCGAGTGACGACCGGACACCATTCGAGTACGGACATCATCATCTTGGTCTTTGGTCTAGCGCTCAGCACATGGTTGACGGTGCTCGCTGTTCGGCGTCACCGCAGACGCCAGGCTCAACCCGCATCCAATGGTTTGGCATGATTCTCTTTGTCTCGCCCAAAGAACGGACGGAACACGACTCCATGCACGGCACGGGCCGCCCGAACCCGGCCCGTGTAGTGCGCGATGACGCTGGGCTCGCTCCAGGCGCCCAAGATTGGCGCCCGGCCGAGAATGGCCCCCGGCCAGTCGACTGTGGCCGGATACGCGTCCACCTCATTGCGAGTGTTCCCGCCACGACGCCCGGGAGGAGGCGATTCGCCGGCCGCGGAGCCGACGGCCTTCGTTCCAGGCGGCCCGGGCTCGGAGCTCCCGTGAACGTGGGGCCCGGCCCGGGTCGTGGCCGCGCACGGACGGCCTGCGAACCTGGCCATTACGTGAATAATTTGACAATCGCGCCTGATCGGACATCCATCTGGGTAGGGTGAAACGAACCGTGCAGCCAGCGTGCGCAACCGCTCCGGGTGGGGCGAAGGGACGGATCTCATGGAAATGACCGGTCGGGAAACGCTGTCCGATCTGCCCGATGCCTATGCGCATGTTCGGGCCACCACCGAGCGGTTGGCCTCTGTCCTGAGCGCAGAGGACCAGACCGTCCAGACGATGCCGGACGTGAGCCCGACGAAGTGGCACAGGGCCCACGTCACGTGGTTCTTCGAGACGTTCATCCTCGGGGAGTACGCCGGCGGATACCGCGCCTTCGACGACGCCTACGCCTACATCTTCAACTCGTACTACGAGGCCATGGGCGCCCGGCATCCCCGGCCTGAGCGGGGCTTCGTCTCCCGCCCCGGGATCGAGGAGATTGCGCGCTATCGCTCCTTCGTCGACAGCGCGATGGACACGCTGCTGCGCGATCCCGATGAGCCCGGGCTGAGGGAGCTGATCACCTTGGGGCTGCACCATGAGCAGCAGCACCAGGAATTGCTCCTGATGGACATCAAGCACGTGCTCTCCAGGAATCCCCTTCACCCCGCCTACCTCGCCGGCGCCCGGAATCCCTCGGGGATCGCTCCCCCCAAGGCGGGATGGATCGAGCACGACGGTGGTCCAGTCGAGACCGGGCACCACGGGCGGGGCTTCGGCTTCGACAACGAGTTTCCCGTGCACACCGTGCACCTGACCCCCTTCGGGCTCGCCGACCGACCGGTCACCTGTGGGGATTGGCTGTCCTTCATCGAAGACGACGGCTACTGCCGGCCCGAATTCTGGCTCTCCGACGGGTGGGCCGTCGTCAACGCGCAGCATTGGGACTCGCCCCTGTACTGGTCCCGTGACCCGGACGAGCCGGAGCGCTGGCTCCAGTTCACGCTCTCGGGCCTCCAACCCGTCGACCCGAACGAGCCGATCTGCCACATCAGTTACTACGAGGCGGATGCGTTCGCCCACTGGACCGGTTTGCGGCTGCCGACCGAAGCGGAATGGGAGACGGTCGCGCTGTCACACGGCGAAGGCAACAACTTTCTGCGCGACGACGTGCTCACGAGCGGGGCACCACACCCGCTGCCCGCGATCTCGTCCAATGCCATCTTCGGAGATACCTGGGAGTGGACTTCGAGCGCCTACGCGCCGTACCCCGGATTCCGGGCTGCCCCCGGTGCCGTAGGCGAGTACAACGGAAAGTTCATGGTGAGTCAGTACGTGTTGCGCGGCGGGTGTTGCGCCACCCCGGCCGGGCATGTCCGGCCCACGTATCGCAACTTCTTCCCACCGGGCGCGCGCTGGCAGTTCGGTGGTCTCCGTCTGGCTCGGGATCCCTGATCCATGGCCTACACCATCGACGTCCATCTCTCGCCCGAGGAGGTGCGCAGCCAAATGCTGGCCGACGCGCTGAAAGGCCTCCAGGGCGAGCCGAAGTCCATACCTCCGGTGTGGTTCTACGACGAGCGAGGCAGCCGCCTGTTCGAGGAGATCACCCAGCTCCCGGAGTACTACCCCACCAGGGCCGAGCGGGCCCTCCTGGAGGCCCACGCCACCTCCATCGCCGAGCTGTCGAAGGCCGACACACTCGTCGAGCTCGGCGCCGGCGCCTGCGAAAAGACGCGGGTCCTCTTGACCGCTCTCCAAGAGACCGGCACCCTCTCGCGGTACGTGCCCTTCGACGTCAGCGACGAGTTCCTCCGCGCCGCCGCCACCACGCTCTCGGAAGAGTTCCCCTCGCTCGACATCCACTTGGTCATCGGCGACTTCCATCACCATCTAGCCGAGATCCCGGCCGAGGGAAGGCGGATGGTCGCCTTCCTGGGTGGGACCATCGGAAATCTGAACACCACGGAGCGAGCCCGCTTTCTCTTCGATTTGAACTGCACGATGACGAGCGACGATTCGCTGCTCATCGGAACGGATCTCGTCAAGGACCGGAACAGGCTCGTCACGGCCTACGACGACACCGCGGGCGTGACAGCGGAATTCAACCGAAACGTGCTCCACGTGCTCAATGAGCAGCTCGGGGGGGACTTCGATCCGGACCTCTTCCGGCACGTCGCGCTGTGGAATGAGGATGAACAATGGATCGAAATGCGACTCCGCGCCGACGAGGCGAACGAGGTCGCACTGACCGGTGCCGGCATCACCGTTCGGTTCGACCAGGGCGAGGAGATGCTGACCGAGATCAGTGCCAAGTTCACACCCGAACGAGTGGAGCACGAGCTCTCGGAGGCGGGCTTCGTCATCGATGGGATGTGGGGAGCCGAAGACGGCGAATTCCTCTTGACCCTCGCCCACCCGTTCTGCTGAGCGCCCGACTGAGACTCAGCCCACTCGCTCCGGGACCCCGACGGCCGCCACCTCCGGGACCGGAGGCGCGTCAGGCTCTGGGCTCGAAGGCCGCCGCCGGTGCCGGAACCAGCGCACGAGCCAGACGGCAAACAGCACCAAGAGCAGCACGATTGCGCCCAGGCTGAGGATGCTCGCCAACAACAGGTGCCGTGGCCGGTAGTGGAATGTCACGACGTCGTTTCCGGCCGGGAGGGAGACCTGCTGGATGAGATCAAAGTCGTTCACTGGGATGGTACGGGCCTTCCCGCCGTTGACCGAGACGGTGGCGCTCCAACCGGAATCCCACGCCACCGAACGAACCACCGCTGCCGGCACCGGAGCCCGCAGCTGGATCTGCTCGGACTTCGTCGTGCTCGAGATGACGTGCACGGGCAGACGCCGACCGTTCGCGGTGGTGGCGACGATGGGCTCAGCCGGCTTGCGCAACGTGAACACTGCATAGCCCTGGGAGAAGCCGGCAAGCTGCCACGGTCCGGGAACCACTGCCGACGAGAGCGAACCCGCAAGCTCGTAGGGCTGTCCGGCCACGTTGATGACCGCCCGCTGGGACGGCAGGGAGCCGGCCAGGACCTGGACGGACAGACCGACGGCGGGACCAGCCTGCTGCTGGCCGGACACCGAGGTCGCACCGCTGGGAATCGGCACCGGCGCTCCCCAGCGAGTGGTCCCGTCGGCGGACAGTGACCCGAAGCGGACCAGCGTTCCCGGGGGTGCGGGGTGCTCGAGAACGAGGGTGGCGGTGTCCGGCTCGAGAGCCTCTCCGAAAAACCAGGAGGCCGTGTGGCCCGCGCCCACGGCAGGCCGCGGTTCTGGAATGAAGGGGTACGCCGTCTCGTTGAAATCGGCTCCATAGCCCCGCGACAGAACGGGGTCGGCACCGAAGCCTTCGGGGATCTGCGTGAAATCGTCGAAGGACTGCGGCAGCGACTGCAATGGCACAAGGAAGTACTCGGGCACCGTCACCAGCTCGCGGAGATCGAGGCGGCCCAGTGTTCCCGAGGACAGCTGGCCGATGTCGAGGTCGTCCTGTTCGTGCGTGTGGGTCGTCGCCTCGTAGTTGCCGTTGACGATCGAGGCGTAGCCAGATACCGAGGGGAGTCCTGGAATGATGTTGAGATCCGGTATGCCCTGGGGACTTCCCGGATAGCTCGAGTAGGTCTGGGGGTCGTAGTTGACCATCCGTCCGCCCGGCGGCAACTTCGCCACCATCAGCTTCTCGATCGGTGTGGTCCCCGCCAGCAAGTCGTTGGTCGGCGTCTCGGTCAACTGGCTGGTGAATCCCATCAACCCGATATCGAGCGCGACGAAGACAGCGGCAAGCCCGGACCAGGGCACCCGGCCGAGCCGGGGCCGGATCCACACGAGTACGGCACCTCCGGCGCAGAACGCCAGGGCGATGGCGGTGGCCACTCGAACGGTGTCGGCGAAGCGCGGGCGCAACGACACACCCGCGAACATCCATACGAGCGTCCGGGGCGAAACCAAGGCCCAGAGGGCCAACGCCGCCACCACCCCGAAGGGGAGCAGCGCCGCGATCCGTTCGTACCGGGTCAGGCGATCCCGCAGCCGGGGCGCCTCGGTGCGGTCGACCCAACCGGCGAAGAGGACGCAGACCGCCGTGGCCACGGTGATCATGTTGCGGCTCTGCAGCCGTTGGTGCCCGTAGAGCGGCAGGGCGTTGAAGAGATGCTCCAGGGGGGTGTTGGAGCCCAACGCGAGGAGGAGGCCGAAGAGGCCCACGGCGTACCACGTGAGGCGGTCGCGCGGCGGAATGCGGCTGGGCCAGCGCGGATGCAGCAGGGTGACCAACGCGATGATCGGCAAGATACCGAGGTAGATGCCGACCTCGGGCAGGTTGTACTGGCTGAAGAAGTGCGCCTCGCCGAGATGCCCATACCCCCCGTCGAGGTACGGCACCAGACCCAGGATGGTGAAGGGTCTGGGGTAACTCCCCGCCGCGGCGACCACCCCCGCGCCGCGCTGCGAATTGCGAATGGCGTCGAGTCCGGGAAGCCACTGGATTGCCGCCAAGGCAAGGGCGAGCGCCGCTCCCGTTCCACACCTCGTCAGGACACGCCGCCACCGCTCGCGGTTGAGACCGGCAGACATTGCGGCAAACGCGACGACGAGCAGTGCCTCGTCGAGCATCGCCTCGGGCGCACCGGCCAAGATCACCGACGCATAGGCGATCCCGAGAAGGATGGTCCAGCGCCAACGCCCGTCACGGACGATGTGCAGGACAGCCAGGAGCATCCAGGGGATCGCGACGAATCCCTCCGTCATGTCCACGTGGTTGACCTGGCTCAACACAGGTCCGGCGAAGGCGTAGGTGGCGGCCGCAAGGAGGCAGGCCACCGTCGAGAGCTTCAGGGCCCGGAGGAAGACGTACATGCCGACGGCGATCGCCGAGAACGCGATGATCTCGGTGGCCAACCACGCGGCGCGGTCGGGCAGCACGACAAAGAGTCCCGTCAGTGGATAGAAGGCCCCGGCGTTGAAATCGGCCATGAGGGGCGCACCGCTGAAGATGTATTGGTTCCAGAACGGCAGTTGCCCGTGGCGCAGCATCGAACCGACCAGGATGTGCAGCGGGAAATTCTGCTGCAGGTTGTCACCGGTGATGAGCAGCCGGCCACCGATCAGGTCCGGGAGCACGAAGGCGGCGGTCGGGATGGCGATCAGCACGACGTACGGCCACAGGGGTCCGATGTGTGCTCGTAGTCGGTTCACTGTGAGGGGATGCCTTCCGGGGTACCTTGAGTCTGCGCCCTTCCGGTAAGCGAGGGGCCGGGCGGGCGCGATCGGCGCAAGCTAGCCCCTTGCGCTGAGAAAGTCCTCAGAGCTCGGAGCTGACGTTCTGAGGGGGATCCCCTGCATGTGGCGTCGTTTTCCTACTGATGTTGCTCGATGTGGAGCGCCATGACACATTCGGCTCCAGGGCGGACCGCTCGAGCCGATCGATATGCGTACGGGCGATCGACAATAGATCGGCCAGCAGCTCGTCGCCCAGCAGGAACGGCAGGAGGCCGAGGTCGAGCAACTTCGTGTGCGCAGCCCGGTAGTAGTGCTCCTCCAGCTCCACCCTCGGGTCGTCCACGTGCACGATCTCGGCGCCACCGGCGGCATCCGAGACCTTGCGGGCCAACTCCTCGACTGAGTAGGACTCGGTGAACTGGTTGAACACCCGGAACTCACCCGCGTCCGCCGGATTCCTGATCGCCAGCTCGATACAGGCCAACGTGTCCCGGATGTCGAGGAAGCCTCTCGTCTGGCCGCCCTTGCCATAGATCGTCAGCGGCTCGCCGGCCGCCGCCTGGATAACGAAGCGGTTCAGGACCGTACCGAACACGGCGTCGTAGTCGAAACGCGTCGCCAGGTCCGGGTGCAGGGTGCTCTCGGGGGTCGACTGGCCGTACACCACGCCCTGGTTGAGATCGGTCGATCGGAGACCCCAGGCCCGGCAACAGAACGCGATGTTGTGGCTGTCGTGGACCTTTGACAGGTGGTAGAAGCTGCCTGGCTGCTTGGGGAAGGGCAGGATGTCGGTACGACCCCGGTGGGTGATCTCGATATAGCCCTCTTCGATATCGATGTTGGGGGTGCCGTACTCGCCCATGGTGCCCAACTTCACCAGGTGGATCGACGGGTCGACATCCGCGATGGCATAGAGGAGGTTCAATGTGCCGACGACGTTGTTCACCTGGGTGTACACCGCGTGCTTCCGGTCGACCATGGAGTAGGGCGCACTCCGCTGCTCCGCAAAATGGACGATGGCGTGGGGGCGGAAACGGCCGAGCATGTCGTGGACGAACTCGTGCTCGGTCAGGTCACCGATGAAGACGTCGAGCGAGCTCCCCGACACCTCCTGCCAGCGCTCGACGCGCTGGTGCAGCGATGCGATCGGAACGAGGGAACCCACCCCCATTTCCAGGTCGTAAGCCCGGCGGGCGAAGTTGTCGGCGACCCCGACCTCGTGGCCCGCCCCGGACAGGTGGAGCGCCGTCGGCCAACCCAGATACCCGTCACCTCCGAGGACCAGAACTCGCACCTGACACCTTCCATTTCCGTAACAGACAGATTTCACATGCGTGACAGGCGAAGTTTTCTCCTGTAGTCTGGGAAAGTCCTGAGAATCCTGTTAAGGAAGGTTTCGGGTCCCCAGAATCGGCGACGGCTGTGTCAGAATCACTGCAGTTTGATGACGATTTCAGCTCCCCGCGGTGAAACGTCGCGGGAGCTGAACTAAGGAATCCCCATGGAGCTCGTGTCCCCGAGCACTGCCCCCACGTCCATGACTCCGATGCAGAAAACCGATGCCAGCGCGCCCGAGCAACCGGCGCTTCGGCTGAGTGTGACGCGCACCGCCATACTCGGGTTCGTCGGCAGCGCGGCAATCATGATCGGGGCCGTGCTCGGCGGCCAGTCCTTCGAGACCCACCTCCCGGGCGCGTGGTTCTTCGGTATGCCGGGAGGACCCTTCGGGTCGTTCGGCTCCAGCAGCTCGCTCCCCACGATCGCCTCCCTGGCGCTGGTGTTCGGCGGTCTGATCCTCCTGAGCCGTGTGTGGTTCGGGTTCCTGCGCCACCTGAACGGCCACCAGGGGTTCCCGGTGAAACGCGTCGTGCTCGTGGTGACGATCTGGGCGATACCGATGCTCCTTGCACCGCCACTCTTCAGCCGGGACGTCTACACCTACTCGGCGCAGGGTGAGATGGTGAGCCACCACATCAACCCCTACTCCTACGGGCCCGAGGTACTGGGCGCGACGCCGTTCAACCAATTGGCGGACACCGTGTGGTCGGGTACCGAATCGCCGTATGGCCCGACCTTCCTGAGTGCGGACGGCGTGCTCGACCAGGCCTCGGGTCACCACATCCTGACCGACCTCGTCCTTCTCCGGCTGCTCGAAGTCGCCGGCATCGCCCTGGTCGTGGCCGCGACCCCGACGCTGGCCCGTGCGCTCAAACACGACCCGGCTCATGCGGTCCTCATCGGTGCCGGGTCACCCCTCGTGCTGCTGTCGTTGATCGGGGGCTCGCACAACGACGCGTTGATGGTCGGGCTCCTCATGGCCGGTCTCGCCGTCGCGAAACGTTTCGGCACCGTTCCCGGGGTGATCCTGTGTGCCCTCGCGGCCGGAGTGAAGTCCCCCGCGCTCCTCGGCGTCCTCTTCCTCGGTTGGGTGTGGGCCGGGAAAGAGGCGTCGATCCGGCGCCGCATCGGGCGCACCGCGGTGGCCGGACTGATCGCGTTGGGCACCATGGAAGCGGTCGCTCTCCTTTCCGGCACCGGGTGGGGCTGGATCCGTACGACCACCACGGCGGACGCGTCCTTCACCGGCGTGACTCCCGTCAACGTCGTCGCACGGTCGGTGTCCATCGTCAGCCACGTCTTCCAAGTCCCGATCTCGACACTGGCCGTGCGACCCGTCTTCAGCGTGCTCGGACTGCTCATCGCGGTGTACGTCGGCTACCGGCTCCTGCTCCGCTCACCCGAGGACGGCGTCGTGCGCTGCCTCGGCCTGACCCTCTTGGTGTTGGCCTTGCTCGGGCCGATCGTTTGGGCCTGGTATGTGACCTGGGGTGTGATCGTCTTGGCACCCGCGGCCGTTGGCCGTCTCCGCGCCGCGCTCATCGTGATCAGCACGTTCTGGGCCTTCGTGGGCATGACGGCAGTCCATGGCATCTACATGGAGCTGATCCACACGTTCGTGCTGACCGATCTGCTGCTGGTGGCGATGCTGCTCGCCGTCGCCATCACGCCGCTGGGCCAATTCACCTCCGGGCGCCGCGTCCGGCTGCCCCGCCTGGCGCCCGGTGAACTGGCCCGAACGGGTGCCCGCGCCGGCGCCACGACCTGAACCCGACCGGCGCCGGAGCCCTCTCGGCGCAGCCGCTCCAGCCCGGCCTGCGCCGACGTCTTTCAGTCGGCCGTATTGAAGGCCGACACGATGCGCCCGGGTCGTAGGCGCACCACCAGCTCGCCCACCACTCCGTTGCGGGCCCCGTACTCCTCGGCCCGGTCCGCGCCCATGTAGCGCCCGCCGAGCCGCGTCGCCCACCGGCGCACCTCGTCGAGGTCGTCGCTGATCTCGGCCACACCCTCCACCACGACGAAGCTGTAGGTTCGATCGTCGTCCACGCACATGGAGGCCCGGGGATCCCTCTGCAGGTTCCGACCCTTCACGGTCGAGACACCCGTGTTGAAGACCAGGGTGCCGTCGCTGTCGACGTCGAACCAGACCGGCGCCACATGCGGCCGGCCGTCGGCGCGCACGGTGGCCAACTTGGCGGTCCGGGGCGGGAGTGCGGTCAGGAATGCCAGCTCCTGTTCGTCCGCCAAGGCGCGGTCCGCCATCAGCGGGTCACCCCGGGGTGCCCCCGTTGGCGGTGTACGTCTCCGACCAGGCCTGAATCATCGGCCCGAACGCGGCGGGGTTGTATGCGTCCTCCTCGTACGAGAACTTCATGTCACCGGCATAGTGCAGCACCGTGATGTTGTGCGCCTGGTGGACCGACCCGTCACCGGGATCCTGCATCCGGTTCTCAATCCGGCACACCCACCAGCCGCGCTCCTCGTCGCAGACGCACCACGAGTGTGGGAACGAGTTCATGGCCCGGTTCGGCCACTCCGCCATGAGCGGTGCTATCCAGTTGTAGATCTCATCCGGCCCGCGGAAGGTCCCGAACACGTGCTCGAGATACACCGCGTCGTCGGTGAAGAGGTCGGCCCAGTCCCGCCACTCACCGCTGGCCGCGCACCGGCCCGCTGTCTCCATGTAGTGCTGGTGCGCCCGCTCCAGCTCGTCCCGGCTCCAGTTCGGCGTCATGACTTCAGTATCCATTCACTCATGGTGACACTGCGCAAGGTGCTCAGGTCGACGAACGCGTTGATCTCCTCGATCATCTGGGTGACGTGCGCATTCATGCGTTCCGGATCGCCGTCCGCACAGTAGAACAGCATCGGATCGGTGACGTGCTCCAGGGAGGGCCAGGCCTCCTCCACGATCCCGGCGAGGGCGGGCGCGCCGTCGGTGATCGGCCGGAACACGGCATTGCGGACGTAGCGGGTGCGGGGCTGGATCGCCTCGGTGATGGGCGAGATCCGGGTGTGCCAACGCGTGATCCACTCGTCGAAGCTCTGGTCGGGGTGCCGTTGCAGGAGCGCCACCGTGAGCACGCCCGGCGATCGCTGCCCGTCTGGCCACGAGCGCGGCGCCGACCACTGGTTGCCCCCGTAGTCCCGGTAGAGGGACTCGACCACGGAGTAGCCGGCCACGCTGCCGGGGGCCGCCTCGAGCACTCCCTCGAAGGCCTCCCGCTGCTCGATGGTGTCCACCCACAGGGAAACGAGGGCGTGCAAGGGTGTCTCACCCTCGGGCGTGGGGACAGGGGCCGGGATGTCGCTCTCGGGGTCCCAGACGTCGATGGTCAGGCCCAGCGGTTCGAGGGCCAGAAGCTCGTCTCCCACTCGACCCAGCATGACCTCGGCCACCTCCGACCGGGTGCTGGTCTCATCGAGCCAGGCCAGGTACATCAGCTTCTCCACGCTGCCCCTCCCCTCACCAGGTGAGCCCGAGCGCCTCACGCATGGTCGCCTCGAACTCGGCGTCTCCGAGCGCCCGGCGCAGTTGCAGCACCGTGGCGGCGTCCTTTCCCACCTCGACCCGCAGCGGCGTCGCCGGGTCCTCGAGGGCGTCGGCCACGGCGGTGCCCACGAGCTCTGGCCCCGGCCGACCCTCCGGCCCGGTCAACGTGGCCACCGTCCCGCTCCACTGGGCGTGCAGGTCGGCGTAGACCGCCGGACCGGGGTGATCGTCGTCGTGCTTCATCCCCGGTGCGATGTATCCCGGCTCAATGATCACGACCCGGATCCCGAAGTGCCCGAGTTCGAAGTGGAGCGACTCCGACAGGGCCTCGAGGGCGTGCTTCGAAGCGGCGTACGCGCCCTCGAGAGGTGTCCCGATCTTCCCCTGCACGGAGCTGACGTTGACGAGCACACCGCTACCGCGCTGTCGCCAACCGGGCACCACCGCCTGCGCCATGCGCAGGGGGCCCACGGTGTTCACATCGAGGACCCGGCTGAAGGAGTCGAGCGGGTAGGTCTCCAGCGGCCCGGTGCCGGGCACGCCCGCGTTGTTGACCACCGCGTCGAGCTCGCCCGCCGCCGCGACGGCCGACCGCACCGATGCCGCGTCGCTGACGTCGAGTGCCAGGACCTGCGCCGCCGGCAACCCCTCGAGCAGCGCCGGTTTCCGGGCCGTGGCGACCACCTCGTGGCCCCGTCCGGCCAGCACCTCGACCGTGGCGCGACCGATCGCACGGGCGGCGCCCGTGACCAGCACCCGCACCGCTCAGACCGCCCCGGCAGGAGCGAGGCCGACCAGCTCCTCGCTCACCTGCCACAGCCGACGCGCCGCCTCGGGATCCTGCGCCCAGGGTCTCGGCCGCTTCGGCTTGCACTTGACGAAGTACTGACCGCTGATCCCCTCGACCTCGGGGGACGACGCCAGGTACACGGAGGTGCGGGCCCCCTTGGCCGGCGAGAGGAAGAAGGGACTCGCGATCTTGATCCCGAAGGCGAGAAACCCTCTGGTGTCCCCGTCGCCCCCGTACCCGGTGCGCACGGTTCCCGGATGGAGCGAGTTCGCCGTGACGGCGCTCCCTTCGAGGCGCCGGGCCAGCTCCAAAGTGAACAAGATGTTGGCCAGTTTCGACTGCCCGTACACCCGCATGCCCCGATACCGCTTCTCGGACTGGAGATCGTCGAACCGCATCCCGTGGCGGGCCGCGCTGTGGGCTGACGACGCCACGTTGACGATGCGCGACGGTGCCGACCCTTTCATCCGGTCCAACAGCAGGTTGGTCAGGAGGAAGGGACCCAGATGGTTCGTGGCCAGCGTCGCCTCGTAGCCGTCCACCGTCTCGGCCCGCTCGCTGAGCACCACGCCCGCGTTGTTCACCAGCACGTCGAGTCGGGGTGCCAGTTCGAGGATCTCTGCCGCGCCCTGCCGGACGGACGCCAGATCGGCCAGGTCGAAGACGACGAGCTGGACCTGCGCATCACCACCGATGCGTTGTGTGATCGCCGAGACCGCCCCACGCCCCTTGTCGGCGTGGCGCGCCGTCACCAGCACGCGGGCGCCCATCGACGCCAGGTCGGCGGCCGTCTCGAACCCGATCCCGGAGTTGCCACCGGTGACGACGACCGTCTTCCCCTTCATGTCCGGCAACGCGGCGCAGCCTCCTCGTGACGAGCAGGCGCCAGCATTCCACAACGGCGGGCTGCGCCCCCGCGCTCAGCGCCAGGTGTCGCGGGCCTCGACCAGCCCGCGCTCGGAGTCGAGGAAGCTGCCGCTCAGGGTCCGCTCCGCTGTGCGCATCTGCCACTGGAGCAGCTCCCGGGTGGCCGCCCAGGCGACGTCGCCCACTCCCGCGCTCTCCTCGGCCAGCAGGTTGTGGGTCTGCTCGGGATCGCTGGAAAGGTCGAAGAGCAAGGGGGGCAGCAACGCGGCGTCGGCCGCGAACTGGACGTACTTGTGCCGTGGGCCTCGTGAGACCGCCAAGGCACAGTGGCTCATCGGGATACCGAAGGCCCTCTCGGCCAGCAGGTTCACCGGGTCTGAGAAGCTCCATTCGAAGTGGGCGGTGTCGCGCCAGTGCTGCGGGGGCGCCTCGCCGCGCAGGAATGGTCCGAGCGACCAGCCGTCGGCCTGCAGGGGCACCTCGAGGCCCAGGAAGTCGCAGATCGTCGGTAGCACGTCGACCGATTCGGTCACCGCCTCGACGATCGTCCCCCGTGCCCCGTCCGCCTCCGCACGCGGGTCCACCACGATCAGCGGGACGTGGTAGCTCTCGTCCCAGAAACCGAGCTTCTCGAGCAGCCAGTGGTCTCCCCCCATCTCACCATGGTCACTGGTGAGGACGACGAGGGTGGACTCGGCCAACCCGCTGCGCACGAGGTAGTCGAACAGCGGGGCCAACCCGTCGTCCACCTCGCGCTGTGCCCCGTAGTAGGTCGCGCGCACCTGCCGGCGCTCCCGTTCGTCTCGGGACGCGCCCACCTCGGGGATCTCCATGGCCACCGCACCGAGTGGGTGGATCGCCGCCTCCTCCCGGCGGGTGGCACACCCGACGAACCGTCCGACCGCCTCGGCCGAATAGCGGTCGTGGTACCCGATCGGGTTCCGGCGCGGGGGATGAGGTCGGATGAAGGAGGCGTGGACGAAGAACGGCGTGGCCGCGTTGTGCTCCAGCCACTCGATCACGGACTGGCGCACGAAGCTCGTCTGCGACAGTTCCACGGGAAAGCGCGCGGGCGCCCAGGTCGAACCGTGGGCGTCCGCCCCCGGAAACCCCTCCATGGGCTCGTAGAGCTCGTGCGGGTTGGCGGGGACATCGAACCCCTGTTCGGCCAGCCAACGCCCCCACGCCGGGCTCCCCTTCTCCCACGGGTCCTCGATCAGGGCGCGGAATCCGGGCAGGACGCCTTCGTAGCTGAACAACCTCGGGTCGCCGGGCGGCACGGTGCGGGGATCGACCGACGAGTCCGTGTACCCGAAGAGGACCGGGTCGTAGCCCGCCTCACGGGCCAGGAGCGCCACGTTGGTGAAGCGGGCATCCAATGGGGTGCCGTTGAGAACGGAGCGATTGCGGTGCTGGTACGTGCCCGTGTAGAGGCAGGCCCGCGAGGGCCCGCACGGCGCTGCGTTGGCCCAGTGGTTTGCGAACAGCACGCCGCGACCGGCCAACGCGTCCAGAGTCGGCGTCTCGAGTTCCGGATGACCGAGTGCCGACAGGCAGTCGCCGCGCCACTGGTCGAGCGTGATGAAGAGGACGTTGCGGGACCCCGGCATACCGCCACTCTTGCCGATCGCGGCCGTCCCGAACCCGAGCGGCCGGCCGGACGACGCGGCGACCGGCAACGACCTGGCTCAAGAGGTGCGGATCGTCGCTCCTCCGAGCTTCCTTCCGAGGTCGATCAACCAGGCTCCGAGACGCGGCGCCACCACCCGGTGCACGGTTCGGCCACCGGTCACCGGGAGGCCGGTAGCCGAACCCTGCGTCGCCCGGGCTTCACTCGCCACGATCGTCGCGCCGAATCGCGTGCCTCGGTGCCGCCGAGGCCATCAGATCCCGTCGGTGGGCTTCAGCCTGCGACTGCACTGCCTTCGTCTGGATCATCAGCTCACCTCGTCTCCCCGGTTCGTTCGCTCCTCGCAACTCCCACCCGATCCCTGCACGATACAGCATGTTTGACAAGAATTCAAGAATATCCTAATATAGCTGTATGCCTATGTTCATGGACGAAGAAGTACGGCCGGCCAAGAAGTCGGTGACCGCCTCGCCATCGTTGGCCAGTGACCTGTCCTGGCTCCTCTTCGTGGCGGCGCGACCGGACATGCAGGTCCGGTATCCGAAGCTGGCCGAGATGTACAAAGGGCGAGAGGACCTCGCCGCCCGGGTCCGCAACTTCTGGGACGACTGGTCGGAAGCGGTCTGCTTCGCCGAGATGCAGGTGCTGGCCCACCACGGGGGGGCACTGGGTGAGACCGACCCCGAGGCCCTGTGGAGGGCGATCGAGTCCGGAGTGGCGACGGTGCCGCTGGACCTGGAGATGCCCTCGGAGAGCGCCCAGGAGCGCGCGGTGTACCTCGAGCGCTTCCGCCTGCTCCGTTCGTCGCCGGACCTGCTGCGGTCGTACCTGGAACTCCTCCAGGAGGTCTGGGGGCCGATCAACGACATGTGGCAACAGGCGCTGCCGGTCATCGAGGAGGCCGGGCGCCTCGTGGTGGCGCAGTACGAACGCGGACAGTCACTGGAGACATTGATAACGGCCGGGTGTGACATTCTCGAAGAGCGGATGCCGGAGGTGGTGACCTCCATCGAAGCCGGGAAGCCACTGCTGTTCGTCCCCTGCCTGTTCTTCGGCACGAACATGTACCTGGAATTCTCGAACCTGATCGTCATCGGCACGGGGGTGGGTCAGGGCGACGTCGTGGCGCGGGCACGGACCGAGTCGGTGGCCCGCCGGCTCAAGGCGGTCGCCGATCCCACCCGCCTCGCCCTCCTGCACTCGCTGGCGACGGCGCCGAGCACCGTCGGCGAGTTGGCCCTGCTCTTCCGGTTGGCCCAACCCACCGTGAGCATGCACGTGAAGGTGTTGCGAGAGAGCGGGTTGGTGCGCTCGGAGCGCGAGGGGGGGCGGATGAGGCTGAGTGCCGACGCCGCGGCCGTCGAGGAGTTGCTCGGCGAGCTCTCTCGGGTCGTGCTGCAGGGTGCCGGAGCGGCGGCCGATCAACCAGTCGGCGCCAACACGACCGGCAGCGACCGGATCCCGGCGACGGTCGTCGACAGCACCCGAACGGCCGGCCCGGTGACCGCGTAGCCGGGGAATCGTCCGAGCAACTCCTCCACGAAGATCCTGGCCTCCAGGCGGGCCAGGCTGGCCCCGAGGCACACGTGCTCGCCGAAGCCGAAGGCGAGGTGCACGGGATTGACGGGACGCCGCACGTCGAACTGCGCCGCGTCCTCCCCGAAGATCCGCTCGTCGCGGTTGGCCGAGGCGTAGAGCATGCAGAGGTAGTCGCCCTCTTTGACGGGGGTCCCCTCGACCTCAGTGTCCTCGGTGGCGGTACGGCAGAAGGCTTGGACCGGGGTGACCCAGCGCAGGCACTCCTCCACTCCCCCGGGCACCAACGACACGTCGGCAGCGAGCGCGCGGCGCTGGTCCGGATGCTCGTCGAGAACGAGCGCCGTACCCGACAGCAGCGTGCGGGTGGTCTCGTTCCCGGCCACCAACAAGGTGAGGAGGAACATGAACAGCTCCTCCGGGCTCAACGGACATCCCCCGACCTCACTGCCGACGAGCAGCGAGACGAGATCCTCCCCCGGTCGTTCTCGCTTGGAGCGGATGTGCCCGACGATGAATGCGGAGAGCGCGCCGAGCGCCGCCATGGTCTCCTCCGGCGGCAGGTCCGGGGACTCGATCGCGGCATCGGACCAGCCACGGAAGTCATCCCGATCCGACTCGCCGATCCCCAGGAGCTCTGCGATGACGATCAAGGGGAACGGGGCGGCGAGCTCGGCGACGAAATCGATCTCCTCCCGGGCGTCGACGGCGTCGAGCAGCGTCGAGGCGCTGTGGCGAATCGACCCGGCCAGACTCGACAAGGCGCGGGGCGTGAACCGGCGGTTGACCAGTCCACGGAAGGCGGCGTGTTCGGGAGGATCCATGTGGAGGATCGAGCGGGACGGCATGGATGCGCCGCCCGAGCGCATCGGATCGTTGACCAATGCGCCGCGCCCCGAGCAGAAGTGTCCGGGGTCGCGACTCAGGTTCCGTATGTCCTCGTAACGACTGATCGCCCAGAACCCCGGGCCGCACTCGTGGACGGGGTCCTCGGCGCGAAGCTTCGCCAGCACGTCGTGGTAGTCAGCCCTGACGAAGAAGGTGGCGTCCCGCGGGTCGATCCCGGTCCCCAGGGTGATCGGACCACGCGGATCGGTCTGTTCCCGCTGGTCCTCGGACACCGTCCGAGCGTACTGTCAGCCCGGTGCGCACAGAGTACGACCGCGTCGGCCCGGAGGCCTTCCCCGAGGACAAGGCGCTCGACGGCTCGTGAGCCCGCCGCCCGAGCCAGGCGCGACGGCGGCCCGGGGAGCCTCGCCCTACCCCGCCTCCGACGAGCACGCCCCCCTCGCCGGGATCGACGAGTTCCTCGTCCACAACGCGCCCTATCCCGTGCGCGTCATGTGGACGCCCGACGCCCAGGCGTACGAACGCGTGTGGTTCACCTGCCAGGACAAGGTGGGCGACCTGCTGGTCGTGATCGGCCTCGCCTTCTACCCGAACCTCGGTACGGCGGAGGCCTACGCCATCGTCAACGTGCGCGGGCGCCACACCACCGTGCGGGCCCACAAGAAGTGCCCGACGGACCGGATGGACATGACGCTCGGACCATTCCGATTCGAGGTCGTCGAGCCCTTCCGGCAGTGGCGCCTGGCGTTGGATCCGACCGAGCACGGGATCGCGCTCGACATCACCTGGCTCGATACCAAGCGCCCCGTCTTCCGCCAATTGGGCGCCGGGATCATCGTGGGTGGCCGCGCCGTCAGCCCGGTCGCCGGCTACGACGGCTTCGGCCGCCAGGAGGGCTGGGTCGAGGCCCACGGCGAGCGCTTCGAGCTCACACCGGCCACCCACCTCGGCACGCGCGACCACCACTGGGGCACCCGTGACGGCGTCGGCGGGCCCGGCCGTTACATGGGGATGCAGCACCCGCACAGCGGCGAATGGGTCGAGTTCGAGGACTTCGGCATCTGGGGCGACCATGTGCTCTACAACCTCGGGGACGCGCGCAGGCGCAGCGCGACCTTGTCGAGGCGCGTGCACCGCATGCGCTTCGAGCCCGACACCAACCTCCTGCAGAGCGGTGAGGTCGACCTGGTCTTCTCCGACGGGACCATCAAGACCATGGCATTCGAGCGGCTCGGGAACCAGATCGCCTTCCTGCGCTGCGGCATGTACGGCGGCCCGAACGGTGGCACGCCCGACGGCGACCTCTGGCACGGCATGCCGGTGGCCTCGGGCGATCAGGTCGTCGTGCACGGCGAGACATTCGACGTGAACGACCCGGACGTGCGCACCCGACTGGCCGGGCAGGACCAGCACCACTGTCGCGTCACGTGCGACGGCGAGGTCACCTATGGCCTCGTCGAGCCCTACGACACCCTCTGCTACGAGGTCGCCAAGGCGGGCGTCATGGGCTTCTCGCTTCTCGATCCGGCGCCCTGAGCCACCTCCCGCGCCGCGGACGTCCGACCGGGACGGGCCGCCGCGCCGGGACCACCGGGCCCGGACCGGCGGGACGCATCACCCGACCGTTCCGGACGCCGCCTCCAGACGGCCCAGGAGGATGTCACCCAACGGGTTCTGCCGGCGGCGCTCGTCGCCGGTGATGCGCTGGTGGCGGTCGTTGACGGCCAGGGCGCGCGCCATCGCGAACACCTCGTGCCAGGCAAGGTCCTTCGCCTCGTACCCGCTGCGGCGGGCGTAGCGCTCCAACGTCTCGGCCCTGCCGGGAAACCCCGGTAGTCGCCCACCGAACAACGCCTCCATCATGTACTCCAGCCCGATATGCCAACCAAGGTCCATCTCCCGTGGACCGATGGACGCCAGGTCCCAATCGAGCACCGCCGTCACCCGGCGCTCGGCGTCGAAGACGAGGTTGCCCAGGCGGACATCGCCCCACAGCAGCACCGGTTCGCGCTCAGGCGGCACATGGCGACGGCACCAGTCCAGCGCCTGCGCCAGCGCCGGCAACGGGTCGCCCTCTGATGACCACGCCACGTACGCGTCCCAGCGCGCCACCGCGTCCCGCAACCGCGTCCCCGGCAGCACGCCTCCCAACCCGTGAGCGTCCCAGTCGAGGGCGTGCACGTCGGCGACCGTGTCGATCAGCTGGTCGTGCATGACCCGTTGGAGGGCGGCCCCCGCGTCGCGCACATAGGGATCGAAGAAGGGGGCGGGCCCGGCGATGTCGCCCGCCACCCGCGGCATCAGCAAGAAGGGCGAGCCGATCCATGCCGGGTCGGCGACCATCACCGACGGCGCGGGCGCGGGCACGCCCGCCGCGGCGAGGACGTTCTGGACGAGCGCCTGCGGACCCAGGTCATAGTCCGGGAACGTGGGCTCGAGCGGCGGCAACCGCGCCACCAGGCCCCGATGGGCCGGACCGAGGTCGACGAGGACCGTCTCGTTCGCCATGCCGCCTTGCGCATGCGACAGCGCGGCAAGGCGGGGCGTTCCCCCGTTCGTGCCGTCCCCGCCCGCCATGGCACGGACGAGCTCGGGGTGGGCGTTGACCCAGTTCGCCAGCCCCACCTCGAGTGCCGCATCGTCGCGCCTCGCCCCTGTGGCCACTCAGGGAAGGTAGACCACGGCTCGCCACTGTCCCGTCATGGCGGCCCGGCAGAGGGCCGTGCCGGCGCGCACGCTCCAGGCGATGACGTCGCCCTCGCTCACGTCCGCCGGGGTCTCGACGAGCAGGCCTCGCCGGGCGTGGTCCTGGCGAACCACCCAACCCTCGGGCACGGTCACGCCGGCCTCGGCCAGCCGAGCGACCGCCTTGCCCCCGGTCGGGTGCATGAGGCCGACCGTCAGCCCCTCGCTGGCGCGACGATCCTGCTTGGGCGGCATGACCGTCGTCATCGTCACCGGTGCCGCCTGGTTCCCGAAGAACGCGAAGAGACCGGCCCGCGGATGCACGTCGCCCGCGTCCTCGTCGATCCCGGGCATCAGGTTGACCCAGCCGCTTCCGGCGTCACGCAGCGCGCGCAGCGAGTCGGCAACGCTGTCCATGTCGGGCGGTGTGAACTCGATCGTCTTCGTCCGGCGCCCGCTGCTCACCCGCGTAATCCTGACACCAGTCGTTCGACGACCTCCGCCGCCGGCCGCGCCTCGGCCTGACGGAACGCCGTCCCCGCGTACAGGCTCATGTGCTGGGGGTCGTTGGCACGGGCTGCCGCGGCACGCAGCGGTCGGGTGGCGTTGTTGATCTCGGGGTAGGCCGCCGGCGCGCCGGGGTGATCCTTCGCCATGGCGTTGACGAGCGCGCGGGCCCGCCGGCCGCTGAACGCCCGCGTGACCGCGGTCTCGGCGAACGCGGGGTCGGCGAGGGCGTCCTTCTGCGCCGCCGGCGCGCCACTCTCGGGGCAGCGCAGGAAGGCTGTCCCGGCCTGGACCACGTCGGCGCCCCGGGCCAGCAGGTCGGCCACGTCCGCGGGCTTGCCGACCCCGCCCGCGGCCACCAAGGGGACCAGGGTGCGCCGGCGCACCGCGGCGAGAAGCGCCCGGATCGGCCGGTCCTCGTCCGGACGGTCGTCGTTGACCAGGCTGCCCCGGTGCGCCCCCGCCTCGGCACCCTGCAGGCACAGCGCGTCCGGCCCCACCCGCAGCGCCCGCACCGCCTCTTCCGGTGTCGTCACCGTGAGGAGGACGGCGGAGCCCGCCGCCTGCAGTGACCGGACGACCTCGGCGTCGGGGAGGCCGAAGGTGAAGCTCACCGCGGCGGGCGCCGCGGCCAGCACGACGTCGACCTTGGCCGCGTAGTCGTCGTCGTCCCACGAGGGCTCGCCCACCGCGGCCCCGAGGGCAGCGGCATCGGGCTCGAGCTGCGCCATGTACTCGGCCAGGCCCGAGGGATCGGCCGTGGGTCCGCCCGGGACGAACAGGTTCACGCCGAACTCGTCGACGCCCGCCGCCGCGACCCCGGCCATCTCCTCCGCCAGGCCGGCCGCCGACTTGTAGCCGCCGGCCAGGAAGGCCAGCGCACCAACCCCGGCGGTCGCCGCCACCAACTCGACGGTCGAGGGCCCACCCGCCATGGGGGCCACCACGAGCGGCCAATCGGAGACCTTCCTCACGCCTCCACACTTACCCACCGGCCGCTACGGTGGGCAACCCGTGGACCTGGACCTCGTCGACACCCTGCGCAGCACCGGCGCCGTCCGCCAATTCCTCCCCGAGCCGGTCGGCGACGACGTCGCTGGCCCGCCTCCTCGACACGGCCCGCTTCGCTCCCAGCGGCGGCAACCGTCAGGGCTGGCGCGTCATCGTGGTCAAGGACCCGGCCACCCGCACGGCGTTGCGCGATCTCTACCTGAGCGGTTGGTACGAGTACCTGGCCATGGCGTCGGCCGGTTTGGTGCCCTGGGCACCGGTCACCGACCGCGCCGCCGAGGCGGCGGCCATCGCCGACGCGCCGCAGCTCGCCGAGGCGGCGGCGGCCGCACCACCCGGTTTCGCCGAGACCCTCGATGCCGCGCCCGCCCTCCTCCTCGTCCTGGCCGACCTGGCGGCGCTCGCCGCGATCGACCGCGACCTGCCCCGCTACACCCTCGCCGGCGGCGCCTCCATCTACCCGTTCGTCTGGAGCCTGCTGCTCGCGGCACGGGCCGAGGGCCTCGGCGGGGTCATGACCACCATGCCGGTGCGGCGCGAGGACGACGTGCGCGCGCTGTTCGGCATCCCCGACACGGTCGTCGTCGCATCCCTGGTGGTGCTCGGGCGCCCGGTGGCGGCCCCACGCCGGTTGACGCGTGCGCCCGTCGGCACGTTCGCCTGGGTCGACCGCTACCAGGGCGACGCGTTCGCCTGAGCCGGCGCCGCCGCCGGGCGGCGGCCGGTTGGGGGACAGGTGCCGGGGTCGTGCTCAAATGGGCCATGGCGCAGAACGTCCTCGGCGAAGATCTCCAACCCTGCAATTTCGATCCCGTCACCGGCTTCTACCGGGACGGCTGCTGCAACACGGGGGCCGAGGACGTCGGCGTCCACACGGTCTGCACCCGGGTCACGTCCGAATTCCTGGAGTTCTCGGCGTCGGTGGGCAACGACCTGTCGACCCCGCACCCGGAGTTCGGCTTCGACGGGCTGCAGCCGGGCGACCAGTGGTGCCTGTGCGCGGCCCGCTGGCAGGAGGCCTTCGAGGCGGGCATGGCTCCACCCGTCGTGCTGGCTTCGACCCATGCGGCCAGCCTCGAGTGGGTGCAGCTGGGCGATCTGGTGGCGCACGCCATCTAGTCTCCACAGCTGAGCCCGACGAACCGGAGGTCGCACCCATGGCAGAGAGGGCAGGGAACGGCGCAGGCACCACCGTGGTCAGCGTGGACCGGGTCATCAACGCCTCCGCGGCGTCGCTCTTCGCCGTGGTGGCCGACGCCACCCGACATCCCGAGATCGACGGTTCGGGCCAGCTGGTCAAGGCCAAGGACGGCGCCGCGCGCGAGCTGACGCTGGGCTCGACCTTCGGCATGTCCATGAAGATGGGCCTGCCCTACTCCATGTCCAACACGGTGATCGAGTTCGAGCAGGACCGTCGGATCGCCTGGAAGACCGTCCAGTCCGGGCCCCTCGGCCGTTTCCTCGGTGGGCGCATCTGGCGCTACGAGTTCGAGCCGGTCGACGGCGGCACGTTGGTCACCGAGTCCTGGGACATCTCCCAGGACAAGCAGGCCTTCTTCCTGAAGCACCCCAAGGTCGGCGAGCACACGGCCTCCGCCATGTCAAAGACGCTCGACCGCCTGGCCGAGATCACCGAGGCGTGACCACCGCATGATCGATGTCGACGCCGCCTGGGAGGACACAGTCCTCCCCGCCCTCAGCGAGTACACCCGCATACCGTGCCTCTCCCCCGCCTTCGATCCCGACTGGGCCGAGCGCGGCGCGATCACCGAGGCCGCCGAGCTCCTGGCGGCCTGGGTGCGGGACCAGGACCCCGCGCTGGCGGTCGAGATCATTCAGCTGCCGGGTCGCACGCCGCTCCTGTTGATCGACAACGGCGGCACGGGCGACCCCGTCGTCATCTACGGCCACATGGACAAGCAGCCCCCGCTCGGCGAGTGGCGCAGCGGGCTCGGGCCCTACGAGCCGGTGCGCGAGGGCGACCTCCTCTACGGCCGGGGCACGGCGGACGACGGCTACGCGACGTTTGCCGCCGTGACGGGTCTGCTGGCGGCGGGCGGCGGGCACGGCCGCGTGCTCATCCTCATCGAGGCGAGCGAGGAGAGCGGCAGCCCGGACCTGACGGCCCATCTCGAGAACCTCGAGGAGCGCATCGGCACCCCCCGTCTCGTCATCTGCCTCGACTCGGGCGGGCTCAGCTACGACCGGCTCTGGCTGACGACGTCGTTGCGCGGGTGCCTCGTGGCGACCGTGCGGGTGGACGTCCTCACCGAAGGCGTCCACAGCGGCGTGGCGGGCGGTGTCGTGCCGTCGTCGTTCCGGATCCTGCGCCGCATTCTCTCCGCGATCGAGGAAGAGGAGACCGGCCGCATCCTCCTGCCGGAATTGCTGGGGGCGGGGATCCCCGAGGCGCTCCGGGCCAACCTCGTGGACGTGGCGGCGGAGTTCCCCGACAGCGCGGCGCCGATCGTCGACGGCCTGCGCCTGCTCACGCCGGACCCGGTCGAGCGTCTCGTGGCGCGCACCTGGGGTGCCGCCCTCGAGGTCACGGGCGCCGACGGGCTGCCCAAGCCCGTGGACGGCGGCAACGTGCTGCGTCCCTCGACCACGCTCAAGCTGTCGCTGCGACTGCCGCCGGACGTGGACGCGCAGGCGGCGACCGACGCCCTGATCTCGGCCATCCGCACCGACGAAGGCGCGCACATCACCATCGACATGGAGTCGGCCGCCCAGGGGTGGATCGCCCCTCCACTCGATCCCGGGCTGGCCGCCACGTTGTCGGCCGTCTCCAAGGAGCGCTTCGGGCACGCGCACGGCCTCGTGGGCGAGGGCGGCTCCATCCCGTTCCTGGCCGACCTGCAGAAGGGTTTCCCCGGCACCCAGTTCGTGGCGACCGGCGTCCTCGGACCGCATTCCAACGCCCACGGGCCCAACGAATCCCTCAACATCCCGATGGCCAAGGCCGTCACCCATGCCGTCGCGGAGCTGCTGCAGTGACGGACGGACCGCTGGCCGGCAAGGTCGCGCTGGTCACGGGCGGCAGCCGGGGCCTGGGGCGCTCCATGGTGCTGGCCTTCGCCGACGCCGGGGCCGACATCATCGTGGCCAGCCGCAAGATCGAGTCGTGCCGGGCCGTGGCATCCGAGGTCGAGGCCAAGGGCCGGCAGGCCCTGCCGGTGGCCTGCCACGTCGGGCACTGGGACGAGCTCGACGACCTCGTGGAGCAGTCCTACGCCGCGTTCGGCCACGTCGACGTGCTGGTCAACAACGCCGGCATGTCGCCCCTCTACCCCGACCTCGCCGCCGTGAACGAGGAGCTGTGGGACAAGGTGCTCGGGGTCAACCTCAAAGGCCCGTTCCGACTCACCGCGCTCGTCGGCACGAGGATGGCGGACGGCCCGTATGGTGGATCCATCATCAACGTCTCGAGCACTGGCTCTCTCCGCCCCGCCCCGGGCATGCTGCCCTACGACGCCGCCAAGGCGGGGCTCAACACGCTGACCGAGGGCTTCGCCAAGGCGTTCGGGCCGACGGTGCGGGTCAACTGCATCATGGCAGGCCCGTTCCTCACCGACATCGCGAAGGCCTGGGACCCCGCCATCCTCGAGCGCGGCATGCCGCACCACGCCCTGCGGCGGGCCGGCCAACCCGACGAGATCGTCGGCGCCGCGCTCTACTTCGCAACCGACGCATCGTCCTACACGACCGGCGCCATCCTGCGCGTCGACGGAGGTATCCCATGACCGACACAGCAGACTTCTGGTTCGACCCCCTGTGCCCATGGGCGTGGATCACCTCGCGCTGGATGCTCGAGGTCGAGCAGGTGCGCGACATCACGACGCAGTGGCACGTGATGTCGTTGGCCATCCTGAACGCCGGGCGGGACGGGCTCTCCGACGAGTACAAGGCGCGCCTCGCCCTGGCCAAGGGCCCGGTGCGGGTCTGCATCGCGGCGGAGCAGATGAAGGGGGCCGACATCCTGCTCCCGCTCTACACGGCGCTGGGCAACCGCATCCACCTCGAAAAGCGGGGGCTGGCCGACGGTCAGGGGGACGTCATCATCGCCGAGGCGCTGGCCGAGCTGGGCCTCCCGGCCTCCCTCGCCGAGGCGGCCAACTCCGAGGAGTTCGACGCCGCGCTCGAGGAGTCCCACAACACCGGCATGGAGCCCGTGGGCGGCGACGTCGGCACGCCGCTGATCCACTACAACGGGACGGCCATCTTCGGGCCTGTGGTCACGCCGGCGCCCAAGGGCGAGGCGGCCGGCCGGCTGTGGGACGGGGTCCTGCTGTGCACGGGCACCGACGGTTTCTTCGAGCTGAAGCGCACCCGGGACCGGCGACCGAGCTTCGAGTAAGCGGGGAGGCGGGGGACGCCTCGGCTCACTGGGCGGCCAGGATCGCCGCCACTTCGGCGACGGGATCACGGACCACCGGGCCGGTGGCCGACACCTCGGCCCGCAGGATCGTGCCGTTGAACGCGAAGGGCGCCGTGTAGTCGCCGCCCACCGATGGACCCCACTCGTAGCCACAGGTCAGCCCGATCATCACCTCGTTGAAGGCGACGGGCGTGAATCGCTTGACCTTGCCGGTCCCGACGACGTCGCCGTCCTGGACGAGCGACGCGGTGCCGCCGAGTAGCTCGTCCCACTCGAAGCGGAACTCGAGCTCGTGGCGTCCCGGATCGAGCCCACGTTGGGCCGTGACCTCGTAGAGCCGCTGACCGTGCAGGTTGTGGACGTAGCGCAGCCGTCCCCCGTGGACGTGGAGCGACCAGCCCCCGAGCGCGCAGCCGAGGGCGAGCAGGGTGCCGTCGGGTTCCACCCCGCCCGGCACGTCGACCAGCAGCGAAATGGCGTGCGAGCGGTTGCGGACGTCGACGGCGACCCACTCGGGCACGGGGGCGCCGCCCTGGAAGTAGCGGTAGGTCTCCTGGGGCCGGCGACGGTCGTGCTTGTGCACCATGGCATCGAGGACCCGGTTGTCGAGGGGCAGCACGTCGTTGCGGCGTGCCTCCTCCCACCACAACGCCACCAGCTCGGCCACCTTCTCGGGGAATTCGGTGGCGCGGTCGTGCGCCTCCGAGACGTCCTCGGCAACGTGGTAGAGCTCCCAGGCGTCGTCGTCGAACGGGGCGCTGTTGCTCAGTCCGTCGTCGTAGACGGGGCCGACGGGATGGTAGGTCACCGCCTTCCAGCCGTCGTGGTAGATGGCGCGGGACCCGAGCATCTCGAAGTGCTGGGTGTGGTGGCGGCCCGGGGCGCGCTCTGCGCCTTCGCCGAGCACGTAGGCGAAGCTGGTGCCGTCGAGGTGTGACTGCTCGATCCCGTCGATCTCCCCGGGCGGGGCCACGCCGGCCAGCTCGAGCACCGTCGGCAGGATGTCCACGGCGTGGGCGTACTGCCGGCGCAGGCCGACAGAACCGCCCCGGCCGGCGGGGAGGCGCACGATGCACGGGTCGGCGACGCCACCCTCGTGCACCTCGCGCTTCCAGCGCTTGAAGGGGGTGTTCCCCGCCATCGTCCAGCCCCACGGGTAGTTGTTGTGGCTCAGCGGACCGCCGATCTCGTCGATGCGCCGGTACATCTCGTCGACGCCGGCGCCCTCGAAGTTGGACAAGCGGCCTTCGTTGATGGTGCCGTCCTTGCCGCCCTCCGAGCTGGCGCCGTTGTCCGACACCACGATCACGACGGTGTCGTCGGCGTCACCCACCTCCTCGACGAAGTCGAGCACCCGCCCGATCTGCTGATCGGTGTACGAGAGGAAGGCGGCGAAGCACTCCATGAAGCGCTCGGCGAGCACCCGCTGCTCGGCGTCCAGGCTGTCCCAGCTCGGGACCCAGGGAGGGCGGGGGGTGAGCACCGTGCCCTCGGGGACGATGCCCTCGGCCAGCTGGCGGGCGAAGGTCTGGTCGCGCCAGCGGTCCCACCCCTGCCCGAAGCGACCCTTGTAGTGCTCGATCCACTCGGTGGGCGCGTGATGCGGCGAGTGGCAGGCCCCGGTGGCGAAGTAGAGAAAGAAGGGCAGCTCGTCGTCCACGGCGCGCAGGTCACCCAGGAACTCGATGGCCCGGTCGGCCAGGTCGGCACTGAGGTGGTAGCCGTCCTCGACCGGGCGGGGCGGTCGCACGGCGTGGTTGTCGTGGTACAGCGCGGGCACGAATTGATGCGTCTCGCCGCCGTGGAAGCCGTACCAGCGGTCGAAGCCGCGCCCGAGCGGCCAGGTCGCCCGCGAGTTGGCCATGTTCGTCTCGCCCTCGGGGCTGAGGTGCCACTTCCCCACCGCGTACGTCGCGTACCCGGTGGCGCGCAGGATCTCTGAGAGGAAGCCGTTCTCGCGTGGTGGCCTGCCCCAGTACCCGGGAAAGCCTGAGGCGAGGTCGGCCACCCGTCCCATGCCGCTGCGGTGATGATTCCTCCCCGTGAGCAGGCAGGCCCGCGTGGGCGAGCACAGCGCGGTGGTGTGGAAGTTGGTCAACCGGACCCCGTCGGCGGCGAGGCGGTCGATCACCGGCGTCTCGATGTCGGACCCGTAGCACCCGAGCTGAGCGAAGCCGACGTCGTCGAGGACGACGAGCACGACGTTCGGCGCGCCGTCGGGCGGAGTGGGCACGGGCGGCCACCACGGCTCCGAGTCGCGCCAATCGTTGCCGATCTTCCCCCCGAATTCCACTCGTGCCACGCGCGCAACCTCCGCACTCTCGACGTCGACGCGAGCATGGCACGTCGTCGA
The DNA here is from genome assembly GCA_963840245.1 of uncultured Acidimicrobiaceae bacterium. Taxonomy (GTDB): domain Bacteria; phylum Actinomycetota; class Acidimicrobiia; order Acidimicrobiales; family RAAP-2; genus Bog-473. The sequence continues at coordinate 230,071 of CAWIYI010000024.1, forward strand.
GTGGCCCGCTCCACGCGCGAGGGGACGGACGGGTTCGTACCGCTTCCCGGTTCGATGCGCACGGGCGCCCGCGCGATCACCACCTTCACAGCTAGTTTTTTTCGGTGCGGTCACGTCGCCAGGGCCAGGAGCGTGGGGGCTGACCGGGGCCGTCATCACCCTCAACGAATTGCGCCGACGGGTACGCGACCGCTCGGCCGTGATCACGTGCCTGGTCGCGCCGCTGGCCATCGCAGCGATCCTCGGCTTCGCCTTCGCCGGCAAGTCGACCGGCGGCGTGCAGTCCATCGGGGTGTCGGGCGCCTCCCCCGCCCTCGTGCGGGCCGCGGTGCACGCGAGCCAGCTGCCCGGCAACGTCGTCGTCCGGGTCGTCCCGAGCGAGACGGCCGTCAGGCGCGCCGTGGCGGACGGCGCCCTGGCCGGCGGCGTGGTGATCTCCCGGGGCCACAAGAGCCTCTCGCACCTCCTCATCCCGATGGTGGCCCCGGGCGCCACGCCCTCCCCGGGGTTCGACATCGTGGACCGCGCCAACGCGCTGATCGGGCAGGAGTACGCCGAGTCGCTGGCGGCGGGCCTGGCCAGCCGGATGTACGCCGGCCGCCTCCAGCGCGGGACGGCCACCGACGAGGCGGCCCTCTCGGTCTCGGCGAGCACGCTCGGCAACCGCGGCAAGGCCGTCCTCGACTACTTCGCGCCATCCATCGCCGTGGTGTTCCTCTTCATCGGGGGCGGGCTCGGGATGCGCTCCCTCTTGATGGAGCGGTCGACGGGGACGCTCGCCCGGCTCGCCGCCGCGCCGATCAGGCCGAGCGTCATTGTGTGGGGCAAGCTCCTGGCGATCGCCCTCACCGGGCTCACGTCCATACTCCTCGTCTGGGGCGTGACGGCGGGCGTCTTCGGCGCGGACTGGGGTGACCCGCTGGGCGTGCTCTTGATGTGCATCGGCGCCACCGCTGCCGTGTGCGGCCTCGGCGCGTTCCTCACCTCGTTCGCCCGGACGCCCCAGGAGGCCTTTGCCGCCTCCCTGGTGGTCGGGCTCGTGCTGGCGCTGTTGGGGGGCAACCTGCTCCCGCCCGGCGCCCTACCCGAGCCGCTCCAGGTGCTCAGCCTCGGGACGCCGAACGGCTGGGCCCTGGTCGGGTTCGGACGCCTGGCGCTCTTGCGCGACCCGGCGTCGGCGGTGGTCGGACCCTTCCTCGTCCTGTGCCTCATCGGCCTCGTGACCGGTGGACTGGCCATGGCACGGGTACGCCGGATGGTGACGTCGTGATCCCGATCATCCGGGTGAACCTGCGCCGGGCCGTCGGCGACCGGCGTTACCTCTTCGTCGCTGCGGTGTTCCCGGTTCTCTTCATTCTCGTCACGGGCTTGCTGGCCGGGAGCCCCAAGGAGCCCATCGGCCTCGTGCACCCGTCCCCACGGTTCGTCCACCTGGTGGCCAGCACCGACGACCTCAAGGTGCGGATCGAGCCCAACCGGGCCCAGTTGGGCGACGACATCCTGCGGGGGCGGGTCGTCGCCGGCCTCGTCGGCCTGCCGGCGGGCCGCGGGTGTGCAACGAGTCGACTTCGTGAGCGAGTCGGCGTCGGCGAGCGCGGTGCAGGCCCGCACGGACGTGGTGGCACTGCTCGACCTCATCGCCGCCGAGGGCACCCACACGAGCGTGACGGACGTGACCCTCGCCCATGCCGATGTGCCCGCCGCGCTCAGCCCCTTTTCCTACGTCGCCCCGGCCGACCTCGTCCTGTTCCTCGGCATCACGGTGCTCCTGCTGTCCTCGGGTGTGGTCGAGTCCCGCCGGCTCGGCCTGATGAACCGGCTGGCCGCCGCACCGGTGCGGCGGCGGTCGGTCGTGGCTGCCCTCATCGCCACGAGCCTGTGCGTCGCGGCGGCGCAGAGCGTCGGGCTCCTGGTGGTCGGGCGGCTGCTCTTCGGGGTGCACTGGGGCGACCCCGCCGGGGTGTTCCTCGTCCTCGCCATGCTGTCGCTCGCCTACGCGGGCGCGACCGCGCTCGTGAGCATGCGCTCGCACACCGAGGAGCAGGCGATCTCTCTCGCGGTGGTGCTCGGCATCGTGGGCGGACTGTTGGGCGGCTGCATGTACCCGCTCGACGTGGTCGGGCCGGTGGTCCGGGGGGTCGGCCACGTGGTGCCCCAGGCCTGGGCCATGGACGCGTTCGTCAAGCTGATCTACGACCACGACGGGCTCATCGCGGTCCTGCCCGAGATCGGGGTGCTCGCCCTCTTTGCGGCCGTGCTGTGCACGCTGGCGCTGCGGGCCTACGCGCGGACGGTGTACTCGCCGGGGTGAAAGCGCCGGGTCAGCCGGCGGAACTTCCAGGTGTGATCGGGCCACAGTGTGGTGTTCCGGCCCCGGTGGTCGAGGTACCAGCTCCCGCACCCGCCCTCGACCCAGACGGAATGCTCGAGTCGGGCCTGCAGGCGCTCGTTGTAGCGCTGCTGCACCCCGGGCTTGACCTCGACCACCCGCACGCCGGGGCGGCGCATGAAGTCCAGCGCGCTGGCGATGTAGTTGATGTGCGACTCGATCATGTAGATCATGGAGTTGTGGGCCAGGGTCGAGTTGGGCCCGATCATCAGGAACAGGTTCGGGAAGCCGGCCACGGTGGATCCGGCGTAGGCCTCGACACCGTTCGCCTTCCAGACCTCGGCCAACCGGACTCCCCCTTTTCCGAGGATGTGCTCCGCGTAGGGCGGCTCAGCCGCCTCGAAGCCAGTGCCCATGATCACGACGTCGACCGGGCGGGCGATGCCGTCCTGTCCCACCACCTCGTGCGCGGTGAACGAGGCCACCGGTGACTCCACCACCTCTACGTTCGGCCGGTTCAGCGACGGGTAGTAGTCGTCGGAGAGCAGGAGGCGCTTGCAGCCGGGCTCGTAGTCCGGCGTGAGCTTCTCGCGCAGCGCCTCGTCGGGCACCTGCTTGGCCAAGTGGTCGAGAGCGACCTTCCGGACGGCGGCCTTTCGCCGGTCCCCCTGCCCGACGAAGACCGACAGCAGCGACTCGAACATCGTGTAGATGCGGAGCCGGGACAGGCGCTGGAGCAGCGGAGCCTTGCGGTAGGCGAGCTTGCGGAGGCCCGAGACGGCCCGGTCGCGCCGGGGGACGACGAAGGGAGGTGTCCGCTGGTGGAGGTACAAGTGCTCGACGACCGGTGCGATCTGCGGCACGAACTGGATCGCCGAGGCCCCGGTGCCGACGACGCAGACCCGTTTCCCGGTCAGGTCGAACCCGTGCTCCCAGCGGGCGGAGTGGAAGACCTTGCCGCGGAATTCCGCCAGGCCCGGGAGCTCCGGGATCGACGGCTCGCTCAGCGGCCCGGTCGCCCACACCAGCACCGGGGCGACGTACTCCTCTCCCCCCGTCGTCCGGACCACCCATCGCGCCGTGCCGTCGTCCCAGCGCGCCTCGTCGACGGTCCGGCCGAAGCGCAGGTGTCCCCCCACCTCGAAGCGGTCGACGCAGGCACGGAGGTAGTCCCAGATCTCGGTCTGCGGGGAGAACGAGCGCGACCAGTCGGGATTGAGGGCGAAGGAAAATGAGTACAGGTTCGAGGGCACGTCGCATGAGGCACCCGGGTAGGAGTTGTCCCGCCACGTGCCGCCCAGGTCGTTGGCCCGGTCGAGGACGACGAAGTCCTCCATGCCCATGGAGCGGAGGCGCGCCGCCATCCCGATGCCGGAGAACCCGGCCCCGACGATGACGACGTCGTGCTCGCTCACGGTGTGCCCGCTCACGGTGTGGCTGTGACGAACGAAACCACGACCTCGGCCAGCTCCTCTCCGCAGTCCTCCTGGAGGAAGTGCCCGCCGCCGACGATCGTCGTGTGGGGCTGCCCCTGCGCACCGGCGATCCGCTCCTTGAGGCCGCGGTCCGCCCCTTTGGTGATGGGGTCGCTGTCACTGAAGGCACACAGGAAGGGCCGCTCGAACGCGGCCAGGCCCACCCAGGCCGCCACGTTGGCGTCGTGGGCCGGGTCGTCGGGCCGGGACGGCACGAGCAGCGGGAACTGGCGCGCCCCCGACTTGTAGGACTCGTCGGGGAAGGGCGCGTCGTAGGCCGCCTCGACCTCGGGTGCTACCGGCTTGGCGCAGCCGCCGCGGACGATGCCGCCGGTGGGAAACGTCTCGACCTCCTGAGAGAACCGCTGCCAGGCGAAGAAGGCGTCGCCGGGATTGGTGTCGCCCGTGGGCAGGGAGGTGTTCGCGGCCACGACCCGCGCGAAGCGCTCGGGATGCTCACCGACCAGGCGTAGGCCGATGAGCCCGCCCCAGTCCTGGCCGACCAGGGTGATCGCTCCGAGGTCGAGCCGGTCGAACAGCAGCTCGCGCATCCACTCCACGTGGCGGGCGAACGTGTAGTCGTCGCGCTCGGCCGGCTTGTCCGATCGCCCGAAGCCGACCAGGTCGGGGGCCACTATCTGGAGGCCGGCGCCCGTCAGGACCGGGATCATCTTGCGGTAGAGGTACGACCACGAGGGCTCGCCGTGCATCAGGAGCACGACCGGCGCCGAGCGGTCCCCCTCCCGCAGGTAGTGCACCCGCAGCGTGCTCCCCTCCGAGTCGGCCACCTCGGCGTAGTGCGGGGAGAAGTCGTATCCGGGCAGGTCGGCGAAGCGGTCATCGGGGGTACGGAGCGCCTGCATGCAGGCGGGAGCCTACGCCCTCGGCGGCCGGGGCCGCCCCCGGATCGGATGGTGTGCGCCGCCGTGGTCGCGCGCCGTAACCTGACACCACCGTCACAGAACACCCCGTGGGAGGGAATCGCGCCATGGCACTATCAGACGCTCAGGAGTACGACCCGTTCAGTGCCTTCGACGACGCGGTGGCCGGCACCACGCGGGACCCCTACCCCGACCTCTTGGCCAAGCGACGCGACACGCCCGTCCAAAAGGGCCTGACCATGAACCCCGACGCGCTGCCCGAGGGCATCGAGGTCGAGCCGGGATGGATCGCCTACCGCTACGACGACTGCTCGCGGATCTTGCGGGACGCCAAGACGTTCACCTCGACCGGCTATGACGTGACCATCGGCATGGTCATGGGCCACATGATCCTGGGCATGGACGACCCCGAGCACCGCAGCCACCGCAACCTGGTGGCCCACGCCTTCCGCGAGAAGGCGCTGGCCCGCTGGGAGCCCGAGTTCATCCGCCCGATCATCGACGAGCAGATCGACCGCTTCGCCGCGGACGGCGAGGCAGACCTGGTACGCCAGCTGACCTTCGAGTTCCCGGTCCGCGTGATCGCGCGCCTGCTCGGCCTCCCCGAAGAGGACTTCCCGCAATTCCAGCGCTGGTCGGTCGAGCTCATCAGCCTGGTGGCGGACATCGACCGCGGCATCGCCGCCTCGGAGGCGCTGCGCGAGTACTTCGCCGGCGTCGTGGCCGACCGGCGTGCCCGCCCCGCCGAGGACGTGATCAGCGACCTGGTCTCGGCCGAGGTCGACGGCGAGAAGCTGACGGACGAGGCCATCTACTCCTTCCTGCGCCTCCTGCTGCCCGCAGGGGCCGAGACGACCTACCGCTCGTCGGGCAACCTGCTCTACCTGCTCCTCACGCATCCCGAGCAGCTCGACGCGGTACGGGCCGACCGCTCGCTGCTGCCCCAGGCCATTGAGGAGGGCCTGCGCTACGAGCCCCCGCTGCTCAGCATCAACCGGACCACGACCTGCGAGGTCGAGCTCGGCGGCGTCACCATCGGCCCCGACGAGAGCATCTCGCCCCACATCGGCTCGGCCAACCACGACGAGACCAGGTGGGAGGACCCCGAGACCTTCGACATCTTCCGGCCCGCCATCCCCCACATCGCGTTCGCCCACGGGCCGCACATGTGCCTGGGGATGCATCTCGCCCGGCTCGAGACGCGGGCGCTGCTCAACCGCGTCTTCGACCGCCTGCCCGACCTGGCCCTCGACCCGGGCAACACCGATCCGCACATCCGCGGCGACATCTTCCGCTCCCCCACCTCGCTGCCGGTCACGTTCACGCCGGCGAGCTGACGACCGAGGTGCGTCAGCCCATCTGACGGACGTCGACCTCGTTGTCCCGTGCGATGAGCACGCTGGAGACGAGGGAGGGCTGGAACAGGCCGTGGGCCACGACGCCGGGCACCGCGTCGAGCATGGCGGCCAGACGGGCGGGATCGTCGAAATCCCCGTGGTAGTCGGCGAGTACGCCGCCGTCCGGCGTCAGCGGGGCATTCCGCAGCACCGCGCCGCGGAGCGTGTGCAGGGTGGCCGCCAGCCCGAAGGCCAGGAGCTCCAAAGGGACCGGGGGATGCAGGCGGTCGACCGGCTTGTCGGAGGACACGATGACCACGAAGCGATCCGCCGCCGCGGCCACGATCCTCTCGCGGGTGTGCGCCCCTCCCCCACCCTTGATCAGCCAGCCGACGGGGTCGACCTGGTCGGCCCCGTCAATGGTCAGGTCGAGTCGCTCGACGTCGGTGAAGGGTCTGACGTCGAGCCCCACGGCGCCGGCGAGCTCTGCGGTGGCCGGCGATGTCGCGACACACGTGATGTCCAACCGGCGCGCCCCGAGCGCCGGCACGAGCTCGGCCACGGTGGAACCGGTCCCCAGGCCGACCCACATCCCGTCCTCGACCAGCGCCGCCGCGGCCTCGCCCACGGCGCGCTTCTCGGCCCGGTGGCCGGATCCCGTCACGACCGGCTCGCGCTCAGCTGCGCGGGACGTCCTTCCAGGGCAGTTCCTTGTCGGTGCGGACGTCGCCCGGGAGGCCGAGCACGCGCTCACCGAGGATGTTGCGCATCACCTCGGAGGTCCCCCCCTCGATGGAGTTCGCCCGGACCCGCAGGAACATCTTGTGCACGTCGGGCGAGCCCATGCCCACCAGATCCGGGCGCACCATGGGGTAGCCGGCCGGGAACAGCATGGCGTCGTTCCCCAGGAGATCCATGCAGAGGTCGTAGATCCGCTTGTTCTCCTCGGCGTACGCGAGCTTGGCCACCGAGCCCTCGGGTCCGGGTGTGCCGGCCCTACGTGTCTGTGCGGCGCGGGCGTTGGTCATGGAGAGCGCCTCCATCCGGATGTAGCTCGAGACGAGCCGATCGCGCAGTGCGAGGGCGTGCGCCGAGGTGTCGCCCTGCCAGCGCTTCTTCCAGATCTTGATGGCTTCCGCCACGGGTCCGCCGCCGCGCCGCGTGACCGCACCGCCGATGGAGACCCGTTCGTTCATCAGCGTCGTCACCGCGACGCGCCATCCCTCGCCCTCGCCGCCCAGGCGGGCCGAGTCGGGCATCCGGACGTCGGTGAAGAAGACCTCGTTGAACTCCGCTTCGCCGGTGATCTGGAAGAGCGGCCGCACCTCGACGCCCGGCGCCTTCATGTCGACCAGGAACGCCGTCATCCCCTTGTGCTTGGGCACGTCGGGATTCGTGCGCGCCACGATCAGCCCGAAGGCCGAGATGTGCGCCAGGGTCGTCCACACTTTCTGCCCGTTCAGCAACCATTCCTCGCCGTCGCGCTCGGCGCGGGTGGACAGCCCGGCGACGTCGGAGCCTGCACCAGGCTCGCTGAACAGCTGACACCAGATCTCCTCGTTGGTGAAGAGCGGCCTGAGGTAGCGCTCCTTCTGCTCGGGCGTCCCGTGGGTGGCGATGGTCGGCGCGCACATGCCGTAGCCGATGGGATTGCGCACCCCGGCCACAGGAGCGCCACCCGCGTTCAGCCGCGACTGCGCCATCTGTTGGTCCCGCGGCGTCAGCCCGAGCCCGCCCGAGCCGGGCGGGAAGTGCAGCCAGGCCAGTCCGCGGTCGAACTGCTGCCCGAGGAACTCCTGTGCGGGAGTGGTGCTCGGCGGAAAGTCGGCCAGCAGCCTGTCAACCAATTCGTCGACGTTCTGACTCATGCCCGCACCCTATAGCGTGCTCTCGTGCGGGTACCTGCTCACCCGGGACGCATCTGGCACCGGTGCCCCGCCTGCCCGCGTGCCACGGTGGAGGCGGCGAACCAGGCGAACCAGGCGTGACCGGATCGGTGACGTTGCCCGATGGACGGGTGCTGGCCTACGAGGAGTACGGGGTCCCCACGGGCTTTCCGATCCTGAGCTTCCACGGCGGCCTGAGCTCCCGGCTCGATGCGGCGCCGGCCCACGCCGCCGCGGTGGCCAAGGGAGTCCGCCTCATCTCGCCCGACCGGCCAGGCATGGGGCTCTCGAGCTACCAGCCCCGACGCCGGCTCACCGACTGGCCCGCCGACGTGACGTCCCTGACCGGGGCCCTCGCGATCGAGGAGTTCGCCGTGATGGGTTGGTCCGCCGGTGGCCCCTACGCCGCCATCTGTGCCGCCCGCATGGGTGGCCGCGTGACCGCAGCGGCGCTCCTCTCGAGCGCCGTGCCGCTGGACCTCTACGGCACCACCCGCGGGCTCTCCGTGGAGGATCGCGCCCTGCTGCTCCTGACCCGGCGGACCCCGTCGCTGGCCTCGGCGCTGATGAAGGTCAGCGTTGTGAACGCCAGCAACGCGCGGCTGTTCCGCGCCGTCATGCGTTCGTTCCCGCCAGCGGACCAGACGGTCCTCACCGAGTGGGGACCGCCGGACCACGCGCTGGCCTTCGTGCGGGAGGCGATGCGCCAGGGCACGGAAGGCTGCGTGCAGGACTACCGGATCTTCGGGGAGCCGTGGGGCTTCGCACTCGAGGAGATCGGGATCCCGGTGCACATCTGGGAGGGCGCCGACGATCGGACCGGGCCCCCGGGCTACCGCGCCTTCCTCAAGCGCCACATCCCCCAGGCCTCCGTCACCGTCGTCCCGGGCGAGGGCCACCTCTCACTCCTGCCGCATCAGGCGCCGGCGATCTTCGCCTCACTGCTCGGGGGCGACCACAATGCCGAGTCCACCGACCGGTGGAACGTCGGGTAGGCGGAGATCATGGAGCGAATAGCGACCTACAGTCCGCCCCAGTTGGTCACCTGGACGGGGGCCACGATGGGCGTGCCGACGACCAGCTGGATCTGGTAATGGTCACCCAGCGGGAGGTCGTTGGGGTTGCCCGTATAGAGGCCGGGCTTCTTCCCCGGCGACGTGAAGAACACCGTCACGGGCCCGGTGGCCGACCCGACCTGGGTCTTACTGAGTGGGATGCCCCATACCTGGAAGAACTGGCCCAGGGTGAACGTCTGCGTGGTGCTCGGGGACTCGACGTGGATGATCCCGTCGTTGGCGTGCACGTGCAGCCAGTAGAAACAGCTCCCCGTCTCGACGAAGGGCCCCGACGATGTGCTCACGGCCTGGAACCCCGGAATGCCGATGCCGTAGGGGATCACCTGGGCCTTGCCGTTCACGAAGATGGTCAGGTGGGTGTGGACGTGGACGACCGTCTTCTCGCCGGCCTGGCACTGGACCCCGTTGACCTCCTGGCCGGTGGCCGAGTTGAGCAGCGTGGCCAGCTTCGGCCCGCTCGGGACCGGGATGGTCTCGGGACCGGGCGTCCCGGCCGGCGGCTGCACCCACGAGGAGGACATGGATGCGGGGATGGCCTCCACCGGGACGTGGGGATTCTTGAACTGGGGCGGCACGCTGCCCGAACCGCCCCCGGTCAGCTGGGTGATGACCACGACGACGAGCGCAATCACCACGATGGCACCACCGACACGGACGCCGATGCGGACGCGCTTCTGGCGCCGCTCGGCGGCACGCCTCTCGGCGGCGCGCCGCTGGTTCTCGGCCCTCCGCTGGGCCTTCGACTTGCTCTGACTGGTCATTGAGGCGTCAGCGTAGCGAACCAGTCCCAGCGAAAGGCATCGACGCGCTCCAGGGGCCCGGCCCATTCGGGAGACGCCGCGCCGGCGGTCCCGAGGGCGGCCGAGGCCTGCCACAGGTCGCCGTCGACGAAGGCGACGGTGATGTATCGGCCGTGCTCGGGGTCGGCGAACTGCCAGGCACCGGCGACTCCGTGGTGGTCCACCAACTCGGCGCCGTCGACCTCCGGGCCCACGACCACGTGAACACCGCGCGCGGGGCGGAAGGGAACCGCCTCGGGCGAGACGGCAACGCGGGGGGCGGCCCAGCGGCCGACAATGGCGAAGGGTCCCGACAAGAGGGTACGTCGCGCCGCAAAGAAGCGGTCGGCTGCGCGCAGCCGCTCGGCCAGCGCGAAGAATTCGGGGATCACCTGCTCGTCACGGAGAAGGTACAGGGTCAAGTAGTGGAACGGCTCGAGCAGCGTGCTGGTCGCCGACTCGGCCGCGCGGCAGCGGGGGGAGCGCACCCAGCGGCGGCCGAACGAGATGCCGTCGATGGTGAACTGCTCGGGGAGATGGTCGAGCTGGTGCCAGGCGTTGTAGGCCTCGTGGGCCGAGGGATCGGTGACCTCGGTGAACGAGAAGAAACCCAGCACTCACGCGAGGCTACCCGCCGTCCGCTGCAAGACTCGGGCCGATGGCAGCCACCGCGGCGTTCCTCTCCGGCCTCCGGGTGCTGGACCTGAGCATCTGGCGTCCAGGGCCGTACGCGACGTCGCTGCTGGTGCCCCTCGGCGCCGACGTGCTCAAGGTCGAGCCGCCCGGGGGTGACCCGATGCGCCACTACAGCGGCCTCTTCGAAGCCGTCAATGCGGGCAAGCGGAGCGTGGTGCTCGACCTGAAGGAGGAGACCGGGCGGAGGAGAGCGCTCGAGCTGGCGGCGGAGGCCGACGTCCTTGTGGAGGGCTTCCGCCCCGGGGTGCTGGCCAGGTTGGGGCTCGACGAGGCGGCCGTAAGGGTCGTCAACCCCGGCATCGTCTACTGCTCCATCTCCGGCTACGGGCAACACGACCCCCGCGCCGAGCTCCCCGGCCACGACGTGAACTACCAGGCGTGGTCGGGCGCCCTGACACCCGAAGGCGGCCTGGCCACGACCGTCCCGCCGCTCCCGACCGCCGACCTGGCCGCCGGGCTCACCGCCGCCTTCGGGATCTGCGCCGCCGTGCTGGGCCGCGTCACCACTGGGGAGGGGACCTACCTCGACATCTCCATGACCGACGTGCTGGCCACCTGGACGGGACCAGCGGGAGCCGGCACGACGGGCGTGGGTCAGGCGCAGGAATCGGCGGGGCCCACGCCCGGCTACGGGCTCTTCGGGACGTCCGACGGGGGGCAGGTCGCGCTCGGCGTGGTCAACGAGCAGCACTTCTGGTCGCACCTCTGCGAGGAGCTCGGATCTGGAGGACCTGGCGCCGCTCGGCTTCGACCAGCGGAGCAGGCGCGGCGCCGAGTTGCAGCACGCCATCGGTGCGGCCATCGCCGCCCGGCCCCGGGACGAACTCGTGACCCGCCTGGTCGCCGCCGGCGTGCCCGTGGCCCCGGTGCTCGACCGCCAGGGGATGCTGGCCGGAGCACCGTTCCCCCCGTTCCCCATCCGGCTACCACTGCCCGGCACCCCCCGGACCGTACCGGCGCTCGACCAGCACGGCGGCGAAGGCTTCGGCCGGCCCGGCTGACGACAGGCGACCGGAACCCGTGCTGGTACGGTCCAGCGACGCATGACGCGCATCTCCGATCTCCTCGCCGCCAACCAGGCGTACTCCGCGGCACGCGCCAACGTCGCCGATCCACGACCCGGACGTCATCTGGCCGTCGTCACCTGCATGGACGCCCGCATCGACGTCTTCGCCGTGCTCGGCCTCCATCTGGGAGAGGCGCACGTCATCCGAAACGCCGGCGGACGCGTCACCGACGACGTGTTGCGCAGCCTGGCCCTCTCGAGCGGCGTCCTCGGGGTGGACACCGCCGTGGTGATGCAGCACACCGAGTGCGGCCTCGTCGGCGTCACTGACACGCAGCTTCGTGAGCTGACGGGGGCCGACCTGGGCTTCTTCCCGATCGACGACCATGCGGAGGCCCTACGCGAGGACGTGGACCTGTTGGCCCGCACGCCCTACCTCGACCGGCTGCGGTTGATCGCGGGGTTGGTCTACGACGTGGAGAGCGGACAGCTCGACGAGGTCGTCCGCCGGGAGCGACCGGGCTGACGCCGGCGACGGGCGAGGGTCTCCTCATGGAGAACGTCGTCTGCACACCCCACATCGGCTCTGTGACCAGGGAGGAGTGGGAGGTACGGTTCAGCGACGTCTTCGACCAGATCAATTCCACTCCGGACGGTACCCCCATCAACGTGTGAATTCCGACGTCTTGGCACGCCCGGAGCCGATCCTGAAGAGCCTCGATGCCGGCCCAGCTCACTGCGCGGCCAAACATCGACCCGATCCGGACGACCGTCTTGGTCTCGAGACCGGTGCGGCCCGCCGCGCCCGCGGGGCCACATCGGACCGGCGGTCTCGACTCGGTCATGCACGCCGCACGAGTCCTCCCTAGGCTCGGCAATCGTGG
>CAWIYI010000025.1:0-78469 GCA_963840245.1 uncultured Acidimicrobiaceae bacterium
GTGGTCGGGCGCGGCATCGATCCGCGGACCTCACGCTTTTCAGGCGCGCGCTCTACCAACTGAGCTACCCGACCGGGTAACCGAGCTTTCCCCGCCCAGCAGGGGCGGGTCGGAACTCGGCAGCGGACCTGACGGGATTTGAACCCGCGACCTCCGCCTTGACAGGGCGGCGTGCACTCCGAGCTGCACCACAGGTCCGTGGCATTGCCGTCGCGCCCCTCGGCCGGTCTGGCCGGCCGCTGAGCAACCCTTCACTGTAGCCTGTCCCGGTTCTGCTCTACCCCGGGAGCGGCCCTGACAGGGCTTACGGGGTGGCGGCGCGCAGGGAGGTCACCCCGGCCTCGAAGCGCGCGTACTTCTCAGATTCGAGCACATCTGCCAGGGCCGAGGCACAAAGCTGGTCGGTGATCTCCTCGGCCTCGTCGTGCTTCGCCTTTATGGCGGCGAAGTCGGGGAACGGCTCGGACCAGCCGAAGAACTTGGCCTGGCCGGGACCTTCGTTGGTGAGGATCGCCTCGAGCGGCGAAAGTCCGACGGCGGTGGTCGCGACCAAATGGATCCCGCCCCGCCACTCGCGAAGGATCTGCATGAGTTGGGCTGCCCGTCCCGAGGCGGATCCGGAGCGGGCGGCATTGCGCCACCCGACGAAGAGGGGGATGGCGGATCCTTCGAGCCCGTCCACGAGCTCCTCGGCCACGTCTGCGATCTCCTCAACTCCTTCGACGCTTCCGTAGTGCTTCTCCCCCCACTTCCCATGAGCCTCGGCCATCTTGGCTGCCGCGCCGGTGGCACCGGCAACGCCGATGCCCTCGGAGAACATGGCCTGCACCGCGCTCGGGGCGAACCAGCCGAAGGCGGACGTCACGACATCGGGTCCCACTTCGCCGAGCATGCCGCCGCGTCCGCCGAAATAGAAGGCGAAGGGGTTGTCCCAGCCCCACTCACCAGCCCACCTGGCGACATCGGGGCTCAGATAGATCATCGACCCGATGTCATGGATGGGGACCGAGGTCGCCCTCACCAGTGCGAGCGCGGCGTCCTGATCTGCGGCACCCATGAAGTCTCCTTGACTCAGCCTGGCTCGTCCGGGCTCGACGACGTCGAGCGGGAGTCGCGTCGCATACCAGGAAGGGTTCCGACGACCGCCTGCATGAGTCCCGTCAACTCGGTGACCACCGTGTCGAGTTGCGCGAAGCGGTTGTCGAAGATTCCGACAACACTGGCCAGCTCCGGGGATACCTCCTGCAGCGACCGGGTGGCCTTGGGCAGCTCGGCGGCCAACTCCATCGCCACCCCGCTGAGTCGTTCGGTCAGGAAGCGGAGTGCCGATGCGGATTCAGAAAGAGAGGGGAGCGACGAGTCCAGTATCCCGACGGCCTGTTCCAACCCGGAGACGGCGCCCGAAATACCGAGGGCGGCGAAGTCGATGCCCGAACCCGCCTTGTTGACCCCGCCCTGGAGCGGTTCGAGCAACGTCAAGAGCCGGTCCATCCGTTCGGCGACGTCGTTGATGGCATCGAGTGTCGCCAGTGCAGACGAGGGAAGGCGGAGGACCGCGCCAGGGAAGCCGATCACCGTTTTGACCAAGGACGGAGGCTCCATACGTCGATCATGGGTCGAATGAGGGCAGGTGTCCAGTTCCTCTCGCCCTCGCAAGGATCAGCGACCGCGTCGAGAGCGCCGTGGCAGCTCTGTTCCGGTGGTCCGGCGGACTATATTGAATCGATGTTCCGAAACATTGGTTCGGTTCTGTCTCCGTGGAAATCTGGGCTGCGACCAGGCTCTCTCTGATGCCCCGGACGAAGCAGCGAACCCCGGAGCTCCGGGAACGGGTGGGTGCGGCCGCCGCCGAACTCCTCGCCGAGGAAGGTGTGGCCGGATTCACGGTGCGGGCGCTGGCGGCGCGGGCGGGCACGTCGGCGCCGGCGATCTACGAGCTGTTCGGGCACAAGGCGGGCGTGGTGCGCGAGCTCTACGTCGAGGGGTTCCGCCAACTCTCGGGCGAGCTGGGGGCGTCGGCCGAGTCCTCTGACCCACTGGCAGACGTGTGGACGCTCGCCACGGTGTACCGCCGCTTCATTCGGGCCAATCGAGAGTTGGCCGGTGTCATGTTCTCGCGACCGTTTGCGGATTTCGCACCGGGTCCGGACGAGCTCGCCTCGACAAGCTCTGTCCAGAGCTTCGTGGTGGGTCGTGTACGGCGCTGCATCGAGGCGGGTCGGCTCCGAGGCGACGAGACAGACGTCGCGCAGGTCCTCGTCGCACTCATCCAGGGCATGGCGTTCGCCGAGGTCGCCGATCGACTCGGAACCTCGACCGAGTCGGTCGAGCGGCGCTGGCGACTGGCCGTCGGCGCCGCGCTCAACGGCTTCGGCGGACGCGCCGTGTCAGATGATGGGACGCGGTCGGGTCGGCGCACGCCGTAGGGACGCGGCAGCGCGGGTCAGCGCGCTCTGGTACAGCGTCGCCGGCAGTCGCGAGACAAGGTCGATCGCCTTGGCGTCAGGGCCAATGAGCGCGCGTCGACGATCACGGCGCACCGCGGTGAGGATCTGCTCCGCGGCCTTCTCCGGTCTGGTGATGAAGGCCCGCTCGAAGTCGCGCGCCGCCTTCTCGGGGTCTCCCGCGGCGCCACGGACACTGGCGTCCATTCGTGCGTTGCGGACGATGTTGGTCTTGATGCCTCCCGGATGGATCGTCGTCACCGAGACGTTGGAGCCTTCGATGTCGAGCTCCATGCGAAGGGAGTCGGTGAATCCACGAACGGCGAACTTGGCTGCGTTGTACGCGGACTGCGAAGGTACGCTGATCAGCCCGAAGACGCTCGAGAGGTTCACGATGTGACCTTCACCGGACCGCTTCAAATGCGGGAGGAAGGCCTTCGACCCGTAGACCACTCCCCAGAAGTTGATGTTCATGAGCCATTCGAAGTCCTCGTAGGACATCGACTCGACGGTGGCGCCCAGCGCCACGCCGGCGTTGTTGATGTCCAGGTTGACCTTGCCGTGATCGGCGACCACCCGATCGGCCCAGGCATAGACATCGTCCCGGTCGGCGACGTCGAGGTGCTGCGCCGTGACCTTGACGCCGAAGCCCTCGCACTGCGCCACCGTTTCGGCGAGGCCCGAGTCGTCGACGTCGGCGAGCGCCAGGTGCGAACCCCGCTGAGCGAGCGCACGGGCGAGCGCCCGCCCGATCCCCGAGCCGGCGCCGGTGACGGCCGCGACACGTCCGTTGAACTCTCTCATGGGTCCTTCCGCCTCCTTTTCAGGCCTCGACACGCTCGCGGGTTGTCGGCAGGACTGCCGGCCCGGAGAACTCCATGATGGAGTCCTCGATGTCGCTCATTTTCAGAGCGCGGTAGTCGCGCAGGTAACTCTGATGGACCTGCCAGGGGTACGTCGCCCCTTGCTTGGGGAGGAGATGGGCGGAACGCTGGATGTACCCCGACGTCAACCCCAGAATGGGTCCGGCCGCGGCAGATGCGTCCCGGTTGCGCGGCACGCAGGCCGCCAGCCCGCGCTCGCGCATGTAGTTCAACAGACGGCAGACGTAGTCGCACGTCAGGTCGCACTTGAGCGTCCACGATGCGTTCGTGTACCCGATGGCCACCGCCAGGTTGGGCACACCCTCGATCATCATCCCCTTGTAGGTGAGCCTGGTGGCCGGGTCGACGGCGCGGCCGTCCACCGTGAGTGCGATGCCGCCGAGGAACAGCAACTCGAGACCGGTGGCCGTCACGATGATGTCCGCTTCGAGCTGGCGACCCGAGGTAAGGAGGAGTCCGCTCACGGTGAACCGCTCAATCCGGTCGGTCACGACCGATGCGGTGCCGGCGGAGATGGCCTCGAAGAGGTCGCCGTTGGGCACGGCGCAGAAGCGCTGGTCCCAGGGGTCGTAGCGGGGTGTGAAGTGGGTGGCGATGTCGTAGCCCGAAGGGAGCTGGCGCACCAAGCCCTTCATGAGCATGCGCCGGACGAGCTTCGGGTATTTCCGGCTGATTTGGTAGAAGGCCTGCGTCAGCAAGGCATGGAACCACTTGGCGGCGGTGCCGGCCTGTTTCGCTGGCAGGAGTTTGCGCAGCATGGCGACGACGGGGCTCTTCTCAGGTAGCGACGCGATGTAGGTGGGGGACCGCTGAAGCATGGTCACATGGGCTGCAGATCGGGCCAGCGCGGGAACGAGCGTGACGGCGGTCGCCCCGCTGCCGATGACGACGACCCGCTTTCCGGCGAAGTCGAGTCCTTCGGGCCAGTCCTGCGGGTGCACGATCGTGCCGGCGAAGTCCTGCATGCCTTCGAAAGCGGGCAGGTACCCGTGGTCGTAGCGGTAGTAGCCGCTGCACGAGAAGAGGAAGCCCGCGGTCAGGTGGATGGACTCGCCAGTGTCCGTCCGCTCCGCGGTGATGTGCCAGAGCGAGTCCGGCGTCGACCATTCGGCGACGGTGATCCGGTGATTGAAGCGGATGTGGGAGTCGACGCCGGACTCTCGCGCCGTGTCCTTGATGTACTGCAGGATCGAATCGCCGTCGGCGATGGACTTCTCGCCGTCCCACGGCCGGAAGGAGTAGCCCAACGTGTGCATGTCCGAGTCGGAACGGACCCCGGGGTAGCGGAAGAGATCCCAGGTTCCCCCCACGGTGTCGCGGGCCTCGAAGATGGCGTAGTCGGCCCAAGGGCACTCCGTCTGCAGGTAGTGACCGGCACCGATGCCGGACAAGCCCGCGCCCACGATCAGGACGTCGAGGTGGGTCCTCTGGTGTGCCGTGGTGGACGCCATCACGCTGCCGCTCCGATCAGCTTGTCGTTCAGGGCGCCGTGGTCCCCGAAGAGCCTGGCCCTCCAGATTTCCACCAATTCGGTCGTGCCGACGTCGTCCGGACGGCAAGAGTGCACCGTGCGCCGGCGGACGGGTCAGGCCGCCGGGACGGTCCGACCCGACACCGACCCGGTGGCCCTCGAGAACGGCACCAGCACCCATGCCGTCGGTCCTGATGTCGGTGACCCGACGCGGGAGCGGGGGTAGGGCCGCTCCCCGCCCCCGCCCCGGCCCTGGTCGGGAGCGAATCGGCCGCCGCGGATCCATGACCCTGACGTTAACGTTAAACTTCTTGGTGTGAGCACCGCGACCCTGCCCGAGAGGAACGGCTCGGCCCCCCTCGGGACCGTCCCGGACCAGTCCGCCTACCGCTGGATCGCGCTCGCGACGGTGACCCTGGGCACGCTGATGGTGTTCATCAACCAGTCCATCGTCCTCATCTCGCTCCCCGACATCTTCCGAGGCATCCAGCTCAATCCGCTCACTCCCGGCAATACGGGCTACTTGCTGTGGATGCTGATGGGGTTCACGGTGGTCCTCGCCGTGCTCGTGGTCACGCTGGGTCGGGTCGGGGACATCTTCGGCCGGGTCAGGATCTTCAACCTCGGCTTCGTGATCTTCACCGCATTCTCGGTCCTTCTCGCGGTGACCTGGCTGACGGGGACTGCGGGTGCCATCTATCTGATCGTCATGCGCGTCGGCCAGGGCGTCGGCGGCGCCATGCTCTTCGCCAACTCCTCGGCCATCATCACCGACGCCTTCCCCGCTGATCAGCGTGGCCTGGGTCTGGGCATCAACAACACGGCGGCGATTGCCGGCTCCTTCGTGGGACTGGTTCTCGGGGGGGTGCTGGCACCCGTCGAGTGGCACCTCGTCTTCCTGATCTCGGTGCCTTTCGGGATCCTCGGCACGCTCGTCGCCTACGTGAAGCTGCAGGAACGCGGGACGCGCACTCCCGCCAAGATCGACTGGCTGGGGAATTTCACTTTTGCGGCCGGACTGATCCTCGTGCTCGTCGGTATCACCTACGGCCTCCTGCCCTACGGCGGGAAGTCGATGGGTTGGACCAACCCCGAGGTGCTGGCCGAGATCTTGGGCGGCATCCTCGTGCTCGTCATCTTCGGGATCGTGGAGACCAGGGTGAAGCAGCCGATGTTCCGGCTCTCTCTCTTCCGCATCCGCGCCTTCTCCGCGGGCAACGGGGCCAGCTTCCTCGCCTCACTCAGTCGCGGCGGCTTGATGTTCATGCTGATCATCTGGCTCCAGGGGATCTGGCTCCCGCTGCACGGCTACAGCTTCTCCGAGACACCGTTGTGGGCCGGGATCTACATGATCCCGCTGACGGTCGGGTTGCTGGCGGCGGCGCCGTTGAGCGGCATGCTGGCCGATCGCTACGGCGCCCGGCCGTTCGCCACGGGCGGCTTGGTCCTGGCGGCGCTCAGCTTCATCTTGCTGAGCCAATTGCCGGTCAACTTCTCGTACGTGGGATTCGCCGCACTCATGTTCTTGAACTCCGTCGGCATGGGCATGTTCATCGCGCCGAACCAGACGGGGATCATGAACAGCCTGCCGGCGAACCAGCGTGGTGCCGGCGCCGGCATGGCCGGTACGTTCAATGCGTCGGCCCAGGTGCTCTCCATCGGCCTGTTCTTCAGCCTCATGATCCTCGGCCTTGCCTCGACGCTGCCGTCCGCGCTGTACCACGGCCTGACGGCACAGGGGATCAGCCCGGCGGTGGCGACCAGGGTCTCGCACCTGCCCCCGGTGGGCAGCCTCTTCGCCGCCTTCCTGGGGTACAACCCGATGCAGGTCCTGCTCGGCCACGCCGAGTTGTCGCAGCTGCCGCACTCGACCGTGGCCTACCTCACCAGCCGCCAGTACTTCCCGCATCTGATCGCGCCCGCATTCTCGAAGGGGCTGACCGAGGCCTTCTCCTTCGCGGCCGGTGCCTGCCTGCTCGGTGCCGTGGCGTCGCTCCTCCGAGGTGGCAAGTACCACCACCCGGACGACGAGAGCCAGGACCAGCGTCCCGAGGACCGGGTGCCGGCCCAGGAGGCCGTCGCCGAGACCGAATCGCTCCTGGTCGACTGAGATGGCCGTCTCGACGCCACGCAAGGAGGTGGGGACTTCGCCTGGTGGCGACTGCACCGAGGCCGGCATCCGCATCAGCGACGCGGCCACCCGAGTGGGTGTCTCGGCCCGAACGCTGCGGTACTACGAGGAGTTGGGCCTGCTGACGCCGTCGCTGTACACCGCGGGCGGGGAGCGCCGGTACACCCCCGACGACCTGGCCCACCTGCAGCGGATCCTGGAATTGCGCGAGGTCCTCGGCATGAACCTCGACGAGATACGGGAGTTCCTGGCTCTCGAGACCCGGCTCGGCGAGCTCCGGGCCTCGTACCGGGCCACCAAGGGGGCGACGAGCAAGAAGGCGCGGCTCGAGCAGAAGGCGACGCTCCAGGAGGCTCTCGTCCTGAACGAGTCCCTGGCCGAGCAGATCAGCGCCAAGCTGGCCCGCATGGACGGGTTCCGGGCCAAGCTGACCAGCGACGCGCAGCGCTGCCGGGAACTCCTGGACGAGCTGGAGTGACCTCGTAGCGTCTGCCCTCGGCGAAGCGGGAGTCCCGGATCCGGACCGAAACAAGGTTGCGTACGCTGGCCCGGTGGCCTACGACGAGGACCTCGCGCAGCGGATCAGGGTCCTGGTCGGCACCGAGCGGGGCGTCACCGAGAAAAGAATGTTCGGCGGGCTGGCCTTCCTCGTCGGAGGGAACATGGCCGTCGCCGCCAGCGGCCAGGGCGGCATCCTGGTCCGTGTCGGACCCGAGCGGTCGGAGAAGCTCGTGGCGACCACGAAGGCCTCGGTCGCCGTGATGCGGGGCCGTCCGATGCCGGGCTGGCTCCGGGTCGGCGCCGAGGACGTTGCCACCAAGCGGCAATTGTCCAGGTGGGTCGAGCTCGGGGTCGGGTTCGCTCGGTCCCTGCCGGCGAAGGGATAGCGCACCCTCGACATGACGCCCCCGGCTCGTGACTGACGACACCGCCACCCCGCCACCGGCTGCCACGCACACCGGAGTCGTGGGGTGGGTCCGCGCCAAGGACCCCGACCTGCTGGTCGTCAAGCGATCAGTGCGGGCGGCCGTCGTCATCCCGACGGTCTTCGCCCTCGCCCACGAGGCGTTCTCGAACGCACAGGTCGGGCTCTTCGGGGCCTTCGGGTCGTTCGCGCTGCTCCTCCTGGTGGAGTTCACCGGGCCGCCCTCGCACCCGCATCGCCTGCTACGGCGGCCTCTACGTCGTCGGCGCCTGCTTCATCGTCATCGGGACGGTCGTCTCGACCCACAAGGTGGCTGCCGTCGTCACCATGGCGCTGGTCGGCTTCGCCGTCCTCTTCGCCGGCATCGTCACTCCCGCGGCGGCGACCGGGTCGACGGCCGCATTGCTCACCTTCGTCCTGCCCGTCTCCGTGGCCCAGCCGGCCTCGGCGGTCGGACCCCGCCTCCTGGGCTGGACACTTGCCGCCGCCTTCTGTATCACCGCCTGCATGGTGGTGTGGCCGCCCCCCTGGCACGACAACCTGCGGCGGCGCCTCGCCGCGGCCGTGTCGGCCGTTGCCCATCTGGCGGACGCCCGTGCCCGCGGGACCGAGGACCCCGAGGCGTTCGACGCCGTGGGGGTGGAGCTGGTCCGACTGCGCGAGCAGTTCTCCGGCACGCCCTACCCGCCAACGGGCGCCGCGTCGGGGGCCGTGGCGCTCTCCAAGCTCGTGGGCCGGGTCGAATGGGTCGCCGGCAACACAGCGATGCTCCGGGACGAACACTGGTCGACCGAGCCGCCCGCGTCCCTCGCCGTCACCGAGAAGGTGGCGGAGACACTCCGTCAGACGGCGGCACTGATCTGTGACGGTGCGGCGCACCCCGTGTACGACGCCGCGCGCATCGAGGCGGTGCAGGAGTCCACCCGTCGGCTCGATCAGCTGATCAGTGCGGAGCTCGACGCCGACGTGTCTGCACTGACCGCAGCGGAAACGGCGCCGCCGGCCGGTCCCGGCCCGCACGCCGAGCCTGTCGGGGACCAGAGCTTGGGGGCCGCGCTCGATCCGGGGTTCCACGCGCGGGCCCTCGGCTTTGCCACCGAGATGGTGGCGGATGCAGCGGTCGAGGCCGCGGGCGGCGACGCGGTGATCGACCGCCGCCTGGGAACGGCCGATCAGGTCTCCTCGCACGTGTTCGTCCACCGGCTCTTGTCCCATCTGTCGTTCCGCTCGGTGTGGTTCCGCAACGCGCTGCGGGGTGCGGTCGGCCTGGCCCTCGCCGTGGCTGTGATCGAGGTCACCGACGTCTCCCATGGCTTCTGGGTGGTCCTCGGGACGATGTCGGTGCTGCGGTCGAACGCCCTGGGAACGGGTGCCACGGCGCTGCGCGCCGTCGGCGGCACGGCACTCGGTTTCGTGGTGGGCGCGGCCCTCATGATCGGGATCGCCGACCACTCCGTCCTGCTCTGGGTGGTCCTTCCTTTGGCGGTGCTGGTATCGGGCCTGGCTCCGTACATGATCTCCTTCGCCGCCGGGCAGGCCGCCTTCACCTTGTTGGTGATCATCCTCTTCAACATCATCCAGCCCGAGGGCTGGAAGGTCGGGCTGACGAGGATCGAGGACGTGGCCATCGGCTGCGGGGTCAGCATCGTCGTCGGGTTTCTGTTCTGGCCCCGGGGGGCCACGGCGGCCCTCGGACGTGCGCTCTCCACGGCCTTTGCGGCCAGTTCGGGCTACCTCGCCGACGCGGTGGAGCGTCTGACGGAGACGCGACGGCACGTCGACACCCTGGGCGGCGAGCAGGCGTCGCACCGCGCCTACCTTCTCCTCGACGACGCCTTTCGCCAGTTCTTCGCCGAACGCGGGGCCAAGGTCGTGTCGGTCGAGACCATCTCCCGGCTCTTCACGGGTTCGAACCGCCTCCGGCTCGCGGCCTACACGCTGGCCACGCTTCCGGTACGCCCTCCGGCGGAGGGCCAGCGAGAGGTCGAGTCCGTGGCTGTGGCCGAGGCGGTCCTCCGCGACGCCTACGCGTCCAATCACCGCTGGTATCAGGAGTTCGCCGACCTTCTCGCCGACCGGCGCGAGGTGCTCGACGAACCGCCACCTCATGGCGAAGTCATCCATGACACCCTGCGGAAGGCATTCGATGACGTCAAGACCCAGCAGCGTGGCGACCGCGTGCAGACGGCCCTGCAGATGCTGTGGGCCGACGAGCTCCTCGAGAACCAGAGTCAGCTGCAGAGTGACCTTCAGGCCTCGGCCGATCTCTTCGTCCGGGGGAAGCGCCGCGGCGTCCTGATTTGAGGAGACGGAGCGGCAGCGCAGGCCCTGGCGGGCGGACGGTGCCCCGCGAGGTCGGCCGTCGAATCCGGGATCCGGCGCACTCGCGGCTCCCTGCGATGACGGGTACAGTCAGCGGCTGCGGCGGGAGGGATGCAGCGGCAGAAAGGGTGCCGATGGGGCTCTGGTTCACCTGTCCGAGAAGGGCGACCGCCCTCGGGGCCGCCGCGGTCGTCGTGTGGTGTCCTCTGCTCGCCGTGATCGGGGCGACCGGCGCCGGTGCGGCCGCCACGACGGCGACGCCGCCGACGACCGCCGCCGTCGTCCCGGCCCCGGTCGGAGCTGTCGACGACCACGACGACCACGACGACCACGACGACCACGACGACCCACGACGACTGGCCCCCAGCACGTGGTGAACCAACCCGACCTGAACGCCCTGACGCCGCACATCATCGCCCTGCACGGCTCGGGCGTGCAGTACCAGTTCAGCAGCGGAGCGACGACGCAGGGTAACGGGCCGAACGTGCCGAGCTACCTGAGCTCACCCGGCGGTCCGTACCTCTACGACGCCAACGGGCGCGTCATCCTCCTCCACGGGGTGAACGTCGTCTACAAGCACGCTCCGTACATCGCGTATCCGGACCCGGGCCATCCATGGAACTTCAGTGCGCAGGATGCCAAGAAGATGCGGCGCCTCGGTTTCAACGTCGTGCGCCTCGGCATCGAGTGGCAGGCGCTCGAACCGGGATCCGGTGGCCCCAACCAGCCCCAGGTGTGCACCCCCGGCGCCCCGGGCAATGCGCATGAATGGAACAAGGCGGTGGCCGAGGCCTACCTGGATCACGTGGCTGCCACGGTGAACCTGCTCGCCCGCTACGGGATCTACACGCTCCTCGACATGCACCAGGACGTCTACAACAAGAATTTCCGCGGTGAGGGGGCGCCGGATTGGGCCGTGTGCACCGACAACGTGCCGATCGTGCCCAAGGGCGGCCGGTGGTCGACCAACTACTCGAACCCCACGCTCCAGACGGCGGTCGCGCACTTCTGGGCCAACGACGTGGTGGGGAATCTTCAGGGCAACTTCGACCTGGTGTGGAAGACGGTGGCGCAGAGGTTCAAGAACGACCCGTGGGTCGTCGGCTACGACCCGTACAACGAGCCCTTCTCGACCGAGACGCAAACGGCGTCGGAGTCCACCTTCACCGGACAGCTGGAGTGCTTCTACACCGGCAAGGCCCACACGGGCTTCCTGGCCAACGGGTCGGGCGCCGCGTTGAGGTGCCCGCCCGGGACGCCCGACAACGGCGTGATCCCGACCATCCAGGCCGTCGACAGTCACCACCTGACCTTCGTCGAGCCGGACATCTACTGGGTCACCGGTGGGAACATCCCCTCGCAGCTGGGCCCGATGCCCTTCAAGCGCATCGTGTTCAATTTCCACACCTACTGCGGTGACCGCAGCCCGGTCACCGGGAACCCGACCGATCTCCTCAAATGCCTGCAGTCGGAGGAGACCTCGGCCTCCGAACAGGACATCACCCGGCTTTCCATGAGCTCCGCGTACCAGTCGAGCGGGCCCGCCATCTTCATGAGCGAATTCGGGGCGACGACGAGCGTCCCGCTGGCCGGCTTCGACGTCGAGTGGGCCGGTCTGGAGCAACTGGGCTGGATCTACTGGGCGTGGAAGTACTACGACGACCCCACGGGCTCGTCGGCCGAAGGCCTGGTGCAGCCCGACGGAAGCTACTCACCGATCGTGACGGTCCTCTCCCGCACGTATCCACAAGCGGTGGCCGGCGACCCGAACTCGGTCATCTTCAACCCCTTCACCGGGGCGTTCAACATGGTGTACGCGCCCACGCTGTCTGCGCAGGGGGTCACGACCGTGAATGTCGCGGCGTCGCAGCACTATCCCAACGGGTGGTGCTCGGCGGTCAAGGGGGGACGCATCACCTCGGAGCCGGGTGCGACCCACCTCACTGTGCAGACCGACAGGGCATCCCTCACAGGTGTACGTCACGGTGACGGCGGGGCCGTGCCCGTCATAGCGTGAGCGGGCCGGCTCCCGGTCGTTGAGCCTCGGCGATTCGACGACGCCGGGCTTGGAACAGAGTTCAGCCGAGCCAGCGGAGTTCGAATCCGAAGAGCGAGAGCAGGCGAGTCCCAGCGGCCTCGACCCGCGCCACCTCGGATTCACCGGGAAGGAGCAGACAGCGGCTCGCCATGGCCACCGTTCGGGCGACCGAATGCATGAGGAGATCCTCGACTGCCGTGATGTTCCGGCACTGCCACAACGCCAGTGACGTGTCCCAGGCGACGTCACGGGCGGAGTTGATGCTCCAGTTGCCGACCAGGTCGAGCACCGATTGTGCGTGGCGATCCGCATCGAGCACGATGCTCGACTCGAAGGATTGGCGAACGGCCTGCTCGGACGCGTCGAGCAGCGCGTCGACCTTCTGATAGTCGTCGTGGTGACTCCCGTCGTCGGGGGACGTGTTCAGCTTGGTGCAGGTGTCGACCAGGGCGATGGGAAGGTCGTGGTTGATGTGCGCGTTCATGCCGGCCAAGGCGAACTGGATCGGATAGACGTCCGAATGGGAGCGTGCGTCGAACAAGGGTTGCCAGGCGGTGGGGACATCCGAAGGTTGGTGAACCAGCGTGTCGACCGCCTGGAAATAGATGTTGGCGAAGGCGACATCGAAGGAGCTCATGAACGCGGCATCGGCGAAGAAGCCGCCAGAGATCCGGTCTTCGACCTGCTGCGTCACATCGAGGTACATGCGGTTGAAACAGGCGATGCCGTCCCCGGGCGGCAGTGCCTGCTCGATGTGCCGCATCTGCGAGATCGCTTCGGCGACGGACGCAACCGGTGGGCTCGCCGGAGGCAGGTCGTTCCCCATCGCGAGGCGACGCTAACTGGTTCGAGCGCGCGCCGTGACGCCGGCGAGTCTCCGCCGAAGGGCGTGTTCGAATGCGCCACCTCTTACCTCTGAGCCCGGATCTCCCTTTGGATCCGCTTTTCCTGGGCTGCCATGAGGGCAGTGGCGCGAGGCGGGATGGAAGAGACCTTGGCGCTGGCCGGGGGCAGCGACCCGGCAGCCAGCTCATCGCACGTTGTGTGGAACATGGCCTGATCCGCCGGACTCAACGAGCCGGCGGGAAGCGCGGCCGGGCTCGAGAACGGGTTCTTGGGTGCACTGAGCACGGGCGCCTCGGCGAACGGCGGTCGTGCTGCCTTGAGATCGAAGAAGTCGACCATGTTGTGCGCGTTGGCATCGCGGTAGGTGAGGGCCGGCAGGTTCCACTTGGTCTCGACGAATTTCAGGATCGAGGTGTGGTCGAACGTCTGATGCGAGACGTAGTCCTTCTTCGACCAGGCCGACACCACGCAACAAGGCACACGGAACCCTGTGTAGTCGTAGGAGCCGGGAACGTCGCCCGGTTTCAGCATCGGCTCCACGTTGTCCGGCTTCACGGCCGGTTGTGGCGGCACATGGTCGTACCAGCCCCCGTGCTCGTCGTAGACCCAGAACAGCGCCGTCTTGTCCCACGCCGGGCCCCGCATGACCGCGTTGATGACCAGAGCGGCGTAACCCTCACCGACCGAGATGTCGCCGTCCTCTTCGGAGAAGTTGACGTAGGGGTCCACCAGACTGAAGGCCGGGAGGTTGCCCGATGCCGCATCGGTGAAGAACTGGCTGACATGGACGGCTTTGGTCGGATTGTTCAAGAGCACCGGCTCGAAGAGCGCGCAGGTCGGGAGGTCGGTGTAATAGTCCTTCCAGGAGATGCCGTGTTCGTTGAGCCGGTCGAAGATCGTGCCGTTGGGTGCGTCGACCTTTGAGATACCGGTGACATCAGTGCTGATGTTGCCGAGCGCCGTCCCTGCGATGAGGAAGCGGCGATTCGGATATGTCTGCGCCATGACGGAACAGAAGTAGCGGTCCCCGATGGGAAACAGGCGAGCCATCGAGTGGTAGAAGGGCAGGTCATCGGCTTCCCAATAGCCCATCGCCGCTCCGCTACATCCCTTGACGAAGCCCAAGTTGGTGCCGTTGTCGAAGCAGATGTGCGACGCGTTCCACGACTGCGTGATGCCCGAATCGGTCACGCCGCAGGTGTTCGGGTTGTGAAACGAGCGGACGTAGCCTCCGGAGGGATCCGGGTTGTAGTTGACGGGCTTCCCGGTCGCATCGAGGGTGAGCCCGTCGCCGCGGCCCAGCGTCCCCAGATGGTCGTCGAAAGAGTGGTTCTCCATCATGAGGACGACGATGTGCTCGATCTTGGGCATGGTGTCGGTACCCACAGGAAGATGCGGAAAGGGGCGAGAGCCAGGCGGCAGGAGCGAACCGTTCGGTCCGAGGCCCTTGGCTCTCGTGGTGGTGGCGTACGCCTCGCTGCCGACGGCTGCCCCGAGACCCATTGCGGCCAGCCCGGAAGCGACGGTGCCGCCCAGCAGGGAGCGACGGGACAGCCGCGACTCCCACGGTTGGCTTGGAAACTGACCCCGGCCCTCAGTCACCGTCGACACGCTAACAGCGAGCCCTTCTCCTCGTCCTTGGGGATCGGGTCGCCCTCTGGCTCGACCGGAGCGCCAATCTCTTCACGCTTTGTTCACGTTGGGCAGAGCAGTCAGCGGTGCAACGTCGTCATGTCGACGCCACTGACCGGAATCGCAACGTGAGGGAGCCGAGAGCGCTACCTCGGCGGACGCTCGAAGCTGTGCACGTCGAAGTAGACCGGCAAGAGGTACTTCACGTAGAAGGTGTGCACGATCCGACCCGGGTAGACCAGATCCTCGTTCCGCCTGATCTGCACCCGGTCGTCCTTCTCGGCGTAGCGCTCACACCCGGCCAGCAGATCGTCGACCGCTTCCCGCGAGTCCTGCAACAGGCCGAGATGGTCGAAGCCGGGCGAACTCATCGGCCTGTCGCTCTCCGCGAGAAGGATGAACTGGTCCGGTTCCGCCGTGAGCAAGTGGCACTGCTGGCCCGCCACCTCGGTGTCGAGCGCGGTCCAGCCGAAGAGGGAGCCGTAGAAGGCGTCGATGTCGTCACGGGCAGTCTTGGTGAGGCTGCCGACCGGAAACGTCATCTCCATGTGGTTGAAACGCATCGAGTCCCACCCTTCCCCAGGTTGTCCTGCGCTGCACAGTCTGACCCAATCACGGCTCTCAGGAGGCGTTCTGGAGGTCTAGCGCATCTAGAGCCATTTCCGCCGCTTGAAGAGGATGTACAGGGCTGTCGAACTGGCCACCATCAGGACGAGTGCGAGGGGGTAGCCGTAGTACCAGTGCAGCTCCGGCATGTGGTCGAAGTTCATGCCGTAGATCGTCCCCACGATCGTCGGTGCGAACCCGATCGCAGCCCAGGCCGAGATCTTCTTGACCTCCTCGTTCTGGGCCACGCTCGTCTCGGTCAGGCTGCGCATCTCGTCGTTCTGCTGTTGGCCGACGAGTGTGCTGTGCACGGTCAGCGCATTCTGGAGGAGCGCTCGGAAGGAGTCGGCGCGCTCGACGATCCGGATCACATGGTCACTGACGTCGCGTAGGTTCCGGCGCAGCTCGAGGTCCACCTCGTACTTGTCGAAGCCCTCTTCGAGCGCGTGCAGCATGGCGAGGAGCGGCTGCGTCGCCCTCTGGAATTCGATGACCTCTCGGGACAGTTCGTAGATCCGACGCGCCAGCGCCGGGTCCCCGCCCTTGAAGAGCTGGTCTTCGATCTCGTCGATGTCGTTCTCGAGGCCCGCCACGACCGGCACGTACTCGTCGACGACCTGATCGATGATCGCGTAGAGCACCGCCTCGGGACCGAGGCGACAGCAATTCCGGCGTGTCCTCGAGCCTCTTGCGCACCTTGCTGAGATCCGGCGTCTCTGCGTGGCGGATGGTGACGACGAAATCAGGGCCGGTGAAGATGTGGAGCTCCCCGAACTCGACCTCTTCGGTCGCATCGAGATACCGCGCCGGCCGCAGGACGGTGAAGAGCGTCGTGCCGTACCGCTCCAGCTTCGGGCGCTGATGGGCGGCGACGGCGTCCTCGACGGCCAGCTCGTGCAGCTGGAATTCGTGCGCCACGGACCGGATCTCCTCGACATCGGGTCGGTACAGCCCGATCCAGGCCATGCCGTGCCGTTCACGCAGGGCTTCGTAGGTCTCATCGAGGGTCCGTGGATCGGCGCTGCGCCGTCCACCGACGTACACCGCATTGTTGACGACAGCCATGGCGACCTCTGCATGTTCGGGAGCCGACTCACGGTAGCCCCATGCCAGCTCGGCGGGTCATTCCCGATGGTGACGACCCGTCCGCCCGACGGGTCAAGCCCAGTTCGCACCCCCAACCGGATTCGAACCGGTGCTGCCGCCGTGAAAGGGCGGTGTCCTAGGCCGCTAGACGATGGGGGCCGGGCCGTGCCACTGGCACGGAAGGTTCAAGCCTAATGGGCACCGATCGGGACGCCCGGCGCCGAGGTGTCGCGGACGAGCGGGGCCGGCAGCACCTCGGGCGCGTGGTACGTGCAGGTGAGGAACGTCTGGACGGCCCCGATCACCAGCGCGGTGGCGCCGAGGATGTGGACCTCGACCAGGAGCGCGGGCAGGTGGGTGAAGTACTGCGTGTAGCCGACGGCGGCCTGGGCCACCATCACCCCCATGAGGATGCGCGCGGCGCGGCGCACCCGCTCGGGCACGTCGCCCATGTGGAGGCCGACGACGAGGCCGATGGTGACGCCGATCAGGAGGAGGGCGAGGCTCGAGTGGAGCTCGGCCATGTCCCGCAGTGCGATGGGTATCCGCTTGGCCAGCTGCTGACCGGAGGCGTCGCCCGCATGCGGGCCCGCACCGGTGGTGGCGCTGCCGGCGGTGATCACGACGGTCAGGATCGCCAGGACCCCGTAGAAGAGGCGGATCAGGGGCCGCGGCACCAGGAGGTGGGCCGATCCCGGCGTGTAGTCGCGGGTGGAGCGGTGGACCAGCACCACTGCGTCGACCAGCAGGAGCATGGTGGCGACGAAGTGCACCATGACCAGGTAGGGGTTGAGCTTGGTGTAGACGACGATGCCGCCCAGGATGGCCTGGGCCACCACGCCGGCCACCAGCCCGCCGCTGAGCCAGATCAGGTCCCGCCGGCGGGGCGCCCGGAAGACCGAGCCGAGGAGGGCGGCGATCACCGCCACGGTGAGGACGACCGTGACCAGGCGGTTCCCGAACTCGACCAGGCCGTGGAACTGCAGCGCCGGGGTCAGGTGCCCGACGGAGCACTCGGGCCAGTCGGCGCAGCCGAGGCCCGAGCCGGTCAGGCGGACCGCCGCCCCGGTCAGCACGATGAGGGCCGTCAGGACCAGGGCCAGGACGTCGAGCCGGTGGCTCAGCGAGGGCGAGACGGTGGGGGTACGGCGCCGCGACACTCTCGCCAAGCGTACCGGCGCCCGCCGCCTGGTCCCGGGCGAGGCTCTGGTCGTAGGCTGGCCGGACATGTCCGTTGAAGCGCCTGCCCTCCCGGGCCGGCGAGCCACATGGTCGTGGTCGACGGTCGGGGCCTACATCGCCCTGACCAAGCCACGGATCATCGAGCTCCTGCTGGTCACGACCCTCCCCACCATGGTGGTGGCGCAGCGCGGCCTGCCCCCGGTCTGGCTCATGGTCGCCACCCTGGCCGGCGGGGCATTGGCGGCGGGCGGGGCCAACGCCATCAACATGGTGGTCGACCGCGACATCGACCGCCTGATGAACCGGACCAAGAACCGTCCGCTGGTGACCGGCGCCATGGCGCCGGCTGCCGCGCTGGTCTTCGCCCTGTCGCTCGAGGTGGCGGCCTTCATCGAGCTGTGGTTGGCCGTGAACCTGCTCTCGGCGGTGCTGGCCATCTCGGCGACCCTCTTCTACGTCTTCGTGTACACGCTCTGGCTCAAGCGCCGCTCCACCCAGAACATCGTGATCGGGGGCGCGGCGGGTGCGGTGCCGGTGCTCGTGGGCTGGGCGGCCGTGACCGACAGCCTGGCCTGGGCGCCGGTGGTGCTCTTCGCCATCATCTTCATCTGGACGCCGCCGCATTTCTGGTCGCTGGCGGTGCGCTACAAGGAGGACTACCGGGCGGCCGATGTGCCCATGCTGCCGGTGGTGGCGTCCATGAAGCGCACCACCACCGAGATCGTCTATTACACGGTGGCGCTGGTGGCGGTGTCGTTCCTGTTCGGGCCGGTGGCCCACCTCGGCTGGATCTACATGATCACCGCCGCCGTGCTCGGCGCCGGGTTCCTCTACTTCGTGACCCGCCTGTGGGGCCTGGCCCAGAACGGGCAGGTCACCGGGCGCGACGCCATGAAGGTCTTCGGGTACTCCATCACCTACCTCACCGTGCTGTTCGTGGCGATGGCGGGCGACGTACTCATCTCCAATCACGTTCACTAGCGTCCTCGCGCGATGACCGACGCACCTCCTGATCCGGAGCCCTCACCTGCGCCCGGGTCCGATGGCGCCCCAGCGGTCCGCCGGCCCCGCAAGCGCTTCATCTTCATCGGCCTGGGCATCGGTCTGCTGATCATCCTGATCGTCGGGCTGACGACCAGCTTCGGCACGACTCAGAGCACGACGGACACGCCCCACGAGGGGGGGACGGTGCCGTCCTTCACGCGCCAGAACATCGGTCCCTCCGGGCCACCGCAGGTCTCGGTGCCCTCCGACGGTGGCGCGGACAGCACGCCGACGGTCCTCTTGTTCTTCGGGAACTGGTGCCCGAGCTGCCACCAGGAGCTTCCCCCGCTGGCCGCAGCCGTGCGCCAGCAGGACCACGCCGGCGGCGCGTTGGCGCGGATCCGGGTCATCGGCGTGGACAGCGAGGACTCCACGTCGAGCGCCCGCTCCTTCATTCACAGCGCAGGGGTCACGTTCCCCGTCGCCTACGACCCGGACGTCAGTGTGACCAGCGGGCTCTTCGCGTTTGACGGCGACCCCTACGCGGTGTTCGTCAACGGTGACGGCACCATCGCCAAGATCGTGCGGGGCGCCGTGCTCACGCCCTCCTCGCTCACGGCCGACGAACGGGCGCTCCTACCCGACAACGCGTCGTAGGCGGCCGTCACGACGTCGAAGGTGAAGGCGTTGCTCATTCCCACCGGAACGTGAGCGCGGCGGCCACCGGCGCCGCCACTGCCCAGACCGCCAGCACGGCCCAGGACTCCGCCGGTACCGCGGCGCCCGCACCGAGGGTGGCGTGCAACGCGGCGGAGAGCGCCTCGGCCGGCAACAGCTTGGCGAAGTCGGCCAGCCCGGCCGGGAGCTTCGAGATCGGGACGATCATGCCGCCCAGCAGGAGCAAGATGAGATAGAGGCCGTTCGCCGCGGCCAGGTTCACCTCGGCCCGCAGCGTGCCGGCCATGAAGAGGCCGATCCCGGCGAAGGCGGCGGAGCCCAGCAGCACGGCGCCGATCGCACCGGCCACCGCGACCGAGCCGCCGCCGCCGGGGTCCCAGCCCAGGGCCAGCCCGACCGGCAGCAGGACGGCGGCCTGCAGCAGCTCGACGGCCACGATCGTGAGGATCTTGGCGCCGAGCAGACGCGGGCGGCCGAGCGGAGTGGCGCCCAGCCGCTTGAGCACGCCGTAGCCGCGCTCGAAGCCGGTGGCGATGCCGAGGGAGACCATCGCCGTCGACATGACGGCGAGGGCCAGGATGCCCGGCACGAAGAAATTGGCGGGAGTTGCCGTCGGGGTCGAGACCACCGACACCTTGGAGAAGAAGAGCAGGAACACGACGGGGATGCCGAGTGTCAGCAGGAGGGTCTCGCCGCGGCGCAGGGTCATGTAGACCTCCGCGCCGGTCTGCGCGGTCAGCGGGCGCAGGGTGCTGCTTGTCGTCGCGCTCACCGGCCCCGGCCCCGGCCTCGGCCCCGGCCCCGGCCCCGGGACCGGCGCGTGTCCGCCCGACCTGCCGCCGTGTCGTTTGCGTGGTCGGCCGCGTCCTCGCCGGCCGTGGTGACGGCGGCCGCTCCCACCGTCTCGAAGTACACGTCCTCGAGGGTCTTGCCCGCCACCAGGTCGGTGAGGGTGGCGCCGCGCTCGGCCAGGAACGTGGCCACCGCCGCGGTGACGGCGGGGGTCGCCACCCCCGAGGCCTCGACCCGGTAGCGACCGGACGCGGTCTCGTTGACCACGGTCCCCGCCCCGACGGCGGCGGCCAGCGCGACGGTGTCGAGCGCGGGGGGCGCGCCGAAGGTGATGACCGGCGGAGCGTCGCCCGCGGGCCCGGTCCCCGTGGTCAGGCCGTGCGGCGTGCCCTCCAGCACGACGCGGCCCGCCGACAGGATCACGATGCGGTCCGCCATCCGTTCGGCCTCGCCCAGCTCGTGGGTGGTGAGGACGACGCACACGCCCCTTTCCTTCATGTCGGCCACCACGGCGCGCACGGCGATGCGCCCCTCGGGGTCGACGCCCGCTGTCGGCTCGTCGAGGAAGGCCACCTCCGGCCGGCCGACCAGGGCCAGGGCGAGGGAGAGCCGTTGCTGCTCGCCGCCCGACAGATGGCGCCAGGGCGTGGCGGCGACGCCGCGCAGGCCGACGAGGTCGAGCAGTTCGTCCGCCGGCACGGCGTCGGGGTAGTAGCCGGCGAAGAGGTCGAGGACGCGGCGCGGCCCGAGCATGGGGTAGACGCCGCCGCGCTGGAGCATGACACCGACGCGGCCGCTGAGCGCGCCGTGGTCGGCGATCGGATCGAGGCCGAGGACGCGCGCCTCGCCGGCGACCGGGCGGCGGTAGCCCTCCAGTGTCTCGACGGTCGACGTCTTGCCGGCGCCGTTCGGCCCGAGCACGACGAGCACCTCACCGGCTTCGGCGGCCAGGTCGACGCCGTCGACCGCGGGAGGTGTCCCGGCGGGGCCGTAGCGCACGGTGAGGCCGGTGACCTCGACGGCTGGCACGGCGTCGCAGGCTACTTTGAGCAGGAGTGATCGATATCCGGGTGCTCCGTGACGATCCCGACGCGGTCAAGGCCGCGCTGGCCCGGCGCGGCGTGGAGGCGGCCGAGGTCGACGCGGTGATGGAGGCCGACAGGGCCTGGAGCGCGCGGCTGCGTGTCGCCGAGGCCATGCGGGCCGAGGTCAAGGAGCTCTCGCGCCTGGTCGGGCAGGCCAAGAAGGCGGGCGACGAGACACGGGCCGCCGAGCTCAGCAGGCGTAGCCGCCGACTGGGCGACGACGAGCGCGTCGCCGCCGCCGAGGCCGAGGCCTACCTGGAGCAGCGACAGACGGCTCTGCTCTACCTCCCCAACATCCCGGCCGACGACGCGCCGGACGGGGTGGGCGAGGAGGACAACGTGGAAGTCCGCCGGTGGTGGCCCGGGCAGGAAACGGGGCGCCAGGAGCCCGGAAGGGCGGCCCACCAGGAGGTCCCGCACTGGGAGATCGGCGAGTCGCTGCAGATCCTCGACATGGAGCGCGGGGCGCGGCTGGCCGGTTCCATGTTCCCGCTCTACCGGGGCCCTGGGGCCCGGCTGCTGCGCGCGCTGACCGCGTTCGCTCTCGACCGCCACGCGCCGGCCTACGAGGAGGTCCGGCCGCCGACGGTGGTGCTGACCGAGACCATGACCTCCACCGGCCACCTGCCCAAGTTCGCCGACGACGCCTATCACCTCGAGCGCGACGACCTGTGGCTCATCCCGACGGCCGAGGTGCCGCTCACGTCCATGCACCGGGGCGAGATCCTGGAGGAATCCCAGCTCCCTTTGCGCTTCACCGCGGCGACCGCCTGTTACCGACGCGAGGCGGGTTCGGCCGGGCGCGACACACGGGGCCTGCTGCGAGTGCACGAGTTCGACAAGGTGGAGCTGTTCGCCTACACCACGCCCGCCGATGCGCTCGAGGCGCAGTCCGACATCTTGGAACGGGCCGAGTCGATGCTCCGGGACCTCGAGCTGCCCTACCGGGTACTCGACCTGTGCTGCGGAGACCTCGGCGGCTCGGCGGCGCGCACCTTCGACCTGGAGGCCTACGCGCCCGGCGTCGACCGCTGGCTCGAGGTGAGCTCGGTCAGCTGGTTCCGCGACTACCAGGCCCGCCGGGCCAACGTGCGCTTCCGCCCCGCCGGGGGCGGCTCGCTGCAACTGGTGCACACGGTCAACGGCTCGGCGCTGGCCTGGCCGCGCATCTGGGCCGCCCTGGTGGAGAACGGGCGCCAGCCGGACGGGACCGTGCTGCTGCCCGAGTGCCTGGCGCCGTATCTCGGCGGGGAACTGCTGATCAAGGCGCCATGAGGCCGGCGCCCACCCTCTCCGTGCGCGCATCCGGGCCGGTGGTGCCGCTGGCCGCGGCGGCGGTGGTGCCGGTGCCGGTGGCGGCGGCGGTGATCGTGGTGGTGGCGGCGGCGTCGGCGGTGGTTTCAGAAACTATAAGCAGTGTGGTTGATAGTTTGACGAGACGTCCCCGGTCCCAGGGGCCGGTGGGCGCCGTGACCCCATGACGGTCGTCGACGTCGAGGGGCACGGGCCGGCCGAGCACTTCGGGTTCGGCGACAGGCTCGAGATCATCGCGGCGGAGAGCCGGCGCCTGGCCGACACGGTGGCGGCACGCGATCTCGAAGCGAGGGTGCCGTCCACTCCCGAGTGGTCGGTGCGCGACCTGGCCCACCACATCGGCGAGGTGCAGTGGTACTGGGGTCAGAACGTCCGGGCGCAGAATGCGAGCGAGCGCTCCGGGGCCGAACTGACGGCCTTTCCCGAGGACAGCGACCTGCTGGCCTGGCTGGGCTGGTGCACCTATTCACTGCTCGGCGCATTGCGCGAAGTCGGCGCTGACGCGCCGTGCTGGGCGTGGTGGCCCGAGCCCCACACCGCGGGTGCTGTGGGTCGGCATCAGGCCCAGGAGGTGTCTGTGCACCGCTGGGACGCCGAGGGCGTGACCGGTGCGTCGACACCACTCCACCCCGGGCTGGCCGACGACGGGGTGCCCGAGTTCATCGAGATCATGGTCGGTTCCGATCTGGCCTCGCTGCCGGGCGCCGTCACCCTGACGGCCACCGACACCGGCGCGAGCTGGCGCGTCGCCGGCGCCGGGGGCGACCGGGCCGCCCGGGTCTCCGAGCTGCGGGCCTCGGCGTCGGACCTGGTGCTCATGCTTTACCGTCGCCTGCCCGTCCCCGACGCCGCGGTGGAGGGCGACCCGGTGCTGGTGGCGGCGCTGCTGTCCCTGGCCGACACGAGATGACCGAGCTGACCTTCCTGGGCACAGGCAACTTCGTCGCCCCACCGGGCCGGTACTGGAACAGCTTCGTCCTGGATGCGTCGGTCCTCGTGGAGCCGTCTCCGACAGCGCTGCCGCATCTGCGGCGCTGCGGCATCCCGGTCGACGCCATCGAGGTCGTCGTCGTCTCGCACTTCCACGCCGACCACTGCTTCGGTTGGCCCTTCCTGCTCGAGGCGGTCGCCGAGAGGGGCGCCGGACGGACGCTGCACGTGGTTGGACCGCCCGGGATCGAGACGCACCTGGCCCATATGAACGAGGTCGGCGCGGTGGGATCGGTGACCGCCATGGCCCGGACCAACCTCGACCTGCGCTTCGTCGAGGTCGACGGGAGCTGGCAGGAGGCCGGGCCCCTGCGCTTCCGGGCCGTCGAGGTCGTGCACGTGCCGTACCTGCGCTGCTACGGCTACCTGTTCGACCGGGGGAGCCGTGTGATCGGCTACTCGGGCGACACCACCCCGTGCGAGGGACTCAGCGAGCTGGCGCGCGAGGCGGGGGTGCTGGTCGTGGAATGCAACGGGCGGCACACGCCGCCCGGCGTCCCGACGTCGCATATGGACGAGGAATCCGTCCGGGCCCTCCAGGCCGCCCACCCCGACGTGCACCTGGTCCTGACGCACCTGGGCGAGCAGGTGGACACCGCGTCCATGAGCGGCATGACCGTCCCGGACGACTTCGAGCGTCTGAGCGTCTGAGCGTCTGAGCGTCTGACGTCGAGTCCGTCAAGCTGCGGCGAAGCGGTAGCCCACGCCGCGCACCGTCGTGATGAGGATCGGCGTCGAGGGGTCGGCCTCGATGCGGGAGCGCAACCGCTTGATGTGCACGTCGAGCGTCTTGGTGTCGCCGATGTAGTCGGTGCCCCACACGCGATCGATGAGCACGTCGCGCGTGAGCACGCGCCCGGAGTTCTCGACGAGGAGGCGCAGCAACTCGAACTCCTTGCGCCGCAGGTGCACCTCCTCGCCGCGCACGAACACGCGGCGCTGGTCGAAGTCGACCTTGATCCCGTTGGACTCCCAGGTGCCGTCGCTGCCGAGCTCGATGGAGCCCTCGATGTCGCGGGACTCGGAGCCCCCCGGGGCGCGCCGCAGGACGGCGCGCATGCGCGCCACCAGCTCGCGCAGGCGGTAGGGCTTGGTCACGTAGTCGTCCGCGCCGACCTCGAGGGCGACGACGGTGTCGATCTCGGTGCCCTTGGCCGTCACCATGATGATGGGGACAGACGAGCGCGTCCGGATGGCGCGGCAGACGTCGATCCCCGACAGCTTCGGCAGCATGAGGTCCAGCAGAAGGATGTCGGGCACGGTCTCGTCGAAGAGATGCAGGGCCTCGTCGCCGTCGCGGGCCACCGTCACCCGGAAGCCCTCGTTGGTCAACCCGATCACCAGCGCCTCGATGAAGGACTCCTCGTCCTCGGCCAGCAGCACGTTGACGGGTCCCTCGCCGGCCGCCGGGCGTCCTGTCTTCTTGCCGGTCTTGCCGGCGCCGGACTTGCTCACGCGACGCGTTCTGCCTGCACCGGCAGGACGAGGGTGAAGGTGGAGCCCTCGCCCTCGCGCGACTCGACGTCGACCCATCCCTGGTGGTTGTTGGCCACGTGGCGGACGATGGAGAGACCGAGCCCGGTGCCGCCGGTGTCGCGGCTGCGCCCGTGGTCGACGCGGTAGAAGCGCTCGAAGATGCGATCGAGGTCCCGCGCCGGGATGCCGACGCCGTGGTCCTGCACCGACAGCCGCACGTTGTCGCGCTCCTCGATGCGCCAATTGGGACCGCTCGCGGCGCCGGTGTCCCCCGGACCGGTTCCGGCGACGTCACCCTCGGGGGTGATCACCGGGGGTACCGGCATGGTCGGCGCCGTGGTGCCGGTGGCTGCCGAGGCGCCGGGGGCGGACTGGCCGAGTGGCGAGTACTGGTCGAGGATCTCGGGGGTGAAGACCGGCTCGACCGGGGCTTCCTCCGGCGCGGCGGCCTCGCTCTGGGCCGGCGTGGTGTCGGCGCGGACCGCGGGCAGCTCCCCGGTCGCCGGATCGGTCCCGGAACCCTCGTCGCCGTCGCCGTCGTAGCGTCCCCCCACGGAAGGGTGGCTGAGGTTGGGGTTGAAGCGCTGCACCGCGCCGGTCACGGCCACCTTGGAGTTGTCGTAGGAGTACGTGATGGCGTTCTCGAGCAGGGCGTGCATGGCCGAGACGAGCTGGCGGCGGTCACCGAGCACGGCGACCGGTGGGGAGGGCTCGTGCAGCACGATCTCGATGCCGCGCTGGTCCGCCGTGGCGCGCACGCGCTCGATGGCGTCGGCCATCACCAGGTTGACCAGCACCGGCTCGCGCGGCGGCGCCTCCTCGGACTCGATGCGGGAGAGATCGAGCAGGTCGTCGATGATGCGGCTGACCCGGAAGGCCTCGTTGTGGATGCGGCCGGCCAGGCGCTGCGCCACGTCGGGATCCGGTTCGGACACGAGCGTCTCGGCCAGGAGGCCCAGCGCGCCCATCGGCGTCTTGAGCTCATGGCTCACGTTGGCCACGAAGTCGCGCCGGATCTCCTCGAGTCGGCGGCGCTCCGAGACGTCCTCGATGAGCGCGATCACGCCGAGCGGCCGGCGCCCGTCGTCGATCTGGCGGGCGCGCACCTGCAGCGTGCGCCGCGGCGGGCCGTAGAGGTCGAGGGTGCGCTCGGCCGAGCCCTCGTGCCAGGCGTCCTCCAGGACGTCGGTCACCGCCTGTGCGGCCAGGGCGTCACCGTGGCGGCTGACCATCAAAGCGTTGGCGCGCGCGTTGCGGTAGATCACCGCGCCGTTCTCGTCGCACAGCACGACGCCTTGCGTGAGCGTGTCGAGCGAGCGACGCAGGCGGATGGCGTCGGAGCTCGACTCGGTCACCGCCTGGGCGGCCCCACCGGTCACCTGCTCCAGGTAGGCCAGCGAGGTCTCGACGTTGTACTCGTCGTTGGGCGGCTCGAGGCCGAGGCGGGTGCCGAGAGAGGCGAGGCGCTGCGAGATCGCCCGCCGCCCCGAGCGCCTTCCCAGCAGCGCGGCCACGAAACCGACGGCCACGCAGACGGCCACGGCGATCGCAATGAGCACGACCTCCTGGGTCATGTCCAGATTGACCTCGCCCGGCCCGATTCGCGGCACGTTCCCAATATGACAGGGCTGGGCCGTGCGGAGCGAACAGGTCGGCCCCGGGACGAGGCCGTTTCGCTGTGTCTTTGCTGGGCGCTGCCAGGACCGCCGTCCCTGAGCTGCCCTTCTGCCACCCCGAGCCAGGCACCGCCAACGCCCGCCTTCCCGGCGCGTCGGAAAGAAGGCCCAATGCGTCCCCCGGTGAACCGTTCTCCGCCGAACGGCGTGCCGGAGGGTCCGGCGCCGGCAGTCTCGACGGAGGGCACCCATGGTCGTGTGGCACCTGGCCGATGTCTCGTTGAACCCCAGCGTGAACGCGCTCCCGGGTGGCGGGACCCTGCAGGAACTGACGAACGGGCTCGGCGCCTGGGCCCTCATCGCGGCGCTGGCCGGGCTGCTCATCGGCGCCGCCGCCTGGGCCCTGGGCGTTCATGCTCAGAACTTCCAACAGTCGATGGTCGGGCGCCGGGCCGTGCTCGTCTCGGGGCTGGCGGCCCTCCTGATCGGGGGCGCGCCGCCGATCATCAACTTCTTCTTCCACACCGGGACGGCCCTGCACTGATCCCGCCGAGCCACTGACCCACAATCCGGGCCGCCGTTCCCATGCTCGCCGCCGGTTGCACCGGTCTCGACGCGCTCAACCCGATCTGCCAGGCCGGCAGCATCGGAGGCTCCATCGCGTCCTCGGGCTTCGAGACGGTCCTGAGCGGGATCAGCCAGTGGGTGGCCAGCGGCGCCGAGTGGCTGTTGGGCCAGATCGGCGACGTCCTCAGCTCGACCACGACGGTCGACGTCGGGGCCAGCTGGTTCCGCACCCACTACGGCCAGATGACGGCGCTGGCCGGCGTGGTCATCCTCCCGATGCTGCTGGCCTCGACCCTGCAGGCGGTGGTGCGCCAGAACCCGGGGCAGCTCGTCCGGACCTTCCTGGTCCAGCTCCCGCTGGCGCTGTTGCTGGCGGTGGTGGCGATCCAGATCGTCATCTTGAGCCTGTCCGCCACCGACGCCATGAGCGACGCCGTGGCGGGTGGCAGCAACGTGGACGTGAATTCCCTGCTCACCGGCGTGACCAGCGGGCTGGTGGCGGCCGCGGCCGACCCGACGATCGCCAGTTTCGTCCTGCTGCTCATCTCGCTGTTGATCGCCGTGGCGGCGTTCGTGCTGTGGCTGGAGCTGCTCATCCGGGCCGCCGCCGTCTACGTGGCGGTTCTCTTCCTGCCCTTGGCCCTGGCCACTCTCGTGTGGCCCGCGGTATCGCACTGGTGCCGGCGCCTGGTGGAGACGCTGGCGGCCCTCATCCTCTCCAAGTTCGTCATCGTGGCCACGCTGAGCCTGGCGGCGGGCGCCGTCTCCTCGGGCACGGCCGGGACCGGAACCCACGGCTCGGGCTTCTCGTCCGTGCTGGCGGGCGGCGCGCTCCTGGTCATGGCCACCTTCGTCCCCTTCGCCATCCTGCGCATGATCCCGGCCGTCGAGGCGGGCGCCGTCGGGCATCTCGACGGGCTGCGCGAGCGGGGGACCGCCGCGGTGAGCCGGCCGGCCCGCACCGCGGCGGGCCACGCGCTCCACGAGGGGCTGGGCGCCCTCGGCGACGCCCGGCTGCTCGCCCAGACGGCGGAGGCGGCAGCCGGCGGCGGGGCGGCTGCGGCCGGGGGAGCAGCGGTGGGGGCGGGTGCGGGCGCTGCTGGGGCCGGTGCTGCGGGGGCCGGTGCGGGCGAGGGCGCAGAAGGAGCCGCCGGCGGCACGGGCTCGGGCGTGCCCATGGCCGACGGGGATCCGGAGTCCCAGCGGGCGTACGACGACGCGGTCGCCCGGGGGGTTCTGCCCGGGCCCAAGGGACCCAAGCCGGTGCTCGGAGCCGAGCGCGCGTCGGGTACGAGTACCGGGACGGACGTCGACGACGCCGCGGCACCGGCGGCCGCGTCCGCCGGGAATGGTGTCCGCGACGACCCCACGCGGACACCGACCGGTCCGGCCACCCCCGAGGACGCCTGGAAGTGGGAGGGGGTGCCTGCCGGTCGCAGGTTGATCGGGAAGGTCGAGCCCGGCGAGACGCGTTACTACATGGACGACGACGGCCACGGTCCGCAGATCAGATGGCTGCCGGCGGCGTGGCCACCGGGCCAGGGACCACCGGAACAGGGGCCCGGGTCGTGAGCGGCGAGCGCGGGTCGCGCTACCGGTTCGGACCCCGAGAGCGCGGCGGCGGGTTGGCGGGCTGGCGCGCCGGCCAGATCGTCACCGTGGCCGTGGGTCTCGTCTTCGGTGTCCTGGTGCTGCGCTGGGAGCCCAACGCGGTGGGGGTGGCGGCGGCCATCGGCGTCCTCGTCCTCTACGGCGCGCTGGCGACGGTGCCGGTGGCCGGCCGGACCGGCGACGAGTGGCTGCCCGTCGTCGTGTGCTGGGGCACCCGCCGGGCCGGGGTGAGGGGCGCCGGGCACCTCGGTGCGCTGCGCGGGCTGCGCCTGCTCCGCGCCGGCTGGCAGGACATGGGCGTGGTGCACGACCGCGCCGAGCGGACGCTCACGGCGGCTCTCTCGCTGCGCGGCCGCAGCTTCGCCCTGTTGGGGGCGGACGAGCAGGATCGCCGGGTCGGCGCCTGGGCCTCCGTGCTTTCCTCGTTGGCCCGCGAGGGCTCGCCGGTGCACCGGGTGCAGTGGGTGGCGGCGTCCTTCCCGGACGACGGCCAAGGGGTGCGGTCGTACCTCGCCGCCGAGGCGGCGCCCGACGCGACATCGGCCTGCACCGCCTCCTACGACGCGTTGTTGACCGACATGGACTCGCACACCTGTGCCCACGATGTCGTGCTGGCCCTGCAGGTGCGGCTGACCAGGTCCGTCGAGGTCGGGTGCGCCACCCTGGCCCGCGAGATGGGATCGCTGGTGCGCCTGCTGGGCGACGCCGACGTGCAGGTGGAATCCGTCCTGTCGGCCGATGCGCTGGCTCAGCAGCTGCTCCGTACCTACGAGCCCGATGCGTCGTCCGCCGGCGACCCGCCCGTGGACCACTGGCCGATGGCATTGGAGGAGCGGTGGTCGGACGTGCGGGTCGACGGGATGGTCCACGCCACCTTCTGGGTGGCGGAGTGGCCGCGGATCGAGGTGCGCAGCGACTTCCTGGCGCCCCTCCTCCTCGGCGCGGCCCGCTCGACCCTGGCGGTCGTGATGGAGCCGCTCGGTCCGGACACCGCCGTGCGCAAGGTGGAGGCGTCGCGGACGGCTGACCTGGCGGACGCCGAGCTGCGCCGGCGCGGGGGCTTCGTGTCGACGGCCCGCCACGCCCGCGAATCGGAGGTCCTGGCGCGCCGGGAGGCCGAGCTCGCCGAGGGCCACGCCTCCTTCCGCTACGCGGGCTACGTCACCGTGTCGGCGCCGAGCGAAGAGGAGCTGGCGGCGGCCTGCGACGTCGTGCAGCACGCCGCGGGCCAGAGCCGCCTGGCCCTGCGGCGCCTCTACGGCGACCAGGCCTCGGCCTACACCTGCTCGCTCCCGCTCTGTCGCGGGCTGCGGTGAACGCGGAGGCGCCCACCTACGATGCATCCATGCCGGCACGTCCAGATCCCGGCCCGCCGGCGGCGGGCGATGCGGAACGACCCGGTGCCCCGCGCAATGTCGTCGTGCTGCTGCTCGACAGCCTCAATCGGCACATGCTCGGCAGCTATGGCGGTACGGAGTTCGACACGCCGCATCTCGACCGCTTCGCCCGCGAGCGCGCCGTCCGTTTCACCTCGCACGTCACCGGCTCGCTGCCGTGCATGCCGGCGCGCCACGACATCTTGTGCGGGTCGCTCGACTTCCTCTGGCGACCGTGGGGCTCGATCGAGATCTGGGAGGAACCCATCACCCAGCAGCTCCGCCGGGCCGGTGTCACCACCATGCTGGTGTCGGATCACCCGCATCTCTTCGAGGTCGGCGGGGAGAACTACCACACCGACTTCAGCGCGTGGGACTACGTGCGCGGGCACGAGGGCGACCCGTGGCGCACGTATCCCGACCCGAGCTCCATCGGCGCGCCCGCCCTGCCCGCCCGGGGGGGCGGGTGGTTCTTCCGCGACCGGATGGGATGGGCGGACGCGGGCGACCGCCCCTACGACACCTCGCGCACGTTCTTCCGCGCCGAGGAGGACTTCCCGGGCCCGAAGACGATGCGCACCGCCGCCGGCTGGCTGCGCGACGGCGCGCCCGGCGACGCGCCGTTCCTCTTGTTCGTCGACGAGTTCGACCCGCACGAGCCGTTCGACACCCCCGAGCCGTGGGCGGGGCGCTACGACCCGGACTGGGACGGCGAGCTGCTCATCTGGCCCCCCTATGACGTCGGGGCGGTGGCCCAGGGCCGGTTGAGCGAGCGGGAGGGCCGCCAGATCCGGGCGAACTACGGCGCCAAGCTCAGCATGATCGACCACTGGGCGGGCGAGGTGTTCGCCGCGCTCACCGAGCGGGGGCTGTGGGACAGCACGGTGGTCATCGTGTGCACGGACCACGGGCACTATCTCGGCGAGAAGGACATCTGGGGCAAGCCCGGCGTCATGCAGTACGAGCCGCTCGGCCACATCCCGCTGCTGGTGCACTGGCCGGGGCGGCCGGGCGGGACCGAGTGCGCGGCGTTGACGACCAACGTGGACCTGAACGCCACCATCGCGGAGGTGTTCGGCGTGCCGGGGCGTGCGGGCGCCCACGGGGTGTCGCTGGCTCCTCTGGCGCGGGGGGAGGCCGCGACGGTGCGGGAGTGGGCCATCGGCGGCGTCTTCGGGAACTGGGTGCAGGTGACGGACGGCCGGCGCAAGTACGCGCGTGGCGCGGACGGGGACAACTTCCCCCTCTCCATGTGGTCGAACCGCTGGTCCACCATGACCGTGCACGGGCTGGAGGACGCGGTCCGCCTTCCCCCGCCCGATCGGCGGGCCCGGCTGGACTTCATGCCCGGGTCGGTCGTCCCCGTCATCCGCCAGCCCTTCGAGCCCGGTGACCGCCTCCCGTTCTGGGTCGGGCGCAGCGTGGTCGACGCGCATTTCCTCTTCGACCTCGACGACGACCCCGGCGAGGACGAGAACCTGGTCGGCACCGCGGCCGAGTCGGACATGG
Organism: uncultured Acidimicrobiaceae bacterium; assembly: GCA_963840245.1. GTDB lineage: Bacteria > Actinomycetota > Acidimicrobiia > Acidimicrobiales > RAAP-2 > Bog-473. The sequence goes on from CAWIYI010000025.1 coordinate 31,566, forward strand.
TGGAGCTGCTGCGCCACGCGTTGCGGTCGGTCGACGCACCGGACGAGCAGCTCGCACGGCTGGGCATCGCGTGAGCGGCGGTGGTGCGCCGGGTGCGGCGGGTACCGAGGGTGACGGCGACGGGCGACGACGCTGCCGTTCGTCCTGCCCCGGATCCCGGCGTCGGCCGGCGCGCTGATCTTCGACGAGCGAGGCCGGCTCCTCATCGCCAACCCGACCTACAAGGCGCACTGGACGATCCCGGGCGGGATCATGGAGGCGGACGGCGAGACGCCCTGGGAGGCCTGCCGGCGGGAGGTGCGCGAGGAGGTCGGTCTGATCGTCGAGCACGGCCGGTTGACCGCGGTCGACTTCCTGCGGCCGAAGCCGTCCAAACCGGGTGGGATGCGCTTCCTCTTCGACTGCGGCGTGCTGCCCGACACGGTGCTCGACACCATCGAGCTGCAGGAAGAGGAGCTCTCCGAGCACCGCCTGCTTGCTCCGGTCGAGGCTCTCCCCTTGCTGAGTGGCCCCCTGCGGCGCCGGGTGGGCGCAGCGTTGGAGGCCGAGGGCTGTGTCTACCTGGAGGACGGCCGACCAGTCTGATCGCTCGTGCGGCGGGTCGATGGGGGATGGGCGCATGGCGATGGGCCCGCGGCGCTACCGGGCGAAACCGAGCTCGAGCGGCGCCTCCCGGTAGAAGAACACGGCAGCGGCGACGACGATGCCGGCGGCGATGCCGAGCGACCAGGTCGTGCCGGCGTGCAGCACGAGGACGGCACCTACGAGTGCGCCGCCGAACATGGACGCCACCGACGTGAGGCCAAGTCGCGGGTGCGGGTTGCCGCCACCGGCGAGGGGTGAGCCCGACGCCAGCCTCGTCAAGGTCGTGGTGAGCACCGTCGTGGACATGTCGGGGACGCCGATGTGATGGACGGCGGCATTCCGGATCCCCATGCCGACGGCGAGGAGGGCGATGACGGTGAAGCGCGGCCACCCGGTGCCGATGGCCGCGACCGTGCCGGAGACGACGGTGGCCGCGGACGTGCAGGCCGCCTCGATCACCATCACCACGAGCAGCAGGCTCCGTTGCGGACTGATCCTGTGCACGATGCGACCTCCGACCACCGCGCCGGCGAGGAACCCTCCCAGGGCACAGAGGCTGGCCGCCACGGAGAACCCGGGGGCACCCGCCGCGGCGAACCCGACCAGGGCCACGTTGCCGGTCATGTTCGCCGTGAACACGTGCCCGAGGCCGAGGAAGCTCACCGCGTCGACGAAGCCGCTGACCACGGTCAGTGCGGCCAGCGTCACCACCAGAGGGGACGGCGGACGATCGGGCTCGCTCATGTGCGCTCCACCTTCCCCGCGACCGCGGCGGTCACGGTTCGGTCAAGGTAACGGAGGCGACACGAACGCGGGCGACCGTTCACCCCCGTGAGGGAGCGGATGCCCCGGGTGCCGGCCCACCAGGTGACGACGCGGAATCTCGGTGCGGCCTACCCGTTCATCGCCGAGGCGGGGCTGGGGCGGCGCGGTGTGGTGATCGGTGACGACCTGCTGGGTGGCTCCTTCGTCTTCGACCCCTTCGAGCTCTATGCGGCTGGTGTCGTCTCCAATCCCAACATGGTGGTGTTCGGGCAGATCGGTCGGGGCAAGAGCGCGTTCGTCAAGACGTTCCTGTGGCGGCAGGCCGCGTTCGGGCGCCGGGCCTGGGTGGTCGATCCGAAGGGTGAGTACGGCGACCTGGCGGATGCCTGGGGCGTCCGCCCGGTGGCGCTCCGGCCCGGCGGGGCCGTCCGGCTCAACCCGCTCGACCCCGGTCCCGACGGCGACGGCGAGGGTGACGCCGGGCCCGACGCCACCGGGCGGCGGCGGACGGAACTGCTCTCCTCCCTGGGCAGTGCGTGTCTGGGCCGGGACCTGGCTCCACGGGAGCGCGCCGCGCTCGGCGCCGCATTGACCGAGGCGACAAGGGCGGCGGGCGTCCCGACGGTCCCGATGGTGGTCGAGGCCCTGCTGACCCCGACCGCCGACGCGGCGCGCTCACTGCGGACCGAGCAACGCGACCTCCTCGAGGACGGACGCGACGTCGCGCTGGAGTTGCGCCGGCTCGTGCACGGCGACCTCTGCGGCATGTTCGACGGGCCGACGACGCCCGGTCTCGACCTCTCGGCGCCGCTCGTCGTGCTCGATCTCTCCGCGCTCTACTCGTCCGCCGCGCTGGGAGTCCTGATGGCGTGCGCCACCGCCTGGCTGCAAGCCGCGCTCGCCCGGGCGGCCGCCGGCGTCGGCGGCACGACGTCGGGACGCGGCCGCTTCTTCCTCGTGGTCGACGAGGCATGGGCGATCCTCTCGAATCTCGGCGTGGCGCGCTGGCTGCAGTCGTCGTGGAAGCTCTCCCGCGCCTTCGGCGTGTCGAACGTGGCGGTGCTGCACCGCGTGTCGGACCTGCGCTCGGTCGGCGCGTCGGACTCCGAACAGGTGGCGCTCGCCCAGGGACTGCTCTCGGACTCGGAGACCCGCGTGGTCTACGCGCAGTCGCCCGGCGAGCTCGAGGCAGCGGCCGAGCTGCTCTCCCTGTCGGCGACCGAGACGGACCTGCTGCCGCAGCTCCGGCGGGGCATCGCCTTGTGGAAGGTGGGCCAGCGGTCCTTCCTGGTCCAGCACCGGCTCAGCGCGACCGAACGGTCCATCGTCGACACCGACGCGGCCATGACGGCGGGGTAGGCATGGCGGGTCTCCCCGAGGTCGTCCTCCCACTCGCCCTCGGCGGCGCCCTCCTGGCCGGGATCACGCAGGCTGGTGGGGCGTGGACGGAGCGGCGTCGCAGCGGCAGGCGTCGGGGTGTGCGCTGGGCCAGGCGACGTGACCTGCGCCCGTTGCTGGTCGTGCCCGACGTCGTTCCTCGCGGCCGTCTCCTGCTCGGCGTCCTGCCCGGGGTGGCGCGGCTCTCGGGGCTCGCGGCCGAAACGGCGCAGTCCCTGGTCGTGGTGGGCCCGACCCAGAGCGGGAAGACCACGAGCCTGGCGGTTCCGGCCATCCTCGGCTGGCGCGGTCCGGTGCTGGCCGCCAGCGTCAAGAGCGATCTCCTCCGTCACACCCTGGGGACACGGGCGCGCCAAGGTCAGGTGTGGTGCATCGACCCGACCGGCTGCACGGGTGCGCGGGCCAGTACCTGGTCCCCGCTGACCATGTGCGGCCAATGGCGTGACGCGTGTCGGGCCGCCGCCGAAATCTGTGAGGCGGCCAAGGGCGAAGGCACGACGGGGGACGGTGAGTTCTGGTACGCCACCGCCGCCAAGCTCCTCGCTCCCCTCTTCGTCGCCGCGGCTCTCGACGGTCGTACCATGGCCGACGTCGTGCGCTGGGTCGACACCCAGGAGGTCGGGGAGGTGGCGGCCATCCTCGAGCGCGCCGCACCGCCCGAGGTGCTGCATGCGGCCCAGGCGACCTGGTGCCGTGACGACCGGACGCGGAGCTCCATCTACACGACCGCCGAGACGGTGCTCGCCCCCTTTGCCCATCCGCCAGCCGGACCGTCAGCGAATGGCTCGTTCGAACCCGGCCATCTGCTCGGTGGCGCACACACGCTGTACCTCTGCGCGCCCGCCCACGACCAACGCTGGTTACGCGGGTACTTCACCGCGCTGACCCAGGCTGTGTTGGCGCACGCGTTCGCCGGTGCGACGAAGTCAGGCCGCCCCCTCGACCCGCCACTCCTGGTCGTGCTCGACGAAGCCGCGCACATCGCCCCGTTGGCCGAGCTCGACGGGCTGGCGGCGACCTGCGCGTCACACGGGATCCAGATCGTGACGATCTGGCAGGACCTGGCGCAGGTACGGGCCCGCTATGGCGCGCGGGCGCCGACGGTGTTGAACAACCACCGGGCGAAGCTGTTCCTGCCCGGCATCGCCGACCCGGACACACTCGAGTACGCCAGCCGGCTCATCGGGGACGAGGAGGCGACGCATCCCTCGGTCACGCGCGATCCGACAGGCCGGCGGTCGACCACGTCGACGACAGCACCGCGACGGCTGCTGCCACCCGAGGAGCTCCGTTGCCTGCAGCGCGGACGCGCCGTCCTCGTCTACGGGACGCTGCCGCCGGCGCGCCTGCAGCTACGGCCGTGGTGGGTTCGGCCGAGGGCGTCCGGGCTGTCACGGCTCAGGTGGGGCCGGACGTCCTGACGGGGGAGGGCGCGGCGGCGCCGGCCCGGGCGCGGCAGGTGCGGGCGCGCCCCTCCGAGAGGCTCCGTTCCTGTGCGTTGGTGGCCAATGCCGCGGCGCGCTCGAACTCCGAGGCGGCCTCGTCCGCGCGTCCCAACCGGTCGAGCAGATCACCGCGCACGCTGTAGAGCAGGTGGTAGCGCTCGAGGGTCCCCGTCGCGCGCAGCTGGTCGACCAGGGTCAGGGCGGCACCCGGTCCCGAGGCCATGGAGACGGCGACGGCCCGATTGAGCTCGACGATCGGCGACGGGGCGGTGCGGGCCAGCTCGCCGTACAGGGTCACGAGCTCAGCGCCAGTCGGTGTCCTCGGCGCGGAAGGAGCGGGCGTGGCAGGCGGCGATGGCCCCTTGCAGCGTGTACGGCCCGCGGGTCTCGGCGAGTTGCTCGGCACGGGCCAGGGCGGCCTCGCCCCGGTTGATGTGGAGGCGGTCCCACGTGCGGCGGTCCTGGTCCAGCAGCAGGACCGGCGCGCCCGTCGGGCCCGAGCGGGCGCGCAGGCGCGACGACTGGAACTCCATCAGCGCCACCAGTCCGTGGACCTCGGGCTCCGCCGGTGCGAGGGCGGCCAGGACGCGGCCGAGCCGGAGGGCCTCGGCGCAGAGCTCGGGCCGGAGCCAGTCGTCGCCCGAGGTGGCCGAGTACCCCTCGTTGAAGATGAGGTAGATCACCTCGAGCACCGAGCCGAGCCGGGCCGCCCGTTCCGCCCCCGTCGGCACCTCGAAGGGGACGGCTTCCCTGGCGATCGTCTTCTTGGCGCGGACGATGCGCTGGGCGACGGTCGACTCGGGCACCAGGTAGGCGCGGGCGATCTCGGGCACGGTGAGCCCACCGACCAGGCGCAGCGTGAGCGCCGTCCGCGCCGGGAGCGACAACACCGGATGGCACGCGACGAAGATCAGCCGCAGGCGGTCATCGGCGATGTCCTCGGACGAGGATCGGCCCGACTCGTCGGCGCCGTCGCCGTGTCCGGGCAGGGCCGACTGCAGCTCCCGGCTCAGCTGGGCGTACTTGGTCTCGAGCGTGCGGTTGCGGCGGAACAGGTCGACGGCCTTGCGCTTGGCCACCGTGGTGAGCCATGCGCCGGGGTTCCGCGGGGTGCCCTCGCGGGGCCACTGGCGCAGCGCGTCGACGAGCGCGTCCTGGGCCAGGTCCTCGGCCAGGCCGATGTCGCCGACGTAGGCGGCCAGGACGGCGACGACCCGGGGGAACTCGATCCGGAAGACCGTCTCGATCGCGGTGGTCGAATCGGTGGCCGACACAGCACCGATTCAACCACCGCCTCTGTGCCCGGACAGCCTGCTCACATGACGGGGCGGATGCGGACCTCGCCCTCCCCCAGGACGGAGACGAAGCGCTTGGACCACTCGATCGCCTCGTCCCGGTCGCGGCACTCCATGAGCGCCCAGCCGCCCACCAGCTCTTTCGCCTCGGCGAAGGGGCCGTCGACGATGGTGAACTCGCCGTCCTTGAGCGTGATTTTGGCGCCCTCCGCCGTGGGCGCGAGGCCGCCCGTGGCGACGATGACGCCGGCGTTGACCGCCTCCTCCACGAACTTGCCCATCTCCTCGTAGAGCTCCGGTCGGGGCGGCTCCGTCGGCGTCTCCGCCTCGTTGGCGAGGGTGTATCCGAGAAATCGCATGTGGGTGCTCCCTTTCTGCTCGATGTGGGGCGTCTCTCGCCTCACTCTGGCAGAGCGTCGATCGGGATTCCGCAGAATCGACACGCCGGAGGAGATTTCTTGGAGCATTTGTCGGGGTGGCCGGGTTTGGGTGGCCGGACGTAGCCCGGGCGGCGCAGCGCGCCGCCTTGACCGGCTGAGCCGGGCATTCGTAGTGTCGCCGGTGGGTCCAGAGGAAGGGGCACACCATGACCGATCCCGTCGGCGCCGGTGAGGCGCGCATGCTCATCGGAGGCGAGCTCGTCGAGGCAGCTTCGGGGAAGCGCTTCGAGAACATCAATCCGGCGACGGAAGAGGTGCTGGGCGAGGTGGCCGACGCGTCGGCCGCGGACATGCAGCGAGCGATCACCTCGGCGCGCCGTGCCTTCGACGAGTCCGACTGGTCGACCAACCATGCGCTGCGCAAGCGTTGTCTCGAACAGTTGCAGGCGGCGCTCGAGTCCGAGCGCGAGGAGTACCGCGAGGAGCTCATCGCCGAGGTGGGCACCCCGCGCATGATGACGTTCGCCGCCCAGCTGGACTGGCCGCTCGAAGAGGCGCTCCTGTGGCCGGCCAAGATGATCGACGAGTTCGCCTGGGAGCGTGGCCTGCCCGACGGGAACATGATGGGCATGCTCAGCCGCCGCGCCGTGTGGAAGGAGCCCATCGGCGTCATCGGCGCCATCGTGCCGTGGAACTACCCGCTCGAGGTCACGTTGAACAAGCTGGGTCCCATTCTGGCCACCGGCAACACGGTGATCATCAAGCCCGCGCCCGACACGCCCTGGAACGCCACGAGGCTGGGCCGCCTGGTGGCCGAGAAGACCGACATCCCGCCGGGCGTCGTCAACGTGGTCACCTCCGCCGACCACCTCGTCGGGGAGGAGCTCACCGTCTCCCCGCTGGTGGACATGATCTCGTTCACCGGGTCCACGCTGACCGGCACGCGGATCATGGAGAAGGGTGCCCCCACCCTGAAGAAGACCTTCCTGGAGCTGGGGGGCAAGTCCGCCATGATCGTGCTCGACGACGCCGACTTCGCCACCGCCGTCCCCGGCGCGTCGATGGTCTGCGTCCATGGTGGCCAGGGCTGCGCCATGCAGACGCGGATGCTCCTGCCCCGTTCCCGTTACGACGAGGGCGTCGAGTTGATCAGCGCCGCCATGGCCGTGGTGCCCTACGGCGACCCGAGCAGCGACGCCGTCGTCATGGGCCCCCTGATCAGTGCGCGGCAGCGTGACAGAGTGCTCGGCTACATCGAGCGCGGCCAGGAGGAGGGAGCGAAGCTCGTGGTCGGGGGCGGCCGACCGGCACACCTGCCCAAGGGCTGGTTCGTCGAGCCCACGCTCTTCGTCGACGTGGACAACTCCATGACGATCGCCCAGGAGGAGATCTTCGGGCCGGTGTTGGCGGTCATCCCCTACGAGGACGACGACGACGCGGTCCGGATCGCCAACGAGAGCAACTACGGGCTGTCGGGCGGCATCGTCTCGGCCTCCGAGGAGCGGGCCACCGCGCTGGCGCGCCGGGTCCGGACCGGGTCGATGAGCGTCAACGGTGGCCTGTGGTACGGGGCCGACTCCCCCTATGGCGGCTACAAGGCGAGCGGTGTGGGGCGTCAGTGCGGGATCGAGGGCCTGGAGCAGTACCTCGAGACCAAGGCCATCGCCTGGCCGCAATCCTGAACTGATCGCGTTCGTGCTGCGGGCGGTGCGCCGGAGGACGCCGTCAGGCTGACCACTCGGCCACGAGCTCGTCCGCCGTGGCCAGGCGGGCGACGAAGGCCAGGCTGTGCCGGAGCATGGATGCATGGTGCTCGGGCGGGGTGCCGACGCAGGCGTCCGTCGCGACCGTGACGGCGAAGTCCTCGTCGGCCGCGCCGACCACGACGGCCGGGATGGCCAGATTGGTCGAGACCCCGGCCACGACGATTTCCGCCATCCCCATGTTGCGCAAGATCGACAGCACCTCGGTGCGGTGCACCGGTGAGATGCCCTGGTGCCGCGGCAGCACGAGGTCGTCGGGTCCGACGCCGATCTCGGTGAGGACCTCGAGGGCCGGGTGCCCGTCGCTCCAGGCCGCGGTCGCCGACGTCGCCCGCACGAGCCGGGAGCGCTGGCTGGCCGACCGGCCGCCGGCGAGGGGCAGGTAGGTCAGGTGCGCGACCTGGACCCCTGCCGCACGGGCACCGGCCGCCAGGCGGCCCATGACGGCCACGGCCGGCCGGGCTGCCTCGGCGAGGGCCGGCAGGACCGAGAGGTCGCCCACGACCCCGCGCTGGCACTCGACGAAGAGCAACGCCGTGGTGCGAGGCTCGCTCAACGGATCAGCCCCCCGAACCCGTTCCCGTCACTACGCCACGACCCCGGCCAGCTTGAGCTCCATCATCTCGTCGGCGCCGCAGTCGATGTCGGCCAGGATCTCCTCGCAGTGCTCGTTGAACTCGGGCGCCCGTTTGGGTGGCGACGGCTCGCCGGCGAACTGCACCGGCGTCGTGACCAGCGTGAACGGAACTCCGTCCGCGGTCGCCGTCTGCCCGAGGTGACCGTTCGCCTCCACCTGCACGTCCTTGGTGAGCTCCAGGCTGTCCTGCGCGACCGCCCACTGGCCCTCGAAGTCAGCGAGGCGGTCCCGCCACTCGCTCAGCGGGCCCGACTCGAAGGTCTCCTTCAGGATGGCGCGGGCGGCAGCGGCGTTGGCCGCCAGCTGCTCGTGCGAGGAGAACCGCTCGTCGGTGATCAGCTCCGCGCGCCCGATGACGCGGCAGATGCTCGGCCAGTACCGGAAGCCCTGCAGGCACGAGAAGGCCAGGAAGCGGCCGTCCTGGGTCGTGTAAGTGCCGACGAGCGGGTTGGGCAGGCCCGGGCCGCCCCCGCGGCTGGGGCCGGGGCGCCAGGGCATGTCGAGCTGGAGCGAGAGCGCGATCGCCGGGCTCATGGCCCACATGCCCACGCCGAGCAACGAGACGTCCAGCGGCAGGGCCTCACCCGTCCGCTCCCGGTGGAACAGCGCGCCCAGGATCCCGCCGGCGATGGTCATTCCTCCGATGGAGTCCCCGTAGCCCGGTCCTGGTTGCCCGGCGAGGTAGTCGACATCGGTGGGGGTCGTCCCCATGGCGCTGCCGGCCCGGCACCAGTAGCTCAAGAAGTCGTAGCCGCCGCGGTCGGCCTCGGGCCCGCGCTCGCCCCCGCCGGTCCCGGCCACGTAGATGATGTTCGGGTTGTGGGCCTTTATGTCCTCGAGCTCGATGTGCAGCTTCTTGCGGACGGCGGGCACCTTGTTGGTCAGGAAGACGTCCGATGTCGCCGCCAGCCGGTAGATCAGGTCGAGACCCTTCTCCGTGCTGACGTCGATGCCGATGCTCTTCTTGCCCCGGTTGGAGTGCTCGAGCAGCACGTGCACGGCGCCCATCGACGGCATGACACCGCTGGAGGCCAGGCCGCGCATGGCATCCCCGCGTTCGGGGTGCTCGATCTTGATCACCTCGGCGCCCCAATCGGCCAGGATGGCCGAGGCGGCCGGAACGAAGGTGTGCTCGGCCACTTCGAGGATGCGAACGCCCTCCATGATGTCTGCCAACGTGAATCCTCCCCTTCAGGCCTCCGAGAGGCCGCGATGTGATCTGACGCAGCTTCGCTGACGCAGTTCCGGGGCGCCAACCAGGGCGCAGGACCCGGGCGCGCTCTGGGGTCGTCCTCGGACAACTGGCCGACCCCCGCATGACGGGAGGCCCGCGTGGACGTGGGCCGTGGCAGAGTCAATACTGCGAAACAGAGTGTACTGATTGAGACCAGCCGTGACCTTCGGCTCCGGGCCGCTCCGATGCGTCGGCTCGCACCCGGAGAACGGTGGGTCCCTAATGGCATCGACCGGCTGGAGCTCAGCTGGGGATGTGGGCCGAACTCACCGGACATCCGGTAGGTCTGGGACGAAGACCGGGACGAACACCTCGCCGTGCTGCTCGAACCGCACCTGAACGTGCATCCCGATGTGGACGTCCTCGGGCGGACACTCCACGACGTTGGTCGTGAAGCGGAGCCCTTCCTGTTCCACCAGTTCGACGATGGAGATGTCGTACGGCACGGGCACTGCGGGGTTGTAGGCGTGTGCATTCGTAGTGTGGGTGAAGACGGTTCCGTTTCCGCTGGTGGTCTCATACGCGGTGGTGCCGCCGCACTCGGCACACGTTGCGGACAAGGGGAAGACCCAACGTCGGCAGGACTGGCAACGGGTGATCCGGAGTTCACCTGTCGCACCGCCCGTCCAGAACGGTCGGTTGAGCTCGTCGAGCGGAGGTGTGATCCGGGGAGCGGACTCGGCCATGCACCCACTGTAGGGTTCGCCGCGTGAGCGACATCGTGGAGCAGGGAGCGATCATCTCGGGAATCGGGATATCCCGCATCGGGCGCAAGACCGGTATCCCCGGGATCGAGTTGACCGCGGAATCCTCCGCAGAGGCGATCGCGGATGCCGGACTGACTCCGTCCGACATCGACGGCATCGCCACCATGGGCGAGACCCCTGTCGCCAAAGCGGCGTCCCAACTCGGGATCGAGCACACGTGGACTGGTTCACCAGTCGGTCGATGGGGGCTTCTCAGCCCAGTGGTGAACGCCTTTCACGCCGTCGCCGCCGGTCAGGCCCGCCATGTCCTGGTGTACCGGACGGTGAACATGATGGGGGGCTCGGTGATGCCCCAACCCGCCGCCACCGGGGACGCTCCGGTCGCGGTGCGCTCCTCGGACCGCCCCCCGTCTGTTCCCGTGGAGGAGAGAGGAAGTCCGATGGCCGATGTACCCCGGCTCCTCGCCGCGCACGCATATTCCGCGGCGAATTGGCTCGCCCTGCACGCCCGGCGCCACATGCACCAGTACGGCACCACGAAGGAACAACTTGGCTGGTTGGCGATCAACAGCCGGAGGAATGCCGCATTAAATGTGCGCGCCACGTACCGGGACCCGCTCTCCATGGACGAGTACCTTTCCGCGCGGATGATCTCGGATCCGTTCGGACTCTTGGACTGCGACGTCCCGGTCGATGGTTCCGTTGCCTTCGTGGTTTCGAGCGCTGACGCCTCAAGGGACTGCGACCATCCCGTGCGGGTGGGGGCGTGCGGCGGGTCAGCAGGGCTCGGAGGTTGGGACCAACGGAGCGACTACCCCAAGATGGCGTCGACCGACGCTGCGGCGGAGATGTGGGGCCGAACTGACCTCGGGCCGGCCGACGTGGACATCGCCCAGCTCTACGACGGCTTCACGTTCCTCACCCTCGCGTGGTTGGAGGCGCTCGGGTTCTGCGGCGACGGTGAGGCGGGACCGTTCGTGGAGGGCGCGGCTCGCATTGCGCTGGACGGGGAGCTCCCGCTCAACACCTACGGGGGCCAGCTCTCTGCCGGCCGCATGCATGGGAACTGGGTGCTGCACGAGGCGTGCCTGCAGCTCCGGGGGGAAGCCGGGGAGCGCCAGGTCGGGAAGCATGACGTCGCCGTCGTCTCCAACGGTGGCGGTCCCATCGCCGGCTGCATGGTGTTGACGCGCTGAATGGTCGCGCGCAACAGGCGCGGACGGTGCCAGCCGCGGGTCGACGGGGACGAGGGCGCGCAGGCACATATGTCGACCGTGCACGGATGGGACTCATTTCCCGACGTCGTTCCGCAGCGGCATCTCCACTGGCTGCGCGCCGTGCGGGCGGTCATGGCTCGATCCCGAGCTCCGAGAGCACTCGTGCCGTGTCGGCGCCCAGCTCCGGCGCCCTGGCTCGGACCGGGCGCGCGTGCGGGTCTGCCACCGCGAGATCGCGGGGAGCAGGGAGGGTCGGGCCGGTCAAGGCAGCGCTCACGGCTGACATCGACACGTCCAGGAGCCAGCGACCTCCCGAGGCGAGCGACTGCAGGCAGGCATCGGCTGCGGTCAGGCCGGTGACCGGGTCAGCCAGAGCATCGGCGCAGAAGAGTGGGGCGTGGTCTTGCCAGACCACGAGACCACCCGCCGCGGCGGCGTCGTCGCCGAACGCGACCCGGTTGGCGCCATCGTCCGAACGCCCGTAGCCGGTGATCGAGATCCAGATGCGGGGTCCGCCGCTGCGCACGAGGTCGCGAGCGTCCAGCCCGAGCTGGCCGAGCGCACGCGGCCGGCTTGCCTCAATGACGATGTCGGCCCGTCGTACGAGGTCGCGCAGGATCCGGATACCCGCGCCGTCCTGCAGGTCCAGCGCGACGGAGCGTTTGCGGCCATTCATCAGATCGAAGAACTCGTGCGGGCCCCGGCGTGCGCCGTCGGGTCGTTGTCTCGACTCGACCTTCACCACGCGGGCACCCGCACGGGCCAGCAGGTCACCGCACAATGGCCCCGCCCAGAGGGCCGACAGGTCGACGACGACCATGCCGTCGGCGTCGGACCGCGGCAGGGCGCCACCGAGGGATGACCTCGTCACGCCGACCCGGTCCGCGGCCTCGCCGACCCGTGCCGTCGGCAGCCCGAGGAGCTGGGCCCTGGCCAAGAGGTCTGCGGGATCACGGCGACGGAGGTTCGACGCAACGGCGGACCACATCGCTGGTACCGAGTCGGGAACGGCATCGAGCTCGAGCCACGCCGGAACCGCCTCCATATCTTCGGCGCGCGGCAGCGAGACCGCCATGAAGCCGTCGGCCATCGGGAGAAGGCGGCAGCTCCCTCCACAGCTCGTGGCTCCCCGGCGCCAGAGGCCCATCAACGCAGCACGCTCGCCCAGAAGCGCCAATGCGTCCAGGCCGGGGAACGACCGGGCAAGGCGATCGATCCCCTCGACGAGGCCGTCGGGTGGCCCCAGCGGTTGGTCGGGAAGCCCGGTCAGTGCCATCGCCCCGCTCTCTGCCCAGCGCTCCACCCGGGGGTCGTCCACTGTCGGCAGGGTAACGTCTCGCGATCGTCGAACTCCTCAGCGCCGACTCACTGCTCGCCGAGCTCAGCAGCGACATCAGCCCCGAGCGCACTGGCGCCGTGATGATCGTCATCGAAGAAGGGACGCCCGCTCCCCACGGCATGCCGCGAGATGGACTGGGAAGCCTGCCCTTCGTCGTCGTTGGCGTGCGTCGTGGCAATGTCGACGGCCGCTGGCTCGACCTGTGCGATGTGGCCGTCGACGAGGGCGACCCCGCGCTCCACCGGATTGAGGAGAATGTTGCCGAACACCCGGTCACTTCCACCACACTGGCCCTGCTGCTCCGCGGGCAGCACCGCCTGTCCGTGGGCGAGGGCCTGGTGGCGGAATCGGCCGCCTATTCTGTCCTTCAGTCCGGCCCCGAGTTCGCCGCGTGGCGCGCCGCGCATCCGGCCCGGTCCGACCTCGACGAGGGCCCCCGGGTGCGGATTGATCGCGAGGGCGGCACCCTCTCGGTCACGCTCACCCGGCCCGAGCGTCTGAACGCGCTCGACGCGCTGATGCGCGACCAACTCATCGAGGCACTCGCCCTGGCTGCGGCGGACACCGGCATCACCCGGGTGGAGCTACGCGGCGAGGGTCGGGCCTTCTGCGCCGGCGGGGACCTCGACGAGTTCGGCTCCAGACCCGATCCGGCGACGGCACACCTCATTCGCCTCGAACGCAGCGTCGGGCGCGCGCTGTCCCGCCTCAAGAAGCACACGGTGAGCTACCTCCACGGCGCGTGCATGGGGTCCGGCATCGAGCTCGCGGCCTTCACGGACACCGTCGTCGCGGCAGAGGACACGCAGATCGCCTTGCCGGAGATCGGGCTCGGCCTCGTGCCGGGCGCGGGTGGGACCGTCAGCCTTTCCCGCCGCATCGGCCGCCTTCGTACGGCCTGGCTCGCGTTCACCGGCTCCCCCATCGACGCCGCCCTGGCGCACGAGTGGGGCCTGGTCGACGAGCTCAACCCCTGACGAGGGGCTCGCGAGGGTCCCCCGGATCGCAGAACAGTGCCCTCCATCGTCTCGGCGTTCCGGCGAGCCCGACCCGGTCGCGTACCCAGCGCCACCTGGGCCAACGCATGGCCACCAAAGTGGCCCGAGGGCAGATCGCCCCTGCCCAAGCCCCGTTGACGAAGCTCTGGTTCAACGAGCTGAACCTGGAGGTGGCCGAGGCGGCGCTGACCCTCCAGAGCGCCCGCTCCATGGGGAGCGAGAGTGACGAGCTTTCGCACGAGGATGGGCGCCGGCTGGAGGCTTTCCTTTACGCTCGGGCTTGGACCATCGCAGGAGGATCGAACGAGATCATGCGCAACCTCATCGCCGAGCGTGGCCTGGGGCTTCCCCGAGAGCCGAGAGGACAGTCGTGACCTCGACGTCCCCTCATACCCACGCGCACCCGCCCCACGCGCAGCGTGCCCGTGGCGCCGCGGCGGCCAACGACCCCTTTCCCGGGGTCGAAAAGGTCCGCCCCGGGTTGTGGAGCATCCCTGTGCCCTTGCCGAACAACTCCCTGCGTTACGTGCTCGTCTACCTCTTCGAGACTGACCGCGGGCCGTACCTCATAGATGCCGGCTGGAACACCGACGACGCCTTCGGCGCGCTCAGCAGCGGCATGGAGGAGGCGGGCTGCGCCATCGGTGAGGTGCAAGGTGTCATGGTCACCCACATCCACCCTGACCACTACGGGCTGGCCGGCCGGATCCGCGAGGCCTCGGGGGCGTGGATCTCGCTCCACCCCGCCGACGCCGAGCTGATTCACGACCGCTACGACGAGCCCGACGACCTGCTCGATCGCGTGGCCGCCGCGCTTCGCCGGATGGGGGCGCCCGCAGAGGAACTGGAGTCGCTGCGCAACGCGGCGATGCCGGTCCGCCCGCTGGTCGACGCCGTCGTGCCGGACCTGCTCCTCGAGGACGGGGCACGGCCCGAGGTGCCGGGATGGGACCTGGAGGCCATCTGGACCCCGGGGCACTCGCCGGGCCACCTGTGCTTCTACGAATCCCGTCAGGAGCTCATGCTGTCGGGTGACCACGTGCTCCCTCGGATCACCCCGAACATCCCGTTCCACCCTCAGGCCGGTGCGAACCCGTTGGGTGATTACCTGCAGTCACTCGACAAGCTCGAGCCCTACCGGGTCGAGGAGGTCCTACCGGCGCACGAGTACCGCTTCGACGATCTCAAGACCCGGCTGGAGGAACTGCGCCAACACCACCGCGATCGCTTTGGCGAGGTCATCGCCGTCCTGAGGGAGGGGCCGCACACCGCCTGGGAGATCGCGGAGCACATGAAGTGGTCGAGGCCGTGGGACGACATCGCGGGTTTCATGCGTCGGGCGGCGGTCGGTGAGACCGTGTCGCACCTCCGGGTGCTCGAGATCGACCGGGTCGTCACGGTCCAAGACGGCGAGCCCGCGCTGTGGTCGCTCGCCGACCAAGCCGACTGACTGCACCGATCGCCGGCGGGTCAGCGCTCCGGCTGTACTCCCAATGCCCTCTCGCAGAAGGACCGGACCTGGCGCGACGCCTCGGCCCGCCGCAGCCTGTCCCGGGGCGGGTTGAGCCCCGCCGCCCGCCCAGAGGCGGTGCTCGTTCACCGCATTGAAGCGCCGAGGGCGCCCGGCGCGCCGCCGCCGATGGACTCGGTCACAGCTCAGGCCATCCGGGCGCGAGGCAGGGGAAGGTGTCGCTGACCCGGTCACGCCAGATCCGGAAGGCGTCACCGACTACAACGGCAGCGCTGCCGCAAGGACCGGCACTTCGGCCAGTGAACGCAGCCCGTCATTCAGGTGGGTGCAGCAGTCGGCGGCGCGGAGTCGCTGCAGGACCTCGGTGCGCATGGTCCGCAGGTCGGTGCCGGCCATCCATGATGCGTTGGGAGCCGCACCGGGGCACTCGACATAGGGCAACACGCGCGGGCGGGCGGTGATGGAGAGCAGCTCTCCCGTGGCCCGGTCTGCCTCGCCGAGCATCTGGTACTCGTGGATGACGACCTCGGAGCCGTCGGGGTCCCAGCAGCTGTCGCGGAACATGGCATCGATCCCGAGGACTCCGCCTTCGTCCCACACGTCGATCCGGCGTGCCCGCCGCATGGCGATTTCGGGAGGGTCGTCCAGCTCGTGCCATCCGAGCGGATCCGTCGGATCGGCCAGAGGCCCGGGATGAGCCGTGTTCTGGCGCAGACCCGACATGGAGCCGTCGCTCAACAGCGAGCTGGCTCCGTCGCGAAAGCCCGAGCACGTGTCACGCATGATGTGTCGCGGGGCTTTGTCGAGACGCTGCTTGATCTGGGGCACGTGATCCGCCCAGCGGATGAAGGCGAACCCGGAAATGAGCGTTGACCCGGCAAGGTCGTCGAGCAGCAGGTAGAGCGGTGTGCCGCCCGCTATTTCGTCCGGCAGTTCCCGCGCGATGGACGACCGAAGTCCCCCACCGGCACGCGAGCCGACGAGCCCTTGCAGACCCGGTCGGTCGGGGTCTGCCTCAATGCGTTGGATGTCGCGTTCGCGCCCGGTCACGGTGGAGAGCTCGGCGTGAGCGAGGACGACAGGCTCGCTGTCCATCGGGGTGAGGAGGTCGCGCGCCCTGCCCTTGAGGTGGAGGTCGGTGCCCAGCCCGTCCGGCCAGAACATCAGGACGGTCGAGGTGCGGCGAACCGAACCGGGCCGGCGCACGGGCGGCGCGACGGCCGGGTCCGAAGGGGGGGCGGTCAGCTGCGACACCGGCCGACCCCCTTTTCGCAAATCATGTTTTCACCCTAGGCCTGGTGGCGGCTGATGCGTATTCCGGTCACTCTTCTTGGTGAAGGCGCTGGTCAAAGCCGCCCAATATGCCGTATGACCAGGTAGAATCCGCCGATGACCACCCGGACGGCCATCCGTGACGCGCCGCAGCCGGGTGCCGACTCCAACGCCAAGCGGGCGGCCAAGGTGGCGGACCTCATCATCGAGGACGTGATGGTTCTGGGCTGGCCGGTCGGCGAGGTCCTCGGTTCCGAGACAGACCTGCTCGACCGTTACCAGGTCAGTCGAGCTGTGTTCCGTGAAGCGGTTCGCCTGGTGGAACACCAGCAGGTCGCGCGTACCCGGCGCGGGCCTGGTGGAGGCCTTGTCATCACCGAGCCGACAGTGGGGGCGGTCGTCGACGCGGTGGTGCTGTACCTGTACCGGGTGGACGCACGCCTCGACGAGATCTTCGAGGCCCGGATCATCCTGGAAGTTCTGGCGTGCCAGCTGGCCTCCGAGCGGACCGATGAGAGCGACCTGGCGGAACTCCGGCGCTTTGTCGACGAAGAACCAGCCGACCGAGATGGCGATCCACGCGAGCTGCACGCGCTGGTGGCCGTGATCAGCGGCAATACGGGCATCGAGCTCTTCATCGATGTCTTCAACCGGGTGGCGCAGCTCTATTCGCCGGACAGGCAGCGGCTTGGCAGTCCCGTCGCAAGGGAGACGACCCACGCGCATGCGAGGATCGCCGAGGCGCTGATGGCGGGCGACGCCGAGCTGGCCCAGAACCGCATGCGGAAGCACCGGGAGACCGAAGCAGAGTCCTTCCGGCGGCGGCGCTCGACCCGTCAGCTTCTGCCTGACTCGGTGGTGTCGGCTCAATCGGTCGGGGGCAAGGGCGCCGAGACGGTGGCGCGCAACATCACCCAGATCATCGTGACCCAAGGACTGCGGCCCGGGGAGCTCGTGGGGACCGAGCCGGAGCTCATAGAGCGAGAAGGCGTGAGCCGAGCCCTGTTGCGTGAGGCGGTGCGGTTGCTCGAGCACCATCAGATCGCCCGCATGCGCCGCGGCCCGGGCGGCGGCCTCTTCGTCATGGCACCCAGCGCCTGTGCTGTCACCGAGGTGGCTGCTCTCTATCTGGCCCGGCGCGGGATGAGGCTGGCGGAACTGGCGGAGCTGCGGACGGGTGTCGAGGTGGCCATCGCGGATCTGGCGGCCGAGCGCATCGACGACGAGGGCGCCTGGGGATTGCAGGAAGCGCTTGTCCGGGAGGAGCACGCGACGGAGGAGGAGCAGGCGGAGTTGATCCAGGGCCTGCACGCCGCCGTCGCAGCAGCAGCACAGAACCGTGTGCTTCAGCTGATGGCATTGGTGCTCATCCGCCTCAGCCGGCTGCACGAGACCGAGCGACTCGCCCCCAAAGCGCGCACGCAGATCCAGGCCGAAGTGCGCTGCACCCACGAGGGCATCGCCAGCGCCGTTGAGGCGGGCGAGCGTGAGTTGGCGCGGCACCGCATGCGCCGGCATCTCGAGGCGCTCGGCGCCCTGATGCGCGAGTCAGCGCCGTAGTCAGCACAGCGCCGCGGTCAGCCGACCCTCTCCGAGTTCCCGAGCCGCTGCCTCTACGACCAGGTCGACGCGTCGTTCCAACGTGACGCGGTTGGATGGTGGTCACCCGGGATGCCATCAACCAATTTTCGAGTTTTCTTATCGAACCCAGGCATTCTCCACATATTTGGAGGGGAGAGTGGGAGCCATGAGGAAGCATCCGGGGCGGGCAATCGCCGTCGGCATCCTGTGCTCAATCGCGGCCACCGTCACTTTGTGGAGCGGCCCGCTGGCTTCGGCATCGAGCGCGTTGCACTCGAGCGCAATGCAGCACGTGCAGTTGAGCCCCGCCTCGACCCCCAGCAGGTAGCCCGCTCTGGTCCCGGGGCAGCCTGCTCCTCGGCTCTCTGCTTCTCCGTCATGCGTTCTGTCATCGCCCCGGCCGCGACCTCCCCTGGCTCTCGGCCTCACTGGCGAAGGGCCAGCGCCCTCGTTCCACTGACGGCATACTGAGCGAGCTCGGCTACTCGGCCGAGGCGATCGCAGATCTACGGGAGAGGAAGGTCGTGGCCTGATGGGCGACTCCGAGACTGACACGAAGGCCGAGCCGGTCCTGATCACCGAGCGGCGCGGCGCAGTCGTCGTGCTGCGGCTCAACCGACCAGAGGCCCGCAATTCGCTCAACCCCGAGCTCCTGACCGCGGTCGGCCTCGGCATGCTCGAGGCGGAGAAGGACCCCGACGTCCGGGCCGTCGTGCTGACCGGCACGGGTGACAAGGCGTTCTCCGCCGGCATGGACCTGCGCGCCTTCGCCGAGGGGGGCTCCGTCGGGGGGAGCAAGGAGGGCATGCAGGGCTTCGCCCGTTTCACCCAGGGGGAGATCGGGGTGCCCATCGTCGGGGCGGCCAACGCCACCGCAGTCGCCGGTGGCTTCGAGCTGCTCCTCGGCTGCGACGTGGTGGTGGCCTCCGAGTCGGCCAAATTCGGCCTCCCCGAGGTCAAGCGCGGCCTGTTCGCCGCGGGTGGCGGTGTGTTCATCAGCACACGTATCCCGCTGGCCGTCGCACTGGAGTTGACGCTGACCGGAGACCCGATCGACGCAGCGCGGGCGCAGTCGCTCGGGCTCGTCAACCAGGTCGTGCCGGCGGCACAGGTGCTCGATGCCGCCGTGGCTCTGGCCGAGCGCATCGCGCGCAACGGCCCCCTGGGTTTGCAGGCGACGAAGGAACTCGTTCGCACCGCGTCGACGAACCTGGAAAAGGCCCGAGCACGCGCGGCCGAGCTGCAGCCGACGGTGTTCGGGAGCGAGGACGCCAAGGAGGGCGCGACGGCGTTCATCGAGAAGCGCGACCCCGTGTGGCAAGGTCGCTGAGCGGGACCTCCCGGACCAGGGTCAGGAGGACGCGGGCGCCGGCGGCGGCGTCTCGACTGCAGTGTCCGGTTCCGGCGTGGTCGGTGCTTCGGGTGCCAGAGGGACCGTGACCCGGGCGACGACGATGTCGCTGCGGTCACGCAGCGCCGACGAGAGCACCACGTCGATCTGGTTGTGCAAAATGCGGAAGCGCAGCTTCTCCGGTCGTATGACGGGGATGAGGACGACGATCTGATCGTCGGGGTGCTCCGCCCTGACGTCGTCGATGAACCCGACGATCGGCTGGACGACCGAGGCGTACTCGTTGTACAGCACGCGCAACGGCACCCCCGGATCCCATTCCCGCCATTGACGCTCGAGATCCTCCGCGTCGTGGGCGCCCTCGTCCTCGCCCTCCAAGACGACCGTCACGGCGATGACCTCCTGGCCGAGGGACTCGGCCTCACAAAGCGCGTGCTCGGTGAGGCGCGAGATGCGATTCACGGGCACGATGACGATGGTGTCTTTGGGCTCTGGCTTTCCTGGTATCTCGTCTATCCGGAGCTCCTTGCGGGCCCGCTCGTAGTACGCGTGGATGCGCAGGAACAGGAAGACGAAAGCCGGGATGGCGATGACGACCACCCACGCCCCCTCGGTGAACTTGGAGATGAGGAAGACGATGGTGGCGATGGCGGTGATGCACGCGCCGATGCCATTGACCGTCGCCCGCCGTCGCCAATGAGGCGGGCGGGTCCTTCGCCAGTGCACGACCAGCCCGGCCTGCGAGAGGGTGAAGCCGACGAAGACCCCGATGGCGAAGAGGGGGATCAACGTGTTCGTGTTGCCGTCGACGGCGACGAGGAGGGCGCCCGCCAGGACCGCGAGCACCACGATGCCGTTCGCGAAGGTCTGTCGATCGCCCCGGATGGTGAAGAGGTGCGGGAGATAGTTGTCCCGTGCCACGAGGCTGGCCAGGACCGGCAGCCCACCGAAGGAGGTATTGGCGGCCAGGGCGAGCACGATGGTGATGGTGATCGTGATGATGTAGTAGGCCCAGCCCCGGCCGACGGCCATCGCCATGATCTGGCTCAGCACGGTCTGACCGGTTCGCGGGCCGATGTGCCAGCGCTTGGCCAGGACGGCCAGGCCGAGGAGCATGGCCCCGAGGATGAACCCGAGCAGCATCTCGGTCCGCTTGGCCCGGACGGCCCGGGGCTCACGGAACAGCGGCACCCCGTTGGCGATCGCCTCCACCCCGGTCAGCGCACTACAACCGGCGGAGAATGCCTTGAGCACGAGCAGGATGGTCACCGCCTTCAGGCCCGTCGTCGGCAGCTGCGACGTCCCCGGCTGTGGCTGGTTGAGGCCGAGAGGGTGGATGAGGCCGATGGCGATGATCGCCAGGAGGCCGACGATGAAGACCAGGGTGGGGAGCAGGAAGGCGCGCGCGGTCTCGCCCAGCCCGCGCAGGTTGAGCACCATGATGATCAGGAGGATCCCCAGGCAGAGCGGGATGGTGGCCCCGTTGAGCGCCGGGAAGGCCGACTGGAGGCCCGCGACTCCGGCGGCGATGGAGACCGCGACGGTCAGCGTGTAGTCGACGACCAGCGCCGCCGCGGCGACGAGGCTCGTGTGGGCGCCGAAGTTCGCCCGCGAGACGGCGTAAGCGCCACCGCCCATCGGATAGGCGTCGATGACCTGGCGATAGGAGAACACCAGGATCGCCAGGAGGGCGACGATGGCGATCGTGATGGGCAGGACGAGGTGCAAAGCTCCGGCACCCGCCACGGCCAGCACGAGGATGATCGCCTCGGGCCCGTAGGCGACCGAGGTCAGTGCGTCGAGGGACAGAGCCGAGAGGCCCTCGACCGGAGTGATGCGCTCTTTCCCGGCGCCCCGCGCCGATCGTGGCGCCCCCACCAGCACGTTCCACAAGGACGTGGCGGGGAATCCCTCCGGGTCTGCCATGACGAGGACTTTACGGCCGACGCTGTCGCGGCACGGGATAGCCGACGTGCGCGGGCTCCGGGTTCTGCCGGGGGCGTCCACGTAAGATCTGCCGTGGCCGTCGACCGTTCGGATGTGGGGAAGATCCCGAGAGCCCTCGGGTGGGTGGTCTGAGTCGATGGAGCTGTGGGAGCTCGTCGCCCGGGAGTCGTGCCGCGACACCTTGGCGCAGTACAGCCACGCCGGCGACCGGTTCCTGCTCGAGGAGTTCGCCGCCGCCTTCTGCGAAGACGGCGTGCTGGAGATCCGCGGCAGCGAGCCGATCACGGGCCGTGCCGCCATCATCGAGCGTTTCGGGGGCCCGTCCACCGCGTCGAAGGCCCGTCACGCGGCGCGCCAACTGCCGCCCGACGCCACCAGGCGGGTCGTCCGACACAACGTCACCAACATCAGGTTCGACTCTCTGTCTCCTGAAGAAGCCGTCGTCTCGAGCTACTTCACGGTCTTCACCGAGGTGGGAGCCGACCACATGGGCCGCTACAAGGACCGGTTCGTTCCCGTCGGGGAGAGGTGGCTCATCGCCCATCGCTTCGTGTCGACGGACTGGCGCGCGCCCGACTCGACCTTCGGGAGGCCCGGTCGCCACTAGCGCCGTGCGTTAGGACAGAGGTGCGGTGTTCGGAAACTTTGTGGCGTATGTCTCCGCGTCCCCCCAAGGCTCTCGAGCGGGGTCTACCCGGAGCAAGTGGGGACGAGTGAGTTCAAAACTGTAAACAGAATCGGTTATAGTTTTTGGAATCCATCCCCGTCCCCTGCCCTGAGTTCGAGGAGCAGCCGAACTCCCCGCGCAGCGCTTTCACGGCCTCGTCGGACCGTCAGGCCCGCCGTCTCGATCAGCCGGAGAGGCGAATCGGAGCGAATCGGAGCGCTTCTAATTGATGAGCGGGTCGCGCGGCAGGCCGAGGATGCGCTCGCCGATCTGGTTGCGCTTGATCTCCGACGTGCCGCCGGCGATGGACATGCCTCTGTGCATGAGAACCATCATCGACGCCATCGCCCCCGCCCCGTCCGAATAGGCCGTGTCCGGGCCGCCGAGTGCGGCGAGGATGGCCGCCGCCTCGTGGCCGATCTCGGAGAGCACGAGCTTGGTGACGTTGCCCTCGGGCCCCGGGCCACCGCCGATGACCGCGCGGTGGGCACTGCGCATGTTGAGCACGGACATGGCTTCGGTCCGGGCGATGTAGCGACCGATCCGCCCCGCGCCGCCGGCCAGGCGATCGGGGTGGGCGTCGAAGGGCGCGATGACCATGTCGGCCGACATCGAACCGCCGCCCTGGCCGCCGCCGATGGACACGCTCTCGTTCCCGAGCGTCGCCCGGGCCACGGTCCAGCCGCCGTTGACCGGCCCCACGACGTCGTCGTCGGGGACGAAGACGTCGTTGAAGAAGACCTCGTTGAAGTCCGAGTGCCCGGTGACCTGCTTGAGCGGGCGGACCTCCACTCCATCGGCGTGCATGTCGAGGACCATGGTCGTGATGCCCTGGTGCTTCGGCGCGTCGGGGTCGGTGCGGATGGTGGCCAGCCCGTAGCTGGCGTACTGGGCACCGCTCGTCCACACCTTCTGGCCGTTGACGAGCCAACCACCGTCGACCCGGGTGCCCCTCGTCTTGACCCCGGCGGCGTCGCTGCCGGCGTCGGGCTCGCTGAAGAGCTGGCACCAGATGACGTCCTGACGAAGGGCGGGCATCACCCAGCGGGCCACCTGGTCCTCGGTGGCGTGCTGGATGAGCGTGAGGATGACCCACCCGGTGATGGCGTACTGGGGGCGTGACACGCCGGCGGCCTTGAACTCCTGCTCGATGACGAGCTGCTCCACCGCGCCGGCGGCGCGCCCCCACGGCTCGGGCCAATGCGGCATCACGTACCCCGTCTCGATCATCGCCGCCCGCTGGTCCGCCGTGTCGAGCCCCTTCATCCGATCGGCGAAGGCCCGCACGTCGTCGCGCATCGGCTCGGCCTCCGGTGGCAGGTCGATGGTGCGGACGCGCCGTGCGCCGCCCCGTACCAGGTCGGTGACGTCCCGTGCCGCGGCCTCGGCGTCCGCCACGGCCTCGAGCGCGGTGGCCCGGCGGAGATACAGGTGGGCGTCGTGCTCCCAGGTGAAGCCGATGCCGCCGTGCACCTGGATGTTGAGCTGCGCGCACTCGTCGGCGGCCGACAGTGCGAGCGAGGCGGCCATGGCCGCGGCGAGTGACAGCTGATCGCCGCCCTCCTCGGCGGCGCGGGCGGCATCCCACACCGTGACGGTGGCGAGCTCGGAGGCCACGAGCATGTTGGCGCAGTGGTGCTTGACCGCCTGGAAGGTGGCAATCGGCCGGCCGAACTGCACGCGCACCTTGGCGTAGGCGGCCGCCTGCTCGGTGCACTCGGTCGCGATGCCGGTCGCCTCGGCGGCGATGATGAGGCGAGCCAGGTCGACGAGCAGCTGCCGGCCGCCCGGGATGACCTGCGCCGCCGCCCCGTCGAGCGTGACGCGGGCGGTGCGCCGGGTCGGATCGAGGTTGCCGGGCACCTCCACCGTCACGCCGGTACCCGAAGTCTCGACGACGATGGCGTCATCACCTGCGGGGAGGACGAGCACGTGGGCGAGGCCACCGCCCAGGACCGCCGGCGCCGTCCCGGCGGCCGTGCCCCCGGACACGGTGATGTCGGACGTGAGCGCGATGCCACCGAGGACGGATCCGTCGGCCAAGCCGGGCAGCAGCCGCGCCGCCAACTCGTCGGGAGCGGCCGCGTCGATGACGGCGCTGGCGATCACGGTGGGCACGAAGGGACCGGGCGCGACGGCGCGGCCGAGCTCCTCGACCACGACGACGAGCTCGGGCAGCCCGAAGCCGGAGCCGCCCCGCTCCTCGGGGAGGTGCAGGCCCAGCCAGCCCAAGGAGGCCAGGTCGTCCCAGAAGGCCGGGAGTCCCTCGGTCTCCGCCTCGAGCAGAGCCCGGGCGGCCCCTCGGGCATCGCGTTTGGCCAGGAAGTCCGAGGCCGTCTGTCCCAGGGTGCGGTGGTCTTCGGTGATGGCGATCGACATGGCTAAATAGTATCCTCTATTATGGTGGGGGCCAGACGGAGCGGGTGATCGCTGGTCATCATGCCCGCTTCCACTCTCGAAATGAGACCGCCGGCGCCTTGGCCTCCTTCGGCAGCCCGAGGATCCGCTCGGCCAAGATGTTGAGCTGGATCTCGTCGGTGCCACCGGCAATTGACTGCGCCGGGACCGATTCGAGCACTTCGGCGATCACGCCATCGAAGGGCGAGCTTGGACCGACGAGCATCCCGGCCGGCCCGGCAAGCTGCGTGTGCGTTCTGGCGGCATCTCGGGCGACCTTGCTCAGACCGAGCTTGCCGATCGAGCCTTCTGGTCCCGGCGGGCGACCCAGCTCGTGGTTCACCCGCGCCCGAGCAGCCGTCCACTGATGGGCGCGCTGGAGCGCGGAGAGCCCGGCGATTTCCTGTCGGCTGACCGGATCGTCGTCCCGCCCTGTCGCCCGGGCGTGCTCTGTCACGAGGTCGACCCTTCCGGCTCGCTGTGGATACCACGAGTAGGTCGCAAGGTAGGTCTCGGTCTCGGCCTCGGCTTCCTCGAGCGCCCTTCCGCCGGAGCCGAAGTCGCGGCGCCTCACCGAGCGGAAGCCTCGCTCGTGGGCGAGGGTGGTCAGCGCGATCGGCCAGCCTTCACCCAGTTGGCCAACGACGTTCTCGACGGGAACCACCGCATCGCTCAAGAAGACCTCGTTGAACGAGGCGTGGCCGTTCATCTGGCGAAGTGGTCGGACCTCGACGCCGTGCTGGCGCATGGGCAGGGCCATCCACGAGATCCCCTTGTGCTTGGGGGCGTCCCAGTCGGTCCGTGCCAGCAGCATTCCGAACGCGGCGTGATGGGCGCTCGTGCTCCAGACCTTCTGTCCGTTCACGACGAAGACCTCGCCGTCCCGGATCGCCGTCGTGGTCAGCCCGGCGAGATCTGATCCGCTGCCCGGCTCGCTGAAGAGCTGGCACCATGTGTCCTCGCCCGTCACGATCGGCGGCAAGAACGCGCGTTTCTGCGCCGGTGAGCCGTGGGCCAAGATGGTCGGAGCGGCCAGGTCCATTCCCGAGCCCAGGGGAGTGCCCACGGCGCCCGCAGAGGCCAGCTCCTCTTTGACGATGTCATCGGCCCAACCGGGCAGTCCGCGTCCGCCGAACTCCCTTGGCCACGTCGGGCACGCCCACGAAGATTCGTGCAGCAGACGACGCCACGTGGTCAGCTCGAGCGTGGGGTCCCAATGCGCCTGAATCCATTTTCGTGCGTCCTGGCGTACGGCGGCCTTCAATCGCTCGTCGCTCGTCTCGACCGGTGCCATTGCCTCCTCTCGTGCTCGTCCCGCCCGGAGCTCCCTCTCCCCCATTAGCGTCCGGCCGGGTGTTCCCCTCGGGCTTGCCGCAGTTCCTCGAAGCTTCGGGCGTCGCGTCCCTCCTGCGCAGCCAGCTCTGCCTCGTGGCGCAACGCCTCCTCGACGACCTCGGTCATCGAACCCGGCAGCAGCAGCTGCTCCTGGTGGATTGTCGCACCCAGGACGCCCTGGCGATCCCGCAAAGAGCCGTGGTACGACCCACGCGCGCTGCGGGCCTTGACGGGCCGGAGGTCGACGAGCACCCAGTCGTCGGCCCGGATGTTTTCGTGGAACCACATTGAATGGTCGATTGAAGGTCCACCGCGCCCGATGATCGTCTTGTCCTGCTGACCGAAGCCGCTGCCGAGATCCGACAGGTAGGTCAGCGCTGCTCTGTGCATCAGCGGATCGTCACCGAGCGAGGCGGCCGAACGTACCCACAGGCAATCGGTGAACACGCCCTTGAGAAAGTCGGTCGGGGTGACCGGGCGTACATCGAGCATTGTGTTCCACCCGCCCTTGGCGAGGTCCTCGGGTGCGGGCACGGCGCGCCGGGGCGCGTCGTCGAAGACCCCACCGTCACTCTCGGCGTGAAACGACGTGATCATGGAGAAGATGACCTCGCCCTCCTGAACAGCGATGACGTGGCGAGCCGAGAACGAGCGCCCGTCCCGGTCACGGTCCACCTCGAGGATGACCGGCAGGTTGCTCCGTCCCGCCCGCAGGAAGTAGCCGTGCAGCGAATGGGGGAGGCGGTCCGCTTCCACTGTGGCTGCCGCGGCCAGGAGACACTGCGCCGCCACCTGCCCGCCGTAGAGGTTTTGACGCGGCCCGTAGTTGGCGTTGCGACCGCGGAACAGGTCACGGTCGACCCGCTCGAGGGTCAGTAGGGAAGGGAGGTCCTCAGCGCGATCGAGGTCCATCAGTCCCGTGCCGCCCGCACCCACTGCGCCCACGTCTCGATACGGCGCCAGAACAACTCGCGGGTGCCACCGAAGTTGTGCATATGTCCCATTCTGGGGCAGATGTAGAGGTCCACGCTGCGGGACGACTCATAGGCCCTCGGCTCACCGCGCGGGTCGACCAGCACGTCGCGCTCACCCAGGCCAACGAGGACGGGGCACCGCAGCGCCGCCGCCTCGGGCAGCGCCCCACCCGGCGTGAGGCACCACATGGCGACCGTCGCAGGAACGGTGGCCGAGCCCCAGGGCGGCAGGTCGCCCCCGCGGGTGGGGAAGTCCTCCAGATCGCGCCGCACGACGTCGGGGTCGACGTCGCCGTAGTGGAAGCCCCAAGCCATGGCATCGGCGCCCGGCCCCGCGGCCGGGTCGACGTCGGCCAGCGCCGGGCCATTGGTGAAGATGCCCTCAGATGGCAGCGCGTCGCGCGGGACCCACGGCATGACGATGGGTGGCGTCCCGGGCGCAGTCGGCGGATGCGTGTGCAACACGCTGTAGCCGAGCACCCCGATGCCGTCGTAGCAGTGGTACCGGCCCTGTTGCACGACGGTGAGACAGCCTCCCATCGACTGCCCGATGCCGATCCTCACCGGACGCTCGACCGGCGGGAGCCCGTCGATCAGGGTGCCCGCCGCGAGCTTCTGCAGCACGTCGGCTTCGGCGGCCTGACTCGCCGCAACGACCGGGGTGTACGAAAGGCGTTCGGGGTCGTGCAGCGAGCTGTCGCCGACGCCGAGATGGTCGACGGAGACGAAGACCCAGCCCCGCGCCGCGTGCCAGTCCGCCTGGGCGCCGTGCTCCGGTCCGGGCCCGGGCAGATCGACCGTGTAGTAGCCGCGTGCGTAGCCGCCTCCGGGCTTGGCGAAGCACACGACGGGCTCGGGACCGAGGTTGTCGGGAACGGTGACCGTCAGCGCGACGTGTGCCGGCTCACCCAGGGCCGCGGCCTCGGTGACGTCGACCTGCAGGTCGATCGAGCGCACGGCGACGAGCCGGCTACTTGGGGGCGAAGCGCTGTCCGCCGTCGAGCCGGATGCAGGAGCCGTTGAGCATCGGGTTCTCCACAATGGCGACGGCGAGCTTGCCGTACTCCTCGGGGCGACCCATGCGCTTCGGGAAGGCGGCGTCCTTGGTCAGCGTCTCGGCGAACTCGTCCGGAATGCCCTTCGTGATCCCGGTGCTGAACAGGCTCGGCGCAATGGCGAGCACCCGGATACCCAGGCTGCCGAGGTCGCGCGCCATGGTCAGCGCCATGCCGGCGATGCCGGCCTTGGCCGCCGTGTACGCCACCTGGCCGATCTGCCCCTCGAAGGCGGCGATGGACGCGGTGTCGATGATGACGCCGCGCTCACCGTCCTCGGGCTCGTTGGTCGACATGTGAAAGGCCTGCAGCCGGTTGAGGTTGAAGGTGCCGATGAGGTTGAGCTCGACGGTGCGGCGGAAGTCCTCGAGCGGGTGGGGCCCGTCCTTGGACAGGGTGCGTTTCCCGACGCCGCCTCCGGCCGTGTTGACGGCGATGTGCAGGCCGCCGAGTGCGGCGACGGCGTCCGCCATGGCGGACTCGACCTGGTTGTCGTCGAGCACGTTCACCTCGTGGAACGTGCCGTCGAGCTCCTTGGCCACCTCGGCCCCGGCCGAGGTCGGCAGGTCGAGGATCGCGATGTCGGCACCCTTCTGCCGGAGCAGCTCGGCGGCTGCTTTGGCCATGCCGGATGCGCCACCGGCGATGACGGCCTTCTTCCCCTTGATCTCCACGGAGTGTTCCTCTCTGTCTGTTTCGTTGTCCGCTTCTCGGTCGTGTGATGCTGTCCGGCCCCCAAGCCCGGCCGCAACTCGAGAAATAGAGCGTACTATTTGGCCCCGCGCGGACGACCACGGGCCCAGGAGGAACCATGGAACGCGAAGCCATCCTGTTCGACGTGGCGGACAACGTGGCCACGATCACGCTGAACCGTCCCGACAGCCTGAACTCGTTCAACCGGGCCATGGCGGACGACATGACGTGGGCCTGGGAGACCGTCCGCGACACCGACGACATCCATTGCGCCGTTCTCCAGGCCAACGGCGACCGCGCGTTCTGCACCGGCCTCGACATCAAGGGCGACAGCAGCTGGTTCATGAAGGACAACGTCTGGAACAGCTTCGACCCGGGTGTGCTCCTGGCCCCGAAGCTCCACCACCGGGTCTGGAAGCCGGTCGTCGCGGCCGTGCACGGGCTGTGTGCGGGCGGGGGGCAGTACTTCCTCAACGAGTCCGACATCATCATCTGCTCCGACGACGCCGTGTTCTTCGACCCGCACGCCAACGTGGGGATCGTCAGTTCGCTCGAGCCGATGGGGATGTTGCACCGGGGCGTTCCCCTGGGCGACGTCCTGCGCTGGGCCCTCATGGGCAACGAGGAGCGGATCACCGCCGAGACGGCCTTACGCCTCGGGCTGGTCACCGAGGTGGTCTCACGGGAGCAACTGCGTGACCGGGCGCGGGAGATCGCGCTGTCGATCGCCCGCCGGAATCCGAAGGCGGTCCAGGGGACGATCCGGGCCATCTGGGAATCGCTGGGGATGACGCGCACGGCAGCGCTGAATAACGGCCTGTACTACACGGAGATCGGCAACTTTCCGTCCGCCCCGCCGGAGCCCCGGGACAAGAGCGAGACGAAGTACCGCTAAGAGGCGGGCGGGGCGACCGCTGCCGCGGCGGCTTCGAGGTAGGGCCACGCCAGATCGGGTGGTAGGCCGCCGACCAGCGGCTGCAGACCGAGGGGCGTTCCCTTTTCGACGAGGCCCCGGGCCTCGGCGGGGGTCAGGATCTGGTACGCACCCCTCTCGGCGGCCATCGCCTCGACACTGGTGGCGCGCGAGATCGACGCCGTTCCCTCGCGGTGGGCGTTCCACTCGGCATAGCTTGCCGAGTCCCGGTACAGGTACTCCCCGATCTCGGCCCAGGCCCGGTCGGGGTCGTCGGCGACGAACACGGTGATCGGCACGCCGGCCTGCGGGAAGAAGCAGCCCGGCGCCGATGCACCCCCTTCGGCGCGGTAGGCCTGCTCGAGGCTGGCATCGTGCGTCTCGGCCATGAAGAGCAGGCCGAGGCGCGCCGCTCGACGAGCCGCCGCCTCCGTCCCGCCGCCGTAGGCCAGAGGCGGCCCACCGGGCGTGTAGGGCTGGGGTGTCACCCGGGCCCGACGGCCGTCGATCTCGACCTCTTCCCCGGACCAGAGCCTCCGGAGCAACGTAATGCGACGCTCGACCAGTGTGGCCCGTTGCCGCCGGTCGACCCCGAACATGGCGAACTCCTCGGCCCGGTATCCGATGCCGACGATGTAGGAGACCCGACCGCGGCTGATCAGGTCGACCACCGCGAGGTCCTCGGCCAGCTTGACCGGTTCGTAGAGCGCCAGGAGGAGCGCGGCGACGTTGATTGGCATGGACTCGGTCCTGGCCGCGACGGCCGCCGCGAGCGGGATCGGTGAGGGGAGGTACCCGTCCTCGACGCCGTGGTGCTGGCTCAGAACGGCGGCCACACCGCCGCGGCTCTCGGCCCACTCGCACATCTCGAGGGTGGTGGCGTAGAGCGCGGCCCGAGCGTCCGGATCAAGCGTGCTGGATCGCATGGCGAATCGCATCATGAACACCGCGGATGCGTACCATGTGGCGACCCGGCTTCTCAACTGCGGGTGGCGGCTCACGCCCTCCGTCCCTTGCTCTCGCGGTCAGAACAGAGGGCGCAGGTCCATCTTGCGGACGTCACCCGCCGTTCTCGTGCAGTCCGAACTCGTCGTAGTTGTCGAGTTCAGCGTGTCCCAAAGTCGACGTAATGGTGGTGATGACCCATCGGGGGTCGGTCGGGCACGACAGTTTCGGACTCGTTACGAGACCCGCTCGATGATCACCGCGGGAGCCATACCACCGCCGGCGCACATGGTGATGAGCGCGACCTGCTGGTCCCGGCGCTCGAGCTCGTCCAACGCCGTCCCCACCAGCAGCGACCCTGTCGCGCCGATGGGGTGGCCCAGAGCGATGGCGCCGCCGTTGACGTTGATCCGCTCGCGGTCGATGTCGAGGTCGCGGATGAACTTCTCCGGGACGACCGCAAAGGCCTCGTTGACCTCGAACAGGTCGATGTCGCTCAACGACATGCCGGCCTTGGCCAGGACCTTGCGGGTGGCGGGGACGGGCGCGTTCAACATGAGCGTGGGGTCATCGCCCAGGTTCGCCGTCGCCACGATCCTGGCCCGGGGCCTCATCCCGTGCGCGTTGGCATACGCGGGGCTGGTCATGAGCAGGGCGGCAGCGCCGTCGACGACCCCTGACGAGTTGCCGGCGTGGTGGACGTGGGTGATCTCGAGACCGGGGAACTTCTGCAGGACGAGCGAGCGGTAGGTCGTGCCGCTCTCGTCCAACGGGATGTCGGCCAGCGCCTCGAAGGACGAGGGCAGCGTCGCCAACGAGTCGACCGTCGTTCCCGGGCGCGGGTACTCCTCGCGGTCGAGGAGGACCGTGCCGTCAGCGTCGTGCACGGGCACCGTCGACTTGTCGAAGCGGCCCTCCTTGATGGCGATCTCGGCGCGACGCTGTGACTCTGCCGCCAGTTCGTCCACGGCGCGTCGATCGATCTTCTCCAGCGTGGCGATGGCGTCGGCGGCGACTCCCTGGTTCGTCTGGGGATGGATGGCCCGCAGGTGGTCGTTGCCGCTGTCGAGGAAGGGCGAGCGGGACTTCGACACGTTGCCGGCGTACGAGGACATCATCTCGGTGCCGCCGGCGATGACCACGTCCTCCATGCCTGACAGCACCGACGCGGCGGCGAAGTTGACCGAGGAGATGCCCGACCCGCAGAAGCGGTCCAGTGTCACGCCGCTGGCGGTGATGGCGTAGCCGGCATCGAGCGCGGCCATGCGGCCGAGGTCGCCGCCCTGGGTCCCGACCTGCATGGACGTGCCCCAGACGATGTCGTCCACGTCACCGGTGTCGAGCCCGTTGCGCTCGGCCAGCGCCCTGAGGACCGTGGCGCCCAACACCTGCGGGTGGAGTGTCGCCAGTGCGCCTTTGCCAACCTTTCCGATTCCTCGTGGGGTCCGACAGGCGTCGATGATCCAAGCCTCGGTCACGTCGTATCCTCATTCCTCTGCGCCGACAGTGTGTGGCGGCCCCGCAAGGCCTCTCGCCGATAAAGAGTATCCCAATTAGGAAAACCAGATCGAGTCGGGCTCGGCGCCCCGACCGGGGAGGACGATAGTGGCCGGCACACGAAAGGCAGTTTTCAAGGAGATGCCGGGCACCGCGCCCGACGTCATGCGGGACTACGACCTTGCCACGCTCGGTTACCAGGAGACCGAGTTCAGCGTCGAAGGTTCGGCGACCTCGTACGAGCTGCAAGGTGAGCGGGGCGCCGACGGCCGTTGGGACGTGACGGCGGGAGCCCAGGCGCCCTTCCGGACGCGCTTCGTGGTGCGCCGGCCCATCGATCCGGACCTGTTCAGCGGGACGGTCGTCGTGGAGTGGCACAACGTGTCGGCGGGCATCGACGCCGCGCCGGACTGGGGGTTCTTCCACCGCCACCTGGCCGCTCGGGGCCACGCCTGGGTCGGCGTGTCGGCCCAGAAGGTGGGGATCGACGGCGGGGGCTTCGTCGAGAGCATCCACCTCAAGCTCCTCGCACCCGAGCGCTACAGCGAGCTCGAGCACCCGGGGGACGCGTGGTCGTTCGACATGTTCACCCAGGTCGGCGCCTTGCTCCGGGAGCCGGCCGAGGAGAACCCCCTGGGCGGCCTGGTGCCCCAGCACGTGCTGGCGGCCGGCGAGTCGCAGTCCGCCGCCTGCCTGGTGACGTACATCAACGCCGTCGACCGCCACGCGCAGCTCTTCGACGGCTTCTTCGTGCACGGGCGCCCCGGTGCCGGGGTGTCCATCGACGGCGTGTTCATCTCCGCGACACGGGGCGAGGCCATGGAGGCGACCCGGCGCGCCATCTCGTCGAAGGGTGAGCGCATCCGCGAGGACGCACGGGTGCCCGTGCTGGTGCTCCAGAGCGAGACCGACGTCATCCTGCTCGGAGGCGGCCTCGCCGAGCAGCCCGACTCCGGGCAGATCCGCGTCTGGGAGATGGCGGGCGCGGCGCACGCCGACACCTACACCGTCAGCGCGGGTCGTCACGACGACGGCACCTTGAGCGCGGAGCGCTTCGCCGAGCTGCTGCGCCCCACCAGGAACCTCATGATCGGCCAGACGGACACGCCGATCAACGCCGGCCCTCAGCAGCACTACGTGGCACAAGCTGCCCTGGCCCACCTGGCGCGGTGGTCAGCCGGCGGCGAGCCGCCCCCGTCGGCGGCTCGGCTCGAGGTCGACGACCAGGGGACCGGCTACCGCCTCGACGGGCACGGCCTGGCGCGTGGCGGCATCCGCACCCCGTGGGTGGAGGCACCGACCGCGGTGATGGGGGGCCTCGGCCAGAGCGGGGAGTCCTTCGCCATGCTCTTCGGCCGCACCGAACCCTTCGACGACGCCACCCTGTCGACGTTGTACCCCGGGGGGAGGGACGAGTACCTGCAGCGCTTCGAGGTGTCCCTCGACGACAGCATCGACGCCGGCTTCCTCTTGCGTGAGGACCGGGAGGAGATCCTCGGGCTGGCGGCCGCGTCGTACCCGTTGGTCGTGGCCGAGGGCTAGATGCTTCCTCTCGTCCCTGGGGAGGGCGGACACAACAGGAGGTCGGAGGCCGTAGGCCCGGCGTGACGGAGCCGGCGCCGGACCCGATGCTGCGTTGCGAAGGCCTGCGGAAGAAATATGGCGACCGCCAGGCGGTCGACGGGGTCTCCTTCTTCATTGGGGAGCGAGAGTGTTACGGCCTCTTGGGCCCCAACGGCGCCGGCAAGACCACCACCATCTCCATGCTCTGCGGCCTGACCGTCGCCGACGAAGGGGAGGTCTCCGTCGCCGGCTTCGCGGGCGGCACGCTCGAGGCCAAGGCGGCCATCGGCTTCGTTCCCCAGGACCTCGCCCTCTACCCGGATCTTACGGCGGTGGAGAATCTCACGTTCTTCGGTCAGCTCTACGGGCTTTCCGGGAAGGAGCTCCAGGCGCGGATCGGGGAGACGCTGGACCTGGTCGGACTGGCTGGTCGGGGGAAGGACCGCATCGGCACGTACTCGGGCGGAATGAAACGGCGGGCCAACATGGCGGCCGGCCTGCTGCACCGACCCAAGTTGCTCGTCCTCGACGAGCCCACGGTGGGCGTCGATCCGCAGAGCCGTAACGCGATCCTCGAGACGGTCGGACGGCTCGGTGTCGCCGTCCTCTACACGACGCATTACATGGAGGAGGCCTCCAAGTTGTGCGACCGGATCGGCATCATCGATGACGGTCGCCTCGTTGCCGAGGGCACGGCCGATTCGCTCATCGGCATGCACGGTGGGCGTGACAAGGTGCACCTGGCCTGCGACACCGCGGCGCTCGACGAGCTGGCCGCCGCCTGTCGGGAGCTCGACGGCATCCACGATGTGCACGAGGTCGACGGCCACCTCGAGCTGACCACGGATCACGGGCCGGCCATTCTGTCGGCGGTGGTCGCCGTGGCATCGCGGCACGGGATCGATCTGACCGGTGTCGAGGTGCGCTCGCCCAACCTCGAAGACGTCTTCTTGCGACTGACGGGGAAAGAGCTGCGCGACTGATCGGCGTCATCGCGTCGGACGAACTCCGGCGCCAGACTGTTCGATCGGTCCGTCCAGATCGGACACAGGGCGCTGGTTCGCCTCGTTGTCTGCTCATCCTCCTCCACCATCGGCGTAAGTCAGGGGAGGTGCACCGGACGTCAAGGTCTACTTCCAACCCGACACGGTTGTTCTGAGACCTCCCACGGGCTTAGACGGCGGTCGGCCACAGGGACTCCGGTTCTCGCCCCTTCGTCTCGGGGAGGAGCCAGAAGAGCGCCGCCGCGGCCACCATCGGCAGAAACGTCACGTCGGCCGCCAACGCGAAGCGGTTGCCGACATCGGCGACGGCCCCGAACACCACGAGGCCGCAGACAGCGCCGACAACGCCAGCCGTCACCGACCACCCGGTCACCGACGCCCGGACGGAGGTCGGGAAGAGCTCGGTGAGCAACGCGCCGAGCGATGGCGAGATGAGCCCACCGCTGAGCGCGCCCAGGATGTACCCGACTATGAGCGCGCTCATTTCGCCCGAGTAGGCGAACACCGGCGTCAGCGCGATGGCGACCATGGCCAGGCTGCACGTTGGTCGCCGGCCGATCCGATCGCCCAGCCACCGGCCCGCCAAGAGCCCCAGCCCGCCCGAGGCCCCCGCGGCCACGACCATGAGCGCTGACACGTAGCCGGCCATGTGCAAGACGTCCTGTGCGTACAAGAAGACGAAGCTGGTGGCCGGACCCGTGACGATGGAGAGCGCAAAGAAGATGGTGCACAGGATGACGACCCGCCGTCGATACGGGGGACCGACCGCACCCAGGACCGGGGTCGGATGATACGAGGAGGCCTGGGCCACCATGAACCGGTCGGGTTCCTCGACCCAGCCGCGGAGCGCGTACACGACGGCAAGCGGCACGAGGGCAAGCACGAAGATTCCCCGAAAGCCCAGTGCCCCAGCCGCGAGGCTGTGGATGACGGCCGAGAGCCCCGCCCCTGCCGCATAGCCCGCCGCGACGAGGGCGATGGCGGCGGTTCGGTCCGAAGCGCCGGTCTCCTCCGCGGCCATCAGTTCAGCGAGCGCGTTCGTGGCGCTCAGCAATGGGCGCCCGAGAGCGAAGATGACGACGAACCACCAGTAACCTGGACTCGCTGCTGCGGTGGCGGTCAGCGCGAGCCCGGCCACCGTGACGGTCAGGATCACGCGGCGGCGCCCGAAACGGTCCGCGATCCCGATCAGGGGGAGGCTGCCCAACGAGGAGATGCGGATGATCGCCAGGCCCACGCCGATGCTGGTTCCGGACAGCCCGACCTTGTCGGCGATCGATCCACCCGGTGCAACGTGACCGAGTTGCGTCGACACGTCCCCCAGCGCGGCCACCACGCCGAATTGGCCGAAGCCTGAGGCGAGAGCGGTGATGGCCACGGCAACGATCGCACGGTCGAACCACCGGTGCAGCCGCAGCCGGGCGGCGGCATCGGTCGGCTCCCCAGCGGGGAGCGCCGTCACCTAGGGAGCGCCCCCCGCCGACCAGGAAAGCCGGCGTCGCCGTAGCTGAAGACGCCGCTGTCGGATGCCACAAGCCAGTATCGCCCGCCGACGGGGGTGTCCGCCATGCCCACGACCGGCCTGTTCAGCGGTGCCCCCCAGCAGAGCCGCAGAAGCCGGCGCCGCCGTGGCTGAAGACGTGTCGTTAGCGCGGCATCGACCCTCCTGCGGGAGTGGCGAGTCACGGGCAACAATGAGCGTCCATGCCTGACTCAGCGCTGCTCATCATGGACGTCCAGAACTCGGTCGTGGAGCGGTTTGCTGATTCTGCGCCCGCGCTGCTCGAAGCCCTAGGTCAGGCGGCTGCGGCGGCACGGACCGGCCGAATTCCCGTCGTGTATGTCCGGGTCGCGTTCCGGGCGGGAGCCCCCGAGGTCAACCGGAACAATCGCATCTTTGCCGCTCTGGCCGACTCCTCGACCTTCGTCGCGAACGGGCCGGCCACGCAGATCCACCCGGCGGTCGAACCCCAGCCTGGGGACATCGTGGTCGACAAGAAAAGAGTCAGTGCCTTCGCCGGGAGCGATCTCGACATGGTTCTGCGGGCCCAACGCGTGCAGACCCTTGTCCTGGCCGGGATCGCGACGAGTGGTGTCGTTCTCTCGACACTGCGGCAGGCCGCCGACCTGGACTATGGGCTCGTCGTGCCGCGCGACGGCTGTGCCGATGCCGACCAGGAGGTCCACCGTGTGTTGCTCGACAAGGTCTTTCCCCGCCAAGGGGACGTACTTACTGTCGACGAATGGGTCGCCGGCATGGGGGCGGTAGCGGATGCGTCTCCTGAGTGACGAGTGCTGGAGCCGCATACGGGCCGCCGACCACGGCGTCCTGTGCACCATGGGCGCCGACCAGAAGATCGATGCGGTTCCGGTGTGCTTCACCGTGGTCTCCGACTTGTTGGTCACGCCCGTCGACCAGGTCAAGCCGAAGACCACGACGGACCTGGGTCGGCTCAAGAACCTTGACCGGGACGCCTCGGCAACGTTCCTCTGTGAACAGTGGGACCGTGACGACTGGTCACAGCTGTGGTGGGTGCGAGCGCACCTCGTCCGTCGACCGGGTCAGAATCTCAGCGGTTCCCTCCTCGAGGAATGTGACAGGGTCTTGCGTGACAAATACACGCAGTACAGGGAGACGGCCTTCGCGCAGCTCGTCCTGTTCGACGTGACGTCCCTGATCGGCTGGGCCGCCAGCGGTCCTCAGCCCGGAGCGACCGACCCACTCATGTAGGCGGACTCCACCGCGCTGGTGTCGTCGCGGTACTGCGTCCCGCAGATGGCCCCTTGGCCCGCCGGGTGGCCCCTTGGCCCTTCGCCGGCCTTCGCCGGCCTACGAGGCCTCGTCGACCCCCTGGGCCAGCTCGTCCCGCAGCACCCGCCGCAGCAGTTTCCCGGTCGGTGAGTACGGCAGCTCGTCCCGGAACTCGATGACGCCGGGCATCTTGGTGGAGCGCAGGCGCTCGCGGACCCAGGCCTGCAACTCCGGCGCGCTGGCCGACCCGCCGGGGTGGAGGACGACGACGGCTGCCACCGCCTCCCCCCATTCGGCGTCGGGGATGCCGATCACCGCCGCTTCGGAGACGGCGGTGTGCGCCATGAGCACCTCTTCCACCTCGCCCGGCGAGATGTTCTCCGCGCCCCGCACGATCACGTCGTCGAGCCGGCCGTCGACGTAGAGAAACCCGTGCTCGTCGAACCAGCCCGCGTCACGCGTGCGGAACCACCCGTCCTCGGTGAGCGTGTTGGTGCCCACGTACTCACCCGCCACCTGCTCGCCGCGCACCCAGATCTCACCCTTCTCCCCTGGCGGGAGGACGGCCTCGTCCACGTCGCGCACCTCCACCTCGAGGGACGGGAGGGGACGCCCGACCGACCCCAACCGCGCCCGGACGACGGGGTCCGCGCTGGCGAAGGCCTCGCGGTGCTCGTCGGGGGTCAGCATGGCGATGGTCGAACTGGTTTCCGTGAGCCCGTAGGCGTTGACCAGGTCGACGTGCGGCATGTCGCGCAGTGTCCGCTCCACGAGCTCGAGTGGCATGCGCCCGCCGCCGTAGGAGAGGTGGCGCAGCGCGGCCGGTTCGATGCCGGTCTCCTCGACGGCCTCGAGGATCCGCCCCAGCATCGTCGGCACGACCATGGCGTGGGTGATCCGCTCCTCGGCTGCCGCGCGGACCCATTCCGTCGCGTCGAACGTCGGCAGGTACATGATGCGCCGTCCCGCGTAGAGCGAGCTGAGCACGGCGGCGATCCCGGCGATGTGATAGGGCGGG
This sequence comes from uncultured Acidimicrobiaceae bacterium, assembly GCA_963840245.1. GTDB lineage: Bacteria > Actinomycetota > Acidimicrobiia > Acidimicrobiales > RAAP-2 > Bog-473. The sequence goes on from CAWIYI010000025.1 coordinate 69,764, forward strand.
ACGCAGATCAGCTGCGCCTCGGTCGGCTCGCACCCGAGGAACTCGACGCTCGAGATGATGTAGGAGACCAGGTGCCGGTGCCGCAGCACCGCGGCCTTGGGCTCCGACGTCGTCCCGCTGGTGAAGAGGAGCACGCCGACATCCTCGGGATCGACGAAGGGGTGCTCACCCGTCACGGGCTCGGCGATGGCGGTCGCGAATTCACTCTTGGTGATCACGTGCGCCGCGCCGCAGGCGCCGAGGCGCTCGACCTCGTCGTCGTCCGCGATCATCAGACCCCCCGCGACCCGTCCAAGGATCCCCCGCAGCTGTTCGTCCGGTGCCCGGTAATTGATCGGCGAGAACGGGATGCCGGCCAGCGCGGCGCCGAACAGGGCGACCGGGAGCACATCGGAGTTCAAACCGAAGTAGCCGACGACCTCGGTCCCGCTCTTCTCGAAGAAGACGGCGGCCCGCCGGGAGCGCTCGAGGAGCTCGGCGGCGGTCAGGCCGCCGCCGTGGGAGCCCAGGACGACGCGCTCGGGGTCGCCCTCGGCCGCCATTTCGAGCAGCATCGCGATGTTCACGAGGGCGTGGTCCTCAGTCCGAGGCGGGGAGCGGCTTGGCGCCCTTGACGGCCAGGATGGTCTCGCCGACCGAAATGGAACCCTCGCCCGCCTTGGTGCACAAGAGCTCCAGGCCGAGCTCGTCATCGCTGTAACGCTTCCCCAGCTGGGTGCCGCCGTCGAACCCCGCCACGATGGACTCGTTGCCGGGCTCGGCGTCGGCGGGCAGGAAGGCATGGCCTCCGCAGCGCAGGTCGACAGGTTCGGCGGGCGCGCGGACCACCACGACCTCGCAGGCATCGGTCGCGCTGCGCAACCTCGCCCCTGCCTTCAATTGGATAGCCACCGCAGTCCTTCCTTGTCTTCCTCGTCGTCGATCTCTTTTCCCCCCGCTCCCGGGGGAAAGACGGGCATCCTATTCTGCCGCCCCCTCGTACTCGGCATCGAGGTGTCACTCCCTTCCTACCCTCCGGGATCCCGAGACCCCACCCGAGCTGCGCCTTTCCCGCTGGAGAATTGACCCGAGGGATCCCAGGTGGACGGGAGGACCACCCCCTTGGACAGCGCCACCGGGTGGCTTCCAGACCCAAGCGTGTGGGGCCCGAGCGCGACCGGAACGACTCAGCCTGGACCGATCGGAACCCGCTGCCGCTCCGAGGGCGCCCTTACGAGGCTTCCATGACCCGTCGGGCCAGTCGTCCCCACCGTTCGAATGCATTGGCGTCCTGCACGGCGTCGATGCCGGTGAAATAGCTGACGACCCTCGTCGCCACCCCGCCGTACTTGGACACGATCTTGTCGGCGACGTCGTCCCACGTCCCCTCGGTGACGAAATTCTCGAGCAGGTCGTCGTCGATCACGGCCGCCATCCCGGGGATGTCGCCCGCCCGCTGCCGCTCGCGGATCAGGTCGGTGGTGTCCTCGCGGTCGAGTTGTTCGAAGATGAACGCGTAGTTGGGCGTCGACCCGTAGAACGCCACCTGTATGCGGGCCCGCTCACGCCATGCGGCGCGCTCCGCCTCGGTGTCTCCGACCACCAGGAAGGCCGGCACGATGATCTCGAGGTCCTCGACCCGGCGCCCGGCGCCGGCGGCGCCGGCCTCGAGGTTGGGGACCACGGTCTCGCGCAGGTAGGTGGGTGTGTTCAGGGGGTGCACATGGACGCCGTCCGCCACCTCCCCCGCCATGCGGAGCATCCAGGGGTTCACTGCGGCGATGTCGACGGGCGGATCAGCGCAGCCGATCGCACCCGGCGCCCAGGTGGGGGGGAGCAGCGAGAGGTTGTAGAACTCGCCCTGCACCGCCAGTGGAGCCCCGGTGCGGAAGGACTCGAAGATCTGCTTCACCGCCAAGACGTACTCGCGCAATCGTGGTCCCGGGTGCGCGAACTCGGAGCTGTAGCGGCGTTCGATGTGCGCGCGCACCTGCGCGCCCAGCCCCAGGCGGAAGCGGCCTCCGCTGGCCTCGGCCAGCTCCCAGGCCGTGGCCGCAGTCACCATCGGACTGCGCGGGAAGGCCACCGCGATCCCGGTGAGCACGTCGATGTCGGCCGCCGTGACGAGGGCACCGCAGGTCAGATAGGCGGTGCGCCCGGCTTCGGTCACGACGAGCCCGGACAGCCCGGCTTCACCCGCCCTCCGGCCGAGCTCGGCCGCCCGGCGGAGGGGCTGCGCCGGCAGCATGGCGTCGAACTTCAGGGCCACGGACCCACCCAGCGACTCACGCCGATCACGCCGCTTCCGGGGCCGTCGGCCGTCCGCCCCGCCGTACCGGAACCCAGTCGTTGAGGGTGGGGAAGTACTCGTCGGTGTGGTCGATCGTCCCGGCCGCCGCGTAGTGGTACACCATGGCGGCACGGATCCCGCCCGATTCGTTGTCCGTCGAGCAGTGCATCAGGTGGCTGTCGAAGACCAGCAGGTCGCCCGGGTCCATCAGCACGGGCTCGGCGCCGTCCATGTCGTGGTCGACGATCTCGAAGTAGCCGTAGTTGGCCCCGGGGCGCCGATCCGGGACGTGGGTGTGCACCGGCTCGGCCTGCGACCCGGGCAGCACGTGGAGGCATCCGTTGACCAGAGTGGCCTGGGTCACGGCCAGCCAGACGCCCACCACGGGTCGCGCCGGCTCGAAGGGGAAGTAGAAGGAATCCTGGTGCCAGGGCTGACCCCAGGCGCCCGCCGTCTTGAAGATGAACTGGGACAGGAAGACGTCGATGTCGGGGGCGATGAGCTCGGAGACGGGGTGTACCACCGCCGCCGAGTGCGCGAAGCGAGCGAAGACCGGGTCGCGGTGGAGCTTGAAGATCTTCGAGACCCCGTCCTCGGGGTTCGCCACCGGCACCGAAGCCTTGTTGCTCTCGGGCACCACCTTGGCGCCGAGCTCGGCGGCCAGCTCGGTGTCCCGCACGACCTCGGTCACCCGTGCCAGCATCGCCGCGCACGTCTCCGGTGGGGCGAAGCCGGCGATGCGGAGGTAACCCCGCTGCGTCCACGACGTCGCGCTGCTCGGGCGTGAGCACAGGCGTCACCCGATCGGCGCCGCGGGCGGCCGGGGCGGTCCGCCGTCGGGTCGGGGCCAGGCGATCGGCGTGACGTCGCTGGCGATCACCGCGCCCATGGCGATCCCCGCCCGCTCCACCGAGGGATGCGGGAAGCGCCCCGCGCCACGGGTGGACCCGTCGGCGAAGTAGATCGCGGTGTGCACCCGGCGGACCGTACCGGTCCGGTTCGGCTTGGCCAAGTGGAACGTGAGGCCGTGGTGGAAGGCGACCGACCCGGGTGGCACCTCGACGAACACCGCTTGAATCCCGGCCAGCTCGTCTCGCGCCAGCGGGTCGTCACCGCTTCCCGTGAAGATGTCGACGAACTCGCGTACGCCGAGCCGGTGGCTCCCGGGCAGGTAGCCCATGGCGCCGCTCTCGAGGGTCGATCCGTCGAAGGGGATCCAGGCCGTGATGGTGTTCGTCTCGACGATGGGCCAGTAGGGCTGGTCCTGATGGGGGTCGGTCTCGCGGCCGCCCGCCTCCTTGTAGAGCGCCTGGTCGTGCCAGATCCGCACCGCGGCGACCCCGAGGAGGCGCGCCGCCGTCTCGGTGATCAGCGGGTGGAAGGTCAGCGGCCGGACCTCGTCGCAGTCCTCCCAGAGGTTCTGGCACTGAATGAAGCTCTGCTCGTAGCGCGACTTTTCGGCCACGGTCCGGGCGTCGTGGCGGCTCCGCCGGGCCACCCCCTCGTCGACGGCGGCACCGAAGCGGACCAGTTCGTCGGTGGTCAGGAGGTCCGGCACCACCACGAAGCCGTCCCGCGCGAAGGTCGTCACGCAGCCGGGGAGTGAGCGGCGCCAGCGCCGTCACGGCGTCGGCTCCGACCGGACCTCTCGGATGTACCCCACCAGCTCGTGGGCGGTCGGCGAGTCGAGCCACGGCGTCAGGTCGACGTCGTAGAGCGCGGAGGGCTCGGGACCCTGGTCGAGGGAGTGCGGCTCTGACGCCATGAACCGCCCGTCGACCAGCCGGACCTCGGTCAGGAGCTCGGCGTAGGGGAGGGAGGTGGCGGCGGGAGATCCGAACCCGTAGACGCGTTCGGAGCCCATCACGGCGTTCGCCGCCGCCCGGCCGGAGAGGAAGGGCCGGTAGTCGTTGCGCGCCAGCTCTCCCTCGTAGGCGTCGAGGATGTGGAGGGCCCGATCGAGCACCGATCCGTCGAAACCGTAGAAGACGTTCGGAGCCGGAAGGTCACCCCAGACGCCCCACATCCACCAGCGCAGGGTCGGGGGCAGGGCAGCCATGGCGCGCTGCACGCCCCGGCCGACGGTCTCGTGGCCGTGATGCACGTCGTGCGGCGAGGGCGAGACGACGATGGAGGCGTCATGCGCCTCGACGATGCCCGGGAGCTCGGTGGCGACGCGCCGGGTCGCCAGGGCCAGGTCCGCATCGAGATCCAGGTTGAGCGGCGGGTCCATGAAGAGGGGAGCGAAGCCTGCCCGTTGCGCGGCCTCCTCCGCCTCGGCGCGCCGGCGCTCCCACTGCCCGGCGTACCCCAGGCTGGCGATGAGGCTGACGACCGTCCAGCCCCGGTCGAGCAGATGGAGGAGCGCGCCGGGGCAACCCACCGCCTCGTCATCGGGATGGGGTGCCACATGGAGGATGGTCGGGGCCACGTCGAGGGAGGTTACGCCTGTCCGATCCCAGGTCGCGGCCCCGGACCGCTCGACCCGGTCCAAGCACACGACTCAGAGCACTCTTTACAGATTACTCTGAGTAGAATATACTGACCGAAATGCCCAGGTGGTCCCGTTCCAACCCACTCGCCCTGGCGGTCCTCGTCTGCCTGTACGAGAAGCCGATGCACCCCTACGAGGTGGCCCAGACGCTGCGCCAGCGGGCCAAGCAGGAGAGCGTCCGTCTCAATTACGGCTCGCTCTACGCCGTCGTCGAGTCCCTCGAGAAGAAGGGCTTCATCAAGGCCACCGGCACGGTCCAGGAGGGGAAGCGCCCCCAGCGGACCGTCTACGAGATCACCGACGCCGGCGCGACCGAGATGACGGACTGGCTCACCGAGCTCATCGGCACCCCCGCCAAGGAGTACCCCGCCTTCATGGCGGGTCTGTCCTTCCTGCCGGCGCTCGACCCCGACGACGCACTGGCGGCGCTCCGGCGTCGCGCCGAGATGCTGACCGTCAAGCTCGCGTCCCTCCGCGGCGTCGAGAAGGCGGCCCGCGACGCCGGGCTGCCGCGCATCTTCGCACTCGAGTCGGAGTACGAGGAGGGCCAACTCGTCGCCGAGTTGAAGTTCGTCACCGCCCTCGCCGACGAGATGCAGAACGGCACGCTCGAGGGACTCGACATGTGGCGTCTCTTCCAGACCGAGGACTTCGACCCCGAGGAGGTGCACTTCGTCTTCGAGCTCCCGAAGGAGTGACCCCGAAAGAGTGACCCGGGGCCGCGTGTGACACCACGCGGCCCCGGGCCCGTACAACCACGAGCCCGATCCACGAGGGACCTTCGCCCGAGGCAGCACTTGAGAGCGTAGGCGACCTCCGTGGGACGGACTCTGTACGACCCACGAAAGGAGGCGTGCATGCACGCGCTCATCGAGGCCGAAGGCCTCACCAAGAAGTTCGGGAAGGTCGAGGCCCTCTCCGGGCTGACCCTCACCTTGCCCGCCGGGCAGCCGGTGGCCATCCTCGGTCCCAACGGTGCCGGGAAGACGACGTTCATCCGCATGGTGGCCACCCTCATCGCGCCGGACCGCGGCACGCTCGCCGTCAACGGCCACGACGTCGGGCGCGATCCGATGGCTGTCCGCCGCATGATCGGCCTCGCCGGCCAGTCGGCCGCCGTCGAGCAGATGATGACCGGCCGGGAGAACCTCGTCATGGTGGCCCGCCTGTACGGCCAGGGCCGCGCCGGGGCGGTGGCCTCGGCCACACGGATCCTCGAGCAGATGGATCTGGTGGAGGCCGCCGACCGCCAGGTCCGGACCTATTCCGGCGGGATGCGACGGCGGCTCGACCTCGGGGCGAGCCTCGTCGGCTCGCCCCGGCTGTTGTTGCTCGACGAGCCGACGACCGGCCTCGACCCGGGGAGCCGCAACGAGGTGTGGGACGCCGTGCACGACATGAGCCGGAGCGGGACCGACATCGTGCTGTCGACGCAGTATCTCGATGAGGCCGACCACCTCGCCGCCTTCATCGTCATCATCGACGGCGGCCGCGTCATCGCGCAGGGCACGCCGGACGACCTCAAGTCGCGCGTCGGCGCCGACATGGTCGAGCTGCACACGGTCGACGTCGCCACCATGCGCCGGGCGGCCGAGGTGCTGGCTTCGCTCGGGATGGCCGACCCGTCGACCGACCCGGCGACCCGCCGGTGCTCGCTCGCCGCCCCCGGCGGTTCGAAACTCCTGCCGATCGTCATCCGTGCGCTCGACGAGGCCGAGGTCCCGGTCGAGGACATCGCGCTGCGGCGCCCGACGTTGGACGAGGTGTTCCTCGCGCTGACCGGGCGCACGGCTGGCGACAGTGAACGAGTCGGCGGCGACGCAGACGGCGATGACACGAAGCAGAGCAACGACAACGATCCGACGAGCCCGAAGGAGGGCGAAGCAGCATGACCATGGACATCACACTCGAGACGCCACCGCGCCCGGCGCCGAACGCGAGGGCGGGGGAAGCGGTGAACGTGGGGGCGACGTACGTCGTCGCCTCGGGCCAGGTGGCGGCCCGGACCCTGAAGAAGTTCGTGCGCTCCCCGGCCCTGCTCGTGGCGGGGACGGCGCAGGGCCTCTTGTTCCTGCTCATCTTCCGTTACGTGTTCGGCGGGGCGGTGGCCCACACCGGGTCGCTCGACTACGTCGACTTCCTCGTGCCCGGATTCGTGGTGACCGGCGTCCTGTTCCAGGGCATGAGCGCATCGAGCGGCGTGGCCGACGATCTGGAAGGCGGTCTCTTCGACCGGCTGCGCAGCCTTCCCATACGGCTGCTGTCGATCGTGACGGGGCGCGTCGGTGCCGACTCGGCGCTCGTCACCTGGGGCGTGGTGGTGATGACGGCGGCTGGCTTCGCGGTCGGCTTCCGCCTCGGCGGCAGCGTCGGCGACGCACTGGCGGCGCTCGGGCTGACCATCCTGTACGGCTTCGCGTTCGTCTGGCTCTTCATCTTCTTGGGCCTGGCGGCGGGGAGCCCCCAGGCGGCGCAAGGGCTCTCGTTCCTGGTGTTCCCGCTCTCGTTCGTGTCGTCGGCCTACGTGCCGGTCTCGACCATGCCGGGCTGGATGCAGGGCTTCGCCAACAACCAACCGATGACGCAGATGATCAACACAGTGCGGGCATTGACCGGCGGCCCGGCGGCGCAGGAGCTGCTCGGGCACTCGGTCTCGTACTATCTCGTGCCGTCGCTGCTGTGGTCGGCGGGCCTGGTGGCGGTGTTCGCGCCGCTGGCAGTGTGGAAGCTCAAGCGGTCCTAAGGGCGTGTTACGTCGGCGCGCTCGGCGCCACCAACGGCCACGGCCGCTCCAGCTCGACGACCCGGGCCAAGTCCAGCAGCAGTTGCTCACAGTGTCGGCGACCGATTACCTGCATGGAGACCGGGAGGCCGTCGACCATGCCAACCGGGATGGCCACCGCCGGGTGCCCGGTCGTGTTCGCCGGGATCGTCAGCGCACCGTTGTTCCCGACGGCAGCCTCGAAGCCGTGCTCCGCGATGAGGTCGACCCCGTCCACCACGGTGGGCATGGGTCCTTGCGCGCCGAACGCCACGTCCGGGTTGGTGGCGCAGATGATGAAGTCGACCCGCTCGAAGATCTCGGCCATCTGCACGATGATCGATCGTCGGAAGGACTCGATGTTCTTTGCCGTCTCGACGTTGTAGTGGTTGGTTGCGATGTTGGCTGCCAACATGATCTCGGGGGTCAACTCCGTTTCGCATGCCGGATAGAGGTCGCCGAGCCCCACCAGCAGGCTCGCGGTGCCGGCCAGCGCCCATTCCAACCCGCCCGATGGCATGGCGATCGGGACATCGACGCGCTCGAGGCCCGCGTCCTTGATCAACAGGTCTGCGGCCTCCTCCACCTTCTCCCGCACCGCCGAGGCGACGACCGCTGCTCCGAGGTCGATCGAGACGGCAACCCGCATCCCACGGAGGTCGTGTTGCCCGAGCCCGGCCTCCCAACCCTCGACGCGGGGCAGTGAGAACGGGTCGTACTCGTCGTGGCCGTTGCAGACGTCGTACCAACGAGCGGTGTCCCGGACAGACCGCGAGAGGCAGCCGATGACCGCGGTGAGAGGCTCTATCTCCGTGTGCGGGCCCTTGGGGATCCGCCCGAAGGTCGCCTTCAAGCCGAAGAGCCCGGTGAACCCCGCCGGGATGCGGATGGACCCGCCCCCGTCACCGCCCGTGCAGATCGGGAGCAGCCCGCCCGCGATCGACGCCGCAGACCCGCCCGACGAACCGCCCGGCGTCCGCTCCAGGTCGTACGGGTTCGACGTCGCGCCGTGGAGTCGCGTGTACGTGCAGTTGATGCCGCCGAACTCCGATGCCGTGGTCTGTCCGACCAGCACCGCCCCGGCACGACGCAGCCGGGTCGTCATCGTGCCGTCGTCGTCGGAAATCCGGTCCTTGAACACCAGCGACGCCTCGGTCAGTGGCCAGCCCTTGACCGGATCGA
>CAWIYI010000026.1:0-85335 GCA_963840245.1 uncultured Acidimicrobiaceae bacterium
CAGCTGTAGCAACGTCACCTTCACCAACGTGCACCACATCTTGGCTTGGAAGCCCGGAGGCCGGACCGACCTCGACAATCTCGTCCTGCTCTGTGTGCACCACCATCACCTGGTGCACTCGTCGGGCTGGGCGATGACGGGCAACGCCAACGAGGAACTCACCTTCACGACCCCCAAGGGCCGGGTCATGAGCTCGCGCCCCTCGCCGCTCTGGGCCACCGTCACCGCGGGACCCCGGTCGGGGCGGCCGAGCTAACTCCTCGAAGCGTCAAGGGTGGGTCCGCAGTCCGGGCCCAGTCACTCCGGCGCCGGCCGGTCGGTACTGTGCAGCCATGCCCTTCCACGATGTCAACGGCATCTCGCTGTACTACGAGCTGGCTGGCACAGGTGAACGCCTGCTGAGCATCTCGGGTACCGGGGGAGACCTGCGCCAGAAGCCTGGCGTGGCCGATGGCCTCGTGGGCCACGCGTTCGAGGTCCTGTCCTACGACCAGCGCGGCCTCGGCCAGAGCAGCGTGCCGCCCTGGCCCTACGCCATGTCGGACTTTGCCGACGACGCCGCCGCACTCCTCGACGCCGTGGGTTGGGAGGACTGCCTCGTCCTCGGGATCTCCTTCGGAGGGATGGTGGCCCAAGAAGTCGCCATCCGTCACCCCGAACGGGTGCGCCGGCTCGTCCTGGCCTGCACTTCCGCCGGTGGAGCCGGCGGGGCCTCCTACCCGCTCCAGGAGCTGGTCCACTTGAGCCCCGAGAAGGCGTCGGCGCAGCGGATGGAACTCCTCGACACGCGGTGGGACGAGGCCTGGCGAAAGCAGCATCCCGAGATGGTCGCCCTCTTCGCCGATCGCATGCCCTCAGCGGCGGGGGAACCCGCTGCCCAGGGCCTGACCAACCAATTGGCCGCCCGAGCGGAGCACGACACCTCTGGGCGACTGGGCACCATCGCCTGCCCAACCCTGGTGTGCGGCGGGCGCTTCGACGGGATCGCACCGCCGGCCAACAGCAAGTTCCTGGCCTCGGCCATCCCCGGCGCGCAGCTCGAGATGTTCGACGGGGGCCACGCCTTCTTCATGCAGGACGCGACCGCGCTGCCCGCCATCATCGCCTTCCTCTCGGCGGACGCTCGGGTGGGCGACGCGCCGTAGATTGCCTGCCATGGACCTCACCGCAACACCGGAGTGGAAAGCCCTGGCGTCGCACTACGAGACGGTCTCGACGCGGCACCTGCGAGAGCTCTTTGCGGCTGACCCCGAACGGACCCCGCGGATGACGGCCGCGGCCGCGGACCTCGTCCTCGACTACTCCAAGCAGCGGGCGACTGACGAGACGCTCCGCCTCCTGATGGAGGTGGCCCGGGTCGCCGACGTCGAAGGGCATCGAGATGCGATGTTCGCGGGCGTCCACATCAACACGACCGAGGACCGCGCCGTCCTCCACGTCGCGCTACGCATGCCGCCCGGGTCGGCCCTCGAGGTGGATGGCCAGAACGTCACGGGCGACGTGCAGGCGGTCCTGGGAAAGATGGGCGACCTGTCCGACCGCATCCGCGACGGGTCCTGGACCGGAGCCACCGGCAAGCGGATCGCCGCCGTCGTCAATATCGGGATCGGCGGCTCGGACCTCGGTCCGGCCATGGCCACCACCGCGCTGGCGGACTACGCCCAGCCGGGGCTGACCAGCCGCTTCGTGTCGAACGTCGACCCGGTCGACCTGTACGCCGCCACCCAGGATCTGGATCCCGAGACGACGCTCTTCGTCATCAGCTCCAAGACGTTCACCACGCTCGAGACACTGACCAATGCCGCGGCAGCCCGCGACTGGCTCTTGGCGGGACTGGGCAGCGCCGCAGGTGACGACGCGGTGGCGAAGCACTTCGTGGCGGTGTCGACCAACGCCGAAGCGGTGGCCGCATTCGGTATCGACACCGACAACATGCTCGAGTTCTGGGACTGGGTGGGTGGTCGCTACTCGTATGACTCCGCCATCGGTTTCTCGCTCATGGTGGCCATCGGGCGCCGGGCCTTCGGGGAGATGCTCGCCGGCTTCCACGCCATCGACGAGCACTTCCGGACGGCGCCCCTGGCGGAAAACCTCCCGGTCATTCAGGGGATGCTCAACGTCTGGTACAACAACTTCTTCGGCGCGCAGACGCACGCGGTGCTGCCCTACAGCCACCGGCTGGCGCGTTTTCCGGCCTACCTGCAGCAGCTGACCATGGAATCCAACGGCAAGTCGGTCAAGCTCGACGGAACGCCGGTGGACGGGCAGACGGGCGAGATCTTCTGGGGCGAGCCGGGCACCAACGGTCAGCACGCCTTCTACCAGCTGATCCACCAGGGCACGAAGCTGATCCCGGCCGACTTCATCGCCTTCGCAGAGTCCACCCACGACACGGGGGAGCAGCAGGACCTGTTGATGGCCAACTGCCTGGCCCAGACCAAGGCGCTCGCCTTCGGCAGGACGGCCGAGGAGATCGCGGCGGAGGGGACGCCGTCGGCCGTGGTGCCGCACAAGGTGATGCCCGGGAACCGGCCCAGCTCCACCATCATGGCCCCGAAGCTCACGCCGTCGGTCCTGGGCCAACTCGTCGCGCTCTACGAGCACACGGTGTTCGTCGAGGGCACCATCTGGGGCATCGATTCGTTCGACCAGTGGGGCGTCGAACTAGGGAAGGTCATGGCGAAGGAGCTCGCTCCGATCCTCACCGACCCCGCCGCTCCCGACCTCTCGGGCCAGGACGCGTCGACGGCGTCGCTGGTGCGGCAGTACCGAAGCCTGCGCGGTCGGGCCGTCTGACCTGAGCCGCTCAGGCGCGGCTCTCGATGCCGTGCAGCGGCTGGCGCGGCAGCAGCCCACGCCATGCGGACGGCAGGGTACGCCCCAGGCGTCCGAGCTCCTCGAGATGAACTTCGGAGAGCGCCTCCAGGCGCTTGCTCCCGGCCGCGGTGAGCTGCAGACGGACGATCCGGTGGTCCTCTGGGTCGCGGACCCGCTTGACCAGCTTGGCGGCGTCGGCCCGGTCCACCAGACCGACGGCACTGTGGTGGCGTAGCAGGAGGTAGTCGGCCACCTCGCCCACGGTCGGACCGCGGTGGTCGGGGTGCCCGCGAATGGCCAGCAGGAGTTGCTGCTGGGCCGGGGTCAGCCCCGCCGCTTCCGACTGCTGCTCGCTCCAGCGGAGGAAGCGTCGCAATCCGGTGCGCAACGCCAACAGATCCTCGTAGTCGGCATCTCGCAATACCATCGTCTCACGATAGCATCGTAATACGATGGATATGATGGATCGTCGGGGAACGCGAATCAGGCCTTGGCGCAGTAGCGTCACGCCAGTGGTCACGACTCGGTTTTCGATGACTGGTGCCGTGTTCGTGACGGCTCGGAATGACTCACAGCGGATGGGTCCGTGACGTCACTACGAGGCGCCTCTTTCGCACTGCAGCAGCGTTGGCAGTACGCCGGACGTCGTCGCATTGCTGCCCTGACGTGGCTGGCGCCCCATCTGCCGTGGAGCGTGTGGTGTCGGTTGTGCGCATGGGAGGCCTCGGGAGTCGTGGCGGAGATCGCACGGCGCTCCGGGAGATCACTCACCTTCGTGCAGATCGGCTCGTGCGACGGGAAGGCGGATGATCCTCTCCATGAAGTGGTCCGGTCCTCGCAGTGGTCGGGCATCTTGGTCGAACCAATGCCATGGCTCTTCGAGCAATTGGTCGCCAACTACGAAGGGGTGCCTGGGCTGCGCTTCTTCCAGGTTGCGGTCGGCAGCAGCGACGGCCCCATGACGATGTACTCCGTCGAACCCAGGCCCGACGACCCCCACTGGGTCTGGCAACTCACGTCGTTCGACCGAGACGTGGTCATGAGCCACTCGGACGACCTTCCCAAGCTCGAGAACCGAATCTTCACCATCGAGGTGGAGTCCAGGACAGTGGCATCGCTGATCACCGAAGCGGGCCTCGCCAAGGTCGACTTCCTTCACATCGACGCGGAGGGCTTCGACGACCAGATCATTCGCGATCTCCCGTTGACCGCCCCGTGGGCGCCACAGTTCTTGATATTTGAGAAGAAGCACCTGAGCCGGGCGCGATACTCCGATCTCCGGAGGCTCCTCAGGCAAACGGGCTACCAGACCGTCAATCTATGGCCGGACGAATTTGCCTACCGCGACCCACCCGACGGATTGAGGCCGGCCTGATCGGCTGTGTAAACGTATCTGCGCGCAAGTACGACTTCGAACCCATTCCGATGTGGCCAACTGCGTTCGAATCGCCGAACAGGTTCGTCGCCTGGACGGGTATCCCGTGTCGGTGCCGAACGACCTTGAGGATTTCGTTGCGTCGCCCGATGCCCTCGTCGCCTGGGTAGCCGAAGAGATCGTCGGTCACGTGGCACTTCATACGCACAGTTCCGATGCTGTCCTGGGGTTGACGAGTGAAGCCCTGGGCCAATCGACCGACCACTTTGGAGTTGTTGCCCGGCTGCTTGTGGCCCCAGATTCACGGCGAAAAGGGATTGGACGGTCGCTGCTCGCGACAGCTGCGATGGAATGCTCGCGACGCGGTCTTCGGCCGGTCCTCGATGTCGTGACCGAACACACTCAAGCGATCAGACTGTACGAAGACGAAGGCTGGAGTCGTGCCGGCCAAGTCACCGTGACGCTCGGCAATGGCAAAGAGGTCAAAGAAATCGTGATTCTCGGGCCGCGGTCCGCGAGGACGTCGCAGTCCGGCGTACCGGTCCCTGATGTTCGCCCGGATTGATCATGGCCGCGTCGCCCCCACGAAGAGCAGGCTGCCGAACGATGCGCCGGGCGTGGCGGGGAAGGCCTCGGCCCGGACGTCGGCGCCAGTGTGCGGCGCGTCGATCATGACGTCCTGGCCGTCCACCACGCCCGCGAACAGCCCGACATGGTCGATGGAACCGGGCCCGCCTCCGAAGAAGACGAGGTCGCCCGGGGCCAGCGCGGCGCCCGGCTCCAGCTTCGGTGTGCGGTCGTACTGGTCCTGGGCCACCCGGGGCAGCGCCACGCCCGCCGCCGCGTACGCCGCCTGCACGAGGCCTGAGCAGTCGAAGCCGACGCCCGGCTTCTCGCCGCCCCATACGTACGGCGTGCCGATCTGGGACAGCGCCCACGACACCGCGACGGCGCCTGCGCCGGCAGCAGAGGCCAAGATCGCCGTCCCGTCGGCGCGGCGCCGTAGGACTGGGCCAGGGCCAACACCTGGGCCACGTAGGAGGCCGAGTGGTTGTAGGCGAACACGGCGCCGGACAGGTCGGCCCCGCCGGACGCGCCGTCGGCGCACAGGAGGCGGGCCGCCGCGTAGACGGCGTCCGTCGGGTCGTAGGGGCTCGGCGGTACCGCCCCGCCCGAAGGCACCGGCTCGTCGTAGGCGGCGAAGGTGGCCGGCTCGAACTGCATCGGCCCTTCGGCGCCCGCCGAATTGGCACCGCTGTGCACGCCGGGCAGGTTCGACTGACCGTTCCCCGACTCGACGGTGCCGATGGCGGCCAGGATCGTCCAGGGCAACCCCGGACAGGTGGCCGCCGCCTGCTGGTAGAGCGTCAACATCGCCGGAGGGATCTGTGCCGTTGCCGCCCCGGAGGCGCCCGGAGCCCCGCCCCCGACGCCGAGCAGTCGAGACGGCCGACGCCAGTACCGCCACCCCCACCACCGCGGCGGCCAGGCCCACCGACAGCCCGGCGGCGAGCACGCCCCTCATCGGTGCCCCGCCGGAAACGCGGGCGGCGGAACAGAGGCGGCGGCCACGGCAGAGAACGGTCCCGGCGCGGCCGGCGGGAGCATGGCAAAGGCGGGTTCGTCATACTTGGAGCATGAAGAGCACCATGCAGGACGCCCCGCTCCTGATCCGAGACCTCCTGTTCCACGGGCAGCAGGTGCACGGCGACAGCTCCGTCATCACCGTGGAGGAGGGAGGGCACCGCGCCGCCACCTTCGCCGAGGTCGCCGTGCGGGCCGAGAAGCTGGCGGCGGCCCTCACCCGACTCGGCATCGAGCAGGGCGACCGCGTCGGCACCTTCTGTTGGAACAACCAGGGCCACCTCGAGGCGTATCTCGCCATCCCCTGCATGGGAGCGGTGCTGCACACGCTGAACATCCGCCTCCCCGCCGAGCAGCTGGCCTATGTCATCAACCACGCAGAGGACCGCTGCATCATCGTGGACGCCTCGCTGATCCCGCTCCTCGCCGCCATCAAGGACGACCTGAAGACCGTCGAGACCATCATCGTGGCGGGGGAGGGGGACTCGGCGGCTCTCGGCGAGACCCTCTCCTACGAGCGGCTGCTGGCCGCCGAGGAGCCCGGCTTCGAATGGCCCGACCTCGACGAGCGCTCCGCCGCGGCCATGTGTTACACGAGCGGGACCACCGGCAGCCCCAAGGGCGTCGTGTACTCCCACCGCTCCACCTGGCTGCACACGATGGCCGAGCAGGCGGCCTCCTCGGTCGGCATGACCGAGACCGACCGCATCTTGATCATCGTGCCCATGTTCCACGCCAATGCCTGGGGCACCCCCTACGGCGCCTGGATGGCCGGCACCGACATGATCATGCCGCAGATGTACCTCATGGGGCAGCAGCTCGCCGCCGTCATCAACGAGCACCACCCGACGCTCGCCTGCGGGGTCCCCACCATCTGGAACGGCTTGCTGGCTCTCGACACGCCCATCGACTTCTCGACCGTGCGCGCCATCACCGCCGGCGGCGCCGCCGTGCCGCAGTCCCTCATCGAGGCATTCGAGGAGCGCTTCGGTGTCACCATCATCCAGGGCTGGGGGATGACGGAGACGAGCCCGCTCGCCGCGTTCGGGTTGCCCCCGGCCCGCCGGCAGGATGGGCACGACGACATGTACTACAAGGTCAAGGCCGGTCGGGTCGTCGGCGGGGTCGAGGTGCGCGTGGTCGCCGAGGACGGGACGGTGCTCCCCAACGACGGCCGGGCGGTGGGGGAGTTCGAGATCCGTGGACCGTGGGTCACCGGCTCGTACTACAAGGACGAGGATCCGGCGAAGTTCCACGACGGCTGGCTCTGCACCGGTGACGTCGGCTCGCTCGACGGCCAGGGTTACATGACGATCTCCGACCGCACGAAGGATGTCATCAAGTCCGGTGGCGAGTGGATCTCCTCGGTCGAGCTCGAGAACGCGGTCATGGGCCACCCCGACGTCTTCGAGGCGGCGGTGATCGCCGTCCCCGACCCGAAGTGGTCCGAACGGCCACTGGTCGCCATCGTCCCGAAGCCCGGGCGCACGCCGACCGCGGCCGACCTGCTGGCGTTCCTGGCCGACCGCGTGCCGCGCTGGTGGCTGCCCGACCAGTGGACGTTCATCGGCGAGATCCCCAAGACGAGCGTCGGCAAGTTCGACAAGAAGGTCATGCGGCTCGCCTACGCCGACGGCGACTACCAGGTGCAGAGCACGCCCCTACCGAGGTGAACGGGTCCGGCAACGCCGTGGCCGACCTGGCCGAACGGCTCGAAGGCGTCCTGGAGGAGCTGACCGACATGGCGCTGGACGCTCTGCGGTTGGCCTCGGCCGGCGATCCGGACTCGGCCGAGACGGGGGAGGCCCTGGCGCGGGAGCGGCGCATCCTCAAGGCGCGCCGGGCGCTCGAGCGCTGCGTCGCCGCGTTGCGCGAGGAATCCGGCGCGGGCCGCGAGCTGCTCGACGACGGCGCCGGCTGAGCCCCGTCGCCGGCGTGCGCACGTTCGTGGCCGCCTGGCCCGACGAGCCGACCCGGCACCGCCTGGCCGCGCTGGAGTTGGAGCTCGGCCACGCGAAGAACCTGCGGCTGGTGGGACCCACCCGCTGGCACGTCACGCTCCGCTTCCTGGGGGAGGTGGCCGAGGAGCAGCTGGGGCCGCTGGGCGATGCGCTCGTCGCCTGCGGGGCCGCCCAACCGGGACCGGTCGCCTGCCGGCTGGGTCCGGCCACCGCCTGGTTCACCCGGGTCAGGGTCCTCCAGGTCCCCACGGTCGGGCTCGACGCGCTGGCTGCGGCCGTCCGGGGCGCCACCGAGCCCCTGGTGGCGGAGCAGGTCGGCGGCGGGTCGCCCTTCAACGGCCACATCACCCTGGCCCGGGTGAAGGGACGCCTCGGTCCCCAGGCCCAGGCCGAACTCGAGGGCATCCCCTTCGACGCCAGCTTCGCCGTGCCCCACATCGACCTGGTGGCCTCGGCGCCCTCGCCGCATGGCCACGTCTATACGACCGTGAGGCGGGCGCCCCTCGGGTCCCCGGCCTGATCAGGCCGGGCGACGGCGAGCGGCGGTCACCCCGTCCACTCGTTGACGGCGTCGATCAGCTGGCGCAGGCGGGAGAAGTGGAAGCGGTCGAAGCGGAAGGCCAGCCGCGGCAATTCGGGATGGTCGTTGCGCTCCGGGGGGAACGGCGCGGCGGAGCGTATGTTGCCGCGCAGCACGATGTCGGCGAAGCGTCGGTTCAGGTCGGCCAGCTCGGCCTTGCTCGGCTGCATCTGCAGCCGGAGGACCAGGAGATCGCCGACCCAGCGGATGGAGTGGTAGTTGCGGTAGAAGCCCAGGACCTCCTCGCAGGCCTCCTCCAAGGTGTTGGTCACCTTGAACAGGGCGCGGTCGACGGGGGAGACCCAGCCGGCGTCGATGGCCGACTCCTGCACGAAGCGGAGCCACGAATGCCAGTACGTGCCTCCGGGCGTCTCGATCATCACGACCGGCGCCGGCTCGGCCTTGCCCGTCTGCAACAGGGTGAGGAGCTCGAACGACTCGTCCTGGGTGCCGAAGCCACCCGGCAGGACGGCGTAGGCGTGGGACTCCTTGATCAGCATCAGCTTGCGGGTGAAGAAGTAGCGCATCTCGACCAGCTTCGGGTCCTGCGCGATGAACGGGTTGGCGTCGCCCTCGAAGGGGAGCCGGATGTTGACCCCGAAGGCGTGGTCGCGCCCCGCGCCCTCCAACCCGGCGGCCATGATGCCGGGGCCGGCGCCGGTCACCACCATCCAGTCGGCCGCGGCCAGCTTGGCGGCGAGGTCGCGGGCGAGGATGTAGATGGGGTCCTCGGGCTTGGTGCGGGCCGAGCCGAACATGGTGATCTTGCGGATGTGGCGGTAGGGGCGGAACACCCGGAAGGCCTCGGCCATCTCGGCCAGGGCGGCGTTGGCGATCTTGAGGTCGCCCACCGACGTGCCCTCGCGCGCCATGTCGCCGAGCGAGCCGATCATGTCCTGGAGCTCGCGGGACTGTGCCGCGGAGAGCTCGTGGTTCTCGAACAACGCGTTGAACGCGCGCTCGCGCGCGGCTTCCTCCGCCTCGTCGGTCACGTCACGCGCCGGCCAGCGCGTACAGGGTGGAGCGCTGCACCAGGGGCCGCCCGAGCGGCGCCACGATGGCCTCCAGCTCCTCGACGCCCATGCGTTGCCCGTGCGTCGCCCCGGCCGCCCGTGAGATGTTCTCGTCCATGAGGGTCCCGCCCAGGTCGTTCGCCCCGGCCCGCAGGAGTTGGCGCGCTCCCTCGCCGCCCATCTTGACCCAGCTGACCTGGATGTTGTCGATGTCGCCCGCGTAGGCGAGGCGCGCCACGGCGTGCATCAAGACGGTTTCCCGGAAGGTCGGTCCCCGCCGGGCCTTCTTCTGGAGGTAGATCGGGGTGGCCATGTGCACGAAGGGCAGCGGCACGAACTCGGTGAAGCCACCGGTCTCGCGTTGGAGGGCCCGGGTGCGCACCATGTGCCGGGCCCAGCTCACCGGCTGCTCCACCGAGCCGAACATGATCGTGATGTTGGAGCGCAGGCCCACGCGGTGCGCGGTGCGGTGTGCCTCGAGCCACTCCTCGGTGTTGACCTTGTCGGGGCAGATGACGGCGCGGACGTCGTCGTCGAGGATCTCGGCCGCCGTCCCGGGCAGCGTCTTGAGGCCGGCCTCCTTCAGGCGGGTGAGGTACTCGGCGAGGGGTACCTCGGAACGGCGCGCCCCTTCGGTCACCTCCAGCGCGGTGAAGCCGTGGATGTGGATGTCGGCCGACCCCGCCCGCACCGCCTCGAGCACGTGCAGGTAGTAGTCCCCGTCGAAGTTGGGGTGGATGCCGCCCTGCAGGCAGACCTCGGTGGCGCCCTCGTCGACCGCCTCGACGACCCGTCGTGTGATCTCGTCGAGCTCCAGCAGGTAGGGCGCGCCGCGCAGGTTGAGCGAGAGCGGGCCCTTGGAGAACGCGCAGAAGCGGCACTTGAACGTGCAGACGTTGGTGTAGTTGATGTTGCGGTTCCGCACGAAGGTCACGTCGTCACCGACCACCCGGCGCCGCAGGTCGTCTGCGACTTCCGCGACCATGCGCACCTCGGGACCGCGGGCGCTGAAGAGGGTCACGATCTCCGCCTCGCCCACCTCCTGGCCGAGCGCGACACCGGCCAGCACCTCGGCGACGGCGCCACCGCCGACCGCGCCACGGGGCGGCCCGGTCTCGTCGAGCAACGGGGGCGGCGGCTCCGAACCACCCGAGCACCACGAGGCATCGCGGGCCAGTCCCTCGGCATCGGACGCGTCGAGCACTCCGAAGCGCAGGGCCGGGTCGAGCCACCGGGCGGGGTCGAGCGCAAAGGTCGGGTAGACGGTCATCCGGGGCGCCAGGGTGTGGCCGGCCGCCTCGGTGGCCCCGCGCAGGATGTCGAGCGCAGGCCAGGCCCGCTCGGGGTTCACGTGATCCGCCGTCACGGGCGACACGCCCCCCCAGTCGTCGATGCCGGCATGCAGCAGGGGGCCGAGATCGTCGGAGAGGTTCGGGGGCGCCTGCACGTGGACGTCCGGCGGGAGCACGAGTCGGGCCGCTGCAATGGCCCACTGCAGGTCCCCGGGCGGGCACGGTGCCGCCTTGGCCATGGCCGTGCCCGGCTTGGGCAGGAAGTTCTGGACGATGACCTCCTGCACGTGCCCGTGGCGGGCGTGCGACGCGGCGATGGCCCGCAGCGCGGCCAGCTGCCCGGGCCGGTCGTCGCCGATGCCGACGAGGATCCCGGTCGTGAAGGGGATGGCGAGCTCGCCTGCGGCGTCCAGGGTGGCCAGCCGGCGGGCCGGCTCCTTGTCCGGCGCGCCCCGGTGGGCCGCCAGGCCCTCGGCCAGCGACTCCAGCATCATCCCCTGGCTGGCCGACACGCCGCGCAGCGTGGCCAGCTCCTCCGGGTACAGCGCGCCGGCGTTGGCGTGGGGGAGCAGGCCGGTCTCCTCCAGGACGAGCCGACACATCGCGGCGAGGTAGTCGACCGTCGAGGCATACCCCTGCGCGGCCAGCCAGTCGCGAGCGACGGGATAGCGGAGCTCGGGCCGCTCGCCCAGCGTGAAGAGGGCCTCGTGGCACCCGGCGTCCCTCCCCGCCCGGGCGATGGCGAGCACCTCGTCGGGCAGCAGGTACGGAGCGGTGACCCGGGCCGGGGCCTTGGCGAACGTGCAGTAGCCGCAGCGGTCCCGGCACAACATGGTCAGCGGGATGAAGACCTTGGGGGAGTAGGTGACCCGGCGCCCGTGCGCGCCGTCGCGCACGACGCGGGCCAGCGCGGTCAGGTCGTCGAGGGGCGTGCGCAGGAGATCGGCGTCGGAGAGCATCGAGGCCAATCTAGGGGGCGTCGGCACGCGCGGCGGCGTCGACGAGCCACAACGTCCGCCCGGCATGGACGCGGGCGGCCGGCAGGTCCTCCCCGCGGACCAGCGCGGCCACGGCATGCGGCCTTGGAGGAGCCGGCCACCGTGAAGACGGCGGTGCGGGCCGAGTTGATGGCCGGCAGCGTCAGCGTGAGCCGCGGGTGCGGATTGACCCCGTTCGGGTCCTCGGTGGCCAGCACGAGCACGTCGGGCCCGGCGTCGAGGGTCGGGGCGCCGGGGAAGAGCGAGGCGGTGTGCCCGTCGGGCCCCATGCCGAGATGCACCAGGTCGATACCCGGACCGGTCACCAGGTCCGACATCGTGCGCTGGTAGGCCGCCACGCACTCGTCGACCGGCCCCACCGTCGGCATGGGCGAGAAGGACCCGACCGGACCCACCCGGTCGATGAGCGCCTCCCTGATGAGGCGCTGGTTGGCGTCCTCGTCGTCGGGCGGGACCACCCGCTCGTCGCCCACATAGATGTCGACCAGGCTCCAGTCGATGTCGTCGGTCGTGGTCGCCAGCATCTCGTAGCACTCCTGGGCCGTCGGGCCGCCGGAGAGCACCAGTGCGAAGCGCGGCCCGGGGCGCGCCGCGTAGACCTCGCGCACCGCGTCGCCGAAGGCGCGGGGGACGTCGTCGACCGGGGTGAGCACCTAGGGGGTCGGGGTCCCGTCTCCAGGCCCTGCTGCCCCGACTCCAGCGTGACGGCGTGGCCGCCGAACTGGTTGCGCAAAGCCGAGAGCATCTTGAGCTGGAAGGCGTCGGGCTCCTGGGAGGCGAAGCGGGTGAAGAGCGACGTGGCGATCACCGGCGCCGACACGCCACGGTCGATGGCCTCCTGCGCCGTCCAGCGCCCCTCGCCCGAATCGGCCACCACGCCCTTGATGTCGTCGAAGCCGGCCCCGGGCCGCAGCGCCCTCTCCGCCAGATCGAGCAGCCAGCTGCGCACCACCGACCCGTAGCGCCAGATGGACGCGATCTCGTGCAGGTCGAGGTCGAACTCCCGCCCGCGGCCATGACCTCGAAGCCCTCGGCGTAGGCCTGCATGAGCCCGTACTCGATCCCGTTGTGCACCATCTTGACGAAGTGCCCGGCACCCACCGGGCCCACGTGGGCATAGCCGCCCTCGGGCGCCAGCGTCAGGAAGGCCGGCTCGACGACCGCCACCGACTCCTTGGTGCCACCGACCATCAGGCAGTAGCCCTCGGTGAGCCCCCACACGCCACCCGACGTCCCGGCGTCGACCAGGCCGACCCCGCTCTTCTCGATCTTCTCGGAGAGGGCGATGAACTCCTTGTAGTTCGAGTTCCCGCCGTCGACGACGACGTCGCCGGCCGAGAGCATGCCGGCGAGCTCCTCGACGGTGGAGTCCGTCACCTTGCCGGCGGGCAACATCACCCAGACCGCCCTCGGGGCGGTCAGCTTCCCCACCAGCTCGGCCAGGGTCGTGGCCGTCTCCGCACCCTTGCCCGCCGCCTGCTGCAGCGCCTCCGCGCTGAGGTCGTAGGCGACGACCTCGTGCCCGCCCCCGAGCAGGCGCTCGGTCATGTTGGCACCCATCTTGCCCAGGCCGATCATGCCGATCCTCATGCGCGCTCCTCTTCGGTTGTGCTGCCGGCTCAGAAGGTAGCGGCTTTGTCGTGCAACGACTGCAGGAGCTCGTCGAACGACTTGGCGAAGGTATGGACGCCTTCGTCCTCGAGCGTCTGCTCGACGTCGAGCATGTCGATGCCGGCCGTCGGCCAGGCGGGCGAGGGCGGAGGCGGCCTCGTCGGGATCGGCGTCGGCCGTCCGCTTCAGCGTCCCGTGGCCCTCGAAGGCGCGGAGCGTCGGCTCGGGCATGGTGTTGACGGTCGCCGGCCCGATCAGGCTGTCGACGTAGAGCAGGTCGGAGTAGCCGGGGTTCTTGGTCGAGGTGGAGGCCCACAGCGGCCGCTGCACCCGGGCTCCCTTGGCCCGCAGCGCTTCCCAGCGGTCACCGGCGAAGGTGCGGTGGAAGTGCTGGTAGGCCGTCTGGGCCTGGGCCACCGCGGCGGTGCCGCGCAGGCCGAGGATGGCGGCGTCACCCTTCTCCCCGCCGGCCAGGGTCTCCAGGCGGCGGTCGACCTCGGTGTCGACCCGGCTGACGAAGAAGGAGGCCACGCTGGCCACCTTGGACAGCTCGTCCTCGCGCCCCGCCGCGACGAGCGTCTCGAGCCCCCGGAGGTAGGCCTCCATCACCTCGTCGTAGCGGTCGAGCCCGAAGATCAGCGTGACGTTGATGCTGTGGCCCTCGCCGATGAGCGTCTCGATGGCCGGGACGCCCTCGCGTGTGGCCGGCACCTTGACGAAGAGGTTGGGCTGGGCGATGCGCTTGTGCAGGTCGCGGGCAGCCTTGAGCGTGTCCGCGGTCTCGTGGGCCTGGACGGGGGAGACCTCGAGCGAGACAAAGCCGTCCTCGCCGTCGCTCTCGTCGTAGAGGGGTCGCAGCATGCCCAGCGCCTGGTCGATGTCGGTGATGGCCATCTCCCAGTAGGCGCCCTCGACCGTGTGGTCCTTCATCAGGGCACGGAACTGGTCGTCGTAGGTGTCCTGACCGCTGATGGCGTGGGCGAGGATGGTCGGGTTGGAGGTGATGCCACGCACGCCGAGATGCAGGAGCTCGGCCAGCTGGCCGCCCTCGAGCCAGTCGCGGCGCAGGTTGTCCAACCAGGGGCTCTGGCCCCCGATCTCGTAGAGGTCCTGGAGTCGGGTCATGGGAAGAGCTCCTTTCCTCGGGTGTCGTGTGGCCGGCGGCGCGGCGCCGCCGGTCCCGGGTCAGCCACCGCCGGCGCCCAGGAGGGCCCGGGCCCGCTCGACCACGTGGTCGGCGGTGATGCCGAACTTCTCCATGACGACCGCGCCCGGGGCCGAGGCACCGAAGTGGTCGAACCCGATGGCGTCGTCGGCGTAGCGGTCCCAGCCGAAGGTGGCGCCGGCCTCGATGCTCAGCACCGGCACACCCGGCGGGAAGACGCTGGCCCGGTAGTCCTCGGGCTGGCGTTCGAAGTGGTCCCAGGACGGGAACGACACCACCTGGGCCTGCACACCCGAACCGCCCAGCGTCGTGGCGGCGGCCACGCAGTGCTGGACCTCGCTCCCGGTGCCGACCAGGACGATGTCGGGCGGCCCTTCGCTGTCGACGAGGACGTAGGCCCCCCGCGGCACGCCTTCGGGCGCCCGGTCGGCGGTTGCGGCGAGCACCGGGACGTTCTGGCGGGTCAGGATCAGGCCCACCGGCCCGTCGGCCTCGACGGCCAGACGCCAGGCCTGCGCGGTCTCGTTGGCGTCGGCGGGGCGCACGAGGCTGAGCCCCGGCATCGCCCGCAGGGAGGCCAGCTGCTCCACCGGCTGGTGCGTCGGGCCGTCCTCGCCCAGGCCCACGGAGTCGTGGGTCCACGAATAGATCACGTGTGTCCCCGTCAGCGACGCGAGGCGGACGGCGGGGCGCATGTAGTCGGAGAAGCAGAAGAACGTCCCGCCGACCGGCAGGACGCCCCCGTGCTGGGCCATGCCGTTCATGGTCGATCCCATGCCGTGCTCCCGGATGCCGTAGTGGACCTGGATCCCACCGGGCGTCTGGCGGGACTGGATCTCGGCGCCCTTGACCTTCACGCCGTTGTTGCCGGTCAGGTCCGCCGAGCCGGCCAGCAGGCCCGGCAGCTTGGCCACGGTGGCGTCGATGCACTGGTTGATGGCGTGCCGGGTGGCCAGCTCGGTGCCGGCCTCGAAGGCGGGCAGGTCGTCGGTCCAGCCCGGCAGCCCGTGCCCGGAGTGCGCGGCGTCCCAGGCGGCGCGGTCGCCCGCCCAGGCCGCGAAGCGCTCGGTCCAGGCCGCGTGGCGCTCGGCGCCCCGCGCGATCTCCTGGCCGTAGAACTCGCGCACCTCGTCGGGAACCCAGAAGGTCTGGTCCGGGGGGAGCCCCAGGAGCTCCTTGGTCACCTTGATCTCCTCGGCACCGAACGGCGAGCCGTGGGCCGCGGCGGTGTCGGTCAGCTTCGGCGAGGGCCAGCCGATGTGGCTGCGCAGCACGAGGAGCGTCGGCTTGGCGTCGGGCCCGTCCGCCGGCTCGTCGAGGGCCTCGCGGATGGCGGCCTCCAGCGCGTCGACGTCGTTGGCCATCTCGCCGAGGTTGCGCACGCGCCAGCCGTACGCCTCGAAGCGCTCGACCGGGTCGTCGTCGTAGGCCAGCTCGGTCGGCCCGTCGATCGTGATGTGGTTGTCGTCGTAGAAGGCCAGCAGGCGCCCCAGGCCGAGGTGCCCGGCCAGCGATGCCGCCTCGTGCGAGATCCCCTCCATGAAGCACCCGTCACCCGCGATGACGTACGTGCGGTGGTCGCACACCTCGCGGCCGAACGTGGTGCGCAGCCAACGCTCGGCGATCGCCATGCCCACGGCGTTGCCCACCCCTTGGCCCAGTGGGCCGGTGGTGACGTCGATCCCCGCCGTGTGGCCGGCCTCGGGGTGCCCCGGCGTCCGGCTGCCCCACTGGCGGAACTGGCGCAGGTCCTCGAGCGAGAGGTCGTACCCGGTCAGGTGCAGCATGGAGTACTGCAGGATGCAGGCGTGCCCGTTGGAAAGGACGAAGCGGTCGCGGTCAGGCCACTCAGGGTCCCGCGGGTCGTAGTTCATGATCCGCGTCCACAACACGTGCGCCAGGGGAGCCAGCGCCATCGCGGTGCCCGAGTGCCCGGAGTTGGCCTGCTCCGGCGCATCCATGGCCAGGCCGCGGATCACGTTGATGCCCAGCTCCACCAACCTGGGGTCCTGCACGACCGGTGTCGATGTCTGCAGCGCCATTGTCAAACCCTAACCGTCCCTCTCCGCCGGCCGTGAGGGCCGTCACCTACTCTTCACGTTCATGGCTTCCCGCATGCAGGTACCGCCAAACAGCGACCTGACGCTGGGCATGACCTGCGTCGACAAGGCCACTCCCGGCCGTTGCGTCTGGCGCATGCGGGCGGACGAGCGCTTCGCCAACCCGGCCGGGATCATGCAAGGGGGCTTCCTCGGCGCCTTCGCCGACTCGGCCATGGGCGCGGCGGCCGTCACCTTCGTCGAGGGCCGCCGCGTCTTCTCCTCCAACGCCGAGCTGAAGATCAGTTTCCTGGGTGCCGTCCCTCCCGGGGCCGACCTCACCTGCACCGCCCAGGTGGTCTCCGGCGGGCGCCGGGTGGCCTTCGTCGAGGCCAGCGTGACCGCCCGCGTCGAGGGCCAGGAGGGGGAGCGGCTGGTGGCCCGGGCCTCGTCGACCTATCTGTACAAGGACCGCGACTGAGGCACCCGGCGCAGGCGGTGTTTGCGTGCAACCGGCGCACCGACCAGGATTGTCCGCCTGATGGCACCATCGTCGGACAACGGAAGTCACGGGCTGCGCCACGCAGGGGACGACGCCTTCCAGCTCACGGTCGACTACCTCAAGCAAGAGGTCGTCCAGCCGTTGCGGGGGCTGGGCCGCTTCCTCTACATGGGGATCCTCGGGTCGTTCTTCTTGGCCTTCGGGCTTCTGCTCGTCCTGCTCGGGGTGTTGCGGCTGCTGCAGACCGAGACCGGGACGGCGTTGACCGGTGACTGGTCGTGGGTGCCCTACGCGGCGGTGGTCGTGCTCGGCATCGGCGTGATCGCCGTGGCCGCACTGCGCATCCAGGCCGGGCCGGGGCAGCGCAAGCTGCCCGAGGTCGTTGCCAGGCGCGAGACGAAAGAGATCGAAGGACAGGAGGCAGCGAGCTGATGGCAGGCACGACCACGAGGGCGGGAAGCAACGGGCGGCTCATCACGCGGGACGACCTGCAGGCGGCGTACTCACAGGTCATGGGCGAGGGCGAGGCGACCGCACGCGCCGCGGCACCCCGTGGACTGGCCGTCGCCGGGGCCGTCGGCATCCTGCTCCTGACGCTGGCCTTCCTGGCCGGCCGGCGGCGCGGCCGGGCGAAATCGGCCGTCGTCGAGATCCGGCGGCTCTGAGGTGGACCTGTTCCTGCGGCGCTTCCTGCGCGCCGGGGTCCGGCGCGGCGTGGCCGGGAACTGGTATTGGTTCCTGCTCGCCGGTGCCACCTTCTTCCTGCGCCGGGTCCTGAACGACCGCTCCAGCCCGGTGTCCCGCGTGACCGTGTCTCCGGGGGAACAGGTGGTCATCACCGTGCGCGACCGCAACACCGCTCCCGCCACCGAAGCCTGACGCCCGTGGCGGGCCCCCTCGCGGCGGGAGAGCGGGTGCTCCTCATCGACCCGAAGGACCGTCGCTACCTGCTGACGCTCGTGACGGGGGCGACCTTCCACACCCATGCGGGCGTCCTGGCCCACGACGACATCATCGGCTCCGTCGAGGGGTGCACCGTGGCCGGGTCGACCGGGCGCGGCTTCCTGGCGCTCCGTCCCACCCTCAGCGACGTCGTCCTCAAGATGCCCCGGGGGGCCCAGGTCATCTACCCGAAGGACCTCGGGGCCATCCTCATGGCCGCCGACATCGCACCGGGGCAGCGTGTCCTCGAGGCCGGAGTCGGCTCGGGCGCCCTCTCCATGACCGTGCTCCGCGCCGGGGCGTCCGTCGTCGGCTACGAGCTGCGCGAGGACTTCGCCGAACGGGCCCAGGCCAACGTGGCGGCGGCGCTGGGCCCCGACGCGCCCTATCGCATCGAGATCCGGGACGTGACGGAGGGCATCGACGAGACCGGCCTCGACCGGATCCTGCTCGACATGCCCGAGCCCCACAAGGTGGTCGCCGGCGCGGCGGCCGCGCTGCGCCCGGGCGGCATCCTCCTGGCGTACCTGCCGACCATCAACCAGACCGCGCTGCTGCGCCAGGCCCTGGACGAGGCGGGGGCGCCCTTCGGCCTGTCCGAGACGCAGGAGATCATGCGGCGGACGTGGCATGTCGAGTCCCGCTCGGTCCGCCCCGACCACCGCATGGTGGGCCACACCGGGTTCCTGACGACGGCGCGGCGCATCGGCGGCTGATCGTGGACCTGGACGCGGACGTCGCGGCGTACATCGAGGCCATTGCACCGGAGCAGCGCCCGCTCTTCGACCGGCTCCACGGCATCGTCCTCACCGAGCATCCCGACGCGGAGGTCGCGCTCTCCTACGGCATGCCGGCGTACCGTGTGGGAAGGAGGCGGCTCAACATCGGTGTGTGGAAGCACGGGGTGTCCGTCTACGGCTGGCGGGCCGATCGCGACGGGGGCTTCGTCGCCCGCCATCCTCGACTCTCGAGCGGGAAGGCGACGATCAGGATCCGGCCCCGCGACGCCGAGGAGATCTCCGACGAGGAACTGCGGGCGCTGCTGGGCGGCGCCCTGTCAGACGGCTAGTCGCGCTCGATGAAGATGCACTCGCCGGGGCACTCCTCGGAGGCCTCGACGACCGCGTCCTCCAGGTCGCCCGGCACCGCCGCCATCCCCGCCGAGCCGCCGGGGTCGTTCTTGACGTCGCCGTCTTCCTTCACGTAGGCCAGGCCGTCGTCGAGGAGGGTGAAGACAGCAGGCGCGATCTCCTCGCAGAGCCCGTCGCCCGTGCAGAGATCCTGGTCAATCCAGACCTTCATGTGCCTGTCTCTCTCCCTTTCGCAGCCGCCCGACGGCCCCGAGGACCGTAGTGAGGCGTCCCGCGCGCCGTCAATCCGGCTTCGCCGTTACCTCCAGCGTAGTCGTCCGGGCCCGCAGAGCCGGTGCAGACGCGTTGGCGCCAGAACGCGCCGAGGCGAGGGCTAGGGTGACCATTGGTGACTGCAACTCCCGAGGAAGCCGCTGCCCAGGCAGAAGCGCTGCGCGCCGAGCTGGCCGACGCAGAGGATGAGATCCACGCGCTCCGCCGCCGGCTCCAGGAGAGCCCCGGCCGGGTCCAGACGCTCGAAGAGCGGCTCCTCGAGTCGAAGGGCCAACTGGCCCAGGCCACCTCGCAGAACGAGAAGCTGACCTTCACCCTGCAGCAGGCCAAGGAGCAGCTGGCCGCGTTGCGCGAGGAGGTCGAGAAGCTCACGCAGCCGCCGGCGGCCTACGGCACCTTCCTCGGGATCAACGACGACGGGACCGTCGACGTGTTCTCGAGCGGGCGCAAAATGCGGGTGAGCCTGCATCCCGACATCGACCCCGGGACGATCCGCAAGGGGAACGAGGTCGTCCTGAACGAGAGCCTCAACGTGGTCCTCGTCCGTGGCGGGGAGTTCTCCGGCGAGGTCGTGACCCTCAAGGAGCAACTCGAGGACAAGCGGCGCTGCGTGATCTTCGCCCGGGCCGACGAGGAGCGGGTGGCCGAGCTCTCCGAGGACATGCTGGGCGTGAAGCTGCGGGCCGGCGACTCCCTGCTGATGGACGTGCGCACCCAGCTCCTCATCGAGAAGCTGCCCAAGCTCGAGAGCGAGGAGCTCGTCCTCGAGGAAGTTCCCGACATCACCTACGCCGATGTGGGCGGCCTGGACGTCCAGATCGAGGCCATCACCGACGCCGTCGAGCTGCCCTACATGCACCGCGAGCTCTTCGTGGAGTATTCGTTGCCCGCCCCGAAGGGGATCCTCCTCTACGGCCCCCCGGGGTGTGGCAAGACCCTCATCGCCAAGGCGGTGGCCAACTCCCTCGCCAAGAAGGTGGCGCTGAAGACCGGCAACGAGAACGTGCGCAGCTTCTTCCTCAATATCAAGGGACCCGAGCTGCTCAACAAATACGTCGGTGAGACCGAGCGCCAGATCCGCCAGGTCTTCCAGCGTGCTCGTGAGAAGGCCGACGAAGGCATGCCCGTGATCGTGTTCTTCGACGAGATGGAATCGCTCTTCCGTACCCGGGGCACCGGCATCAGCTCCGACATGGAGTCGACCATCGTGCCCCAGCTGCTGGCCGAGATCGACGGTGTGGAGTCGCTGCGCGACGTCATCGTCATCGGTGCCTCCAACCGCGAGGACCTGATCGATCCCGCCATCCTGCGGCCCGGCCGCCTCGACGTGAAGATCAAGATCGAGCGGCCCAACGAGGAGGCCGCCGGCCAGATCTTCAGCCGCTACCTCAAGCCGGACCTTCCCCTCGACGCGGACGAGGTGAAGCGCCTCGGCGGCGGAGACCCGTCCAAGGCGGTCCAGGCGATGATCGAGGTGACCGTGGCCGAGATGTACCGCGAGGAGGACGACAACCGCTTCCTCGAGGTGACCTACCAGAACGGCGACAAGGAGATCCTCTACTACCGCGACTTCGCGTCGGGGGCCATGATCGAGAACATCGTACGGCGGGCCAAGAAGCTGGCCATCAAGCGGGTCATCGCCGGGGAGGCCGGCGGGATCCGCACCGCGGACATGCTCGAATCGATCCGTCAGGAGTACAAGGAGAACGAGGACCTCCCCAACACGACCAATCCGGACGACTGGGCGCGGATCTCGGGCAAGAAGGGCGAGCGCATCGTCTACGTGCGGACACTGCTGACCGAGGACCGTGAGGTGCAGGGCGGCCGCTCGATCGAACGGGTCGGTACCGGCCAGTACCTCTAGAAGTTAGGGTCGCACCGTGGCCACAACGAAGGTCTGCGGCATAGAGACCGAGTACGGCATCCATTCGCCCGGTCCCGAGCAGAACCCCATCGCCGCGTCCTCTGTGCTCGTGAACGCCTATGCGGCGGATGTGGAGCAGCAGATCGGGTGGGACTTCGAGGACGAGACGCCGGGCAACGACGCCCGTGGCTTCGCCCGCGAAGGATCACTCGCGCCGATGGTCGAGACCCACCTGGCCAACACGGTCCTCACCAACGGGGCCCGCTTCTACGTGGATCATGCCCACCCCGAGTACTCGAGCCCCGAGTGCCTGACGCCGCTCGAGTGCCTGATCTACGACAAGGCCGGCGAGGAGGTGCTCCGCCGGTCCATGGTGGCGGCCGCGCTCCGCATCCCCGACCAGGCCGCGCCGATCGTCTACAAGAACAACTCCGACGGGAAGGGCAACTCCTACGGTTGCCACGAGAACTACATGATGGACCGGGCCGTGCCCTTCGCCAAGGTGATCGACGGCGTGGTCCCACACTTCGTCTCGCGGACGCTCTTCACCGGTTCGGGCAAGGTCGGCACGGAGACGGCGGCGCTGGACGCGGACTCCGTGGAGTACCAGCTGTCGCAACGGGCGGAGTTCTTCGAGGAGATCGTGGGTCTGGAGACGACGCTGAAGCGGCCCATCGTCAACACCCGCGACGAGCCCCACGCCGACCCCAAGCGGTTCCGCCGCCTGCATGTGATCGTCGGTGACGCCAATCTCTCCGAGATCGCCACCTTTCTCAAGGTCGGCACCACCGCCATCGTGCTGGCGATGGTCGAGGACGACGCCGGCCCGACGCGCGATCTCTCGCTCTCGGACCCCGTCCACGCGCTGCACCAGGTGTCGGCCGACCTCAGGCTGATGCGCCCTCTGGCCCTGACGGACGGGTCGACGGCCACCGCCCTCGAGATCCAATGGGAGATCTTCGGCGCCGCCCGCAAGTACGCCGAGGAGTTCGGCCTGACCGCCCTGGGCGACGACGGCGAGGTCGGTGGGCTGGTGATGGAGCATTGGGAGGAGGTCCTGAGCGGTCTCGAGTCGGACCCGGCCACGCTGGCCGACACCCTGGACTGGGTGGCCAAGCGCGAGCTCCTGCTGGCCTACCAGGACCGGCACTCCTGCGGATGGAAGGACCCCCGGATCGCTGCACTGGCGTTGCAATACCACGACCTGCGGCCGGACAAGTCGGTCTTCCGGCGCCTGGACATGCGCTCGCTGGTGACACCCTCTCAGGTGACCCACGCCGTCAGCGAGCCCCCCACGGGCACCCGGGCCTGGTTCCGGGGCAAGTGCCTCGCCCGCTGGCCTGACGCCGTGGTGACCGCCAACTGGGACTCCCTCGTCTTCGACATCGGCGCAGATCCGTTGCGGCGCGTCCCTATGATGGATCCTCTGAAGGGAACGGCCGAGCACACCAGCGCCCTCCTGGCCCAGAGCACAGGACCGGCGGACCTGCTCAACCGGCTCAACTCCTGAACGAAGAACGCACGGACACAGGACGGGGACACGGACAAATGGCAGAACAGGAACAGAAGAGGAAGGGCTCGGGTGCGCGGACGACCGAGACCGATACCGAGGTAGAAGAGGCCGCCCCGGCCACCTCGGAGCGGGGCGAGAAGATCAAGGCAGAACTCGACGACCTCCTCGACGAAATCGACGAGGTGCTCGAGGACAACGCCGAGGAGTTCGTCCGCAACTACGTGCAAAAGGGTGGGCAGTAGCCCCCGGTGGCGCTTCCCGTCTTTCCCCCGGAGCGTGATCCGGGTCCGGACTTCGTCGGCCTGCTGCGCATGACGTCGGGCCCCGCCGACATTCCGGCGCGCTCGTTCGAGCCTTTGTCGCCCGCCCAGGCGCCCCACGGCACCACCGTGGTGGCGCTGCGCGACGCAGACGGCGTGGTGATGGCCGGTGACCGCCGCGCCACGGCCGGCAACATCATCGCCCACCACGCCATGCAAAAGGTCTTCCCCGCCGACCGCTTCTCGGCGGTGGCCATCGCGGGGACGGCCGGCATGGCGATCGAGATGGTCCGTCTCTTCCAGGTGCAGCTCGAGCACTACGAGAAGGTCGAGGGCGCCACCCTCTCGCTGGAGGGCAAGGCCAACCAGCTGGCCCAGATGGTGCGCCAGCACCTGCCCCTGGCCATGCAGGGGCTCGCCGTCGTCCCGCTGTTCGCCGGCTTCGACACCGCGCGGGGCCAGGGCCGCATCTTCAACTACGACGTGACGGGTGGCCACTACGAGGACACCGACTTCCAGGCGACGGGTTCGGGCGGGCGCGACGCACGCAACACGATCAAGCTCGGCTGGCGGGAGGGTCTGGCCCGGGACGAGGCCGTCGACCTGGCGATCCAGTCGCTCTACGACGCGGCCGACGAGGACTCCGCCACCGGCGGTCCCGATCCGGTGCGCGGCATCTACCCGATCATTGCCGTCGTGGACGCGACGGGGTATCGGGAAGTGGCCGAGGACGACGTGGCCGAGCGCTTCGGCGCCCTGATCGCCCGCAAGCAGGCGGAGCGTGCGTCGTGAGCATGCCCTATTACGTGGCCCCCGAACAGGTCATGAAGGACCGGGCCGAGTACGCCCAGAAGGGCATCGCCCGTGGCCGCTCGCTCGTCGCCACGACCTATGACGTCGGTATCGCCATGGTGGCCGAGAACCCGTCGCGATCCCTCCACAAGATCAGCGAGATCTACGACCGGATCGCGTTCGGCGGCGTCGGCAAGTACAACGAGTACGACCAGCTCCGCGTCGCCGGCGTTCGGCATGCGGACACCAAGGGGTACGCCTACAGCCGCGAAGACGTCGACGCCCGGTCACTGGCCAACCTGTACGCGCAGTACCTCGGCAATGTCTTCACGCACGAGATGAAGCCGCTCGAGGTCGAGATCCTGGTGGCCGAGCTGGGCGAGGGCGAGAACCAGCTGTACCACGTCGCCTACGAGGGCACGATCACCGACGAGGACCGCTTCGCCGTGCTGGGCGGCGACGCCGAGACGATCACCGAGCGCGTCGCCGCTGCCTGGCAGGCCGAATGGGACCTGGCTGCGGCCGTGACCGCGGCCACCGCGGCACTGGCCGGCCCGGAGCGGACCCTGGCGGCCGGTGAGCTGGAAGTGGCCATCCTGAGCCGGGGGAACGGGCGGCGCACCTTCCGGCGGATCGACAATGGGGAGCTGGCGCAACTCCTGGCATAGGCAGCGGTACGGTTGGCCCGGTGGAGCGTCGGATCTTCGGGATCGAGAATGAGTACGGGGTGACCTTCACCCTGCGCGGACAGCGTCGGCTCAGCCCGGACGAAGTGGCGCGCTACCTCTTCCGCCGGGTGGTCTCGTGGGGACGGTCGTCGAACGTGTTCCTCGAGAACGGCGCACGTCTCTACCTCGACGTGGGCAGCCACCCCGAGTACGCCACGCCCGAGTGCGACCGCATCAGTGACGTCGTCGTCCACGACAAGGCGGGGGAGTGGATCCTGGCGCAACTCGTCACCGGAGCGCAGGCCCGCCTGCGCGAGGAAGGGATCCGTGGCGAGGTCTACCTGTTCAAGAACAACACCGACTCCGTGGGCAACTCCTACGGATGCCACGAGAACTATCTGACCGAACGAAACGACGAGTTCAACCGTTACACCGAGGTGCTCATCCCGTTCCTGGTCTCGCGCCAGATCTACGCCGGGGCCGGGAAGGTTCTGCAGACCGCCCGCGGCGCCGTCTTCTGCCTGAGCCAGCGCGCCGAGCACATCTGGGAGGGCGTCTCCTCGGCCACGACGCGCAGCCGGCCCATCATCAACACGAGGGACGAGCCGCATGCCGACGCCGAGCGGTTCCGACGCCTCCACGTGATCGTGGGCGACTCCAACATGAGCGAGTACGCCACCTTCCTCAAGGTCGGCACCACCTCCATCCTCCTGGCCATGCTGGAGGACTCCTCCACGGTCCTGCGCGACCTGACCCTCGAGAACCCCATCCGGGCCATCCGGGAGATCAGCCACGACATCACCTGCCAGCGCCGCGTGCGCCTGGCCAACGGCCGTGAGATGCGGGCGCTGGACATCCAGACCGAATACCTGGAACGCGCGTTGAAGTTCCGCGACCGGCGCGGTCTCTCACCCGAGGAAGACCGGGCTCTCGACATGTGGCAGCACTGCCTGAAGAGCCTGGAGGCCGATCCGACCTCTCTGTGGCGCGAATGCGACTGGGTCGCCAAGCACCGTCTCGTGGAGGAGATGCGGTCGCGCCACGACCTCTCCCTCTCGCACCCTAAGGTGGCGATGATCGACCTCATGTACCACGACGTGGACCGCAGCCGCGGCCTGTTCTACAAGTTACAGCAGCGTGACGAAATGGAACGGACGTGTACCGACGACGCCATCACCGAGGCCATGACCAAGCCGCCCGAGACGACCCGGGCGAGGCTCCGCGGCGCGTTCGTGAAGCGGGCCAAGGAGCGTCGGCGCGACTTCACGGTCGACTGGGTCCACCTCAAGCTGAACGACCAGGCGCAACGTACTGTGCTCCTGAAAGACCCCTTCAAGTCACACGACGAACGGGTCGAGCGGCTCATCCAGTCCTTGTAGCGGCACCGTAGAGTGAAGGCACATGTTCAACCTCGACCCAGGCAAGCTGCTCGTGATCGCCGTGGTCGCCATCATCCTCCTGGGACCTGATCGCCTCCCCCAGGTCGCCCGACAGGTCGGTGGCGCGTGGCGCTCCTTCAACGAATTCCGGCACCGGATGGAGTCCGAGGTGCGCAACACCATGCCCGACCTGCCGGCCACCTCGGAGATCGCCCGACTGGCCCGCTCGCCGTCGGCGTTGCTCAATCACCTCTCGAACATGTCCTCCGATGAGGAGCCCGACGGGTCGTTCCAGCCGCCGGCGCCCGAGGACCTCAACGGCGCGGCCGGTGCCGACGCCGCCGTCGACCAGGGCGTCCCCCCAGCAGTCGAACCTGACGTCGGGGCGGACCAACAGGCCGAGCCGACACCCACGCCGACACCGACGCCGATCCGCACCGACCTCCCGGTCCGGAACCCCCAGCCGTCCGGCATCGTCGTGCCCGGCGACCCGACGCTGAACTGAGCGGCACGACGGTGGTCACGCTTCCCTTCACCGCAAAGAGGAAGAACCGCCCGTCCCCGGACAACATGACGCTGGGGGAGCACCTCGGTGAGCTCCGGCGGCGCGTGATCATCTGCGTGGTCGCGTTCGTGGTCGCCGCCACCATTGCCGTCTTCGCGTACGAGCCGATACTGAACTTCCTGCTGCACCCGCTCTGCAGCGTGGACGCATCGACCAAGCACCACACCAGCAGCGGGACCTCGTCACTCCTGATCGCGTCGAACGGTACCTGCAACCTGTTCGTCACCTCGCCGCTCGACGGCCTCTCGCTCCGGGTCAAGATCGCGCTCTTCGGTGGCCTGGTCCTCGCGTCCCCGATCATCCTCTTTCAGATCTGGCGCTTCGTCACACCCGGTCTCAAGGCAGCCGAGCGCCGTTACGCCGTTCCTTTCGTGACCAGCGCCTTCGTGCTCTTCCTTCTCGGGGCGGCCACGGCCTACATCACGCTCCCACATGCGCTGGGTTGGTTGAAGTCCGTGGGTGGCCCCAACCTGCAGGCGATCTACGACCCCATTCCGTACCTCGGCTTGATCCTCCTGATGATGACGATCTTCGGATTGACCTTCGAGTTCCCGGTCGTCCTCGTGTCCCTCGAGCTCGCGCGCGTCGTGACGCCCGGCCGTCTGCTCCATTCGTGGCGCTGGGCAGTCATCATCATCGTGGTGATCGCCGCCGTCTTCACCCCGAGCTCAGATCCGTTCTCCATGTTCGCCCTGGCCGTCCCGCTGATCACCTTCTACTTCCTCTCCATCGGTATCGGGAAGCTGCTCGGGCGTTGACCGCGTCCCCGTGGCCGGTCCAGGCCACGGCCGGGGCGGCCGAGTTCGAGGCCGACCTGCCGTTCGCCCTGGACGACTTCCAGCACGAGGCCTTCCACGCCCTCGACTCTGGACACTCGGTCCTCGTCTCCGCGCCGACCGGGTCGGGCAAGACGCTGGTGGCTGCCTACGCCGTCCACCGGGCCCTGGCGGCGCAGGGCAAGGCCTTCTACACCACGCCGCTCAAGGCCCTGTCGAACCAGAAGTACGCGGAGCTCGTGGCGTCCTACGGGGAGGAGCACGTCGGGCTGCTGACCGGGGACACCACCCTCCGTCCCCGGGCGCCGGTCGTCGTGATGACCACCGAGGTGCTGCGCAACATGTTGTTGGCCGGCTCCGATCTCCTCGAGGGCCTGCACACGGTCGTGCTCGACGAGGTCCACTTCATTCAGGACCCCTATCGCGGCGGGGTCTGGGAGGAGGTCCTCGTCCTCTGCCCGGCCGAAGTGCGGTTCGTGTGCCTCTCCGCCACCGTGAACAACGCCGACGAACTCGGCGGGTGGCTGCGGACTGTGCGTGGGCACACCGCGGTGATCGTCGAGCGGCAGCGCCCCATCGTCCTCCGCCACCACTTCGCCGTCCACCGTCGGGAGGATGACGAGACGATGCTGTGCCCCCTCCTGCACGACGACGGGAAGCCGGGCGGCGAGGGGCTCCGCATCGACCAGGCGGTACGGCGGGCGCTGCAGGGACGCGCGGCGCCGTGGCAGCGGGGGAGGGGTCCGCGCCTGCCGTACCGCGCCCCACGGCGCACCGAGATGATCGAGGAACTCGGCCAGCGCGAGATGCTGCCGGCCATCGTCTTCATCTTCAGCCGCGCCGCCTGCGACGACGCGGTGCACCAGGTCGTGCGCGACGGTGTCCGCCTGACCGACGCCGCCGAGCGCGCCGCCATTCGCCAGGTGGCCGAACGCCGCGTGGAACCCCTCGGTGACGACGATCTCAGCGTGCTCGGCTTCGACGAGTGGCTGGAGGGCCTCGAGCGGGGGGTGGCGGCGCACCACGCCGGGTTGGTCCCGCTCTTCCGCGAGACCGTCGAGGAGTGCTTTGCTGCCGGGTTGCTCAAGGTGGTCTTCGCCACCGAGACGCTCTCGCTCGGGATCAACATGCCGGCCCGCTCGGTGGTCATCGAGCGCTTCACCAAGTACGGCGGGGCCGGCCGGGCGACCCTGACGTCCGGGGAGTACCTCCAGCTCACGGGCCGGGCCGGACGACGGGGCCTGGACGAGGAGGGTCATGCCGTCGTCGCCTGGTCGAGCGAGATCACCTTCGCCGAGGCCGCACGGGTGGCCTCGGCCCCACCGCCGGACCTGCGCTCAGCCTTCCGTCCCACCTACAACCTGGCGGTCAACCTCGTGGCCCGCTTCGACCGCGAAACGGCCACGGCCGTGCTGCAACGCTCCTTCGCCCAGTGGCAGGCCCGCAGGCCGGATCTGCTGCTCGAGCAGTTGAGCCACCGCGTCGCCGTCCTGGAGGGGATGGGCTACCTCGACGGCTGGGCGCTGACGCCTGCGGGGCGCCGGCTGTCGCGGATCTACCACGAGGCCGATCTCCTGATCGCCGAGGCGCTCGGCGCCGACGTGCTCGCCGTGGCCGAGCCGGCCGTGTTGGCCGGTGTCCTCTCGGC
Organism: uncultured Acidimicrobiaceae bacterium; assembly: GCA_963840245.1. Classification (GTDB taxonomy): domain Bacteria; phylum Actinomycetota; class Acidimicrobiia; order Acidimicrobiales; family RAAP-2; genus Bog-473. The sequence goes on from CAWIYI010000026.1 coordinate 28,709, forward strand.
CGTCGTCTTCGAGCCGCGGCGGGCCCGGCGCCTCCCGGGCCAACACGGGCCCCGGCGGGGCACGCAGCGCAGACCGCTGCAGGACCGGCTCGGCGACAAGCGCCGCTCCGAGCTCGCCGCGCGCTGCGACACCCTCAGCATCCTGGCGGAGCGCATCCGCGGCATCGAGGAGGACCATCGGGTCCCGCGCACTCGCCAGCCGGCTCCCGGACTGGCCACCGCGGTGGCGTCCTGGGCGCGGGGAGCCTCCTTCTCGACCGCTCTGGGCGTGGCCGCCCGCGACGTCGGCGAGCTGGCGCCCGGCGACTTCGTCCGCACCATGAAGTCTGTCGCCGATCTGGCCCAGCAGGTCTCGCACACGGCTGTGGATACCGACGTTGCTTCGGCCGCCCGCGAGGCCGTCAACCTCGTGCTCAGGGGCGTCGTCGCCGGAGGCTTGCCGGGCATCTGAACCCATCCGCCACCGTCGCGTCACCCTCGTTCTATGGTTACCCGGGCATGATCCCGTACTCCGAAGAGCGGTTCACCAGGGACGAGGAAGCCGTGCTCCGGCGCTACGTCACGAACTTGGATCAGCCGGTATTTGCCCTGGTCAACCTGCCTGAAGTCGTCAAGGGAGCACTCTTCGCCCGCTACTCCCGCTCGCCCAAGAGCCTGCGGCGGCTCTTCCTCGACGAGTTCGTCGGGGACCTCGACATCTCGGGGGATGCGACCGTCGACGCGACCGTCGGACTGGCTCGTGCAGAGCAGCTCTACGAGAAGGTCTTCGTCGAGTACGGCGACGATTCGGTCGCACAGCTGGGCGGTGTCCACCTCGCCTGCGAGCAGGCCTCGAACGTGCTGTCGAAGGTGCTCGAGTGGGGACGTCTCATGGCGTACCTCGAGCAGTCGACCCGCTACATCGCGTACAACCAGCGGCTCGAGAACGGGCAGTACCGCTACTTCCGACCGCCCGAGATACTCGACTCGGCCCACGGGGCCCGTTTCGTCGGAGAGATGGACCGGGTGTTCGACACCTATGGCGCACTCCTGCCCCGCCTGCAGGCCTGGGTGGCCGAGCGTTTTCCCCAGCAGGCCGGCGACAGTGACTTCGTGTACCGCCAGGCCACCCGCGCCAAGTCACTCGACGCGCTGCGCGGCCTTCTGCCGGCGGCGTCACTGTCGAACATCGGGATCTACGGCACCGGACAGTCCTACGAGCAGTTGCTCCTGCGGATGCGCGCGCACCCGCTCCCCGAGGCTCGCCACTACGCCGAGATGATGCTGTTCGAGTTGCGCAAAGTGATCCCGTCCTTCCTCCAACGCGTCGACATCCCCGAGCGAGGTGGCGAGTGGTCGGAGTACATGGCGTCGACACGGGATCGCACGTCTCGTCTGGTTTCCCGTCTGTGGCCGCAGCTGGGAGCGCTCGACGCCCCCTCGGGCGGCGGCAGCGAGCCGGAGGTCACCCTGCTCGACTTCGACCCCGACGGGGAAGAGAAGGTCCTGGTTGCAGCTTGTTTCTCTCACCTCGGCTGCAGCGAGCGCGAGGCCGCCCGCCGGGTGCGGCTCCTCGGTCACGAGGACCGCGTGGCCTTGCTCGAGGCGTACGTCGGCGATCGGCGCAATCGCCGTCATCGTCCCGGACGCGCCTTCGAGCGCACGGACTACCGGTTCGAACTCGTCACCGACTACGGCGCATTCCGCGACCTGCAACGCCATCGGATGCTCTCGATGGAGTGGCAACGTCTCGGCATCTCGCTCGGGTACGACATGCCGGAACTCGTCGCCGACGCCGGTCTGGCCGAACACTATGACGAGGCGATCGACCGGGCCGAGGAGCTCTACCGCTCATTGGTTCCCGACTTCCCCGAGCAGGCTTCGTACGTGGTCGCGCTGGCCCACCGCATCCGCTACGTCATGCAGTTCAACGCGCGTGAGGCCATGCACCTCATCGAACTCCGCTCAGGGGCACAGGGCCATCCCTCGTACCGGAGGGTGGCCCAACAGATGCACCGCGCCGTGGCGGAGGTCGCGGGGCACCGGGCACTCGCCGAAGCGATGACGTTCGCCGACCACGGGGCGACCGACCTCGAGCGCCTCGAATCCGAGCGCCGGGCCGAACGCCGCCGGTCGGAAAAATCTGTAACGCATTGACCAGGAACAACCTTCGTTCTCCCTGGTGGGAGCACCCGAGAAGTCCTTGACGACCCCACCCCGGATTTGCCTAATGTACGCCCAGTCCCCGACGCTCCTAAGGACCTGCGGAAGAGCGATGCGCTGATGCGGCCAAGGGGGGGATGTGCTGTGAGAGGCGGTGGTTGGCCCTGCGGGTCGAGTAGAGAACGTGTTGCTTGCCTGGCCATCCAGGCGAGCAATATGGCGCCAAAGACCCCAGGGCCCTCCCGCCCCTTTCGAGCGATTCCTCGCCCTCCGAAACCGAGCGGGGATCTCGTTCACAGCGATTGAACGGTCTCTCGAAGCGTCTATGCTCCGCGCCACAATGGCGACGAAGAAGAAGGCCAAGGTCGAAGAAGTGGTGTCGGAGGCCCCCGAAGCAGACGACGCGGATGTCGCCGAGGACGATCTCGACGTCGACATCGACGACGCGGGGGAGATCGAAGACCTCGAACCCGTCGCGCTCGACGACGATGACGACGACATCGTCGTCATCGACGAGGAGGAGGAGGACGATGCAGAGGTCGACGAGATCCTGATCCTGACCCCGTCGCCGGCGGCGGTCGTCGAGAAGTCCGGCGAGGGCGACGAGGAGGAGGAAGAGGAGGAGCCTGACGACGAGGACGTCGAGGCCAGCCTCGATGTGATCCTCAAGGAGCGCCTGGTCGTCGAGGACGAGCCCGAGGACGAGGAGGCCACGGACCAGGAGGACAAGACCGAGGGCAACGAACGCGTGCTGCCGAAGCAGCCCGACGAGTTCGTGTGTCGTTCGTGCTTCCTGGTCAAGCACCCGAGCCAGCTCGCAGACAAGAAGAAGATGCTCTGCCGGGATTGTGTCTGAGGAATCCGACCCCGATGAACGGGAGGCTGCCAAGAGCCAGCTCCGACGGACCATCGATCTGTGCGTGGCAGCTCCGGTCGGCGTCGCGGTGTCCGTAGTCGAGGAGCTCCCCGAGCTGATCGCCGAGGGTCGGCGCCGCGTCGAGCTCCAACTCGGCAATGCGCTCGTCGTGGGGCGCTTCGTCGTCAACAAGAAGCAGCGTGACCTGTCGCAGCGCCTGAGTGGCCTCATGGGCAGCGGATCGCCGCCGAAGGTGCCGGATGGAGGCGCCGGCCCGGTGCAAGCGCCTGCGCCGCCACCCGGCCCGGGACGTCCGGCTCCCGACCCGACGGCGGCCGCGATCGTCGGACGTGCGTTGGCGGACTACGACACGCTCAGTGCGTCACAGGTGGTCCGCCGACTCGAGAGCCTGGGCCCCGAGGAGCTGCAGGCCGTCCAGCGCTACGAGGCCTCCACGCGCAACCGGCGCACGATCCTGAACCGGGCCGGCCAGGTTCTCGACGAACAGCTGCACGGGCCGACCGACTCCTGAGGCATGGAGCTGGCCCGACCCGCCCGTGCCGAGGACCGGCAGGCCTGCACACGGCTCCTCTCCCAGGCCTTGGTGGCCGCCGAATCCATGCGGGGGGGCGCCGCCCTGGTCGGTGACGACACGACGGTGAGCCTCCTGGAGCGTTGGACCAGGTCCGACGAAGGGGCCCACCTGGTGGTGGGGGAGTACGAGGGCGCGGTCGTCGGCCTCCTCGCCGTGACGGCCGGCGATGGCCCCAGGGGGCTCACGAATGGCCTGATCGAGTGCTGCTACGTGGAGACAGGCGCCCGGGGCGTGGGCGTGGGCACGGCGCTCATGGATGCCGCGCTCGGCTGGTGCACCGAGAGGGGCTGCGCCGGGGTGGACGCGCCGGCGCTGCCGGGGGACCGTACGACCAAGCAACGACTGGAGGCCGCCGGATTCTCCGCCCGCCTGCTGACCCTCAACCGCCGGTTGGACTGAACCGGCGCTCGGTGTTCACCCTGCGGGGCGGTGGCGGCGGGATGCGGAGCCCGAGCAGCTTGGCCAGCGCAGGAACCGCACCGGCCGCGTTGCGGGCCGCCTGCTTCGCCACTTCGTCGTCGGGAATGCCCACCGGCTTGACGGTCCGACGCACCGGGGATGCCACCACCGCGTCGAGGAGGCGCATCCAGTCCTCCGGTGCCAGGTCGGCCGTCATGGCTTCCCCGGCGGCGGCGGCCAGCCTGACCGCCAGCTCGGCCGGGCACCGGGTGCCGGGCTCGGGCGGGCGGATGGAGGCCTCGACGGCCTGTTGCACCCGCCCATCGTTGAGCGCGTTCGTGATGCGGGCCAGCCACTCCTCGCGCAGCGCCGTCGTCCGCTGGTCGAGTGACTCCTGGAGCGCCTTGGCCAGGGTGCGCCCCTCCTCGTCGAGGTTCACGGTGCGCGAGGCCGCGACGACGGCCCGGAGCTCCCGCAGCCGATAGTCCTTCCCCGTCGCCTGCGCCACCGAGGCGCGATCCTTCCAGTCCGCCAGGCGCACCACCGGCAGCAGCTCGTCGGCCATGGCGAGGAGCGCGTCTGCAGCGACCGGAGGCTTCCCGGCGGCCTTGTTCGAGCTGTTCTGCGTTTCTATGGCTTGCCGGACCGCCTGCAGCCCGCCGCGGAGCAGCTGCTCGGCCACGGGGATCTGTTCGGGCCGCAAGGCCGCGAGCATGGAGTTGCGGTGGACGGTGGACGTCGGCGCGACCGGCCGCTCCCCGCGAGCGGGACGACCGTCGCCCTCACCGGGTCGTCGACCACCGGGTCGACGAGGCCCACTGCCTCCACGCGCCGGTCGCTCGTCGCCGCGCTCGTCGCGCCGTCCCTCGCCGTCGGTGCGGCGACCGCCCGGGCGCCGGTCAGCGTCGCTCACCATCGCCGTCGCGATCGCGCCGCCGCTTGTCCGAGCCCGGAGCCAGGATGACCGAGACATCGGGCGCCCGCCTCGGGGTGCCCTTGACCTCGATCCGGCCCTCGGTCTTCTCCGGAGAGCGGACCGGCTTGGCCGCGGTCAGCGACAGGATCTCGATGCCCTCGAGCCCGATCTCGACCTCGGCCCGCAGCACGGCGCCGACGGTCTCACCGGGTGGCACGAGCGCGGCGCCGACCGTGCCCTTGGGCTGGCGCGCTCCGGCGGCGCGCCAGGTCCATGACCCGTCGCCCGTCTGGCTCGTCAATTCGATGTCGATCCGGCGTGACATGCGGCGGACACGCTACCTCGCCTGGCGCCCCAGCCCGATGCCGGGCCGCGATCGACAGCCCGTAACATGGGTCCGGACGTCCGCTGGACTGCGGGAGACGCCGGGACGGGCCATCTACCCACCGTGAAGCGGTGTGGACGAGCCATGTTCCCTTCAGGAGGATCCACATGAGTGAGGACACCGAGCAGACGGGGCCGGAGTCCTCTGCCGGCACACCCGAATCAGGCGCCGTACCGCCCCTCGAGGCAACGACGGCACCGGACGACGCCATGACCCCGGCACAGCCCACAGATGGAAGCCTGGAGGGCACAGCGCCCCCGCCACCAGAAGCACCGACGACCCAGCCCGCGGAGGCCGAGGAGGCCTCCGACGCCCCGGCGGCCGCTTCACCCACGTATCCGCCGCCGAGCGCGCCATCGTCCTACCCACCGCCGCCACCGGGCGCCTGGACGCCACCGGCGGGGTACGAGAGCGGGCCCCCCACCCCGGTCACGCCCACCGCGATCCCCTTCTCCTACCCATCGTCCGCCGACGCGACCTATCCCGGTGGCGCCCCTTCACCCTCCAGCTCCGGGCGACGTTCGCCCGGCAGGCTGCGCTCGTGGCTCCCGGTGGCTCTCGTGGCCGCGCTGGTCGGCGGGGCCATCGGGGCGGGCGTCACCGCCCTGGCGAACAACAACGACGACAACGGCGCCAACATCACCATCCACGAATCCAGCGCGGCGCCCGGAGCAGCCGTCCTCAGCGGAAACGTCACCATCCCGCAACTCGTCAGCAGGGTGATCCCCGCCGTCGTTTCCATCGACGTCAAGTCGAACGGCGACGAGGACCAGGGGACCGGCATGATCATCACCTCCAGCGGGGAGATCCTCACCAACAACCACGTCATTGAGCTCTACAGCCAGGGGGGCAACACGGGGACCATCACGGTCACCGAGTACGGCCAGACCAAGGCGCTGCCCACCACGCTCGTCGGCTACGACCAGTCGAAGGATCTGGCGCTGCTCAAGATCGACAACGCGTCGAACCTTCCCACCGTGACCTTCGGGAATTCGGGCAAGGCCGTCGTCGGGGACGCCGTCGTGGCCATCGGCAACGCGCTCGGGCTCGCCGCCGGCACGCCGACGGTCACCCAGGGCATCATCTCGGCGCTCGGGCGCTCGGTCACCGCAGGGGGAGCGGGCACCCAGACCGAGACGCTCCAGAACATGATCCAGACCGACGCCGCCATCAATCCCGGCAACTCCGGGGGGCCGCTGATCGACACTTCAGGCCAGGTCATCGGGATGAACACCGCTGTCGCCGGGACATCGAGCGACGGGACGTCCTCCCAGAACATCGGCTTCGCCATCCCGGCCGCCTCGGTGGAATCGCTCATCTCCGAGCTCGAGAAGGGCGGACAGTCCGGCAACGGTGGCGGCTACCTCGGCGTCGACATCACCACGCTGACGCCTGCGCTGCGCCAGCAGTACGGGTTCACCCCCACGTCCGGCGCGGTGATCCTCAGCGTGGTCTCGGGATCGCCCGCGGACAAGGCCGGCCTGGTGCAAGGTGACGTGATCGTCAACATCAACGGCACCAACATCACGTCGTCCGACGATCTGCAGAAGGTCATCCAGAACTCCAAGGCCGGACAGTCCGTGTCGATCACGTACTACGTGGGGGACAGCAAACGGACCACCACGGCGACCCTCGGCAACCAGGCGGAGGCCCAACAGCAGCAGTCGGGCGGTAGCGGGACGACCAGCCCGTTCGGCGGGGGAGGATTCCCCGGGTTCGGGAACTCCGGCGGGACCGGAGGAACCCCCTAGAGTCAGCCCGTCGTGCCCGCGGGAATGTCGAAGTTCCGGTCCGGATGGGCGGGCGGGACGTTCATGGAGCCGTTCGGGGTCCAGCCGCTGGCCTCGATGTCCTCGAGCACGTGGGCCATGTTGTAGGTGTCCTCCTCGTAGGAAAACTTGCCGTTGCCGGCATAGATCAGGCGGGAGTAGCCGGACTGCCGGTATGACGTCCCATCCGGCCGCGTCCTCGGCATGATCTGGGTCCACTTCACCACGACGTCGTTCCCCTCGATCGCGGTGAACTCAATGGGGAACTTCCAGTCCTCCATGCCCAACATGGAATCCACCAGCCAGTGCGCGATGGCGTCGCGGCCCTCGATGCGCCCCCAGGCGCCGTCGATGTAGACCGCGTCCTCGGTGTAGAAGTCGGCCAGCACGCCGAAGGCATCGGGCTCCAGCCCATCGTCGATCCGCCGGCGTAGCTCGTGATAACGGTCCACCGTGGCCTGCACCTCGTCACGTGGAAACGGCATGGTCGTTCCTCCCTCCCAGTTATCTGTCGGTCGCACGGTAGGCGATCCGGCACGACTCGAGCTCGGCCAGCGCGGCCGCTCGGTCCCCGAACCCCTGCACCTCGGTCGATTTCTCGGGCTCGAGGTCCTTGTAGATGCTGAAGAAATGGGCGATCTCGTTGCGCAGGTGCTCGGGCACGTCGCTGATGTCGTGCGCACCGTCCCACTGGGGGTCGTGTTCGAGGACGCAGATCAGCTTGGCGTCCACCCCCTTCTCGTCGCGCATGGAGAACACGCCCAGGATCCGTACCCGTAACAGACAGCCCGGGAAGGTGGGGTCGGCCACCAGCACCAGTGCGTCGAGCGGGTCCCCGTCGCCGGCCAGGGTGTCGGGGACGAATCCGTAGTCCGCCGGATAGGTGGTGGCGGTGAAGAGGCGGCGGTCCAACCGGATCACGTGCCTCTCGTGGTCGTACTCGTACTTGTTGCGACTGCCGGTGGGGATCTCGACCACCACGTCGATCGCCTCGTCGGGGGGAGGAGAGCTCACGAAGGCGAGGGCGGCGGGCGGCGGAAGGCCGCGTCGACCGGGCTCATGATGCCGACCGCGTTGCCGTCAGGGTCGCTGACGACGGCGTAGCGCGCGCCCCAGAAGGCGTCATAAGGGTCCTGCTGGACGGGGACGCCCTCGGCGGCCAGGGCGGCGACGAGCGCATCGACCTCGGCGCGGGTCTCGACCTTGAAGCCGAGCACGGCCCCGCTCCCACCGGTCCAGCCCTCGTTCCACTGCGCTGCGAAGGTCCGGCTGTCCAGGTCGACGTCGAGAGGCGTGCTCTCCCCGTGCCGGGCGGAGACATGGTGCGCCGACCAGACCGGGTCGTGCTCGTCGCCGAAGTCCAGGCCGAGGCGGGCGTAGAAGGCGCGGCTGGCTTCGACGTCGCGCACGACGAGATTCACCTGGTCCAGACGGATCGGTGCCATCTCGCCACCGTACCGCTCAGGACTGTCCTTCGGCCCGGCGGGAATCAGCCCCCGATGCCGACGTTCCCGAATCCGCCCGCCGCACCGCCCGCACCGCCCGCACCGCCCGCACCGCCGAGCACGCGCTCGCGGAAGGCGCCGCCGCCGCCGAAACCGCCGGGCCCGCCTCCGCCCAGACCCCCGAAGCCGCCCAATGTGGCGGTGTTGGAGGACGGAACCGGAGCGGCGTAGTTCGCCAGCACCACACTCTCACCGGGCGTCAGGCCCGACAGGACCTGGGTGTAGGTGTCACCGACCATGCCGACCTTGATGATCTTGCGGGCCAACGTCCCGTTCGACAGGGTCTCGACGTAGGAGCGGGTGCCCAGCGACTGCACGGCTGAGGTGGGGACGGCCACCACGTGGGCGACCCCACCGGTGGAGATGACCACGTTGGCGGTCGAGCCGGTGAACAACCCTGTGGCCGACGTCGGGAGGGCCACAACGACCGGATACGTGAAGCCCGATTCGCCCGACTGGACCGGGCCGACCTGGGACACGGTGCCCTTGATGGTGCCGTCGACGCCGTCGACCTGGACGCCAGCCGAGTCACCGACCTTGACCGAGGGGACCTGGGAGCTCGAGAGAGTGCTCGTCACCTCGAAGGAGTCGGTGCCGATGATCACGATCACCTCGGTGCCGGAGTCGGCGCTCACCGTGTCGCCGGCGGCGATGCCCACGGAGACGATCGTCCCGTTGATGGGACTGGTGAGATCGCCCTCGACCAATGACTGCTCTGCTTCGGTGAGTTGGGCCTGCGCCGTATCGATGTCGGCCTGGTCGGAGGCGATCTGCTGCGGAGTGTCCGACGAGGTCGATGATCCTGTCGCTCCCGCGCCGCTCCTCGTTTCCGTACCCGAGTCGCTCGTTGCACTGCTCGGTGTGGACGAGACGGCCGGGGAACCTTCAGTGGAAGAGCCGGAGTTCGCGGAGCCGCCCGCGCTGCCGGAGCCGCCCGAGCCAGCGGAGCCACTCGAGGACGACTGGTTCAAGGCCTGCGAGACAGCCGCCTCGTCCTTGGCCACCGTCGCCTGGTCGGTGGACACCCGTTGCTGATCTTTGGAGACGAGGGCGAGGGCGGCCTCGCAACCGTTGGGGTCGGTCGTGTTCGTCGTCGTCGTGGAGGTGGTGGTTGCGGTGCCCGACGTCGCGCACGTCTTCTGCGCCTGCGCCAGATCGGCAGCCTCTTGATGCTGGTCGACCGCCGTCTGGGCTTCGTCCTTGGTGAGGGTGTTCTGGTCCTGGGTGATGATGCTCTGGCCGCTCGTCGAGCCTCCGTGGGTGGCCGGCGCAGTCGTGGCCGTCGTGGACGGGGCGTCCGACAAGGTCTGGGCAGTCGTGGACGCCTGACTACTCTCGTCCTCGGCCAGCTTCGCCTCGTCGGCGTTCAGCGTCGACTGCGCAGAGGAGACGGACTCGCTCAGAGCTGTCGTATCGAGGATGCCGAGTGACTCACCGGCTGTGACCTGCTGGCCGACAGTGGCCGACACGGTGGCCACCTTTCCCGCCACCTGGAACGAGGCCGAGGCGTCGTTGACGGGTTCGACGGTTCCGACGACGGTCATGGTCTGCCCGATGTTCGTGCGCGTCACCGAGGCTGTGCGGTAGCCCGAGTCGCCGCCACTGGAGGCGGCCCACGCCGCGGCGCCGCCACCCAGCACAATGACGAGGACCAACCCTCCGGCCACAAGCGCGCGCCGATGGCCCGAACGACCCCATCCGCTCCCGTTCGAGCTAGGCACTGCCACCGCCGGGACCTCCTCCACCGCCGCGGAAGAACCCGCCCCCGCCCGCACCGAAGCCGCCGGTGCACGTCTGGCCACCGGTCGAGGTGATGCGGACGGTCGTGGCTGTCACCGCGCCCGTCGTGGCGGCCGGACCGAACGCACTCACGCAATCACCGACGGCCAGGTCCGTCGCCTCGGCACTCTGGGTCGCGGCGACGGTGGTGGCGCTGGTGGTCGTGATCTTCAGGTTTTCCGTCTTGGGCGTGGTCGGCTTCTTCGTCTTCGATGAGGTGGATTTGGCCGAACTGGTCGACTTGGTCGGCCGGACGAAACTTCCGGGCGAGAGGTCGTACCCAGAGACCGAGAGCGTTGATCCGCTGACGCTCGTCACCTTGCCGGTCGCGATGGCAAAGGAACCAAGGTTGGGGAAGCGTCGGCCCGAGCCCGAATTGAACGTCGGGCGCGTGCCACCCGTGGTGCCACCGCCACGTCCGCCGAAGCGGAAGCCACCGCCGCCGGGACCGTTGGCGCCCCTCGTGCCGCCGCCCGATCGGAATTGCCCCGTGCACGACCCCGTCGTGGAGGCAGCGGCCACCGAGATGCTCCGGGCCGCGATGGTGGTCTTCGAGGACTTCGAAGGTGTTCCCGTGACGGTGACACAGGTGCCCGCGGTCAAAGAGTTCACGGCCTCGGTGACGGACTTGGAGAAGGACGTCGTCGGGGTCCAGTTCACCGTGGTCTGGCCGTTGCTCGGGTTCTGCACCTCCATCGTCGAACCGGACAGTGCGGCAACGCTCCCGGTGGCGCCGATGGGCGCGTTGGCGGGGACCGTCGCCGCCCCGGCCGCTGACGCGAGCGTCGTTGCCGTCACGAGCGCCACTGTGCCTGCGGCGAATTGGACCCAGCGCCCGCGCTTGGTGCTTCGGCTGGTCGGTGTCTCCATGTCGGACATTCCTCTGCTTTCTTTATTCGGTTCGTAGAGCGTCGATGGGTGCGAGATGCGCCGCCCGGCTCGCCGGGTAGACGCCGAAGGCGATGCCGATGGCCAGAGCGACAACCAGCGCGCCGACCATGGCGGTCGGGCTGATCGTGATCGGATCACCCACCACGCCAGGGAGGAACGTCGCGCCGATGATCCCGAGCAGCGCTCCGAGCGCGCCGCCGATGAGGCCGAGGACGGAAGCCTCGACGAGGAACTGACGTCTGATGACGCTGGGCGTGGCGCCGAGGGCCTTGCGGAGCCCGATCTCCCGGATGCGCTCGGTCACCGAGACCAACATGATGTTCATGACCCCGATGCCACCGACCAGCAATGAGATGCCGGCAACGCCACCGAGAAGGATGGTCAGCGTCCGGTCGACGGACGTCGCGGTCGAGATCAGGGACTGCTCCGAGGTGATCGTGAAGTCGGCGTCGGTCGGCGTGGTGATGCGGTGGAGCTGGAGCAGCAGGTGGTCAGCCTCCTGGTAGGCCGCAGTGAGGTCGCCTGAGGAGCGGGCCTGCACGGCGATGGAGCTGACGGAGTTGCGGGTCGTCCCGCCGAAGACCCGCTCGGCGCCGGTCGAGATCGGGACCACAACGAGATCATCGGGGTCGGAGGTCGAGCTCGACGACGAGGACGATCCGGTGGAGGTGAGGACCCCGACGACCGTCAGCGGGACACCGCCGTCGCCGACGTCGATCGTCTGGCCGACGGGATCGACGCCTTTGAAGAGCTCGGATGCCGTTGTCGCACCCAACACCGCGACCGCCGTGTGGTCGTCGACGTCCTGGTCGTCGATGAAACGACCCTGGGCCAGGGCGCGTCCGCGTACGGTGAGCCAGGTCGAGGTCGACCCCTGCACTGTGGTCGTCCAGGTGCTCGATCCGGCGACCAGCTCCTCGGAGGACGAGGTGATCGGGGCGACGGCCTTCACGTCCGGCGCGTCGACGTGGCTCTCGAGTGCGTCAACGTCCGACATGGTCAGCGTGGACGCGCTGCCGAGCGCCTGCCGGATGCCCGTGGTCGAGGTCGAGCTCCCGGGTGTGATGGTGAGCACGTTCGACCCGAGGGCGGTGATCTCGGAGGTCACCTGTCCCTGCGCTCCCTCGCCCAGCCCGACGGTCAGGATGACCGCGGCGATCCCGATGAGGATGCCCAACACGGTCAGCGCCGAACGGAGGCGGTGGCTGCGCACGCCGTTGACACCGGTGCGGAACGTCTCGATCCAGCTCACCGGATGCTCTCCACATACCGCACATCGTTCTCAGTGAGGAGCCCGTCCCGGATGCCCAGGATGCGACCCGACGCGGAGGCCACCTCGGCGTCATGGGTGATCAGGACGAGAGTACGGCCGGACTCGTGCAGTTCGTCCATGAGTCGCAGAACGTCCGCCGCGGAGACCGAGTCAAGGTTGCCCGTGGGCTCGTCGGCCAGGATCAGGTCGGGCTCGGTCACGAGGGCCCGCGCCACCGCGACGCGCTGCTGCTGCCCTCCGGAGAGCTCTCCGGGGCGATGCATCACCCGGCTGGCCAGGCCCACCCTGGCGAGGGCGTCCATCGCTCTCTCCTTGCGTTCGCCCCGGGGCACGCCCGCGTAGACCAAGGGCAACTCGACGTTCTGCCATGCCGACATGGAGGCAAGCAGGTTGAACTGCTGGAAGACGAACCCGATGCGCCGGTTGCGTACCTCGGCCAGCGCAGCTTCGCTCATGCCGCTGACGCTCTCGCCGGCCAGGCGGTACTGGCCCGAACTCGGCGTATCGAGACAGCCGAGGATGTGCATCAGGGTCGACTTGCCCGAGCCCGAAGGGCCGATGATGGCCACATATTCGCCCTCGGAGATGGTGAGGCTCACGCCGCGGAGCGCAGCGACGGCGATCGATCCGCTCCGGTAGACCTTCGTCACCCGTTCCAGCTCGATCACCGCGTTCTCCGACGTCCCCACCGGGGGAGTGGTGGTCGCGGCTGCGCTCATCAGCCGCTCCCGCCCAAGCCGCCGCCGCCCGTGAAGCCGCCGCCGCCGAAGCCGCCGCCGGTGAAGCCCCCGCCGCCAAAGCGGCCCCGCGCTGCGCCCCCGTTGCCGAAGAGGCCGCCACCCGTCGTGCCGCCGGCGCCACCCCTGAACGAGATGGTCCGCTCGAGGATCTTGTCACCGACCTTGACGCCGCTGGTGATCTGGGTCTCACCGCTTGCCGCCGCGCCCACGGTGACCGTCTTCACCACGTGGGAGCCGTTGACGACCTGTGTGACGGTCGCCTGGCCGTTGTTGTACGAGATGGCTTGTGTCGGGACCTCGGTGACGTCGTTGAGCTGCTTCACGATGATGCTGACGTCAGCGGTAGATCCTGCGTAGAGCCCGGTCGGATCACCCGTCACGTCGATCACCACCGGGAACGTGGTCACGTTGGAGCTTTCGCTGCCGATGAGGCTGACCGATGCGACGGTGCCGTACACGGTCGTCGTCGACCCCGTCGGGACGATATCCGCCTGGTCACCGTCACTGATCTGACCGATCTCGGTGTCGTCGAGAGTCGTGTTCACGATGTACGAGTCGGTGCCGACGACCACGATCTGGGCGCCGGACGTCGACGTTGCGGAGCTGCCCGTACCCGTGCTCGAACCGGTGTTCGCCGTGGCTGCGTCGCCGGCGCTGCCGGCGTTGCCGGCGCTACTGGCACTGCCGCCGCTCCCCGAGCCGCCACTCCCGGACCCGGACCCGCTCACCTGCTGGCCGACGTTGAGGTCCACGGAGGCGACGGTGCCGGCGATGGTCGAAGTCAGGGCCGCATCGTTCAGTGCGGTCTGGGCGTTCGACAATGTGGATTCGGCCGAGGTCACCGCAGCCTGATCGGAATCAATCTGGGTCGTTGCGGCATTCGAGGTCTCGTCGCTGGCCAACCGCGCGTTGGCCGCAGCCAGCTGAGCCTGGGCGGCGCTAACTTCCTCTGAGAGTGCGGTGGTGTCGACGGTGGCCAGGACCTGGCCGGCCGTGACGGACTGCCCGGCCTTGACGTTGACGGCGGTCACTGTGCCCGACACGGCGAAATTGAGGCTGGCCTGACTGGCCGGCTCGATGGTTCCCGAGCTCGCCACGGTCTGCTGGATGGTGCCCGTCGTCACCGGCACCGTGGTCGTGGTCACCACGACACCCGTTGGCGTCGACGAACCCGACGTGAGCCAGTAGACGAGGCCACCCGCACCGGCCAGAAGGACCACCACCACGGCGATGATCACTCCACGGCGACGTCGCCAATACGAGCGGACTTCTGGAGGCAGATCGCCCCCCGAGGGAATCTCGCCCGCGTCAAGAGGGACCTCCTGCGTGATGTCGACCGGGCTATTCGGGGCCACAGTTGTTCCCGCTTTCGCCATGGGCCCAGTTCAACTGAGGCGTTTCACAACAAGCCGAACTCCAGCTGTGAGCCCGCTTGGTATTGCATGTAAGACCGTCCCGAGAGTCCGCGTCACAGCCTTTGCCCGTAGGGATCTCCACAGGAACGGTGCAACAGGCTCTGACCGGGCACCGATGTCCATCGCGGATGCTCTCGGTGCAGCCGATGCGGCGCCGGGAGGCTCGCCCCCCGCCAACTCGCGGTCCTCCCGGTACCGCTCGGCTTCGACATCCCTCCGCCCTTAGTACCGTGGGTCTGCGATGCGACACGCAACAGCCGATGACCTCCTACCGATCGAGGCCCTCCTGAGGGACCTGCGCTCCATCAGCGGCCTCGTCGAGCGCAACCCAGGGACCTTCTACCGACGCTCCCGAGCCTTTCTGCACTTCCACGCCGACCCCTCCGGGCTCTTCGCCGACATCCGCCTCCACGGCGAGGACTTCGAGCGGCTCCCCGTTGACTCGCCCGCTGCGCAAGCGGCACTGCTCGGTCAGGTACGGATCGCAATGGGGGAGAACGTCATTCCCGGCTGAACCCGCCTTGGGGGGGCCGGCGGCGGCACCCGCCCGTCCGTCCGTCGTGACAACCGTTGACGTTCGGCCACTCCGCGGCAGGCGTTCATCGCCCGAGGTCGCACCAGTCCTGCCTGAGCGGGGTTCGGCGAGGGCACGACCCCAACGTCCCCGACCAGCCCGAATATCTATCTCCGCATGACCGCCGATAATGTTCATTATGTTAAGTCGTCACGGTCAGAGGCGGTCGAGGGAGGCGCAGCGCGCTGGGCCGACCGACTCTCCCCCGGCGTCCGTCCGGAACATCAGTGCAGATGGAGGGGACCCGGGGGCTGGTTCGGTTCGGCGGGAGAAAAGGACTTGATTCCAAGGCGATAATTCAGTAAAGTGAGCGCCACTAGGCCCCTTGGTTAAAGGTTCAAAGTTCAAGCGGCCGAGAAGGCGAAAGCCCAGCTGGAGGGGTTGTTCGAGAGTTACAAAAGAGGTAGTGTCCCCGGTATGACCGGGGATTTTTGCGCGGGCCTTTTTGCGCGTGTATTGCCGGAATCGGACATCCGATGAGCACCGCCGCTCCAGCGCCCGATGCAGAGGTTGCCGCTGAGCAGTCCTATCTCGAGTATGCCCTGGCGTCGCTTGGAGCGATGCGTCAGAGGGCCGAACTCCTTCTGCGTGATCTCATCGCCGCCGGGAATCCCGACCTGGACTACCTCGCCGCCCTCTCGCGACGGGTGTCGCTCCTGGCCGACAGCCCCCGGCCCCTCCTGTTTGGGCGGATCGACGATGAGGAGGGGGCCTCCTGGCATATCGGTCGTCGCCACGTAGAGGACACCCGATCCGATCCGGTCGTCGTGGACTGGCGGGCCCCCGTGGCCGTGCCCTTCTACCGGGCCAGCGCCAAGGACGCGCTCGGGCTCGCCCGTCGTCGCCAGATCATGGTGGATCGCGGCTCGGTCGTCGCCGTCGCCGACGACCTCTTCGGCACGGGCGAGGACAGCGCCGGCACCACCCGACTCCGTGGTGGCGATGCCCTCCTGGCCGAGCTCGAACGGGCCCGCACAGGCGAGATGCTCGACATCGTCGCCACCATCCAGGCCGAGCAGGACGAGATCATCCGCGCTCCCCTCGACCAGCTCCTCACCGTGCAGGGTGGACCAGGTACCGGAAAGACCGCCGTCGGGCTACACCGGGCAGCCTTCTTGCTCTACAACCACCCCGCCCTCAGTCGCGATGGCGTGCTGGTGCTCGGTCCGAGCCGGGCCTTTCTGCGGTACATCGCGCAGGTGCTGCCCTCCCTCGGCGAAGAAGCCGTCGTGCAAACGACCATCGCCGACATCGCCCCCAAGGTGAAGGTCCGCGTCGAGGAACCGATGGCGGTGCGGCGGGTCAAGGGGGACGCCCGCATGGGCGAGCTCCTGCGCCGGGCCCTCGAGGGTCGCCGCCGACTTCTCGACGAGGACGTGCGTCTGCGCGTGCGTTTCGCCCGGGCGACGTTGAGCCGGGAGCGCGTCAACAACCTTGTGGCGTCGATTGTCGCCCGACCCGGACCGTACAAGTCGGGCCGGGTCGCGCTGCGCGCCCGGCTCGTCAGCGAGGCGAGAACTGCGTTCCGCGCCTCGGGCCGGCTCGGCGCAGACGAGGCGTGGTTCGAGGGAGAGCTGACCTCCTCGGAGGAGTTTGGGGCGCTCCTCGACACGCTCTGGCCCACGGTCTCCCCCACCACCTTCGTGCGCGAGTTGCTGTCGTCCCGCGGCCAGCTAGAGAGGTACGCCACGGGGCTGTTCTCCACGGCCGAGTGGGAGGTACTGCTCCGGACTCGTGACGCCAGGGTGTCGTCCACGGCGTGGAGCACCGACGACTTGGCCCTGCTCGACGAGGCCGCGTTCCTCAGCGCGGGTCGGACGCGCTCCTACGGCCACATCGTGGTGGACGAGGCCCAGGACCTCACCCCGATGCAGTTCCGCATGATCGCCCGGCGGGCGCCCTCGGGCTCGATCACCGTGCTCGGTGACCTGGCGCAGGCCACCGGTCCCTGGACCTACGCCGACTGGGACGAGGTCCGGGGGCATCTGCCCGACTCCGCCCCGTCACACCACGATGAGCTGACGCTCGGCTACCGGGCCCCCGGCCGCGTGCTGGACTTCGCCTCCCGTCTCCTCGCCGAGGCGGCCCCGGGGATCCAGCCCACTTCTTCGATACGCCCGGGCCGCACCGATCCCGCCATCCGTCGCGTCGACGAGAGTCAGCTCGCTCCCGCCGCCCTGGAGGAAGCCGCTGTGCTGGCCCGGGACCACCTACTGGTGGCTCTGGTCGTCCCCGAGGAGCTGGTGCCCGCCGTCACCCGGCTCTCCCGACGAAACACTCTGGTCGGAGTGCTCGAGCGCGATGCGATGACCCGGCCGATCACCATCGTCCCCGCCCCGGCGGCCAAGGGCCTGGAGTTCGACGCGGTGGTCGTCGTCGAGCCGGCCGCGATCGCAGGGGGTGACCGGCGCGGGCTCCGGCTGCTCTATGTGGCCATGACCCGTCCGATCCAGCACCTCAGCATCGTCCACACCTTGCCGCTACCCTCCTCCCTCCTCTGCTGAGCGCACGGCATTCCCCTACGATCCACCCCATGGCACTGGACGTCGAGGGCAGGGTCGCCCTCATCACCGGCGGGAGTAACGGCATCGGTGAGGGGGTCGCCCGCCACCTGGCCGGCCGAGGCGCCCATGTCGTCATTGCCGACATCGACGTTGCCCGGGGAAAGGCCGTGGCCGACGATCTCGACGGCCGGTTCGTCCGGACCGACGTCACCGATCCGGCGGCGAACAGCGCCGCGGTCGCACTCGCGGTCGAGGCCTTCGGTGGGCTCCATATCGCGCACCTCAATGCGGGCGTCACGTCGTGGTGCGGCATGGGTGACGATTTCGACCCGGAGGCATACCGGAGTTCGATGGCCATCAACCTCGACGGGGTCGTCTACGGAATGGCCGCCGCCCGCCCGGCCATCAAGGCGAGTGGCGGCGGCACGATCGTGGCCACCGCATCGATGGCCGGCCTCGTGGCCACGCCGTTCGACCCGATCTACGCGGCCAACAAGCACGCGGTCGTCGGCCTGGCGCGTTCGTTGGGGCAGGTCTACGAGCCCGATGGCATCCGCGTGCATGCGCTGTGCCCCTCCTTCGCCTACACCAACATCATTAAGGGCTCAGAGCAGACGCTGCTCGACATGGGTTTCCCGATTATCGACGTGGCCGACGTCGTGGCGGCCTTCCAGCGCATCCTCGACTCGGATTCCACGGGCCAGTGCTGGTACGTCGTCGCCGGGCGGGAGAGCGAGCCGTTCCAGTTCCGACGTGCACCGGGGCCGCGACTCGACTGAGGCCATACGCAGCGTGATCACCGCCGGTGGCTACGATCGGAACACGACGACCGGCGATGGGTCCCGCCGGGGGGCGCCCGCCCCGAACCGCCGACAGACATGGCTGATGGCTCCTGAGCGGCGGTACGGGAGGGCCGGGCCATGGACGAAGACCCGCAAGAGCACAGGCACGAGCCGGGCGCGGGCGAACGCGATCTCCTCGACGAGCCTGTACTCCCGCGCCTCGGCCTTTCGGCCGTCGCGCTGCTGGCCATCTTCGTCGGCGGCGGCATCGGCACCGTCGCCCGCTACCTCATCGACGCGCACCACCCGTTGGCGCCGGGCGCCTTTCCCTGGCCGACCCTGCTGATCAACCTTTCCGGCTCGTTGGTCGTCGGCCTGCTGGTGCCGATCAGCGAGCATGTGGCAGACCGCGCCCCGCTGGTGCGCCCACTCCTCATCGTCGGCTTCCTCGGAGGATGGACCACCTACTCCACGCTGGCGATCGAGTCCGCGCTCCTGGCCAAGGACGGCGACGTCGGGAGCGGCCTGGGCTACCTCGCGGCGACCGTCTTCGGCGGACTCACCCTCGTCGTGGTCGGCAACGCTCTCGGCCGGCGGGTGGCGCTCAGGTGAGCAGCTCCTCCCCTACGCTTGGCCTCGCCCTCATCGTGGCCCTGGCGGGCGGCGCCGGCGCCGTCCTTCGTGCGCTGCTCATCCACCATGTCGGCGTCCGTCGGTTGGACCCGCTGCCGCTCGGCACCGTCCTCGTGAACGGCTCGGGGTCGCTCCTCCTCGGGATCCTGACCGGGCTCTCCCTCTACCACGGCCTCGGGTCCCGCCTCCTCGCCGTCATCGGGGTGGGGCTGTGCGGCGGGTACACGACCTGGTCCACGGCGAGCTGGGAGTCGATCCACTTGCTCCGCACGGGCCACCGGACCGAGGCGATCGTCTACACGTTCGGCGGTCTCGCGGTTTGTCTCGGTGCGGCCGCGGCCGGACTCGGCCTCATGGCCTGGGCGTGATGTCCCCAAGCCTTGCCTAACCCGGGTGTTGCGAACCACGTCGTCAAGGCGTCAACCACCCCATCCAGGCGACATGTCCGGCCGAATGCCTGGACACTTCCGCTTTGCGTTCAGCACGTCTTCGCGCGATCGGTGCCTCCGGAGGATCACGAGCTCTCGATAAGGGAATTGATCCTCGCATTGAGCGCGGTTTGATTCACGACGTGCACGTACACCTCCGGCGGACGGTCCACACCTGACCCCCAGGACAATCCACCCTGGGCATTGACGACCGCCGCACCACCCTGACCCAGCTCTGAGAAAATCCCAGCCCCTCCCCCGACCGCATACAGCATCGTGGGTCCGTCCCAATCACCGTCGCCCGGCGGTCCGCAATTGAAGAGCTTTTGGTAGACGATGCGCATCGGGTTCTTCGGGGGTACCGAGGAACAGAGGCTGCCGCCGACTTTTGTGTTGATGCCAGTGAAGCCATCGACCCAGGCGATAGGTGTGGGCCAACCTTGGGTACCCACGACCAATTGGGTGGCGGCGATGTCAAGACGTTCGTTGGTGAACGGGGGACCTCCCGTTGGGAAGAGCCCGTCTTCGATCACGAGCTTCTTCACCTTCCGCGCCACGAGCGCACGTCCGGGCAGCGAACTCCCGTGACCCGGACTGGACCGCAGCAGACCTGCCAAGTTGGTGTCGCCACCGATTGCGACGACCGTCACGCTGTGATCTGGCTGGGCCGCCAACACGCGACGGTAGAGAGTGGCCGCCGGCTGCGCCTGCGAACTGTTCCGAATGGCGTGCGGCAGCTGCTCCGCCAGTTCGTTGCTGTAACCACGCGGTGCCGTGTCAGCGGAGCTATCGGGCGCAGTTCCGACCGGGATCCCGCTATGCCCATAGGCCGTGTCGATGGCGTCCAGCGCGGCAGCAGCCAGCGGGTTTCGAATATCCGACATGACCGCGAGAATCTGGACTTTGCCACGTTGCTGGAGGACATTGGCCATCCCGACCGCGGTGGCGTCATCCCACCAGAGGGAGAGGTCGCTGTCGATGATGATGCGCTGCGGACCGCCGCTGGCTGTGTCGGCGGCTGACACCGGAGACGTTGACGCGAAGCCAGAAAGCCCTAGTGCGACGAGGAGTACCACGAGGACCGCGACTGCAAGCGAACCTTTTCTCTGGGTCACACTCGCGCTTCCCTCGAGGGACGCCGCCGAGCTGCCCCTTGGGATTGGTCGGACGATGCTCAAGGCTGTGAACTCACCCGTGCTTGCAGTTTCGCACATCGCTTCTTCGGTTCTGACGGCGACCTGATGCATAGCACAGGTGACGGTCCGAACCGTCGGTGAGCCGCCGGGGCTCAGTGATTCGCCCTGGTCATTCGGCGCTTGCGCGAGTGGCTTGGTTGACTGGCTCGTTGGCGGTGGCGCGTCGCACCCTCATCCCCACTGGCCGGGCGAGTAGTCACCGGCGGGCTGGCGCGTGATGACGTTGAGGCGGTTGTAGAGGTTGATGAGGGCGATGAGGCAGACCAGTGCGCCGAGCTGGTCATCGTCGTAGTGCTTGGCCGCGTTGGCCCAGGCTTCGTCGGAGACGCTGCCGCCGTCAGACAGCCGAGTGCCCTGCTCGGTGAGCTCGAGAGCAGCCCTTTCGGCTTCGGTGAAGACAGTGGCCTCTCGCCAGGCAGCGACCAGGTTGAGCCGCACCGAGCTTTCCCCGCGATGCTCGGCGTCCTTCGTATGCATGTCCAGGCAGCCGGCGCAGCCGTTGATCTGGCTGGCTCGGATCTTGACGAGCTCTTGGGTCGGAACGGGCAGAGTCGAGCCGGTCAGGACCGCGCCCGATGACGTGATGTGCTTGGCGAACTTTCCATCTATGGCACCGCTGGAGTAGTCGAGTCGTGCGTCCATGCTGATCTCCTTTTTTGATTTCGGGTCTTCCAACCTCTGACCCCATGGCACCGCAAGATGTGACAGACCGGCCCGACGTGCCTCGGCGGGTCAGCTGACCCTTCGCACTTTGAGCCTTCGCCCGGATCGCCGGGAGCAGCCGACGTATCGCTTGCGAGCGATCCGGCCGGCAAGGTGTCATCCCGGTTTCAGGGATGCGCGCCGAAATCGACATCCTTGGTCTCGACGACCCGGGCCGAGCGTCCCGGTGCCGCCTGGTAGGTCCAATACAGGTTCGTGTGGGCAATGACCTGGTCTGGAGGTGGTGCCCCCCAAGCAGTCTGATCCTCGGTTGTGTGGGCATCGCCGACCAGTGTCGTGTCGTATCCCCTGACGAACGCACCGTGGAGTGTCGAGCGGATGCATGCATCGGTTTGTGCGCCGACGACGAAAAGTTGACCGACTCCGAAACCCGACAAGACGGATTCGAGGGTGGTGTCCTCGAATGAGTCGCCGTACTTCTTGTCGATATGCGGTTCGGAATCGATCGGAGTGAGTTCGGGGACGATCTCCCAGGAATCGCTGCCTCTGGCACGCGGCCCGTCGGAATCCTGAACCCAGATAACGGGAATCTGTTCCCGTCGGGCGTTCTCAACGATGCGCTCGATATTCGCGACCACGGCGTCGCGCTCGTAGTTGCCGCTGACTACGCCGTTCTGCACGTCGACGACGAGAAGCGCGGCATTGGGTCGGTTCTCGAGTGTGGTCATAGCTCCTCCTCTCGGTGCGTCCGGAATGCTCACCACCCACAGGGAGATATACCCAGCAGGGGACCGGAGTTCACTGATCCGCCTCTTCAACGCGGCCAGATCAGCCGGCGAAGGCCTCCGGGGGTGGGCAGTTGCAGACGAGGTTACGGTCTCCGTACGCCTGATTGATGCGGGCCACCGGCGGCCAGTACTTGGCCGCTGTCTGCCCCGACGGGAACACCGCTGTGGCGCGGTCGTAGGGTCGCTCCCACGACGAGACGAGCGCGGCCGCCGTGTGCGGCGCCCCGCGCAGCGGACTCTCCTCCACCGACCAACGACCGGCGGCTACCGCCGCGATCTCGGCCCGGATGGCGACCATGGCGTCACAGAAGCGGTCGAGCTCGTCGAGATCCTCGCTCTCGGTCGG
This sequence comes from uncultured Acidimicrobiaceae bacterium, assembly GCA_963840245.1. GTDB lineage: Bacteria > Actinomycetota > Acidimicrobiia > Acidimicrobiales > RAAP-2 > Bog-473. Next base: position 51,288 of record CAWIYI010000026.1, read on the forward strand.
CTCGACCATGAGCGTTCCCGCCACCGGGAAGCTCACCGTCGGCGCGTGGAAGCCGTAGTCGATGAGGCGCTTGGCGACGTCGTCGACAGTGACACCCGTCGCCTTCGTCAGGGCCCGTAGATCGAGAATGCACTCGTGCGCCACCAGATCGTTCTTGCCCGTATAGAGGATCGGATACGACGGCGCCAGACGCGCCGCGACGTAGTTGGCCGCCAGCACGGCCGACTTGGTGGCGTGTGCCAACCCCTGTCCGGAGAGCATGCGGATGTAGGCCCAGCTGATGCCCAGGATCCCGGCGCTGCCGAATGGGGCCGCGCTGACGGGTCCGATCCCCTCACGCTGGTCGGTGCGGGGGTGCATCGGATGCGAAGGGAGGAAGGGCACCAGGTGCTCGGCCACCGCCACCGGACCGACGCCGGGTCCTCCCCCGCCATGGGGGATGCAGAAGGTCTTGTGCAGGTTCAGGTGCGAGACGTCACCGCCGAATTGTCCCGGTTCCGCTAGGCCGAGGAGTGCGTTCAGGTTCGCCCCGTCGATGTAGACCTGGCCGCCGTGTTGGTGGACCAGCGCGCACATCTCGATGATGCCCTCTTCGTACACGCCGTGTGTCGAAGGGTACGTGACCATGATGGCCGCCAGAGACTCGTCGTGCTCCTCGCATTGGCGACGGACGTCCTCCAGATCGACCGTCCCGTCGGCCAACGCGGCGACCACCACCACGCGCATGCCAGCCATGACGGCAGAGGCCGCGTTGGTGCCGTGTGCGCTCGACGGGATGAGGCAGACGTCCCGGCCCTCCTCCCCACGGGACCGGTGATAGGCCCTGATGGCCAGGAGCCCGGCCAGCTCTCCCTGGCTTCCCGCGTTGGGCTGGACCGACACTTTGGCGTAGCCCGTGACACGGGCCAGCCATTCCTCAAGGTCGTCAATCAGCGACAGGTAGCCCGGAGCGCTCTCGAGCGGCGCGAAGGGGTGGATGTCCGCGAACCCCGGGAGGCCTACCGACTCCATCTCGGTCGTGGCGTTGAGCTTCATGGTGCACGAGCCCAGAGGGATCATGCCGCGGTCCAGCGCGAAGTCCTGATCCGACAGACGGCGCAGGTAGCGGAGCATGGCCGTCTCGGAATGGTGCTCCGAGAACACCGGACGGCCCAGGATCGGGCCCCGGCGCAAGAGCGCATCGGGCAGCGCCGAGGCGGGGCTCGTTTCCTCACCCCTAGCCCCGAAAGCCTGGAGCACCGCGGCCACGTGGGCCGCGCTGGTCGTCTCACCGCACGAGATCCCCACGCGATCGCCGTCGACGAGACGGAGGAGGACGCCACGCGCGGCCGCATCGGCCACAATCGCTGCCGCGCGCCCGGCACCTCGACCAGCACCGTGTCGAAGAACTCCCGATGCACGAGGGACACGCCGGCGCGTTGGAGCCCGGCGGCGAGGTCGACCGTGCGGCGGTGAACGCGGCGGGCGATGCCGCGCAGCCCCTCCGCGCCGTGGTACACGGCGTACATGGAGGCGACAACGGCCAGCAGCACCTGGGCGGTGCAGATGTTGGAGGTCGCCTTCTCCCGACGGATGTGCTGTTCGCGGGTCTGCAGCGCCAACCGGTAGGCGGGACGGTCCTCCCCGTCGATGGAGAGCCCGACGAGGCGTCCAGGCAGATCGCGCTCCAGTCCGGCCTTGACCGCCATGAATGCCGCATGCGGGCCGCCGTACCAGAGCGGCACTCCGAATCGCTGGGAGGACCCGACGGCGACGTCGGCTCCCCACTCCCCTGGTGGCTTCAGCAGCGTGAGAGCCAACAGGTCGGTGGCGACGGTCACCAACGCACCCTTGGCGTGGGCGTCGGCGCTCAAGGCCTCGAAGTCGCGCAGGGCGCCCGAGCACCCCGGATACTGCTGTACCAGCCCGAAGTAGTCACCCCCAGGTGCGCCTGCATCCAGGTCGACCACGTCGAGGGTCATCCCCAGGGGCGCGAGACGCGTGGCCAGCACGGCGATGGTCTGGGGCAGGCAGTCGGCGTCGACGATCACCCGATTCGAGTCGTTGGTGGCGCGGCGACGCATGAGGGTCACGGCTTCGGCCACCGCGGTGCTCTCGTCGAGCAGCGAGGCGTTCGCCGTGTCGAGCCCCGTCAGGTCGCTCACCATGGTCTGGAAGTTCAGGAGCGCCTCCAGGCGACCCTGGCTGATCTCGGGCTGGTAGGGGGTGTACGCCGTGTACCAGGCCGGGCTCTCGAGGACGTTGCGCCGGATGACTCCCGGCGTGATCGTCCCGGCGTAGCCGAGACCGATCATGGGCTCGGCGACGGTGTTGCTCGCAGCGAGCCGGCGCAGCTCGGCGAGCACCTGGTTCTCGGATGCGGCCGGTGGGAGGTCGAGGGTGCCGAGACTCCGAACGCTGCCCGGGACCGCCGCGTCGACGAGCGCGTCGATCGTCTCGTAGCCGAGGACCTTGAGCATCCCCTTCTGCTCATCGTCCGAGGGCCCGACGTGGCGCCTCACGAAGTCCTCGAACGGCTCGAGTACCTCGGATCGGTTGCCTGGACGCTGGTCGCTCACGGGGATCTCCTCACGTGTTCCGCTCGGTGCGCGGAACTTGTCGGACGTCCTCCCCGCTCTGTCACTGGACCTGAGAGCCTCGCCGCGACCTGCACGGCTTCCACCTTCGGTGCGGACGTCGGGCGCCCGCTTTCCAGAGTTGCCTCGCCGGAGCGGTATGTCGGCCTGAGAGTTTCTCGGGGAGAGTTGCTCCTCCGGCGTCCCCTCGATTGCGTACAGCGGGGACTCTGGCGCTCCGGTTCAAACGGCTATTCAGTTGTGCGCATCACTATACCGGCACCCGTCATGACCGCCGGGTTGCCGGCCCACGACCTACTCGCTCTCCTCACGAATCGGCCACAGGGGTGGACGGACCAGATGAGCACTAAGTTCCCTGCCCCTTTGGACGATCGTGACCGCGTCGCCGTCGAGAAGCCGGGCATCCGCGTCGACAAAGCCCAGTCCGATGCCCCGCTCGCGCATCGGCGAGAAGTTGCCGCTGGTCAGAATGCCGACCCGCTCGGGGCCCTCGCAGAGGAGCGATCCGTCGCGCAAGGGTTGGCGCCCGTCTGCCACGAACCCCCGCAGCCGGCGGGCGGGGCCGTTGGCCCGCTCCTCCTCGAGGGCGGCCCGACCGGTGAAATCCCCCTTGTCCCAGCCGACCACCCAACCGAGGCCCGCCTGCAGCGGGGTGATGCCCGGACCCAGTTCATGGCCGTGCAGCGGAAGCCCCGCTTCGAGGCGGAGCGTGTCGCGGGCCCCCAACCCGGCCGGGATGACACCCTCACCCACCACGGCGTCCCAGAACCCGGCCGCCACCTCCGCCGGCACGGCACACTCCACGCCTTCCTCACCGGTGTACCCGGTGCCGGCGACCAGGCAGGGTGCGCCACCCCATTCGAACGGCTCGACCGCGAAGTGATGGACCCCGGCGGCCACGGGCGACACCCGGGCGAGGCGGGCTCGTGCCTCGGGACCCTGCACGGCGATCACGGCCCTCTGCTCGGTGACGTCGTGGCCACCGATGGCCTGGACGACATCGGTGGTGTTGGAGGCGTTGGGCATGACGTCGAAACGCTCGTCATCGACCCACCACACGATGATGTCGTCGACCACGAAGCCGTCCTCGTCGAGGAGGTGCGTGTACTGGGCCCGTCCTGGGTGCACGCGGGAAAGGTCGTTGCTCAAGGAGTGCTGGAGGTGTTCGAAGGCATCGGGGCCGTGGACGCGCACGGTGCCCAGGTGGCTCACATCGAAGGCGACGGCGGACGTGCGGCAGGCCCGATGCTCCGCCATGGTGCCCGACGGGTAGGCCAGCGGCATCTCCCAGCCGCCGAACGCGACCATCTTGGCCCCCAACGCGAGGTGTGCCGCATGGAGCGGCGAGACCCGGAGCGGGCCTGGTGCGCTGTCGTCGGCGGTCACGCAGCCAGACTAGGCGGCGGCTCCAGGCAGCAGGCCGTGTGACGCGATCAGCGAGGCGAAGTCACGCTGGTACACGATGCCGATCGGCACCTCGGGGTACAGCTCGCGCATCCGGCGCACTTTGCGGTTCTTGCGGGTGACCAGACGTTGGTCGGCCGTCGTGAGTTCGATGAACAGGCCGCGGCGGGGCAGATAGAAATCCGGACGGAAGCCGGCCACCGGCGAGCCGTTGCTGTCCCACTCCAAAGGGAACTCCACCGGCTCGTACTGCCATCGCTCACCGGACAGGTCGAGGAGCGTGGCGAAGAGCCGTTCGGACGGATGGGCGAAACGGACCCGCCCCGCGGGCACACACGCTGGGTGGCGGATGCGCCCGACGCGCGCTGGGTCCGTCGCGGTCACTCCCCCGAGGCCCGTGCAGCCTGCGCTCGGGTGCCCCGCGTGGTGGCGGGGGTCGCAGTATCGAGATTCACGATGTCGGCGTCGAGTGCCTCCACCACGCCGGCGAGCGGCACGATGTTGAACACGCCCTGCCCCCCGGCCAGCAGGTCGACGACCTCACCGTTCGAGCGCGCCAGTACCGAGCTGGTCCCCGTCAGAACGAGGTTGGCCGAGGCGAGGTCGCCACCGAGGTCTTCGCGCAGGCACTCAACGGCCCGGCGCGCGGACTGGAGGGAGACCCCGGCATCGAGCAGTTGCTTGATCACCTTGAGCTCGAGCACATCGGAGTACGAATAGACGCGTCGGGACCCACTGCCCTTCGCGGTCGCCACCGAAGGTTCGAGCAGGCCCGTACGGGCCCAGTAGTCGAGCTGTCGGTACGAGATCCCCACGAGCCCACAGACCTGTGGCCCATGAAACGCGCCGACATGCGTTGCCGAGTCGTCGACCATCATCACCTCCCTGCTTCCCCCGCGCTGCCACTCCGAGGGTGACTCTACTGCACCCGGACGACAGAGCAGTAGTTACGAAGGCGTGATTCGGGGGATCTTCGCCCGCTCCTCCGGCTCCCACGGCCAGACCACCACAGCGCCCAGCACGCAGAGCCCGACCCGATGGCCGGGCTCGAAGGGCACACCCCCGGTGACCCGCACGACCAGGTTGGGCAGGCCGTCCGCCTCGGGCCGGACCCGCACGACAGCATCGTGGCCGTAGTACTCGTAGCTCTCGACCGTGCCTGCCACGCCGCCGTTCGTCGGCTGCTCGAGCCTGATCTGCTCGGGCCGGACCATGACCTGGGCCCGCCCGCCCCCGGCCGGCCCGCTCCACCGATCGACCTGGAGCGGGCCGAGTGCCGTGGTGGCGGTCCCGTCGTGGACCTCGCCGTCGAGCACGTTCGACTCCCCCAGGAACTGGGCCAGCTCGACGTCGCCGGGCCGGCCGTAGAGGGCAGTCGGCGTGTCGAGTTGGGCGATGACCCCGTGGCGCAACACCGCCACCTGATCGGCCATGGACAGAGCCTCGTCCTGGTCGTGGGTCACGAGGATTGAGGTCGTGCCTGCCTCGCGCAGCACACCCAGGACCTCGGCCCGGACGGAGGCCCGCATCGCGGCGTCGAGCGAGGAGAACGGCTCGTCCAACAGGACGATCTCCGGCTCGATGGCGAGCGCACGGGCGAGGGCCACCCGCTGCTGCTGCCCCCCCGACAGCTGGTGGGGGTAGCGCCGTCGGTAACCGGACAACCCGACGAGCTCGAGGAGCTCGTCGACCCGGCTCCGGCGATCAGGACCGCGCGGGAGACCGAAGGCCACGTTGCGGCCGACACTCAGGTGCGGAAACAGCGCACCCTCCTGGGGGACGTAGCCGATGCGCCTCCGTTCGCTCGGCACGAAGCGTTGCCGGGCATCGTCAACGACGTCGTCCCCCAGCCGGAGCTGTCCGTCGTCGGGCCGCTCGAAGCCGGCGACGATCCGCAACAACGTCGTCTTGCCGCTGCCCGATGCCCCGAGAATCGCAGTGAACGATCCGTGGGGAACGACCAGGTCGACGCCGCGCAAGACCGCCTGGGGGCCGAACGACTTGGCGACGCCGGCGATGCGCAGGTCCTTCATACGGACACCATTGTGGTCGGCGCGTCGAGTGCGTTCCGGCCCGCCGCTCCCATGCGTGCCGGTTGGCGGTCGAACCAGCGACCGAGCACGTAGCCGGGCACGGCCGCAATCAGCACCATGACACCGGCGTAGGGGGCCGCCTGGCTGTAGGACCCGTTCGACTCGAAAGCCCAGAACTGGGTGGCCAGTGTCTCCACGTTGGTCGGGTGGAGGACGAGCGTGGCCGTGAGCTCGGTCGCCGTCTCCAAGAAGACCAGTGCGAAGGCGGCAGCGAGTCCCGGCCCGACCAGGGGCAACGTGACCCGCCACAGCACCGCGCGCCGGCTGACGCCGAGCGAGCTCCCCACCTCTTCCAGTCCGACGGGGCGCGGGCCACCGCGGCCCGGACCGAAACGACGGCCAGGGGGAAGAACATGATGGAGTAGGCCAGCACCAGCAGCAGGTTGGTCTGGTAGAAGCGACCCTGCAGGAAGTGCTCGGTCACGTAGGTGAGGCTCAACGCGATGACCAGGCCGGGCACCGCCAGGACGACGAGATTCGAACGCTCGAGGGTCAACACCCGCCGGCGCGGGAAGCGCACCGACAGGAGGGCGATCGGGACGGCGGCCAGCATGGCCACGACCCCCGCGGCGGCCGCATAACCGAATGTGTTCAGCGTGGCGTCGGGCAGTGACGCGGTCGCCGGCAACGTGCTGAATCCACCTTGCACGATGAGGTAGATGATCGCTCCCACCGGCACGCCGAGCGCCAGCACGACCAGGAGGCTCACCCCGGCCAGCGCCACGGGGCGGAGGCGCCCCAACGTCAGCGGCCGCATCTGGCGGGCGGCGCCCGCCCCGAGCCGCGAGGCCCGACCGTGGCCCCGCACCGTATCCTCGCTCGCCAGTAGCAGGGCACCGAGGAGCACCAGGATGAGGGAGAGGGCACAGGCAGCCGGTTCGTTGAACCCGACCTGGAACTCGTTGTAGATCTCGGTCGTCAGCGTCTGGTAGCCGAGGATCTCGAAGGCGCCGAACTCGGCCAGGACCACCAATCCGACCAGGATGGCGCCGCCGAAGACGGCCAGACGCGCCTGGCCCACCGTGACGGTCCAGAACGTGCGCACCCGGCCCAGCCCGAGGCTGCGCGCCACCTCCTCCTGGGCTGGGTCCGCGGCCCGCAGGCTGGCCGCCACGGGGAGGAAGACCAGCGGGTAGACGGCCAGGGTCATCACGAGGACGGCTGCCCAGAACCCGCCGATGGAGGGGAAGATGGCCCGCCACCCGAAGCTCACCACGAAGTCCGGGATGCCGAGAGGGATCACCACGAGGATGGCGAGGAGCCGGCGGCAGGGCACGTCCGTCCGCTCGACGAACCAGGCGGCCAGGGTGCCGACGACGGCGCACAGCGCCGTGACCACGACGACCAATGTCACGGTGTTCCAGATAAGCGTCGCCGTGAGACTGCGGAACAGGAGCTTGTGCAGCTCCGCCCACCCGACCTGGACGGCCTGGACGACGAGGAACACCAGGGGCAGGAGGACGGCAACCGACACCAGGACGGCTCCGGTGGTGAGGAGGGGCGGCAACCGGCGCCGGCCGCCGCGACGACCGAGAGCCGAGATGCCCGTCATCACAGCAGTTGGGCCTCCTGCAGCAACTTGATCGCCTCGGCCCCGGTGCCGAGGTCCGGGATGGTGATGCTGTTCGGCTGCAGCTGGTCGAACGGCGTCTCCGGCTCCGCCGTCGTCACACCGGACGCGATGGGGTACTCGAAGCTGTCGCTGTGGGCGATGATCTCCTGCCCCTTCTTCGAGGTCAAGAACCCGAGGAGCTGCTGGGCCTCGGACTGGTGGCTGGATGACTTCAAGATGCCTGCGCCGGAGACGTCGATGACGTAGCCGGGATCCTTCGGCGCGAAGTACACGATGGCCGAGTGGAGACCCGACTCCCCGACCTGGGCCTTTTCACGGTACCAGTAGTACTGGTTGACGACCCCCAGTGCCACCTGGCCGTTGTTGATCTGCGAGGTGAGCGTCTCGTTGTCGGGGTAGCTGTGGCTCCCCGCGTTGGCCTTGACGGCTTCGAGCCACTGCAGCGCGGCGGCGTCGCCGTGGGTACGGGCGATGGAGGTGACGATCGGCTGGAAGTCGGTCTCGGAGCCGGCGATGCCGATCTTGCCCTTCCACTGCGGGTCGGCCAGTTCCATGATCGACGTCGGCAACTCACTCGGGCTCAGGATGGAGGTGTTGTAAGCCATCACGCTGACGCGGGCCGTCACCCCCACCCACTTGCCGTCCGGGGAGTTGAAGCGCGACGGCGTGTTGGCCAGGGTCGAAGGGTCCACCGACGCCAACAGGTCCTTCGAGGCCAGATACTGCAGCGGCGGTGTGTTCTCGGTGAAGTACACGTCGGCCGGCGACCGGGAGCCCTCCGTCACGATCTGGTCGGCCAGCACGTCCTCGTCGTCGCTGCGCAGGTTCACCGAGATGCCCGTCTGCTTCTCGAAGGCAGCCACCAACGCCTGCGTCGTTTGGACGTGTTGGCCGCTGTAGACCGTCAGCGATCCGGACGAGCCGCCCGGCACCCGACGATGCGCAGCCCGCCAACAACACGGCGCCCAGGGCCACCGCCGAGCTCAGGGTCACCCCCCAGCGGCGTCCGGGCCGGGTGGGGGTACTCGCACTCTTCCATCGCATCGCCGGTGCCCGCCTTTCGACTCGATCCTGATCTTAGGGTCACCTAACCTTAGGGTCCCCTAATCAACAGGGTCAAGACGCGACGGGGTCAGGGCGCCTCGGGTCCTCCCCCCGCGGCCAGGTCGGCTCGGCCCTCCAGCGGGCTCGACGGCTCGGCGTGAAAGCGGACCGGGATGCGCCCGGCGCGCCGGGCCTGTATCCCGGCTTCCACGGCCAACCGCATGGCCCGGGCCATCGCCACGGGGTCGTGGGCCCGGTTGACGGCCGTGGCCACGAGCACGCCGTCGCAGCCGAGCTCCATGGCCAGCGCCGCGTCGGAAGCAGTCCCGATGCCGGCGTCGAGGATCACCGGGACCTCCACCGCGTCGCGGAGCAGCGCGATGTTGTGCGGGTTGCGGATGCCCAGCCCGCTGCCGATGGGGGAACCCAACGGCATGACGGCGGCACAGCCCACCTGTTGGAGGCGCAAGGCCAAGACGGGGTCGTCGGTCGTGTACGGCAAGACGACGAATCCGTCCTCGGCCAACTGCTCGGCGGCGATCAGGAGCTCGACCGCATCGGGGAGCAACGTGCGATCGTCCCCGATCACCTCCAACTTGACCCAGTCGGTTTCGAAGGCCTCCCGCGCCAACTTGGCCGTGAGGACCGCCTCGGAGGCCGTGGCGCATCCCGCCGTGTTGGGCAGCACGCGCACACCCAACTCTCCAAGAAGCGACAGCAGCGAGTCCCTCCCGGCGGCCTCGACGCGGCGAACCGCAACCGTGGCCATGGCGGTCCCCGACTCGCGCAGCGAGGCTTCCAGCACGGCGAGGCTGGTCATGCCCCCGGTACCGAGAAGAAGGGGCGAGGCCAACACCTCTCCGGCGATGCAGAGGCCGCTCTCGGATGGGCCCGGCGAGGGACCGGCGTCGTTGCGGGTCACCGGACGACGATACCCCGGTGCCCGCCTATGGTTGGCTCGGTGCCGGACGCAACACCACCGACGGCGCTGACCATTGCCGGCTCGGATTCGGGCGGCGGCGCCGGCGCACAGGCCGACCTGAAGACCTTCGCTGCGCTCCGGGTGCACGGCACGTGCGCCCTCACCGCTGTGACGGCGCAGAACACGGCAGAGGTGCGCGGCGTCGTTTCCCTGGAACCCTGGTTCGTACGGCAACAGGTCGAGACGGTGCTCGACGACTTCTCGGTGTGCAGCGTCAAGACCGGGATGCTGGCGACGGCCGCCGTCGTCACGGTGGTCGCCGATCTGGCGGCACAGGGACTGCTGCCGCACCTGGTCGTCGATCCGGTCCTGGTGTCGTCCACCGGGCATCGGCTCCTGGAGCAGCCCGGCGTCACCGCATACCTGGAGCGACTCCTCCCCCACGCGTTGGTCGCCACCCCCAACCTGCACGAGGCGGCCGTGCTGGGCCGCACCGACGTCGAGTCCCTGGTGAGTCTCGAGGCCAGGATCACGGTGGCCGAGAGGATCCGGGCCACCGGCGCCGTGTTATGTCGTCGTGAAGGGAGGCCACCTGACCGAGTCCGCCGAAGACGTCGTGGCGGGCCCCGACGGGGTCGTCGTCCTGCCAGGCGAGCGGGTCCACACCGGGAACGACCACGGCACCGGCTGCTCCCTCTCGGCCGCCGTCGCCGCCCACCTGGCCCGGGGAGCAGGCGTGCCCGAGGCGATCGCGCAGGCCAAGGCGTTCGTGGCCCGCGCCCTCGCCGGTGGCGCCAACTGGCAGCTGGGGGCCGGGCACGGCCCGCTCGACCATTTCGGGTGGTCCGGAGCGCCGTAGGCTGGCAGCGTCATGACGATGCACGACACACCCACCGGGCTCGTGGCGGGCGGCAGCGCCGGGCCCGAGCCTCTGCGACCCCCCACCCCCGGTGGGATCTCCATGCGACCGGCGATGATCGTCGTCGGCCTGGCCGGGCTCATCTTGGTCGTCTTCGTCACCATCGGCATCCTGTCGACGCAGTCTCCGGCCCCCGTCAAGCACACCGCGGCGGTGGCCGTACCGGGGATCTCGTCGCAGGCCGAGCCGGCCGCCGGGCTGCTGTCGCCGATCGTCGTCGCCGGGGAGCCGCCGGCGAACATCCTCAATGCCGTGTCCGTCCCGGTGGGATCGGTCCGGGTCTCGCACCAGAACAACAGTGGCGGGGCGAGCCAGTTCGATTCGCAGGTGGTCTTCCGCTCCGACGACTCGCAGGCCGCACTCCTGGCCTTCTACGCCGCCGACATGAAGCTCCAGGGTTGGCAAGTGTTCGACCGGGGTGCGGCGGCCAACGACCCGGGCGCATTCGAGGTCCTGGGCAAGCTCGCGGGTTCGGACGGCTACTACTGGGAGATGGGAGCCACCATCTCACCGACGACCTTCCGCCCGGGTGGTCCGGCCCGGGGGGTGACGATGTTCACCGTCCGGCTCTTCCAGGTCCCCGATCCCGAGTAGGCACTGAGCCCGGGCGCCGCGACGGGTTGCTCAGTCCCCGGCGGTACCGACCTTCGCACCGACCGGTTCGACCGCGTCGACGGGAAGGACGTCTGACGACGGCGCTCGCTCGGCGAGCAGATAGGCCCAGACGAAGAAGTTGATCGGGTAGAGCAGGTAGCCGACCCTCGGGTCCGGGGCCAGCAGGATCAGCGCGGACATCACCACGCCGGAGATCATGCAGACCTCCGCCGCCGTGCGCGGCGTGTGACGGTACAGGTGGCGCGCCAGCAGCACGGCGAGCACGATCCCGACCGACAGCGGCAGGGCGCGACTGAGCGACGGGAACTCGCTGACCAGCACGTGACCCGGCAACGCGCTCGCCGCGGTGGTCGGAATGGCGCTCAGGCCGAGCGGGAACAGCACGACGTCGTCAATGAGGGCGAACGGGCCCCGCAGGGCGAAGGGGAAGATCGTCGGGACGGCGACGACGATCAGCCCGGCCAGCATGGAGAATGGGCGCCGCTCGCCGTTTCGGCCGCGGGCGGCGAAGAGCGCCAGCGCCGCCAGCGGCCAGGCGGTGAATTTCATGGCCGACGCGATGCCGAAGACGACGCCCGACGCGAACGGTCTGCGCCGTTGCGCCAGCACCACGGCGAGGAGAAGAAAGGCCACGACGGGTATGTCGTCACCCCCGGTCGCCAGGGGCAGCGAGGCCAGCGGCAGGATGATCAGGGCCTGCAGGGCGCGGATCTTGCGTCGCCCGTCGGCCCGGCAGAGGTAGAGCGCGACCGCGGCCACCGCCAGCGTGGTCAGGCAGAAGAAGATCCGTGCGTCACTCAGTCCGTTGTTCGGCCAGATCTCGCTCGGGATACCGGCCACCGCCATGAGCGGCAGGTAGGGCAGGAACCCGGCGTAGTCGGGCTCGCCCGGCGGGTGGTACCGGACCGCATGGTGCAACTTCACCAGCGGGTGGTAGGGGTCCTGGCCGTGGACGAGGTCCTGCCCTCCCACTTCGACGGTGACGACCTCGGGTTGCTGGTGGGATCCCGCCACCCCGTCGAACCGCCACAGGATCTCGAAGCCCATGGGGATGGCCAGGGAGCCCGCGAACACGCACACGGCGACCACGATCCGGGTCAGCCAGGCGCGGCGGTGCTGGCGTTTGGTCAGCGCGCCATCAGGCTGCCGACGCCGGGCGCGGCGGAGCACCCACGCCAGTACCCCGGAGGCCAGCGCGCCGAAGACGAACGGCAGGAGGGCCATGCGGCCCCACACCTGATAGAGCGCGTTGGTCGACGTGTAGATGGTGAGGAGTGCGAAGACCGCGCTGGCCCCGTACAGCAGGGCGTCGCCCACCTCCGGGGAGATCCTCTTGACGCGCGCCCACACGCGCCACCAGAGGTCGGCCAAGGGGGCCGCCCAGCTCGGGATCGTCGTCGCGGAGTCGGTCGGCATGGCGTCGGAAAAGCCTCGCACACTGGGGGCGTGTCGAAGGACCCCTCCGCGATCCTAGAGGCGGAGTTCGTGGAGGTAGAACGCCAATTCGGCCTCCAGGCATGCGGTCAACGTGTCCGCCCGGCGGAAGCCGTGCCCCTCCCCGGCGAAGAATTCCAGGTCACAGGCGGTGCCTGCCGCATCGAGGGCGGCGCGCATGCTCTCGGCCTGGGCGGGCGGCACCACGGGATCCTCGGTCCCCTGGAGGAGCAGCACCGCACCCTTCATGGAGCCGGCTCGGTGGACGGGTGAGCGCTCGTCGTAGAGGGGGCGCGACGCCGGCAGCGGCCCGATCAGCCGATCGGTGTAGTGGGCCTCGAAGTCGTGCGTCGTCGCCACCAGACCCATCAGGTCGGTGACCCCGTACCACGAGACGCAGGCGGCGAACCCCTCCCCCGCGGCCAGGGCGTTGAGCGCCGTCATGCCGCCGGCGCTGCCGCCGCGGACGGCCATCCGTCGGGGATCGATGTCGCCGCGCGCCGCCAGATGCATGGCCGCGTCGAGGCAGTCCTCGGAGTCTGCGACGCCCCATTGGCCCCACAGGGCGCAGCGGTAGGCGCGCCCGTAGCCCGAGCTGCCCGCGTAGTCGACGCAGGCGACGGCAAAACCACGGCTCGTGAAGAACTGCAGGGTGCTGTCGAACCCGGCCTGACACGACGACGTCGGGCCGCCGTGGCACCACGTCACCAGCGGCGGTGCGGTGCCCGCCGGGCCCTCGGTCCCGCCCAGCGTGGGGCGGAAGAGCGTGCCGTGCACGGCGCGCCCCGTCCGCCCCGTCAGCGTGAAGGGCTCCCCCACGGCGATGTCCGCCCGCGGAGCGTGACGCCGGCCTGCGGGCGCAGCGGTCGGGCGCCCTCCTCCGGTGTCCAGACCCAGACGTTGGAGGGCGCGTCGGGCGTGCTGCCGATCAGGGCCAGCCCGTCTCCGTGCGCGCAGAGCGCGGCAATGGAGACACAGGGTTGCCGCAGCGGCGCCGGCGGCGCGCCACTCCCCCGGCCCCACGGGTCGAGCGGGACCAGCGCGTCCCGGCCCGACGATGTCATCCGCGCCACGACCGTGCCGTCGGGCATCTCGGCGATGGTGCGCTGGCCGAGCACCCAGTCCGGGCCGTGGAACTCTGCCTCCAGGTCCGTCAGCGGCGTGGGTTCCGGTCCCGCGCCAGGGCGCCCCGGGTGGACGTAGGGCTGCCACCACCCCCTCCGGTCCGACACGAAGAGCAACGACCCGTCCCGGTCCCAGGCCGGCTGGCCGACCGACTCCCCGGGACCGCCGGCGACGGTCCACGGCGGTCCCGCCGGCTCGAGCGCGTCGTGACCGTGTGCCCCACGGGCGACGCGGGCGAGCGGCAGCACCAGCACGACGGAGGCATCCCACGGCATGTCCGGGTGATCCCAGGCCACCACCGCCAGGCGGTCGGCGGTCGGATGCGGGCGCGGCGTCCCGAAGAAATCGTGCCCGTCGAGCAGCGTGGTCTCGCACGGTTGCTCGCCACGCGTCGAGAGTGCGACCACGCTGCGCACCGGGCCCGGGCGGCCCTCGCGGTGGACCTCCCGGACCGTGAGCACCCAGTCGCCGTCCGCCGTCGCGCTCAGACCACCGTGGTTGTGCACCTCGCCCGCCGCCGGGACCGCCGTCAGCGGCCTTGGCGTGGCCGCCCCCGGCCCCGGGGCTCCGGGACCGTCGCAGCACCACACCCGCTGGTCCGCCTGGTCGACGTAGGCGAAGGCTCCGGCCGACCGATCGGGCACGAGGCACACGGCGCCTCCGCCGTACTCGTTGACCCGGGTCCGGATGCTCACCCCGTCCGGCGAGTGATCGGCCAGGCTTCCGGCCTCCGCTCGCACCAAGACCACGCGGCCCGCCTCGGCCGGGCGGGACTCCAGCCAGTAGAGCGCGTCGCCGTCCGAGCAGAGCTCCGAGAGGGAGACCTTGGCCCGGGCCACGTCACCCGCCGCGAGCGGCGAGGCCCAACCCCCATACCCTGCAATCGTGGTCACGGTCCGAACGTACCCGTTGCGGCGGACCGCGCCCGGAGACGCCGACGACGGCCTCTACAGTGAGCCTGTGCGCTTCCCGGCCTACCTGCTCTCGAAGGCTGGGGCGGTCATCCGACCCGCGGTCGTCGAGCTCGCCGACACCGACCTTCCGGCGGGCGACGTCCTCATCCGGGTCGAGTGGTCTGCCATCAACTTCAAGGACGCCATGGTGACCCGTCCGGGGAACCGCGTGGCGCGGGTCTTTCCGCTCGTCCCGGGCGTCGAGCTCGCCGGAAGCGTCGAGGAGAGCACGAGCCCCGACTTCACGCCGGGCCAGCGCGTCCTGGTGCAGGGCTACGACCTCGGGGTGGACCGGCACGGCGGCTTCGCCGCCTACGCGCGGGTCCCGGCCGACTGGGTCGTCCCCCTGCCGGACGCCTTGAGCTGCCGCACCGCCGCCATCATCGGCCTGGCCGGTTGCACCGCCCTCCTGTCCCTGCGCCGTCTCGTCCAGCACGGCACGACGCCCGGTGACGGACCGATTCTGGTGACCGGCGCATCGGGCGGCGTCGGGAGCGCCGCGGTGGCGTTGCTGGCCAAGGCGGGCTTCGAGGTGGTGGCCTCGTCGGGCAAGACGGCGGAGCACGACTACCTCAAGGGCCTGGGGGCGACGCAGGTGGTCGGGCGCGAGTTCACCGAGGACGACGGCCGGACGTTGGGTCCCCAGCTGTGGGCCGGCGTCGTGGACTGCGTCGGCGGGAGGGCGCTGGCCGAAGCCCTGCGCACCGTCCGCTACGGCGGCGCGGTGGCGGCCAGCGGGCTCACCGGTGGCAACGATCTGGCCACGACGGTCTACCCGTTCATCGTGCGCGGTGTCGCACTGCTGGGGATCGACACGGTGGCGACCCCGATCGAGGAGCGGCGCGAGCTGTGGACGGAGATGGCCGACGCGTTCCCGCTCGAGCACTGCGAGGAGATGGTCAACGAGGAGATCGGGCTCGACGGCCTGACGGCGGCGCTCGACCGGGTGCTCGACGCCGCCGTGCGCGGGCGGATCCTGGTCAGCCCGGCTGTGCGCTCCTGATCGCTCGGGCGTCAGGACCCCGCGTAGACGGGCGAGACCCTGATCGTCCCGTTGCCGCAGGGGCCGATGGCCAGCTGGAACGTCGGCGAGGCGGTCGTCGCCCCCGGCATGGTGACGCTGGCGGACTCGGAGGTCGGGCAGCTCGTCTCCGAGCCGACCGGGACATCCGAGAACTGGTAGGCGAACTGCGCCGTGGAGGACGGCGCCACCGAGAACGACGACGGCGGCGCATTGGCCGGAGTCGAGATCGAGACCGACAGCCCGTTCACCAGCGTGACCGTGCAGCGGCGCGCCGCTCCCCGAGAAGAGCGCCATCGTGGGGTAGCCGTCGACCGTGCACGGTGACGTCCCGGCGTTGGTGACGGTGATCACGCCCGTGATCGTCCCCGCCGCCCC
Source organism: uncultured Acidimicrobiaceae bacterium (assembly GCA_963840245.1). Taxonomy (GTDB): domain Bacteria; phylum Actinomycetota; class Acidimicrobiia; order Acidimicrobiales; family RAAP-2; genus Bog-473. The sequence goes on from CAWIYI010000026.1 coordinate 67,345, forward strand.
CTGACCCTGGCCGGCCGCGGCCGTGATGTGGGTGCACGCGGTCGACGCCGCACCGGTCGACGTCGTCGTGGTGGTCGTGACGTCGTCGACGTCGAGGACGACGTGGTCGTGGTCGACGTGGTGGTCGACGTCGTGGTCGTGGTGTGCGTTCGGAGTGCTCGGACTGCTGCTGCAGGCCGCGAGGACAACCGGGGCGCACGCCACGAGGGCGAGCGCCCAGCGGGGCGGCGTCACCCCTCGAAGTCCTCGGGGCGCACCGAGTCGAGGAACTGGCGGAACTGTCCCACCAATTCGTCCGGTGTGTCGTCCTCTTCGTCTTCGGTGTCGAGCGCCAGGATGATCCCCTCGGACTCCATCAGCTCGTCGGACACGAAGAGCGGCGACTCGGTGCGCACGGCCACCGCCACCGCGTCGGACGGTCGGCTCGACACGATGGTCCGCTCCTCACCCCGCACGAGATGCATCTCGGCATAGTAGGTGGACGCCCGCAGCTCGGTGATGATGACCCGCTCGACGCTGATGTCGAGTGCGCCCAGCATGTCCTTCATCAGGTCGTGGGTGAGCGGGCGGGGCATGGTCACGCCCTGCAGGGCGTAGGCGATGGCCGTCGCCTCGGGGCTCCCGATGAAGATCGGCAGGGTCCGTCCCTCACCCTCGGTCTCCTGCAGGAGGAGCACCGGCGTGTTCGACTGCAGGTCCACCCTGACAGCACGGAGGAGCACACGGACCATGACTGAAATGTAGCGCCGGATCCCGGCGCTGCGTCACCCCCCCAGATGGCGCCGGAGGGCCTGGCGGAGCAACGTGGCCCGCATGGATTGCCCCAGCGCCGCCAGCTGATCGGCTCCCTCCACCGCCCGCTGGCGGGATTCGGGGTTCCGTTGCCGCAGCAGAGGGATGACGACCTGCTCGATCAGGCCCAGTCTCGCGGTCGGCGGCGTTCCGGTAGAGGCGCAGGTGGCGCGGCTCGATCCCGAAGGACCCGGAAGGCCGCGGCCAGGTTGGCCACGGTGAGGGCGTCCTCGTCGTAGGTCTCGATGCCCGCCACCGCTGACGGACTCGATGAGGCCGAAGCTCTCGAGTCCCGCCACCTCCTCGAGCCGACAGGCCGCTGGCCGCGCAGAGCTCGTCGGCGGACAGGCTGGCGCCGGTGACGATCGCCGTTGCCGCGGCCGCGGTGGCTCGGCCGTCGGTGCGCTCGTGTCGCCCGTCCGCGGCCCTGACCCTTGCGCCGGCCCGCCTCCTCGGCGGCGCGGCTCGCGGTCGGGGCGTGCACGGTTCGCCGGCCTCACGGCGGCAGTGCCGTCCCGTTGGCGGCGTCCGGACGGTCCGGGTGGCGCCGGCGGCGCCGTGCCGGCAGGGCCGCTCGCGTGGCGCGACGGCGTCGCCGCGGCGCTTGCGTCCGTCGCACGACGTGCCGGCTCGGCGCTCGCGACGTCACGCGGCGCAGTAGCATCGCTGCCGGCGCGCCGGCGATCGTCTCGTCCTCGGCGACGACCTGCGAGCCCGCGACGGGCCTGGGCCTCTTCGGGAGAGCGCGTGCCGCGCGTCGCGACGCATCGGCGAGGATGCGGGCCATGGCCTCCTCGTCGGCCTTCGTCGGCTGCTCGTGGCCGTCGTCGGATGTCGCGCCGCCGCGGCGACGCGGCGGCGGCGGCGTGGGCCGGCTCCGCCGACTTGCCGTTCGGCCGCTCGGATCCCGGCTCGTCGTCGAGGTCCCCGTCGGCCAGCCGGTCCCGGATCACCTTCAGGGGCAGGAAGTGCTCCCGCTGCTGGCGCAGCACCCAGCGCAGGCGCTCGACGTCGTGCTCGAAGAACTTGCCGGTACCCCGACGGCGAGCGCTCGGGGTTGACCAGGCCCTGGCTCTCGAGGAACCGGATCTTCGAGATCGTGACGTCGGGGAACTCCTCCCGCAGCAGGGTCAGGACGTCACCGATGGAGAGGTAGGTGCGGCTGGTCACTCGTTGCCAGCCACCAGGTAGACGAGCTTGAACTTGCCGATCTGCACCTCGTCGCCCGGAGCGAGCGGCACCTCGTCGATCCGCTCCCGGTTCACGTAGGTCCCGTTCAACGAACCCACGTCCCGCACCGAGTAGCCCCCGTCCTTGGGTGAGATCTCCACGTGGCGGCGCGACACGGTGATGTCGTCGAGGAAGATGTCGCTCTCGGGATGCCGGCCCGCCCTGACGACGTTCTCGCCGAGGAGGTAGCGCGCCCCGATGTTGGGGCCGCGCGTGACGACGAGGACACCGGCGCCGTGCGGGACCTCGACCAAGGTGACATCGGGGTGATCCTCCGTTGCGTCACCCTCGTCGGTCGGGTGGAGCGTGATGGTGGCGTCATCGCCGTCCGCGAGCAGTGCGTGGCCGCACGAGGAGCAGAAGTTGACGCCCTCCGGATTCCGGTGCCCGCAGTTGTGACAGAACACGACGTCCACGGTACCCCACCCCACGAGCGACTTCTCCGGCCTTCATCCCACTCCCGAACGCCAGGTCAGTCGGCGGTCAGGTCACCGTAGGCGACCGCGTCGAGGAGACTGCCCGGGTCTGCCTGCGGCGCGAGCTCCAGTTCGCAGAGCCACCCCTCACCATAGGGGTCCTGGTTGATCCGCTCCGGCCCCTCGGTGAGCGCGTCGTTCACCGCGGTGACGGTGCCGGCCAGCGGTGCGTAGATCTCCGACACCGACTTGGTGGACTCCACCTCGCCGAGCTGTCCCCCGGCCTCGACCGCACTCCCGACGGCGGGCAGGTCGACGAACACGATGTCGCCCGAGCGCGTCCTGGGCGTAGTCCGTGATCCCGACCCGCACCCTCGTCCCGTCGAGGCGCACCCACTCGTGCTCCGGCGAATAACGGAGATCTTCGGGGATGTTCATGCGGGGCGACCATACCGGACCATCGGACCCTCCGGGCTCAGGGCAGCATCGCGGTGATCCGCTCCACGTAGGTCGCCACCAAGGCCTCGGACGACCCCAGGTCCGATCCCTCGGCCCAGACGTGGGTGACCGGGTCCTCGGGATCGGGCACGACCAGGGCCCACCCCTGGTCGGACACCACCTTGATGCCGTCCACCAGGACCAGCTCGGCCCCCTCGTCGGTCAGCTGCTCCATGAGGGTCCGCATGATCAGACCCTTCTGCTCCATGGGGGTCGGCACCTCGCCCTGCAGGATGGGCATGGGCGGGGTGGCGTCGACGATCTCGGCCAGGGAGGTCGAGCTGTCCTCCAGGAGCGAGATCAGGCGGGCCAGGGCGGCGGCGGCGTCGAAGGCGGGCAGGAACGCCGGGAAGACGTACCCGCCCCGCTGGTCCGAGGCGAAGGACACGCCGCCGGACGCCGCGGCCTCGAGCAACCCCGACGGCGACAACGGCGTCAGCATCAGCTCCACCCCCAGTTCGCGACAGCGGCGCACGGTGCGATCGCTCGCGGTCACCGGGAGCGCGACCCGACCACCGGCCCCGGCCTTCGTCGACAGCTCGAGGAAGGCCATGATCGCCTCGTCGTCGGACAGCACGTGTCCCGTGCCGTCGATCAGGGTCAGCCGCTCGCCTCCGGCGTCGATCACCGCGCCAAGGTCGGCACCCGACCCGCGGACGGCGTCCGCCACCCTGGCCTCGCTGACGGCACGGTCGACCGAGATCATGCCCGGCGTCTGCGCGTAGGGGTTGATGCTGAGCACGTCGGCTCCGACCTTCGCCAGCAAGTTGGGCATGACGAAGTTGGCGGCGCCGTACGACAGGTCGAGGACCAGCTTCACCTCACGCCCGGGACGCCGGTGGAGCCCGAACGCCTCGACGATGTCAGCCGTGTACAGCTCGATCGTGCGGGGCGAGAAGTCGATGTCCCCGATCTCCCCCGCGGTGACCCGGCGGAACTCCTCGCGGTGGTACATGCGCTCGACCCGGCGCTGGTCTCCCTCGGAGAGGTCGATGCCGCGCTCGTCGAAGAAGCGGATCACCACCGACTGCGGGTCGTCGGGGCTGAGTCGGACGGTGAGGCCCGCACGGTTGCCGCGCATGCGGACGTGGTGCCGGGTCACCGGCACCGTGGCCAACTCGAGGTCGTTGACGTTCACCCCGACCGAGTTGCAGCCGACCATGAGGGCGCGCTTGAGGACACGAGCGATCCGGCTCGTGTCGCGCGAGGCGGTGATCGACGAGCCCTTCTCGAAGCCCGAGGCCCAGGCCTTGGCCAGGCGCACCGCCAGCTCGGGGCTGATGTCGACGTTCGCGATGCCCTGGACGCCCTCGGGGCCGAACAGGGTCCGTGACCCGCCCGACTCCCACACGATGGACGCGTTGACCTGGGCCGCGGCCTCGACCACCTTGTAGGGGTAGACCTTGACGTCGCTGCGCACCTCGGCGTGGGCGCCGACCAGGCAGCCTTCGCCGACGACCGCCCCGGGCTCGATGCGGGCCCCGGTCCGCAGGTCGCACGACCGCCCCAGCACCGCGCCCTCGACCCGGGTGGCCGGCCCCAGATAGGAGTTCTCGCCGATGACCGACCGCTGGAGCTCGGCCCGCGCGCGCCACCTGGGTGTTGGCGCCCACGGTCGAGTAGGCCCCGAGCACGACGTCCGGGTCGATGGTGCAGTTCTCGCCGACGAACACCGGCGAGTCGATGCGGACCGAGGGGTCGATGGAGGAGCCCTTGCCGACCCAGATGCCCGGGCGGAGCTCGAAGCCCGCCACGTCCACCTCGACCTTTCCGTCGAGGATGTCCTCATGCGCCTTGAGGTAGGCCGCGGTCGTGCCCACGTCCTCCCAATAGCCGTCGGCCACGTAGCCGTAGAGGGGTTGACCGGCCTCGAGCACGGCCGGGAACACCTCACTGGAGAAATCGACCGAGCGGCCAGCGGGGATGCGGTCGAAGATCTCGGGCTCGAGCACGTAGATGCCCGTGTTGATGGTGTCGCTGAACACCTGACCCCAGCCTGGCTTCTCGAGGAAGCGCTCGATGGTCCCGTCCTCCCGCGTGATCACGATGCCGAACTCGAGGGGGTTCTCCACCGCGCACAGTGCGATCGTGGCCAGCGCCTCGTTCTTCTCGTGGAAGGCGATCACCGCGCTGAGGTCGATGTCGGTGAGGACGTCCCCCGAGATCACGAGGAAGCGCTCGGTCAGTTGCTCGCGCGCGTTGCGCACCGATCCCGCGGTGCCCAGCGGCGACTCCTCGGTGGCATAGACCATCGACACCCCGAGCTCGCTCCCGTCACCGAAGTAGCTGCGAATGGCGTTCGGCAGGAAGGCGACCGTGACGACGATGTCGGTGATCCCATGGCGCCGCAGCAGCGACACGATGTGCTCCATCATCGGTCGCCCCACGAGGGGCAGCATCGGCTTTGGCAGGTTCGAGGTCTGCGGCCGCAACCGGGTGCCCTCGCCGCCGGCCATGATCACCGCCTTCATACCGTGCTCCTGCGGGCGGCCCGGCCTTCATGGCAGCGCGCGACGAGCCGGTGCGATGTAGCTCCCCGCGGCCCACCACGCGAGCGCGAGCCCGATCAGGCCCGTGACCCAGCCGATCACCCGGATCGGTTCCTGCCAGCCGGCGCTCCCGTAGCCGAGCAGAAACGTCGGATAGGCGAACATCAAGCCGAATGTGCCCGCCTTGCCCACCCACAACACATCGATGCGGGCGGCGCCCATGGCGGCCAGCAGGATCACCATGCCCGATACCAGGACCTCCCGGGCAATGGTGGCCAAGCCGAACCAGAGCGGCACCGCGCCGTAGATCATGATGGAGATCACCGCCGTGCCGACGAGCAGCCGGTCGGCCGTCGGGTCGAGCACCTTGCCGAACGTCGACACCTGGCCGTAGCGCCGCGCCACATGGCCGTCGACCCAGTCGGTCGCGCCGAGCACGGCGAGGAGGACCGCGGCGGCCGTCTGTCGATGTGCCCCGAAGAGCAACCACAAGAAGAGCGGGATGCAGAGAAGCCGCAGCATGGTGATGACATTCGGAGCGGTGAGGATCCGGTCCAAGCCGTCGTCGTCCACGCTCCGAGTCTAGGGAGTGCCCCGCAACGACCCACTCTGCTGTGTGCCAGAGTGGCGCAGTGCCGCGCTTCGAACCGTTCCAGGGCCTGCGCTACCGTCCCGAGGTTGCACCGGTCGCCCAGGTCATCGCCCCGCCCTACGACGTGATCTCGGCCAGCGAACGGGCGCACCTGGCCTCGCGGCATCGGGCCAACGCGGTGCTCGTCGAGCTGCCCGAGGCGGACCTCTCCGGCGGGCGCGACCGCTACGCCGTGGCGACCGACCTGTTCACCACATGGCAGGCCGAGGGGATCATCGTCGCCGATCCCGAACCCAGCCTCTACCCCTACCGGATGACCGACCCTTCGGGTCGCGCGACGACGGGCGTCATCGGTGCGCTGGGCCTGGCCGAACCGGGCGAGGAGAGCGACATCCTCCCTCACGAGCAGACCCTCCCCAAGCCCAAGAGCGACCGCCTGGACCTGCTGCGCGCCACGAGGGCCAACCTGTCCCCCATCTGGGGCCTCTCCATGGCTGCTGGGGTCACGGCGACGTTCGACCCGACTGACGACGACCCGGTGGCCGATGTCTACGACGACGAGGGGGTCCGGCACCAGCTCTGGGTGCTGAGCGACGCCGACACGGTGGCGGCAGTCGGTGCCGCGGTGGCGACCGCCCCGGTGGTCCTCGCCGACGGGCACCACCGTTACGAGACGGCACGGGCCTACCAGGCGGAGTGCCGGCAGGCCAATGGCGGCGTCCCCGGGCGGTACGACCTGGTGATGGCACTGGTGGTGGAGCTGTCCGAGGACCAGCTGACCGTCGGCGCCATCCACCGGACGATCAGCGGCCTGCCGGGGGACTTCGACCTCGTCGCCGCGCTGGGCCAGTGGTTCGACGTCGTCCGGGCCGGCGCCGCCGACGACCGGACCCTCGGCGCGCTGGCAGACTCCAGCTCCCTCGCCCTCGTGACCGGTGGCCAGGCCTACCTCCTCCTGACGCAACCCGAGGTCCAGGAGCAGGAGGGCAACGACCTCGATTCGAACGTCATCGCCACCGTCCTCGCCGAGCTGCCTCCGCACGAGGTCATGCACCGCCACAGCGTCGCCGAGGCGCTGGAAGCGCTGCAGCAGGGCCAGGGCCAGGCGGCCTTCCTGCTCCGGCCGGTGACGGTCAAGCAGATCGACCATTGGGCCAACGAGCGCCGGCGCATGCCCCCCAAGACGACCTTCTTCAGCCCGAAGCCGCGGACCGGCATGGTGTTCCGGTCCCTCGATCTCCCCTGAGGTGAGCACGTGCACGACTCGGTGACGATCCACATGGCTGCGCCGCCGGAGCGGGTGTGGGACCTGGTGAGCGACGTGACCAGGATCGGGAGCTACAGCCCCGAGACCTTCGAGGCGGAGTGGATCGAGGGCGCCACCGGGCCCGCCGTCGGGGCCAGGTTCCGGGGCCACGTGAAGCGCAACGGGATCGGGCCCATCTACTGGACCAGCTGCACCGTCTCGGATTGTGAGCCCGGGAAGACCTTTGCCTTCGGGGTGGGGGCGCCCGGCAAGCGACCCCTCAACGTGTGGCGCTATGAGATCGCGCCGTCCGATGGCGGCTGCGACGTGACCGAGTCCTTCACGCTGAGCCCCAGCTTCGGCCTCCGGCTCTACTGGACACTGTGGGGGTGGTCCCGCGGCAAGGTCAATCGCAAGGGCATGCGGACCACGCTCGAAGCCATCCGGGACGAGGTCGAGGCGCAGGCGTCACCGACGCAATAGGAACCCGGGAAAGATCGCTACACCGACCGCCTGTGGTGGTAGAGGTGGAGCGCCCATACGTAGGACACGAGGGCAATGCCGACGCTCGAGTTAGTCGACTTTCCTCGAGTTAGTCGACCGTCCAGCTCGAACCGGAGCGGAGCAGCGCGGCCACGTCGCCCAACCCACGCTTGCCCTGGGCGGCCGTGATCTGCTCGGACATCTGTGCCCCGTACTCGGGACGCTCCACGGCGCGGAAGACCCCGATCGGCGTCGGCTCGTACGGGCCGCGGGCCAGGCGGGAGAGCGCGAAGGCAAGGCCCGGGTCTTCACGGACCTCGTCGTGCACCAACAACGCGTCGAGGCCGACCTCGGCCACCGACACGATCTCGAGGCTCCCGTCGGCCCGCTGGATCACCCCGCGCTCCTCACCCTCGGTCCCGAAGACGATCGGCTGGCCGTGCTGGAGCGGGATGAGCATGCTCGGCCGGGCGTCGCGGCTGGTGATCTTCTCGAACGCGCCATCGTTGAAGACGTTGCAGTTCTGCAGGACCTCGACGAACGCAGCGCCGTTGTGCTGATGCGCCCGCCGGAACGTCTCCTGCATGTGGGCCCGGTCCATGTCGTGGGTACGGGCGACGAAGGTGGCCTCCGCGCCGAGGGCCAGTGAGACCGGGTTGAACGGGGTGTCGACGGAGCCGAACGGCGTCGACTTGGTGACCTTGGCCACCTCAGAGGTCGGCGAGTACTGACCCTTGGTCAGCCCGTAGATCTGGTTGTTGAACATCAAGATGTTGAGGCGCACGTTCCGACGCAGCGCATGGATGAGGTGGTTCCCCCCGATGGACAGCGAGTCGCCGTCGCCGGAGATGACCCAGACGTCGAGGTCCGGCCGCGTCGTCGCCAGCCCGGTGGCGATGGCGGGCGCCCGCCCGTGGATGGAGTGCATGCCGTACGTGTTCATGTAGTACGGGAACCGGGCGGCACAGCCGATGCCCGAGAGGAACACCGTGTTCTCGCGTCGCACGCCGAGGTCGGGCATGAGCATCTGCACGGCGGCCAGGATCGAGTAGTCGCCGCAGCCCGGGCACCAGCGCACCTCCTGGTCGCTGGTCCAGTCCTTGCGGCTGGTGGCGGGGACGGCGGTGGCGGTGGCGGTGGCGGTGGCGGTGGAGCCGTTGGACTCGCTCATGACTTCCCTCCGAGCAGCGCGGTGATGGCTGCCTCGATCTCTCCGACGCGGAACGGAACGCCTTGCATCTTGGACATGGTCTGCGCGTCGACCAGGTACTCCGCCCGCAGGATCCGGCTCAGTTGGCCGAGGTTGACTTCCGGCACCAGCACCTGCGTGTAGCGATGCAGCACCTCACCCAGGTTGGCGGGCAGCGGGTGCAGGTGGCGCAGATGGACGTGGGCCGCCTTCATGCCACGGGCGCGGACGCGCTTGACGCCCGCCGCCACGGCGGCGTAGGTGGACCCCCAGCTCACGAGGAGCACCTGCGCATCCCCGGTCTCGTCGTTCACCTCGACCGGCGGGATGTCGGCGGCGATCCCCGAGATCTTGTCGCGACGGAGGTGGACCATGCGCTCGTGGTTGACGCCTTCATAGGACACGTTGCCACTGCCGTCGGCCTTCTCGAGTCCCCCGATGCGGTGCTCCAGTCCCGGCAGGCCCGGCGGCGCCCATGGGCGGGCCAGCGTCTCGGGGTCGCGCACGTAGGGCCAGAACGACCGGGTCCCGTCGTCGTCGACGTGGTTGGGCTCGGTGGCGAACCCGGGCTCGATCGTCTCGAAGGAGTCGAGGTCGGGCAGTCGCCAGGGCTCGGCTCCGTTGGCCAGGTAACCGTCGGAGAGCACGATCACCGGGGTGCGGTACTTCACCGCCAGCCGGACGGCCTCGATGGCGACGGCGAAGCAGTCACTCGGGGTCTGGGGTGCCAGGATCGGCAGCGGCGCCTCCCCGTGGCGGCCGTACATGGCGTGCAGGAGGTCGGCCTGCTCGGTCTTCGTGGGGAGCCCAGTGGATGGCCCGCCCCGCTGGACGTCGACGATGACGAGCGGCAGCTCGAGGTTGATCGCCAGCCCGATCGTCTCGGACTTGAGGTCGAGGCCAGGGCCGCTGGTGGTGGTCACCCCGAGGGCACCGCCGAAGGACGCGCCCAGCGCGGCGCCGATCCCCGCGATCTCGTCCTCCGCCTGGAAGGTGCGGATCCCGAACTCCTTGCGCCGGCTCAGCTCGTGCAGGATGTCCGACGCCGGGGTGATGGGGTAGCTCCCCAGGAAGAGCGGCACGCCGGCCAGGCGGGTGGCGGTGATCAGCCCCCAGGCCAGGGCCTGGTTGCCCGTGACCTGGACGTACTCACCCTTCTCGAAGGTGGCGGGGCGGACCTCGTAGTTCGACTCGAACAGCTCCGCCGTCTCGCCGAAGTCGTAGCCGGCCCGGAAGGCGCGGGTGTTGGCCTCGGCCACCTGCGGCTTGGCGGCGAAGCGCTCGGTGATCCACTCCACGGTGGACTCGACCGGCCGGGTGTAGAGCCAGCTGACCAATCCGAGCGCGAAGAAATTCTTGGAGCGCTCGGCGTCGCGGGGCTTGACCCCCGCCTCCTTGCAGACCTCCTGGGTGATGGAGGTCATGGGGACCTCGTAGACGGTGTACGCGCTGAGGGAGCCGTCTGTCAGGGGGTTGGTCTCGTAGCCCGCCTTGGCCAGGTTGCGCTCCTCGAAGGCGTCGCTGTTGACCAGCAGGACGGTCCCCTTGGCCATCAGCTCGATGTTGGCCTTGAGCGCCGCCGGGTTCATGGCCACCAGCACGTTCGGCGAGTCACCGGGCGTCAGGATGTCGTGGTCCGAGATGTGGACCTGGAAGGCCGAGACGCCGTTCAGGGTCCCGGCGGGAGCGCGGATCTCCGCCGGGAAGTCCGGAAAGGTGGACAGGTCGTTGCCCAGCAGGGCGCTGCTCGTCGTGAAGCGGTCCCCCGTGAGCTGCATCCCGTCGCCCGAGTCCCCGGCGAAGCGGACGATGACCTGGTCCAATACCTCTGTCTCGTGTTGCGTTCCCGATGCCACGGGCTGCCTCGTCTCATGTCCGGGACGTCCAGAGCCCTGCCTCACTCCTGCGGGCCTGCGCACCCCCGCTGCGACGGCGCGCGGGACTCTCCGTCCGAATTCCTCGTTGCGCTCAATCCTATCCCTGGCGCAATGGGGATCATCTTCATGCAGTCTTCATCTGCCTGTCCGTCCCGGTGGCGGGCCGCTCCCGCCCTCGGGAACGGTCGGCGGCGGACCCGGGGAGGTGACCCCCGCCAGGGATCAGGCGCCAGGGATCAGGCGCCAGGGATCAGGCGATGGTGACCTCGTCGTCGAGGTAGACGTCCTGGATCGTGTGGATGAGGGCGGCACCCTCGGCCAACGGTCGCTGGAACGCCTTGCGGCCGACGATGAGACCCATGCCACCGGCCCGCTTGTTGATGACCGCGGTGCGCACGGCCTGGGCCAGGTCGCTGTCGCCCTTGGACTCGCCCCCGGAGTTGATGAGGCCGATGCGGCCGGCGTAGCAGTTGACGACCTGCCAACGCGTGAGGTCGATCGGGTTGTCCGTGGTGAGCTCCTCGTAGACGAGGGGGTCGGTCTTGCCGAAGCCGACAGCGGTGTAGCCACCGTTGTTCTCCGGCTGCTTCTGCTTGATGATGTCCGCCTCGATGGTCACGCCCATGTGGTTGGCCTGGCCCGTGAGGTCGGCCGAAACCTCGTAGTTCACCCCGTCCTTCTTGAAGGCCGGGTTGCGCAGGTAGCACCACAGCACCGTGAACATCCCGAGCCGGTGGGCCTCGGCGAAGGCCTCGGACACCTGCTGCAGCTCGCGGTCCATGTCGTCGGAGCCGAAGTAGATGGTGGCGCCCACCCCGACGGCTCCGAGATCGGACGCCTGGCGGACGGAACCGAACATGATCTGGTCGTAGGTGTCGGGGGTGTGCAGGAACGCATTGTGGTTGAGCTTCACGATGAAGGGAATGCGGTGCACGTACTTGCGCGACGCCAACCCAAGCGTGCCGAGGGTGGTCGCAACGGCATTGCAGCCCCCGGCGAGGGCGAGCTCGAGGAGGTTCAGTGGATCGAAGTAGGCCGGGTTCTTGGAGAAGCTCGCCGCGGCGGAGTGCTCGATGCCCTGGTCGACCGGAAGGATCGAGACGTAGCCGGTGCCGCCGAGACGGCCGTGGTTGAACACCGATCCGAGGTTCCGGAGCACCGTGGGGCTGCGGTCGCTCTCGGTGAAGACGCGGCTGAGGTAATCGGGTCCCGGGAGGGTGAGGTGCTCAGCCGGGAAGGCCTTGGCCGTGTAGCCGAGGAGGGCGTCCGCGTCGTCGCCGAGGAGGGCGTGGAGGTCGGTGCTCGAAGTGCTCGTGCTCATGTTCTCATGCTACCGGAGGGTAAGAACGGGCTCCGGGCCGGCGGGGCGGCCGACGAGCGCCCAGGGGGCCGCGTCCAACCCTCCGTGACGGCCCCCACTTCACACAAAATTCGCATCCCCCGACGCATCTCGCGCCAGCACGGCCCATACGCTGGGCACCGTCGGATTGCGACGAGGGCAACGTGCTGAGCGAGCGGAGGCCATGAACGTTCTCGAGTCTCGGCCGGGGAGGCCGCTGCGCCTGCGCCCGTGGGTACTACTGTCCGGCGCGGCCGTCGTGGTGGCCGTCGTCGTGCTCGTGCTCACGCTCGGCGCGTCGCCGCCGGCGCATTCCGGCTCGGCCGGCAGACCGAGCACCGCTGCCTCCAAGTCCGGCTCCGGCTCCGATGATGCGGCCGCGACAAGCTTCTATCTGAAGACCGCGACGCCGGCCCCGGGGGCCCAGAACGTCGCGCCGAACACCACAATCTCGCTGACGTTCTCCGCGCCGGTCACCCTGCGCCGGACGGCGCCCACTGTCTCTCCCGACATCGCCGGCAAATGGGTGCGGACCAACGCCACCACCCTCTCCTACGCCCTCGCTTCGCCGCTCATCCCGTCCACACAGGTGACCGTGACCATCCCCGGCGGCACCAACGGCCTGCGGTCGGCGGACGGCGCCACCTTGACCTCCTCGCCCACCGTCGCCTTCGGCGTCGCCGCCGGCGACACCCTCCGGCTGCAGCAGCTCCTGGCGCAACTGAACTACCTCCCGGTGGGGTTCGCCCCCAGCGGCCCCGCCCCGAGCAAGGCCGACCTGGCCCAGGATCAAGCCGGGACGTTCTCGTGGCGCTGGCCCAGCCTGCCCACCCAGCTCACGTCCCAGTGGACGCAGGGCACCGAGAACGAGATCACCAAGGCCGCCGTCGAGGCCTTCGAGACCCAGAACAACATCGGCGTGGACGGGATCGCGGGTCCCACCGTGTGGACGGCGCTGATCAACGACGTCATCAACAACAAGCCGAGCGCGACACCGTACGTCTACGTGCTGGTGAACAAGGTCGTCCCGCAGAACCTGACCTTGTGGAACAACGGGGTGGCGCAGTACGTCGGGATCCCGGTGAACAGCGGGGCGCCGGGCGCGGACACGACCGACGGCACCTTCGCCGTCTTCGAGCACGTGCGCTTCTCGGAAATGAAGGGCACCAACGTCGACGGCTCGACCTACGACGACCCCAACGTCCCCTACGCCAGCTACTTCAACGGTGGCGACGCGCTGCACGGCTTCATGCGCTCCCACTACGGGAGCCCGCAGAGCAACGGCTGCGTCGAGATGAGCTATGCCGACGCCGCACTGGTCTGGCCACTCACCCCGATCGGCACCCTGGTCACCGTCGAGGGCCCGGACTTCGGCACGGCGCCGCCCCCGACGACCACCACGACCACCGCCCCCGCCCCGACGACGACGGCTCCGGCGCGCGGCCACCGCCGGCCCCCGCCACGGCACCGGCGGCGCCCGTCACCACCCCGACGACTGCGCCGGGCTGAGCGACTCAGCCCTGGGAGGTGGGTCAGCCCTTGGGGTCGGGCGGGCCCGTCTTCGTCGAGACCGACCGCTGGGTCCGCCGGGGTGGGCGCCGGCGCTCGGGGCCGAGCCCACGCAGGCGCTCGGCGACGTCATAGGCCTCGGGATCGGAACGGAAGACCCGCTCGAAGTACTCGCGCGCCTTGGGGACGTCGCCCGCCCGCTCGTAGAGGTCGGCCAGCAGGTACCACTGCCGCACGTGCCGCTCCGAGGGGTTCCGCAGGGCCTTGGACGCGCCGGCACTCGACAGCATGGCGATGGCCCCGCTGAGGTCTCCCGCATCGGCCAGGGCGGCCGCGGCCACGATCCGGCCCTCCGCGAGGACGTCGGGGTCGGGTGAGCTCTGCCGCAGTTCGCTCCACAGCGCGGCCACCTTCTTCGGCTTGTGCAGGGCGCGCTGGCAGTCCATCAGCACCGGGAGGTGCTCAGCCGAGTCGCTCAACCGCCCGAACGCTTCCAGGTGGCCGGCCGCCGAGCGCCAGCGGCCGCACCGGTAGGCGGCCAGCCCGGCCAGCTCCCGCACGGCGGCCACGGAGGGGGCCTCGTCGGCCACCGGCTTGATGGCCCGCAGCGCATCTTGGAAGCGCCCCCGCTCGTAGGCCCCATAGGCCGACTCCGCCCGCTCGACCAGATGTTCCTTGTGCCGGGCGGTGGCGACGTCGGCGGCGCGCCGGATCTCGGTGGCGATCTCCTGGGGCAGGGTGTGGCGCGGCGACAGGGCGGCGATGGCCTCGGTGGCGCTCGACGTGGTGGTGGTGGCGGCCCGGCGCCGGCGGCGGCGGCGGCGGCCCGGCGCGCCCGGCCTCGTCCCCGTGACGCGGCGGCGTCGGTGTCCTCCCATTCGGGTGCTCCGTCGTCGCGCGACCACGTGGCGCCCGCGTTCGGCCGCGGCGCACCCCGACGGCGCTCCCGGTCGTCGGTCGCCGCGACCGGGCGCTCGTCCTCGTCGCCGCGTCGGCCCACCTGATGGGCGCCCCGGCGCGCCACGTTGCCCCACGACGCGGCCTGGCGCGGGAGTGGCGGCCGTTCGTCGCGCGGCGCCCGCCCGGTCCCGGGTCTCCCGGCGCCTCCGGCGTCACGCGCCGGCCGAGCCGTCCGGGGCCCGTCCTTCCGGTTCCGCTCGTCGCCGGGACGGCGGTGGGGCGCGCCGGGGCGCGGCGGACCCGATCTCGAGGTGCTCGACCGCGGCGACGTGGTCCGTAGGCCGTCCCCGCGCGGGCCGGCGGGTCGTGCGCCGCCGCGCCGCGCCGGCGCCGGCGTCTGCGCTGTTCCGGGCCGAAGAGGCGAGGCCGCCGCTCCCCCACGGCGCCCCGCGCCCGTGCGCCCGCTCGTCGTGCCGCTCCGGCCCCGGCTCCCGCCTTGGCCGGGGGGTGCACCCCGGGTCCCGTCGCTCTTCGGGGCCCGCCTGGTCGCCCCACCGGCGCCCGAGGACTGCCCGCGGCGCGCCGCTCCCCCGCCGGAACCGCCCCGCGTCGACGGCTTGCCCCCGCCTCCGCTGCGCCCGCTCCCGGTGGCGCCCGCCCGCGCCGAACGTGCCGGACGTGCCGGCCCGCCCGCTCGTGCCGAGGTGGCGCGACGATTCGGCCGGGGGGTTTTCGGGGACATCAAGCGATTCTAGGTGTCCACTTCACGGTCACCCCTGCTGTTCTGGTGGAGCAGAGCTCAGCCGCCTGACGACAGGAACAGGCCGGGTCGGCGTCCTGGCTCGCGCCGCAGCTCGTCGACCAGGACGAGCGCGGCGACGACCACGCCCATCAACAGCGTGGCCACCCCCACACCGAGCCCGCTGGCGGCGCCGCCGATGACCAGGACGGTGAGGGATGCACCGACCACCAGCGTCAGGCGACCGGCCGGCTGGGGCCCGAGGCGGCCCTGGAGCACACCGGTCACGACGAGATACGCCGCCACCGGAACGGCCACCGCCAGTCCCGCCGTGGTCGCCGCGGCAGACGAGATCGTGCCATGGGAGCCCGCCGCGGCCAGCTGCAGCCCCGCGCCCAGGGCACCGAGTGAGCCGAAGACGACGTAGTGCCCGTAGCCCCAGACGAGGGCCAGCTGGCGCGACATCCGCAGCCCCTCCTCGGAGGGGTGCTCGAAGTACCACCACCAGATCGAGAAAACGAGGAGCACGGAGCCGACGACGACCGCCACGAGCCCCGCCGACACGCCATGCGACGAGCTGGCGCCGTGGATCGCCACCGTGACCGCGGCGATGCACTCCCCGAGGACGATCAGGGTGAAGAGCCCGTAGCGCTCACTGATGTGACCTGGGTGCCACGGCGTGCCCGCCCCGTTCCCCGCCCGCTCGGCCCAGACCGGCACGAGTATCTCGCAGGCCGCCAACACGTAGAAGGCGACCAGGCCGGCCTGGTGCGGCAGGAAGAGCCGGGCCACCCAGCCGACCTGGAGGATGGAGATGGCTGCCGCATAGCGCAGGGCAGCCGGCCTGGCGGCGGGGTCGCCCGAGGCGGCCCGGAGCCACTGCGCCACCATGGCGATGCGCATGACGACGTAGCCCACCGTCATGACGGTGAAGTTGCCGGCGGTGAAGGCGCTGTCGACGCCGGCGGCGAGGATCAGGACGCCGACGATCTGCACGAAGGTCAGCAGGCGGTACAGGAGGTCGTCGACGTCGTAGGCCGAGGCGAACCAGGTGAAGTTGACCCAGGCCCACCAGATGGCGAAGAAGACCAGGAGGTAGCTGACGACGGCCGTGTGGAAGTGGCCGGCACCCAGGGCGGCGTGGAGCTGGGCGGCCGCCTGCGAGACGGCGACGACGAAGCAGAGGTCGAAGAGAAGCTCGAGCGGGGTGGAGGTCCGATGCTCCTCGTCGATGTCCCGCGGGCCCATCGGCCGCATGCGGAGCCGACCCCTCGTCATGGGTGTCCGGTGGGCTCAGCTGCCCGGGAAGTCGGCGGGGGCCGCATGGGCGGCAGTATCGCAGCGGATCCACGGGTCTTCGGTGATCGGTGCCCTGAACGTACGAGACCCCCTCGAGCCGAAGCTCTGAGGGGGTTTCGTGAGAAATCCCGGCGGCGTCCTACTCTCCCAGGGGGCCTCCCCCCAAGTACCATCGGCGCGGGCGGGCTTAACTGCCGTGTTCGGAATGGGAACGGGTGTTTCCCCGCCGCCATGGCCACCGGAAATCTTGCACTCGGCGGGGCTCAGCCATCCCTTTTGACGGACGGGGCCACGCCTGAGGCTGCGTTTCCGCAGCCCCTGAGCGTTCCAAAGCGAGCACGAGCACGAGTAGGTCTCCAAGCCCTCGGCCGATTAGTACCGGTCGGCTGAATGCATTGCTGCACTTACACCTCCGGCCTATCAACGTGGTCGTCTAGCCACGGGCCTTACCAGGTTAACCCTGTGGGAGATTTCATCTCGAAACGGGCTTCGCACTTAGATGCTTTCAGCGCTTATCCCACCCGTAGGTCGCAAACCAGCCGTGCCCTTGGCAGGACAACTGGCACACGAGAGCTACGTCCGTCCC
This sequence comes from uncultured Acidimicrobiaceae bacterium, assembly GCA_963840245.1. Taxonomy (GTDB): domain Bacteria; phylum Actinomycetota; class Acidimicrobiia; order Acidimicrobiales; family RAAP-2; genus Bog-473. The sequence continues at coordinate 84,529 of CAWIYI010000026.1, forward strand.
GGTCCTCTCGTACTAGGGACAGCCTTTCTCAAATCTCCTACGGCTGCATCGGATAGGGACCGACATTCTTGTTACCACCGACCAATCGGCCGGGGGCCAGGACATTTCTGCCTGGCTCTGCATGTCGCCATGCAGATCGGACCATATCTTCACGCTCGCAGATCAGCGAGGGTGCTTGGCATATGGTCTCTGAGGATTCTGGATTCTGAGCTCCGGTGAAGCCGTCGGTACCGACCACCACCGTTCATCTGAAGAGCTCGAGCGGCGAGCCGTTCGAAGCCTTCAGCCACAAGATGCTCGCCTCCTGCCATCGCTCTCACGATTTCGGCGAAGGTGACGAACTCCTCTTGTTTGCAGCTCAGTAACGGGTTTCGTTCGAAGAAGGGAATCACTCTTTCGAGCAGATCCTGCCGTCGACGGACGACCATCACAAACGTGTGGTCGTCCGAGTGTCGATGGTTCTCACGGAGTGATCCGCAACCCAGGAGCTCCCGGGCCAGGTCCAAGACCTTGACTCGAGATACATCCTGGCTAATCCGAAACTCCGGTACGAGTTGCCATCCGCATCTCGTACAGGCGTTCCTTTGGATCGCCACGTGAAAGCATCCTTCTCCGTCTACAAAACCCGCTATGTACGACTCCAGTCTTTCCTGCTGATTGACCGCACCTGTCGCATTGTCACTGCCCTCTTTGTCCATGACCGCATCGTACGAAGCGGATGTCTCACGACCTCTAGAGAGCGAGTAGCGCAGGATTCATACGGCGTTTCCAGCAAATAGCCAAGTTTATAGACAGCGCGTATGTCCA
>CAWIYI010000027.1:0-17422 GCA_963840245.1 uncultured Acidimicrobiaceae bacterium
CAGCCCCTCACTGCGGCGAACCTCCAGTTCACCCTCCTCAGCGCGGACGACCGGGCGACCCTCGCCGCCGGGCTGGCCGAGAACGGCCGGCCCCCGGTCGGCGACGAGTGACGTAGCAGACTGTTACACTTGTCGCAGAGAGAAACGCACGACCCAGGGAGGCCGCAATGACCGCAGATCGAGTCACCCGCTTCGCGGCCGACCTCGTCGACTCGGCCGCGGTGGAGGGGGCGCGCCACAGCCGCTCGACCAAGCAGCAGCTCGACCACTGGGCCCGGGTGGGGCGCACGGTGTCGGCCCACCACTCCACCGCCCGGCGCCGGGTCGAGGCCGCGTTGGCCGGGTCGCTCTCCCTCACCGAGTTGAGCCCCGAGGAGCGCCTGGTCGCCAACGCCGAGGCGGATGCCGCCATCGCGGAGCGCCTGCGCACGGTGCACTACGGGGACGTGCTCGCCGGTGAGGGCGTCGTGACGGTCGCCCTCGATGACGAGGGCCGTCTCCGGCGCTACGAGCCCGACGGCACCACCACACTGCTGGACTGACGAGGGCCACCCATGCGACTCGACCTCGTGGTCGGGCCGAACGGCGCGGGCAAGTCGACCTTCGTCAGGCTCACCCTGGCGCCTCGTCCTTCCCACCGCCGGCGTCGTCAACGCCGACGCCATCGCCGAGCAGCGCTGGCCCGATGACCCCGCCGCCCACTCCTACGAGGCGGCGCGCATCGCGGCCGCCACACGTACGGCTCTCATCGAACGGCGCCAGCCGCTGATCGCCGAGACGGTCTTCTCCCACCCGTCGAAGCTCGACCTGCTCCGCACGGCCACCGCTGCGGGGTTCTACACCGCACTGCACGTCGTGATGGTCCCCGAGGAGCTCGCGGTCGCCCGCGTGGCGGCGCGGGTCGCCGCCGGCGGGCACACGGTGCCCGAGGACAAGATCCGGGGACGCTACCGCCGGCTCTGGCCGCTCGCGGCCGACGCGATCATGCTGGCCGACACGACCACCGTCTACGACAACACGAGGCGCGCCGGACCTCGCGCCGTGGCGGTCCTGAGCCACGGCTTCGCGGTGGGGAGCCCGTCATGGCCGGACTGGACCCCCGATGCGCTCGTCATGCGCTGGCCCCGCGGGGTGTAGCGCACCACGGACGATCCCGAGGATCCCCGTCAGCTCCCCCACCCGGTGGTCGCCCGGCTGGAGCGCCGGCGGCTGCTGCCCCGACCGTTCCTCCACGCGCCAGACGTGGACCGCAGTCATGCCGAGCCGCCGCGGGCCCCGTACATCGGGTTCCCACGAATCGCCGACGAAGACGACGTCCGCCGCGTCGACGCCCAATGCCGACATCGACGAGGCGTAGATGCCGGGATGCGGCTTGCGCGCCCCGGCGCGCGCCGAGGTCACCGCGGCGTCGACCAGATGGAGCAGCCCGACGCCCTCGAGGAACCCGTTGAGCTCCCAGCCCCAGTTGGAGCAGACGCCGATGGCGAAACCCGCCTCGCGCAGCGACGACAGTGTCGCCGCTGCCTCGGGATAGGGCACCATCGGGCCCTGGTCCGACGCGCGCAGGGAGTCGATGAGGACCTCGACGTCCGCGTCAGGCACGCCACAGGCACCGGTCAGGTCACGCAGGCGCGCCCGCACCCAGGCCTCGTAGGCCTCCTCGCTGACCGAGTGCTCCGCGTGGTCGACCCCGTCGTAGCGGGCGAAGTAGCTGTCGAGGACGGAGCGCTCCGGCCGGTAGCCATGGGCGGCGAAGACGGTCTCGTAGTTGGAGACCGTCGTGTCCGCGAAGTGGGCCAGGGTCCCGTAGAAGTCGAAGATCACCGCGCGCACCACGAACCCCATTGTGCCCCGGGGTCGTGACGGCCCCGCTGCGCGACCCCGCCGGAGGCCGCGTCATACTTCTTGTCCCATGGACGACGTCGACCAGCAACCGGCTGACGACCCAGGGCCCGAGGCGGATGGCGAGGCCAAGGTGTCCTCCACCCGCTGGATCGTGGAGCTGGTTGGTGTCGTGGTCGTCGCCATCCTCGTCGCCGTCCTGCTGCGCACCTTCGTGGTCGCCACCTACTCCATCCCCTCGGGCTCCATGGAGCCGACCCTCCAGATCGGGGACCGGATCGTGGTGAACAAGCTCAGCTACCACCTCCACGGCGTCGACCGCGGCAACATCGTCGTGTTCTCCACTCCGCCGACCGAGGACTGCGCCGGGCCGGCGGTCTCGGATCTCGTCAAGCGCGTCATCGGGTTCCCGGGCGAGCTCATTTCGCTGGCCGACGGCCGCGTGTACATCAACGGGCACGCGCTGCCCGAGCCGTACCTCCCGCCGGACATCCGCAACGACACCTACCCGGGGCCGTCGAACGCCGCCTACTCGCTGCACCACGCCTACCGGATTCCCGCCGGGGACGTCTTCGTGATGGGCGACAACCGGCCCCAGTCGTGCGACAGCCGCTACTGGGGCCCCATCCGCGAGTCGACGATCGTCGGCAAGGTCGACATGCGGATCTGGCCGCTCTCGCGAATCGGCTTCCTCTAGCTCGAGGTACGGCGCTCGCGCCGCCACACGACGCGCAGGCCCGACCAGGTCTCGTCGATGGCGCAGACCTTGTTGTCCACCAGCCCGAGCGGGAGGGCGACCTCGCGCACCACGTGCTCGTGCATGGTGCTCGCCCGACCCGAGGAGCGCTTGGGCCAGGCCACCCACAGTCCCCCGGACGGGTAGATCATCCGGCCCAGAGCCTCGACGCGGCGTTCGAAGTCGCGCCGCTCGGTGAAGAAGGCGACCACGACGTCCGCCTTCCCGCGGGCCTGGCGCTTCACCGTCACCTCCGGCGGCAGACCGTCGATGACGCCGGGCGGGGCGTTGACGAGGGCCAGGGTCGACCCCTCGACGATGCCCAGCTTCTTGGCCAGCGGCGTCCCGCTGTACCCGGCCATCAGCCGTTGACGGCCTCGTAGATCCGGAACGCCAAGGGGTAGTCGTACTCGTCGGGACCGACGACGAACGTCTGGAGGTGCGCCTCCAGGACCCCCTCGGCCTCCTCGAGGCGGTGGGGTGGAACGCCCATGAACGGAAGCAACGACGGATCCGCCACCGCACTGGCCGGGGCCCGGACCGTGATCTCGAGGGCCCTGCTCTCGACGTCGGTGAACCCCGCCGCACCGAGGACGTCGCGGACGTACTCGTCGTCGCCCAAGGCGAAGGGGCCGACCGGGCTCTTGCCCGGGGGTGGGACCTTGGGCGGGGGAACGAAGGCGCGCAAGGCGGTGCCCGTGTGCCAGGGGTTCTGCTCCACCCCTTGCCAACAGGCGAAGACGAACCGCCCCCTTGGCCGCAGCGCGGCGCGGATGGCGCCGAACGCCACTGTCGGCTCGTCAAAGAACATCACGCCCAACTGGCTCACGGCGAGGTCGAAGGGGTCCTCACCGAAGCGATCGGTCTGCGCGTCCAGCACGAGGAACTCGATGTTGCTCACGCCCGCCTCGCTTGCCCTGACCCGGGCCAACTCGACGAGAGGTGCCGAGATGTCGACGCCGACCAGCTGCCCGTGCGGCGCCACTCCCCCAGCGAGGGCGATGGACAGGAGCCCGCCGCCACAACCGATCTCACAGACCCGCTGGCCCGGCCGGGCGCCGACCGCCTCCAGGAGGTGCGGCGACAGGGCCTCGGTGAGGCGCTCCCGGCTTGGCCACGCCGTCACCCACTGGTCATGGTTCCACCGATTCGCTTCCTTCTCATTGGCCACCGCGCCAACGTATCGGTCCCCGGGTAGGTTCAGCGGCGTGCGCATCGGCCTCGTGATTCTTCCCTCCGACCGCTGGGCCGAGGCTCGTCACCAGTGGGAATGGGCGGACCGCTCCGGTTTCCATGCGGCATGGACCTACGACCACATTCGCTGGGGCGGGATGCCGGACGGACCCTGGCACGCCTCGGTACCCGTCCTCGCCGCCGCGGCAGCAGTGACGGAACGTGTGCGGCTCGGCACCCTTGTCGCCACGCCGAACTTCCGCCACCCCGTGACACTCGCCCGCGACGCCCTCGCGTTGGACGACCTGAGTGGCGGCCGGCTCGACCTCGGGCTCGGCCCGGGTAGCGAGGGACCCGGATGCGACGGCGCTCGGGCAAGAACCGTGGACACGCGCCGATCGCCTGGCCCGCTTCGCGGAGTTCCTCCAGGTGCTCCAGCCGATCGTGGACGGCGGGCCCGCGGCACGCACGTCCATGGCGACCGCCCACTACACCGCCGCCGAAGCACCCAGCACACCTGGCTCGCTGCAGCGGCCCCTCCCGCTCACCATCGCCGCCGGCGGGTCCAAGGGCCTCGCCCTTGTCGCCACCCACGGGAGCAGCTGGGTCACGGTCGGACCCACCGGGCGCGGCCCGGGCACGCCCGCGACCATGCTGGAAGCGGTGCGCCGGCAGCTCCCCCTCTTCGAACGCGCGTGCGACGCCGCCGGCCGGGACTCCTCGAGCATGGGCAAAGTGCTCTTGTGGACCCCGACCGAACCCGTCATCACCTCGCTCGACCAGTACGACGACCTCGTCGGCCCGTATGCCGAGCTCGGCTTCGACCAGTTCGTGCTGCACCATCCGGACCAGACGGGGCCCTACGGCGGTGACGTTCATACGTTCGAGCGGATCGCCGAACGCGCCGCCACATCGGGAATCAGCACATAGGGAGATCAGCCGGCGAACCCCGCCACCAGTTCCGCCTCGAGATCGGCTCGCGCCGTTACCGGTTCGACGCGCTCGACCTCGCACGCCGTGCAGCCGACCCAGGACGCCGCCTCCACCAGCGCCCGCGCCACCGCCGCCGCGGCACCGGGGCGCAGCAGCGTCACCTGCTTGGCCACCAGCACCTCGCCCCGCCGGCCCGGGTCGACGAGCCCGACGATGCGCGTACCGTCCAAGACGGGCATGGCGAAGTAGCCGTAGATGCGCTTCTCCTTCGGGGTGTAGGCCTCCAGCCGGTGCCGCAGGCCGAAGAGGCGCTCCACCCGTTCCCGGTACCAGAGGAGGGAGTCGAACGGGGACAGCAGCACGGTCCGTCCCCTCATCCGGGTGCCCACCGAGCTGAGCGCGCCGGGATCGGCAAAGGCGGCCTCCTTCCACCCCGCCACCGACACCTCCGTCAACCCGGATGCACCCAACGCGCCACGCACCAACGCGCGCGGCAGGCCGTGGTACACGGCCAGGTCGGCCTCCGTCGCCACGCCCAACGAGCGTCCCGCAGCCGCCACCAGCCGCGCGGCGCACTCCTCGTCGCTCCACTCCTGCTGCAGCAGATCATCCGGGAATGGCGCGCTCGGCGAGGTCGTAGACGCGGGCGAAGCCGCGCCGCTTGCGGCAGACCAGCTCGCCGATGTCGAGCAGCCATTCTGCCGCGATCTTGACCTCCGACCAGTCCCACCACGGCCCCCCCTTCTTGGCCCCACCGAGCTCATTGGCGGTCAGCGGTCCCTCGGCCCGTAGGCGGGCCACCACCTCGTCGCAGGTCTTGTCCCGATCCTCCAACGTGTGCCAACGCCTGCCCTTGGCGCGCCGTGCACGCCGCTTGAACTCGTAGGCCGGCCAGTCCTCGAGCGGCAGCACACAGGCCGCGTGTGACCAGTACTCGAACGTCGCGCTCTTGGGGCCCCAGTAGGCCTGCTCCACCTTCGCCCGTCCGACGGCTCCCTGCCGTGCGTAGGCCACCAGCTCGTGCGAGCGCGCCAGGACAGAGATGGTGTCGAGCTGTACGGCACCGAGTCGGCGCACCATCGCAGGGAGGCCGCCCTTGGTGACCCGGGCGCCCCGGAGACCCTGCGCCGAGAGGGCGACCCGTCGGGCTTCCGCGAGGCTCAGCGAGTCACGTGCCATGGACGCAGCAAGTTAGCAACCGGTCCCCCCGGTTCTGTGACCCTGAGCCGGGTGGATGTGTACCGCAACTCTAAACGAACTCGTTTATAGTCTCAGAAACATGTCCCGGTGCTGAGACCCTGAGCCCGGCCAGAAGCGCTCAGCCCTCTTTCAACCCTCTGACCTGAACCGGAGCATCCATGACGGGGTAACGAAGAGCAGCTGGCCGGATCAGTCGAAGAGAGCACCCGCCACCGCGTCCTCGAGGGCGCGGTCGTTGGCCCACATCAGCTGTTGCTGCTTGGCCCGCCTGAAGTACAGCTGGATGTCGAAGTCGAGCGTGAACCCGATGCCACCGAAGAGCTGCTGGGCCATGGCCGTGATGTCGCGGAAGGTCGAGCACGCGAAGAGCTTGGCCATCGGCGCCAACGACTCGAGGGACCGGCCGGACGCGCCGGCCCAGGCCGCCTCGTGCACGAGCTGCTCGGCACCGTCGAGATTGGTGACGGCATCGGCGAGGTAGTGGGCCAGCGCCTGGAACGCACCGAGCGGCTTGTCGAACTGGTGACGGTCCTTGGCGTACTGCGTCGTGATCTCGAGGGCGTAGCGCGCACCGCCGACGGCCTGGGCGGCGAGGAGCACGAGCGCCGGCTCGAGCACGTCCTGCCAGGTGGCCCACCCGCTCCCCGCCGGCCCGATGCGGTCGTCCACACCGACCACCACGTCGGTGAGCGTGACCTCGTACTGCGTGTCGGACGAGATGCTGAACTGCTGGCGCAACACCACCCCGCTCGCCGCTGCGTCGACGAGGAACAGGTCGACGGCCTCGGGCGCGTCGCCGGTCCGGGCGAGGACGACGAGCCGGTCGGCGGCCGAGGCGAAGGCGACGTGGCGCTTCACCCCATTGAGCCGGAAGCCGCGAGCCCTCGACCTCGGCCCGTGCCTCCACGCCGCGGGGAGAGAACCCGTTCTCGGGCTCGAGCCACGCCGGGGTGACGATCTTCTCACCGGAGGCAACGGGTCGCAGCCACTGCTCCTTCTGGGCGTCGCTCCCGGCGGCGGCCAGTACACCCCCACCCATCACCGCGCTCACGAAGTGCGGCGTCGGGGCCAGCGCGCGCCCGAGCTCCTCGTAGAGCGCCACACCCTCGACGAGGGACATCCCCGAGCCCCCGTGTTCCTCGGGCAGCAGCAGCCCGATGAGGTCGAGCTCGCCGAGCTGCGTCCACAGCGCCGCGGGATAGCCGACGGGGTCGTCCTCCATGGCGCGCACGACCTCGAGCGGGCAATGGCGGCCGAGGACATCGCGCACCGTCTGGCGCAACAGCTCCTGCTCCTGGTCGAAATCAAGGTCCAGCACTCAGAATCTCTTTCCTGCTCGGGGGCACATGCACGAGCACATGCACGGGCACATGCACATGCGGATGGACGGAGGCGTACGAATCACGACGATGCCGACGGCGACGGCGAGGGTCGCCAACTGTCGCCGCGGCGAGCCCACGGGTTGTCGTCGGCGCTCCGGGGCAGCGCAAGGCGAGCAGCGCAGGTGGTCTTGACGTCCCCGTCGACCGACAGGGTCACCGCCACGGACGCGAAGCCGCAGCCGACGGCGTCCACCTCGGTCGACTCCACCACACCCTGCAGGGACATGGTGTCACCTGGGAAGACCGATCCCTTCATACGGAACGTGACCCGGGCCAGGCGGCCGTGCGGCCCGCTCCAGTCGGTCAGGTAGCGCTCGAACCAGGCGGCCTGGTTGGGGGTGTTCAAGAAGATGTCCCGGGTCCCGTTGCGGTGGACGGCAAAGTCCTTGTCGTGGTGCATGGGGCGCCAGTCCCGGGTGGCCAGTGCGCCCAGGACGACGGTCGTCGCGGTGACCTCATAATCGAGGGCCGGTAACTCGTCGCCGACCGCGACGTCGACCAGCAGGCGTTGGGGCTGCAGAGCGGTGCTCACGAAGCCTCTCCCCGCCGGTACCCAAAGCCCGTGTAGGACTCCACGGCGACCAGCTCACCGTCCTGGTTCGAGTACACGACGTCGATCACCCAGAAGCGTCCCGTCCCGAGCTTGGTCGTCTTCTCCTCGCTGACCGAGCGCAGCACCTGGTGGGTCCGCAGGACGTCGCCCATGCGCACCGGGACGTGGAACTCGATCGTGTTGTCGGTCATCACCGCCTCGGGCAGGCCGAAGCGCTCCTTCAGGTCGAAGTGGACCTGCAGCGGCAGCGCCTCCTCCGTCCGTCCCGGGGCCCAGTGGTGCGGCCGGAACCAGACCGAGACCATGGACGGCGGCGCCACCGGACCGCCGGTCAGCGCCCCGGCGACCTCGTCATCCCAGTAGAGGGGGTTGCCGTTCTCGACCGAGGCACACGACGTCCACACGTAGCCGCGCTCGACCGGGAACTCTCCGACCTCGTGGTACTGCTCCTTGCCGATCAGCTCACGCATCTCGGCCAACGCGTCAGCCGTCATGCCACCACCTGCCGCGCCACCCAGCGGGCCACGGTCTCGCCGTCCACGCCGGCCTCCTTCAAGAGATGCTCGGTGTCCGTCCGCGTCATGTCGGGCAGCGGCACCGGTGTCCCCGCCCCCGGTGCGGACCGTTCCATTCCCGCGAGCAGCGGCGCCAGCTGCTGCAGCGCACCCTCCACCGGATGCCATGCCGCCCCGACGACGCCTCGGGCGACGAAGTGCGGGTACGAAGCCACCTCGGCGATCTCGAGGACGGGCGCCACGCACGTGTCGGCCCCCGCCAGCTCCGCCTCCCACTCGTCCCGTGTGCGCGTGGCGAACGCAGCAGCCAGCGCCGCCCGGATCGCCGGCTGCGCATCGTCGTCGAATTGCGATGCCGCCAGCTCGGGACACCCCAGCGCAGCACAGAGGTTGGCGAAGAACTTCGCCTCGATCGCCCCTACCGCCAGCCACTTCCCGTCCGACCCCGCATAGGTCCCGTAACAGGCGTACCGCCCCGACAGCACGTCGTGTCCCGGTCGGACGTCACCCCCCGAAGCGAGCTGCTCGTCGACGGCCAACGACGTCAAGAACAGCACGCCCTCGGCCACCGACACATCGAGATACGCGCCCCGCCCCGTCGAGGCCCGCCCCGCCAGCGCCGCGGTGATGGCCAGCGCGGCCTGCATGCCACCCGCCGCGGCGTCGGCCACGGTGGCACCCGGCAACGGTGGTGCACCGTCGACCCCCGGTGTGCTCATGGCCAGGTACCCGCCGACGGCAAGGTAGTCGATGTCATGCCCCGCCCACTGCGAAGCAGGGCCGGATTGCCCGTAGCCACTGGTCGAGCAGTAGACCACCCGCGGGTTGCGCGCCGACACCGCCTGGTACCCGATCCCCAGCCGGTCGACGGCGCCGGGCCGGAAGCTCTCCACCACCACGTCGGCCGTCGCCGCCAGAGAAAGGAAGGCCTCGCGCCCTTCGGCATCCTTCAGGTCCACCAGGACGCGCCGCATGCCGCGGTGCCCGCTGTAGGCGAAGTACGGGGGGACGATCGGCGCCGCGTCGGCCGCAGGAACCGGACCCACCTTCACCACGAACGCGCCGTAGTCGGCCAGCAGCCGGGTGCAACGCGCCGCCGGCCCGACCGTCGAGAGGTCGAGCACCGTGACCCCACTGAGGGGGCCGTCCGCTGAAGACGGCGTCTCCTCCACCTCAGAAGTTCTTCGGCAGTCCGAGCTTGCGCCGGGCGATGATGTTCTTCTGGATCTCCGAGGCGCCCCCACCGATGGTGTCGATCACGGTGTAGCGATACGTCGACTCGGACCGGCCCGCCATGGGTGCCTCCTCCGTCTTGACCCGCAGCTGCGAACCCGGCCCGGCGATGTCCATGGAGGCGTTGGCCAGGCGCTTGGAGAGCTCGGTGGCGAAGAGCTTGTACTCCGATGCCTCCGCCGTCGGAGCAGCACCACCCTTGGACGACTCGAAGACGAACTTCAGCCCCATCACCCGGGCCACCTCGAGCTGGGTGGCGAGCTGGGCCAGGCGCTGGCGGATGACCGGGTCGTCCTTCATCGGCACGCCGTCGCGCACCGTCGTCCGCACGTACTCGACGAGCAACTCGAAACGCTGCTGAATGGGCGAGAGGGTGAACATGGTGAAGCGCTCGAGGTCGAGCGCTTCCGAGATGTACTGGAATCCCCGGCCCACCTCCCCCACCACGTAGTCGTCCGGCACGAAGACGTCGTTGAGGAACACCTCGTTGGTGCGCTCGTCGCCCATGGTCCAGATGGCGTTGACCGTGATGCCGGGCTGGTCGATGGGCACGAGGAAGAGCGTGATGCCGGCGTGCTTGGACTCGGGGTCGGTGCGCCCCCCCACCCAGTACCACTCCGCGAAGTGGGCGGACGTGGTCCAGGTCTTCTGGCCGTTGAGGATCCAGCCGCCGTCGTCGCGGGTGGCCTTGAGCTGCATGGAGGCGGCGTCGGACCCGGCGTTGGGCTCGGAGTAGCCGACGGCGAACTCGACCTCGTTGCGCAGGATCTTGGGGAGGAACTCGGCCTTCAGCCGCTCGTTGCCGTGGCGGATGATCGTCTTGCCGACGATGCCGACGCCCTTGCCGATCTGGGGACCGCCGCGGCCGGCCAGCTGCTCGTTCAGCAGGTACTCGTAGACGCCCTCCCCCTCGGAGCCGCCGTGCTCCTTGGGCCAGGTCATGCCCAGCCAACCCCGCTCGCCCAGGGAGGCCATGAACGCACGCCGCTTGGGCGTGTCGACGATCTGGGCCATGTTCTCCCTGGTCAGGTCGAACACGTCCGGGTCGTCGTTCGCATCGAGAAAGCTCTCGACCTCCTTCACGAAGGCCAGTTGCTCAGGCGAGAACTCGAACTCCATTGCTGCCTCCACGTGGCCGGCCAATGGATGTGACGGCCGGATCTGACGGTGCGTCAGATAAGGCCGACATCATAGGGCACACCCCGCGTCTCCTCCGGAGTCGTTCCCGGGGCCGACGTCGATCTTCCGGACGGGCTGAAGGCGCAGCCGCATCGCGGAGCATCGGAGGGGCCGGACCCCGTCAACCGCCGAGCGGGGGGATCAGTCGGAGGGTTCGCGGCGCTCGGCGATGAACACCCGGACGGGACCTTCGATGCCTCGAAGCTCGGCCGGCCCGAGCGGGCGGAGCGACCACAAGTCCGGCACCAGGTCCTTCGCCACCGCCTCGGTCACCACGAGCTCGCCCGGGGCGCCGGTCTTCACGAGCCGCGCCAGGAGGTTCACCAGCGGCCCGTAGTAGTCGCCTTCGCGCGGGGTGGCCGGGCCGATGCCGACCGCCCCGCGGGCCGGAGGCAGGACCTCGTCGTCGGCCGCCGCCCGGCAGACCTCGACCCCGATGCGGCAGGCGGCCTCGGCGTCCGGCGCGGCGAAGAAGACCTCGTCCCCGATCGTCTTGATCACCCGGCCACCGGCCAGGACGGCGCTGGTCCAGGCGGCCGACTCGAACCGGGTGAGGGCCAGGTTCTGGTCCCGCAGATTGATCGCCTGCGCCCAGGCCGTCGACCCCACCAGGTCGACGAACCCCAGCGCGACCACCTCGGTCGGGCCGTCGTCCTCTCCTTGGGCGGCAGAGGTCGGACCCATCCAGGACCGGGCCGCCACCGCCCGACGCTGTGCCCGCTCGAAGGCGTCCATCACCAAGAGAGCCAAGGCACCGGGCACCTCCGTGAAGGCGGCTGTGGCGGTCTCGGCCAGGCGGGCCCGGGCGAGCTCGTTGGGACCCTGGCGGACCGTGCCCGGTCCGAGCTCTGCGAAGAAGAGTGCGATGGCCGCTTCGGCGATGTTGTTGGCGGCGGCCCCCAGGACCCGCGTGAAAGCAAGGATCGCCTCCTCGCCCAGGATCGCCGACCCGGATTCGAAGGCCGTCATGAACGACGCCAGGTCGCCGGGGACCTCGGTATCGCGCCGGGCCGGAATGCCGGCGGCCAGCAGGGCGCGCATGACGCGCTGGACGGGGAAGCCGCTCCGCTCCGCGATGTCGGCCACGGATACCATCTCGGTCCGGCCCTGGGTCACCAGGTCGCCCGCGACACCCGGCAGCGTTCCCATCGCGTGCGCCACGACCATCTGCTCGATGGTGGCCCCACGTTCGGTCAGGTACTCGAGGAGCGCCAGGCGCTCGGCCGCGTCCGGGTCGAGCGGGTCGTAGAGGCCGGCCTCTTGCCAACGCTCTTTGGCGTCCACCTCTTCACTCGGCCCAGGCGAGGGTGGCGGAGAGCTGCGCCAGCTCCATGCCCTTGAGGCGCGTCTCGCGGTGGCCGTCGAACGTGAACTCCCCCGACCCTTGGACGAGTTGCTCGGACAACGAGGACACGAGGATCTCGCCCGCGCCGGCGGCATCGGCCAACCGGCTCGCCACGATGACCGTGTGCCCGAGGTAGTCGTCGCCCTCGTCCAGCGCGTCACCCGTGTGGATGCCGATGTGCACCGCAATCGGCTCGCCACCCTCTTCCGGAACGTGGGCACAGAAAGCGCGCTGGATGTCGATCGCGCAGCGCAGAGCCCGGGCCACACCGCCGAAGCTGACCATGAAGCCGTCCCCCTGGACGTTGATCTCGCGGCCACCGTGGCGGGCGATGGCCGCGCGCACGATGCGGTGGTGCTCGCGCAAGATCTCGCGGCTGGCCTGGTCGCCGACCCGCTCGGTCATGCCGGCGTAGTCGACCATGTCGCAGAAAAGGATGGTGACCGTCCCATCGCTCGGGAGAGCGTTGGCTGCTTCGGTGGCGCCACTCGCAGGCTCAGGCGACTGTCCGGGGTGCGGGCCGTCCAGTTGGCGGCGGACGTCCTGGCCGAGCGCAGCCAGGTTGGCGGCGTCGGCGTCGGCGCCCGGCGAATCGATCTCGGCTTTCGCGCCGCCCTTTCCCAGCCGCTTGGCCGATCGGTTCGGGCGGCTCTTCACGACAATGCCCCCCATGACGGCGAAGCCCCGCACCACGATCCGGGGCGAGCCCCGCACCATGGGCACGTCGCGCAGCCTCAGCTCACGGCCGCCCATGAACGAGAAGCCCTGCAGCTCCACGTCGAAGCCCTCCGGGACGATGATGTTGACCCCTCCCCAGAACGCCACCGCGGTGATCTCGACCTCCGGGCCGTCGATCTCGGCCCGGCGCAGGTCCATGTCGCAGCCGCCCATGACGGCCACTGCGTTCGTCCGCCCGCTGATGCGCCAGCGACCCTTGGTGCTGTGGCCGCTCATCACCGCGACATGCCATCGCCGCTTCTGCTTCGCCGGGGCGGCGCTGGGCTCGGGCAGGCGCTGGTCGGGCTGGCGGACCGGCGGAAGGTCGACCATGACGGCGTCGAGATCGGCTCGGGTCCGGGCCTCGAGGGCGAGCCCGACCCGCTCGGAGAACTCGTCGAGCGTGAGGCTGCCCTCGACCACGTGCTCCCGCAGCTGGGTGACAGTCCGGTCCCGGTCGGCGTCGGCCACGCGTTGTGTGAGCCCTCCGGTAGCTCTCGGTGGCAGGTGAGGGAGGTCGGGAGCCGGCAAGTCCGCCATGAAGAACAGTCTGCCCGCTGTACCTCTTCGGGGTTGACCTGACGACCCGTCAGACGGCGTTCGGGCACCAGTTAGGCTCGTGCGCCGTGCGAGGCATCATCAGTGTGGCGGGATACGTGCCCTATCGGCGGCTCACCCGGGCGGACATTGCGTCCTTCATGGGTAGCGGGGGCGGGAAGGGCACCCGCGCCGTGGCGTCCCACGACGAAGACACCACGACTCTCGGGGTCGAGGCGGCCAGGTTGGCGCTCCGCTCGGCGCCGGGCCACACCCCTGACGCCCTCTGGTTCGCCACGTCCGTGCCCGCGTATCTCGACAAGACCAACGCAGCGGCAGTTGCGGCCGCCTTGCGCCTGCCGGGCGACGTCGGTGCCTACGACTTCGGAGGTGCGTTGCGCTCCGGGGTGGGCTGCCTAATTGCCGCGCTCCGGGGCAGCGGGGTCAACCTGGTGGTCGCCGGGGACCTGAGGGATGGCCTTCCCACCAGTGCCGACGAGTCCTCCGGCGGCGATGCCGGGGCCGCCGCGCTCGTCGGGGAGGGGCCCGGTGTCCTGGCGGAGCTCCTGGCCGCCGCCTCGGCCACGGAGGAGTTCACCGATCGATGGCGGGCACCGGGCGACCGTACCTCCAAGCTGTGGGAGGAGCGGTTCGGCGAGAACCGCTACCTGGCTCTGGGCCAAGATGCCCTGGCCAGAGCCCTGAAATCCGCCGGTGTGGAGGCCGCTGACGTCGGGCGCCTGGTGGTGACCGGCATGCACGGGCGAGCCGTCTCCGGGCTGGTCAAGAAGCTGGGTCTGGCTCAGCCGGTGGTGGTCGATGACCTGACGTCCAGCGTCGGGCAGAGCGGCACGGCCCACCCGCTCCTGGTGCTCGCCAGCGCCCTGGAGTCGATGGCGGACGCCGGCGCGCCTGCGGGGATGACCGTGGTGCTCCTGCACCTGGCCGACGGTGCCGACGCCGTCGTCCTGCGTACGACCGAGGCGCTGGCGGGGTGGCGCCCCACCCGCCCGATCGCCGATCAGGTCGCCAACGGGGCTCCCCTCCCCTACGCCAAGTTCCTGGCCTGGCGGGGCCAGCTCCAGCCCGAGCCGCCCCGTCGGCCCGAGCCGGCCCGGGTGTCGAGCACGGCGGCCTACCGCAACGAGGAGTGGAAGTTCGGCTTCGTCGGGTCGAAGGACCGCAGCTCGGGCGCGGTCCACCTGCCGCCCTCGCGCGTCTCCATGGAGGGCGGTGCCGTCGACGACATGGAACCGGTCGCCATGGCCGACGCCACCGGCACCGTGGTCACCTCCACCATCGACCGCCTCGCCTACTCGCCCAGCCCGCCCATCGTGTTCGCCGTGGTGGACTTCGACGGCGGCGGGCGGTACCCGGTCGAGCTGACCGACGCCGACCCGGACGAGATCCGCGCCGGCAGCCGGGTCGAGATGACGTTCCGCCGGCTGTTCAGCGCCGACGGCATCCATGACTACTTCTGGAAGGCGCGCCCGGTGCGCGCGGGAGGAGCGGCCTGATGGGCTCACACGGCATCCGCGACAAGGTCGCCATCGTCGGCATGGGCTGTACCAAGTTCGCCGAGCTCTGGGACAAGGGCCTCGACGACCTGATCGTCGACGCCAGCACCGAGGCCTTCGCGTCGGCCGGCGTGTCCAAGGAGGACGTCGACGCCTACTGGTTCGGCACGGCCCAGAGCGGCATGAGCGGCATCGCGCTGGCCCGGCCGTTACAGCTGCGCAACAAGCCGGTCACGCGGGTCGAGAACTACTGCACCACCGGGTCCGAGGCCTTGCGCGGCGCCGTCTACGCGGTGGCGTCGGGCGCCTACGACGTGGCCATGGCCGTCGGCGCCGAGAAGGTCAAGGACAGCGGGTACCAGGGCCTCAACGGCATGAACCCGCCGGGTGACGGCACCGCACGCACGCTGACGGCAGCCGCGATGTTCTCCATGGTTGCTCCGGCCTATGGGCGGAAGTACGGCGTGGACGAGGACACGATGGCCGACGTGCTGGCCTCCATCGCGGTCAAGAACCACCACAACGGTGCGCGCAACCTGCGGGCCCAGTTCCAGCGCGAGATCACCAAGGAGACCGCGCTCGGCTCCCCCCGCCTGGCCGGGACCCTCGGCGTGTTCGACTGCGCCGGGGTGGCCGACGGCGCGGCGGCCGCCATTGTGGTGCGGGCGGAGGACGCGCTCCGGTACACGGACAAGCCGATCTACATCAAGGCGATCTCGTTTGCCGCGGGGAGCGGGTCCGGCCTCATCGACCCCGGCTACGACTACACCCACTTCCCCGAATGCGAGGCGGCCGCGGCCGACGCCTACGCCCAGGCCGGCATCACCGATCCTCGTCGGCAGCTGGCCATGGCGGAGGTGCACGACTGCTTCACGCCGACCGAGCTCGTGCTGATGGAGGACCTCGGCTTCGCCCCGCGCGGCACTGCGTGGAAGGAGGTGCTGGCCGGCACGTTCGACCTCGACGGCGACCTGCCGATCAACCCCGACGGAGGCCTGAAGTCCTTCGGGCACCCGGTGGGGGCCTCGGGTCTGCGCATGTTCTTCGAGTGCTGGCTCCAGCTGCGCGGGGAGGCCCCGGCGGACCGGCGGATCGCCACGACCGACCGCGGCCTGGCCATGACGCACAACCTCGGGGGCTACCCGGGCGAGATGGTGTCGTTCGTCTCGGTGGTCGGCTCGCAGCTCGGCTGATCAGTCGGACACCGTCAGGGGCAGGCTTACTTTCCCACCTGCGCCAGCTCGACATCCGGGTCGCGGAGGCGGGCAACGTCGACGGGTCGTTTGGCCGCCACCAGCTCGGCGATCGTGTCGGCCATGTCCCAGGTGTTGACGGCCATGCCCGCCAGCAGCCGGTCGCCCTTCAACCAGAAGGCGATGAACTCACGCGTTCCGGGATCGCCTCGATACACGATCTGGTCCCAGTCGACGGCGTAGCCGGAGTACTCCATGCCGACGTCGTACTGGTCGGAGAAGAAGTACGGGATCTTCTCGTAGGGCGTGGGCGTGCCGAGCATGTTCTTGGCGGCCACCGGACCTTGGTTGAGCGCCGCCGACCAGTGCTCCAACCGGATCCGCGCGTCGAGGACCGGATGCCAGGCGTCGGCCAGGTCGCCGGCGGCGAAAATCCCGGGAACGCTCGATTCGAGGAATTCGTTGGTGACGACCCCGTTCTCCAGCTTGAGCCCTGCTCCCTCCGCCAAGGCGATCCGCGGCGTCACCCCCACACCCACGACGATCAGATCGCCCCGCACCACCGTGCCGTCGACCAGGCGGACCTCATCGGCCCGGGGGGAACCCCCCAATTCCGCCACCCCGTTCCCGAGGTGCCACTCCACACCGTGATCGGTGTGGACGTCCCGGTAGAAGGCCCCGAGCTCGGGCCCGAGCACGTGCTCGAGGGGCAGGTCGGCCGCCTCGATCACGGCGACTTCCGCCCCCAGCTGACGAGCCGACGCCGCCACCTCGCACCCGATCCAGCCGCCACCGATGACCACGACCCGGCTGGCGTCGCGAATGGCGGACTGCAGACGGTCAGAGTCGGCCACGGTGCGCAGGTACAGGATGCCCTCGAGATCGGACCCCGGGACCGCCAGATGTCTGGGCTCCGCCCCGGTGGTCAGGAGCAGCGCGTCGTACGCGAGGTGCTCACCGGAGGCGAGCACCACCTCCCGGTTCTTGGCGTCGAGCGACTGCACGTGCGTCGACAGGCGGAGATCGATGTCGTGCTTCTCGTAGTAGTCCTCGTCGTGGACGAAGACCTTGTCGAGGCCCGCCTTGCCCTGCAGGTACTCCTTGGAGAGCGGTGGTCGCTCGTACGGCCGCACCGGTTCGTCGCCCAGCAGGATCACCTTGCCTTCGAAGCCCTCGTCGCGGAGCGTCTGTGCCGCCTTGGCTCCAGTCAGGCTGGCGCCGACGATGATGAACGTGCGGGCGTCGGTCATCTGGCCTTCTCTCGATCGGATCCGAACGAGTGCCTCGGTAGGGACTCTCACAGCCAGAGATTCCCTGCGCTCGCCGGGCAGCCCGTCTTTCTACCTTATGGTGCCACCGACCTTAGG
>CAWIYI010000028.1:0-18521 GCA_963840245.1 uncultured Acidimicrobiaceae bacterium
GGGGTCGGTGGGGAGTTCCTCCTCACCGTGGGCACCCTCGAGCCTCGCAAGAACCTGGACCGGCTCGTGCAGGCGTTCGGCCGGGTGCGCGGCTCGCTGCCCGGGCCGTGGTCACTCCTGATCGTCGGGCCGGACGGGTGGGGCCCCGAGCCGGCGAAACCCGCGCGGGCTGACCACGTCGTCTTCACCGGCGCCGTCTCGGATCCGGTGTTGGCCGCGCTCTACCGCCGGGCCCGTGCCTTTGCCTACGTTCCGCTCACGGAGGGCTACGGCCTTCCGCCCCTGGAGGCCATGCGCACCGGTCTGCCGACCGTGGTGTCCGACGAGGTCCCGAGCGTGCACGACCTCGGCGCGGCGGAGCCGGCGTCGGCGAAGATCGTCGACCCGCTGGACGTCGACGACATCGCCGGCGGGCTGGCCGCCGTCCTGACCGATGACAGCCTGCGAGCCGACCTGGCGCGCCGGGGCGCGGCCTACGCATCAGCGCGCACCTGGCGCGACGCCGCCCGTGCCCACATCGACCTGTGGCGGTCCCTGCCATGACCGACGATCGCCTCGCGCTCTCGCTCGATGTCTCGGCCGTCCCGTCCCGGCCGGGTGGGGCCGGGTACTACACCATGGCGCTGGCCCGGGGCCTGGCCGAGCGCAGTGACGTCGGGCTCACCCTCGTGTCGCGCCGGGGCGACCAGGAGCGCTGGCGCCGGCTCGCCGCCGGCGCCGCCGTGCGGGGCGCGGTTCCCGTGTCGCGGCCGGTCCGGCTGGCCTTCGAGCAGCTCCGTCTTTCCTCCGTGCTGCGTTCGGAGGGTGTGCAGGTGCACCACGGTCCCCACTACACGATGCCGGCCCGGTCGCCGGTGCCCTGCGCGGTGACGATCCACGACTGCACCTTCTTCGACCATCCGGAATGGCACCTGCGCTCCAAGGCCGCCTTCTTCCGCCGCGCCATCCGGCGGGCGGCGGGCCACGCCGGCGTCCTGCTCTGCGTCAGCCAGGTGACGGAGGATCGGCTGCGTGCCAACTGCGACGTCCGCGTTCCGGTGGTGGTCGCGCCGCACGGCGTCGACCACGAGCGGTTCACGCCGCGCCAGCCGGCCGAGCGGGCGGACCGGGCCGTGCTCGGCACATTGGGGGTGCCGGTCGACCGGTTGCTCGTGGCCTACATCGGCACGCTCGAGCCCCGGAAGGGCCTCGTCCCGCTGATCGCCGCCTTCGACCTCGTGGCGCGCCGCCATCCCGACGCCGTCCTGGTGCTGGGTGGTCAGACCGGCTGGGGGATGGCCGAGACGGAGCGCGCGCTGGCCGCGGCCAGGCACCCCGAGCGCATCGTGCGCACCGGCTATCTGCCCGACGAGGGGGTGCCGGCGCTCCTGCGCCAGGCGTCGGTCGTGGCGTACCCCGCGCTCGAGGAGGGATTCGGGTTGCCGGCCCTGGAGGCCCTGGCCTGTGGCGCGCCCCTCGTGACCACGGAGGGCACGGCGATGGCGGAGATGGCCAAGGGTGCTGCGCTGCTCGTGGCACCGGGCGACGCCGCCGGGCTGGCCGCCGCGCTGGACACGGTGCTCGAGGAGGGCCCGGCCGCACCCCGCCGGGCGCTCGGGATCGCGGTGGCGCAGGAGCGGACCTGGGAGGAGAGCGTCAGGTTGCACCTCGAGGCCTACGCGGTCGCCCGGGCGGCCTCGCAGTAGGGTTCCGCGCATGCGCGCGCTGATCACGGGCGGAAAGGGCTTCGTGGGCCACTGGCTGGCCGCGCACCTCAAGGACCGGGGCGACGACGTCGCCGTCATCGACATCGAGACCGATGTGGCCGACGGCGCCGCGGTCCGCCGGGTGATGGCGGACGTCGAGCCGGACGCCGTCTATCACCTCGCGGCGATGACCCACGTCGGCGAGAGTTGGGAGAACCCCGGCCAGGTGCTCCGCGTCAACGTCCTCGGGACGGCGGAGGTCCTGGCAGCCGCCCGTTCGCTCGAGGGCAGCCCGCGTGTCCTGGTCGTCAGCTCGGCCGAGGTCTACGGGGTCGTCGGCCCGGCCCAACTGCCCCTCTCCGAGGACACCACCGCGGCGCCGGCCAGCCCCTACGCGGCCAGCAAGCTGGCGGCGGAGGCGGTGGCGCTCCAGGCCTGGCGCGGCTACGGCCAGCCCGTGCTCGTCGTGCGGCCCTTCAACCACATCGGGCCGGGCCAGTCGCCCAACTTCTTCGTGCCCGCGCTGGCCAAGCGGATCGTGGAGGCCCGCCGGAGCGGGACGCACACGCTGCCCGTGGGAACGCTGAGCACTCGGCGCGACTTCACCGACGTGCGCGACGTGGTGGCCGCCTACAGACTGCTGGTCGAGCTGGGCACCCCCGGTGCGGTCTACAACGTGTGCTCAGGCCGCGACGTGGCCATGTCGGAGGTGGCGGCCCAGCTGCTCGAGCTGGCGCAGGCCGACCTCACGCTGGAGACCGACCCCGCACTGGTGCGGCCCGTCGACGTGCCGGTGCTGCGCGGCGATGCGGGCCGGCTGCAGGCGGCCACGGGCTGGCGGCCCGTCATCCCCCTCGCGACGACCCTCGCCGACGTCCTGGCCTCGTGGGAGGCGGACTGACGGAGATGGTCGGAGGGACGTGGTGTGTGCGGCGGCTCAGGCGCCGACGCGTTGGCGGATCTGGATCCGCACCTCTCGAGCCTGGTTCCGGGCCTTCACCGTCACCTGGGTGACCGAGGAAGGCAACCTGTCCTCCAGCGGCTGGAGGGTCGACTCGACGAACTGCGCGGCCGTCTCGGCCAGGTCGTCGATCTGGAGGTACCCCTTGGCCACGCTCTGGCGGACGCCGCCGATGTGCTGGTCCAGCGAGAGGTCCTTGGACAGCCGGTTCTGCAGCTCGACCCGCTGCACCTGGGCCCGCTGGTAGCCCAGCACGCCGAGGCCGACGGCCACGTAGGCGGCGTCGCGGGCCAGGTCCGTGACACCCTTGGAGATGGTGGTGATCTGGGTGGGTACTTCAGGCATTGGGAGCCTCCTGTCTGGTCGGTTCACTCCGACGATCGGGACACAGGAACCGCCGGCAGGCCGCTCTGTTCACGTGCAAGAGTATCACGAATGTTAAACAATAGCAAGCAGCCGGGACTGAATTCCGTGCCTGAGGGCCCGAAGCCGAAGCGGATAGCCTCGTCCCCCTGATGGACGCCCAAGTGCCGGCCGTGGTCGCCGTCGTGGTCACGTCCGACCCCGCACCCTGGCTGGAGGAGGCGCTCGCCTCCCTGGCGGCCCAGGACTACGAAGAGCTCTCGATCCTGGTCCTGTCCACCTCGGAGGCGGATTCTGAGGTCGGCGAACGGGTGGCCCGGGTGCTCCCCGACGCCTTCGTGCGGCACCTGCCGGGGCGGCCCGGCTACGCCGCCGCCTCCAACGAGGCGCTCGGGATGGTGGAGGGTGCGGCCTTCTTCCTGCTCTGCCACGACGACGTGGCGCTGCTCCCCGATGCGGTCCACAAGCTGGTGGAGGAGTCGTTCCGCTCCAATGCCGGCGTGGTGTCACCGAAGTTCCTCAACTGGGACGACCCGCGCATCCTCCTGCACGTCGGGATGAGCTGTGACAAGACGGGCGCCGTCGTGGATCGCATCATCGAGGGCGAGGTCGACCATGGCCAGCACGACGCCGTGCGCGACGTCTTCGTCGCTCCGGGCGGGTGCGTCTTGGTGCGGGCCGACCTCTTCGCCGAACTGAAGGGCTTCGATGCGGGGATCGTGGCGATGGGGGAGGACCTCGACCTGTCGTGGCGCAGTCAGGTGGCGGGCTCGCGCGTCGTGGTGGCCCCGGACGCGCGGGTGCGCCACCGCGAGGCGGTCGCCAGCGGGCTCGAGCCGCTGGCGGTGCCCGGAGAGCCTGAGGGCCGCCACCCCGTCACACTGCAGTCGCTCCAGCGCCGGCACGAGCTGCGTGTGATGCTCAAGTGCTACACCCGGTTCCATCTGCTGCGGGTGCTGCCCCAGGCGGCGCTGCTCGCCTTCGGCGAGGTGGTCGTCGCCGTGCTCGCCCGCGACAGCGACCGGGTGCGGGCCGTCACCGGCGCGTGGCGCTGGAACGCGCGCCGGCTGACCGAGCTGTCCGTGCTGCGGGGCGAGCTGGCCGAGCATCGTCTCTTCCCCGACTCCGAGGTGCGCCGGCTCCAGGTCCGAGGTAGTGCCCGGCTCTCGCGCTATGCCAGCCGGCTCACCCACCAGGGCCTCGAAGCCGCCAACGCCGTGACGGCGACGCGGGAGAGGTCGGAGCGCGAGACCGAGCGAACAGGCCAGGTCGCCGTCCTGACGGGGAGCGTCGGGTCGGCCTTCAGCGAGGACGCCGACTTCGACGAGCTCGACGACCTGGGCCGGCGCGCCGGGCGGGACCGCTTCGGTCGCCGGGTCCGGTCGGCGCCGCTCAGCACCGGGCGCCAGCGGGCCGTCGCCGTGGTCATCGCGCTCCTCGTCATCGCCATCGGCACCCGTGACCTCTTCTTCGGGACCCTGCCCCTCGTCGGGCAGCTGGCGCCGCTCCCGTCGTGGTCGACCAGCTGGCACCATTTCTTCTCCGGCTGGCAGTCGGCCGGGGTGGGGACCACCGCCCCGGCCTCTCCCGCCTTCGGGCTCGTCGGCATCACCGGCACCGTGCTCTTCGGCGCCATGGGGACGCTGCAGCGGGTCCTGCTCCTCGGGTGCATCCCGGCCGGCGCCTGGGGCGTGTGGCGGTTCACGCGCCCGCTGCTGTCGGCGCGGGCGCGTGTCATCGCCGTCATCTGCTACCTCGGGCTGCCGTTGCCCTACGGCGCGCTGGGCACGGGGCGCTGGGACGGGCTCGTCGCCTTCGCGGTGTTCCCGTTCATCGCCCTGCGCCTGGCCCGGGCGGCCAACGTGGCACCGTACGCGGTCGAGCCCGGGCCGCACTGGCGCAGCCGACCCGTGGGCCAGGTCGTCATCCTCGGTGCGGTGATCGCCGTCGCGGCGGGGTTCGCGCCCGCCGTCGTCCCGATGGTCCTCGTCACCGCGGTGGCCTGGATGCTCGGATCGGCCCTGCTGGACGCGCGCGAGCCGACCTGGCGCGTCCTGGTGGTGGCCCTGCAGGCGGTGGTGGTGGCCCTCGCCCTGGCACTGCCCTGGGTGGTCGGCACCGTCCTGGCCGGCAGGGGCTCCGTCGCCATCTTCGGCCTCCCCGTCTCGGGCGCCACGGCACCGAACTGGGGCGAGGTCGTCCGCTTCGCCGTCGGACCGGCGGCCCGTTCTCCCCTCGCGTGGTTGTTGGTGGGCGCCGCGGCGCTCCCCCTTTTCATCGCCCGGGGCACGAGGCTGGCATGGGCGGCGCGCCTGTGGGTGACGGCTCTGGGCTCCTGGGGCCTGGCCTTCGTCGCTTCGCACGGTCATCTCGGATCCTTCACCCCGTCGGAGACGGTGGTGCTGGCACCGGCCGCGCTCGCGGTCGCCGCCTGCGTCGGCATCGGGATCGCCGCCTTCGAGAACGACCTCAGCGGCCGGGAGTTCGGGTGGCGCCAGCTGGTGAGTGTCGCCGCCCTCGTCTTCGTCGCCGTGGGTCTGCTCCCCGTCGTCGGCGGCGCGGTCGGTGGTCGCTGGGATCTCCCGGCGCAGGGCGTCGAGCAGCCGTTGTCCTTCCTTTCCCGACCCGGCACCGGCGTGGCGCGCGTCCTGTGGCTCGGCGACCCCCGCGCGCTGCCGGCGGGCGGATGGTCGGTGCAGTCGGGCCTGGCCTACGCGCTCACGCCGGAGGACCTGCCCGACGCGGCACAGGTGTTCACGCCCGCCGGTCCGGGGCCGGCCGACCTGGTCGACAACGCCGTGCGGCTGGCCGTGGCCGGCGGCACCGTGCACCTCGGTCGCCTGTTGGCGCCCGCGGGAGTGCGCTACGTGGTCGTCGTGGACGCGCTGGCCCCGTCCATGGTCGGCACGACGACCGCGTCGGTGAGCGCGCCGCCACCGCCGGGGCTCAACGCGGACCTGCTCGACCAGGACGACCTCGAGGTGGTGCCGGGCGTGAACGGCGTGCAGGTCTACCAGAACGGTGCGGACATGCCGGTCACGGCCACGCGCGCCGCCGCGCGACCAGTGCGCGGCGGGTCGCCCTATCCGGGTGCGGCGGACGTGACGGGCTGGCAGCCGGTCCTCAGCGCGCTCTCGGACGGCCCGCCGGCGACCGGCCCGGTGCCGGCGGGCACCCTCTACGCGGGCTACGCGCCGGCGGGCAGTTTCGCCTTGACGGTCGACGGCCACCCGACGGCGCGGCAGGCGGCCTTCGGCTGGGCGGCGCAGTACGCGGTGGCCGACAAGGGCCAGGCGACGCTGTCGCTGTCGCAGTTCCCCTTCATTCCGTTGGCGGTCCTGCTCGAGCTGGCCGCATGGGTGGTGGTGACAGGAGCCGTCATCGGGCGCCGGCGGGTGCGGGCGTCGTCCAGCTCGGGCACCACCCGGCCGCCCGCGGCCGACACCGGGGCCGCCGTCACCGAGTCGGTGGCGTCGTGACCCCGGCGCATCTCAGCCGCGAACGCCGGTGGCGCGTGCTCGCCCTCGTGGTGCTCGTCGTCGCCGGCGTCGCCGTGGCCGAGGGCGTCCGTGGCGCGCCGGCGCCGGCCACGGCGGCGCCCTCCCCGAGTGCAATGGTCGGCGCGCCCGATGCGGAGTCGTCCGCCTGGTACTGCACCGGCCAGTCGACTGCGGGCGGCGTGTCGCCCGGCTTCCTCATCCTCACCAACACGGCGACGCGACCCGTCACCGCCACGATCACCGCCGTCACGGACAGCGGTGCGACGGCGCACGCCGCCGTGGGTGTGCCCGCGGGGGGTGTGGCCACCCCGGCGATCCCCGCCCTCTCGTCGGGGTCCTGGGAGGCCGAGACCGTGATCACGGCGGGCGGCGGCGTGGCCGTGACGCAAACCGTGAGCGATTCGTTGGGTTGGTCCCAGGCGCCGTGCCGGAGCACCACCTCGGCCCAGTGGTACTTCGCCGCCGGTTCCACGGCGGGGTCCGATGCGCTCTACATCTCGCTCCTCAATCCCACGTCGACGCCTGTCGTGGTCGATCTCAGCTTCATCACCCCGGCGGGCATGGTCCACCCGATCAACTACCAGGGGATCGTGCTGTCGGCGGGCCAGGTGGCGGTGGAGGACGTGGCGTCCGAGGTCCAGGAGATCCCGGTCATCAGCACAGTCGTTTCGACGAGGACCGGCCGTGTCGTCGCGTCGGCGGTGCAGCAGCTCGTTGGTCCGGGCGGGACCCCAGGGGGACTCTCGCTCGTCGCGGGCGCCGCAGCCCCCCAGGCGCACTGGACGATCCCCCAGGCGCAGGAGGTCCCGGGAGGCTCCTCCGAGGTCGACGTGTTCAACCCGGGCACGTCCACCGAAACGGTGACGGTGCATTTCCGGCTGCCGTCCGGACCGCTGGCTCCGCTGACCCAGAAGGTCCTGCCCGGGACGACCTGGAAGCTGGCGACGAGCGCGCAGACGCGGATCCCCGACAACGAGGCCTACGCCACCTCCATCGACGCCACCGGCGGGTCAGGCGTCGTGGTGGGGCGCGCCGTCACCCTTCCGGCGTCTTCCTCGGCGCCCCGGGCCGGCATCGCGGTGGCCGTGGACGGTCTGAGCACCCACTCGCCCACCGGGGAATGGCTGGTCCCGCCGCCGGGTACGAGCAGCACCCCCGCGGTGGCCTCCGCCGCACCGGCGTCCCTCGCGCTCTTGAACACGACAGGGGGAGCCGAGGACTACACGGCGTTTGCCGCGGCTGGCTCGGGCACCCACATGGTGGCCACGGGCACGCTGATGGCGGGCGCAATGGTCGTGGTGTCCGGGTCGGCACTGGCGGCGGCCGGCCTCGAGCCGATCGTCGTGCGCGCCTCGGGAGCGATGGCCGTGAGCGAGGACGTCGGTCCGTCCGGCGGCATCGGCGTGGTGTCGATGCCCGGCATCCCCCTGGCGGCACCCATCGGCGTGTGAGTCGGACGCTCCAGCGCCCCCTTCATGACACTGCGCCCGCCCGGTTCGGTCCGATCCGGTGCGCGCCCGTGCTTCAGTGTGCCGGGGGTCCCTCCGGTGCGCCGGTCGCGGGGTTGGCCGGCGGGGGCCATGGCGGGGGAGGCCAGGCCTCCGGGTCGGCCTGGCCGCCCGGTGGAGGCGGTGCGGCCGGGACGGTGACGGGGCCGCCGGCGATGCCGTCGGCATGGGGCGCGTCCCCGTTGCCACTGCCGTTGGCACCGTTGCCGACCGGTGCGCTGAGGGCCGCCTCGTGGAAGTGCGGCACCGACTTGGCGCCCTCGTCGTGGACGGGCGACCCGTGGGCCTCGTCGACCAGGCGGGCCACCTCGGCGCCGTCGATGAGCTCGTTGTCGAGCAGCGCGCGGGCGATGGCGTTGAGCCCACCCCGGTGCTTGCTCAGGACGTCCATGGCTCGCTGTTCCTCGACCCGCAGGATCCGCTCGACCTCGTCGTCGATGATCTTCGAGGTGTCCTCGGAGTAGTCACGCGTGTGCATGAGGTCCTCACCCAGGAAGACCTGACCCGCCGAGCCCCAGGCCATGGGGCCGATGGCGTCGCTCATGCCCCACTCGCGCACCATCTTGCGGGCGAGCTCGGTGTTGCCGACCAGGTCGTTGGCCGCTCCGGTCGACAGGTCGCCGTAGACGAGCAGCTCGGCGACGCGGCCGCCCATGCGAACGCAGAGCGAGTCCTCGATGTAGTTGCGGGGGTGGATGTGGCGCTCCTCCATGGGGAGCTGGTGGGTCACCCCGAGGGCCATGCCGGTCGGCAGGATCGTGACCTTGTGCACCGGGTCGGCGTGCTCGAGCACGTAGGCCAGGACGGCGTGGCCGCCCTCGTGATAGGCGATGCGCTCCTTCTCGTCGTCGGAGAGCACCATCGACTCGCGCCGCTGCCCGAGCAGCACCCGGTCCCGCGCCGTCTCGAAGTCGGCCATGGCGATGTCGAGGCTGCCCCGGCGCACCGCGTGGAGCGCGGCCTCGTTGACCAGGTTGGCCAGGTCGGCACCGCTCATGCCCGGGGTGCCCCGGGCCACCACACTGAGGTCGACGTCCGACGCCATGCGCTTGCCCTTGCAGTGCACCTGCAGGATCGGGAGCCGCTCCTCGAGGTCGGGCAGGGGCACGACGATCTGGCGGTCGAAACGCCCGGGCCGCAGGAGGGCGGGGTCGAGGATGTCGGGCCGGTTGGTGGCGGCGATCATGACGACGCCCTCGGCCGTGTCGAAGCCGTCCATCTCGGAGAGCATCTGGTTCAGCGTCTGCTCGCGTTCGTCGTGGCCACCGCCGAGCCCCGCTCCCCGCTTGCGGCCGATGGAGTCGATCTCGTCGACGAACACGATGGCCGGCGCCTGCTTGCGGGCCGTCTGGAACAGGTCGCGCACCCGGCTGGCGCCGACGCCCACGAACATCTCCATGAAGTCGGAGCCGCTGACCGACATGAAGGGCACGCCCGCCTCGCCGGCGACGGCCCGGGCGATCAGGGTCTTGCCCGTCCCGGGCGGGCCGACCAGCAGGACGCCCTTGGGGATCTTGGCGCCGATCTCCTTGAACCGGGCGGGGGTCTTGAGGAAGTCGACGACCTCGCTGATCTCCTGCTTGACCCCGGTGTAGCCGGCGACGTCCTCGAAGGTGGTCGAGGGCCGGTCGCTGCTGAAGGTCTTGGCCTTCGAGCGGCCGATCGACATGATGCCCGACATCTGGCCGCGGGTCTGGCGGCCGATGAAGTAGATGAAGGCGGCACCGATGCCGATGATGAAGATGTAGGGGAGCAGGTCGCTCAGCAGATTCGACGATGGCGTCGGGAAGCTGACCTGGACGCCGTTGTGGCGCATCTCGGTGACGTCGTTGGGCAGGGACGGACTGGGGCCCTGGACGGTGTAGGTCGCCCCGTCCTTCAGCTTGCCGGTGATCTGCCCGCTGGCGTTGGAGATCTGCGCCGTCGAGACCTGCTTGGAGGTCACGTCCTGGAGGAACTTGGTGTACGAGATCGACTTGGCGTTGCTGGTCTTGATCGTGCCCACGGCGAGCAGGATGGCCACGATCCCGATGGCCAGGACGCCCCACAGCCAGCGCCAGCTCTGCCCCGAGGGTGCCCCCTGGGGGGGCGTGCCGTCCCCGCCCGTGGGCGCGTTGGGCTTGCCGGTTGGCTTGTCCGTACGCTGGGGGCTCACCCCTGCCATGCTAGGCGGCGACCCTGCTCGGTGGTGACCGCCTCCTCAGTCGGGCGCCGTGCCGTCTCCCTGCAGGTAGATGGCACTTCCGGCGCCGGTAACGTCTTGTCGATGACCGACACCGAGCCCGGCGGGGCGGCTTCGCGCCCACCGGGCCCGCCCGCACGCCCCCCCGGCCCCCTCCCCGCCGGGTTCGTGCCCCGGGAATGGCTCCAGTCGGCACCCCCGCCGCCCCCACCACCGCCGCCTCCTCCTCCGAACGACCCGAAGTTGGCGCTGCTGCCGCCCCCGCCCACCGTCCTGCCCGCAGGCGACCTCCCCTTCCTCGATACCCCGTGGGTCCCCCCGCAGACGAAGCGCCAGGGCTGGATCTGGCTCGTCTACGCCGTCATCGGCTTCCTGGTCGGCCAGCTCGGCGCCGTGATCTTCGGCTACGTCGCGGGTGCCGTCGCCGGGAAGACGGCCGCCCAGATGTCGGTGATCGCCGCGGAGGCCGTCCCGCCCGAGTGGTACGTCGTGGCCACGCTGCTCGGCCTGTGGATCGGGTTCATCGGCGCGCCGTGGCTGGCCAGCCGGACCCAGGGGACGCGCCACTTCGTGCGCGACCTCGGCCTGCGCTTCCGGGTCATCGACCTTGTCGGCATCGCCATCGGCATCGGGGGCCAGATCCTCGTGGCGGTCATGTACGCGCCGTTCCAGCACGACATCCACGACTTCAACGGGCCCTCGCAGAAGTTGACGGGGGGCTCGCACGGCGCCGGGTTCATCGTGATCGCCATCGCCACCGTGGTGTTCGCACCGGCCATGGAGGAGCTCTTCTTCCGCGGCCTGCTCCTGAAGGCGCTCGTCCGTCTGTTCACGCCGCTGCGGGGGGCCGGCCGCGCCCGGGTCGCCGGAGTCGTCCTGGCGGTGATCGCCGACGGGCTCCTCTTCGGGCTGGCCCACGGTGAATGGGTGCAGCTGGCCGGCCTGGCCACGTTCGGCACGATCCTGGCCGCGGTGTCGTTCCGCACCGGCCGCCTCGGCATGAACATGGTGGCCCATGCCACGTTCAATCTGGTCGCCATCATCGCCATCGCAGCCAACGGGAGTGCGCTGATCCACTGAGGGAGCCGACCTCGCTCGTGAACCTGATTGCTGGCACCTATGGTGGGCCCGTGAGCCCGATGGACGAGGTCTTCAAGGCGTACGACGTGCGCGGCACGGTGCCCGACCAGCTCGACGCCGGCATGTGCCGGGCCATCGGGCGAGCCATGGCGCGGTTCGCCGGCGTCTCCCGGATCTTGGTCGCCCGCGACATGCGGGAGTCCGGTGTCGAGCTCTCGGCCGCCTTCTCCGACGGCGTGCGCGCCGAAGGGGTGGATGTGACGGACCTCGGTCTCGCCTCCACCGATTTCCTGTACTTCGCGTCCGGCCACCTCGACGCGCCGGGGGCGATGTTCACGGCGTCGCACAACCCGGCGCAGTACAACGGCCTGAAGCTGTGCCTCTCGGGGGCGCGCCCGATCGGGCGCGACACCGGCCTGGCCGAGATCGAGGCCGTCGCGGAAGAACTGCTCGGTGCGCCGTTGCCGCCCCTCAGCGGCACCTTGTCCGAGAAGAACCTGCTCGGCGAGTGGGCCGACCACGTGGTGTCCTTCGTCGACGTGGGGTCGCTGCGCCCGCTCAAGGTGGTGGCCGACACCGCCAACGGCATGGGCGGCCTCGTGGTGCCCATCGTCTTCGAGCGGCTCCCCTTCTCGGTGGAGATCCTGTTCCCCGAGCTCGACGGCAATTTTCCCAACCACCCGGCCGACCCGATCCAACCCGAGAACCTGGTCGCGCTGAAGGCGGCCGTGCTCGAGCACGGCGCCGACATCGGCCTGGCCTTCGACGGGGACGCGGACCGCGTGTTCCTGGTCGACGAGAAGGCC
Source organism: uncultured Acidimicrobiaceae bacterium (assembly GCA_963840245.1). Taxonomy (GTDB): domain Bacteria; phylum Actinomycetota; class Acidimicrobiia; order Acidimicrobiales; family RAAP-2; genus Bog-473. The sequence goes on from CAWIYI010000028.1 coordinate 12,086, forward strand.
GAGCCCGTGTCGGGCTCGCTGACGACGGCGCTGGTGGCCGCGTCCATGTTGGCCAAGCACCCGGGCGAGACGATCCTCTACAACCTCATCTGCTCCCACGTGGTGCCCGAGGTCGTGACGGAACTGGGTGGCAAGCCTGTGCGCACCCAGGTGGGCCACTCCATCATCAAAAAGGTGATGGCCGACACGGGGGCCATCTTCGGCGGGGAGCACTCGGGCCACTACTACTACCGCGACAACTTCCGGGCCGACTCGGGGATCATCACCGCCCTCTTGGTCCTCGAGTTGCTGAGCCAGAGCGCGCAACCGCTCTCGGAGATGCTCCAGCCCTACCAGCGCTACGTGGACTCGGGGGAGATCAACACCACGGTGACCAACGCGGCGGCCACCGTGGAGGCCATCGCCGCGCGCGAGGGCGAGGCCGGTGCGTCGGTGGACCGGCTCGACGGGCTCACCGTCGAGCACCCCGACTGGTGGTACAACGTCCGCCCGTCCAACACCGAGCCGCTGCTCCGCCTCAATGTGGAGGCGAAGACAGCCGAGCGCTGTGCCGCCCACGTGGCCGAGGTGCAACAGCTCATCGCAGCTGCCGCTGCCGATGCCGACTGCCGCTGCCGATCCCGCACCACCGGCGCTGCCGCCAACGCCGGCCTTGCCACCGGCCCGAACTGAGGAGTTCCCGATGAGCCTCGACCCGCTGCTGCTCGACGTCCTGGCCTGCCCGGTCGACAAGGGGCCACTGCTGTGGTTCGAGGACGAGGACGTCCTCTACAACCCGCGGCTGAAGCGGAGCTATGCCGTGGTGGACGGTGTGCCGGTGCTGCTGGTCGACGAGGCGGTCTCCGTCGGCGACGCCGAGCACGAGCGGCTCATGGCGAAGGCCGAGACGAACCAGGTGCGGGCCACGGGCCCGACCTCTGGGTGAGCGAGCCGGCCTCCCTCGACACGCTCGGGATGTGGGAGGCCGCGGCCGCCCTGCCCGAGCAGCTGTCCGGGGCGCTCCAGGTCGCCGGCGACGCATTCGGCGGGACCGCCCCCCTCGGCGGAGGTGCCTGCCGCGCCGTGGCCGCGTTCGGCCTGGGGACCGGGCAGATGGCCGCCATGGCGGCGGCCGCCCTCAGTGCGCGCGACCTGGCGGTGCCCTTCTGGCAGGGTGACGGGTCCGCCGTCCCTGCCTTCGTCGGCGCTGACACGCTGGTGCTCGCCGTCTCGTCCTCGGGCGGGACCGCCGAGACGCTCAATGCGGCGGCCGAAGCGGACGACCGCGGCGCCACGGTGGTGGCCGTCGGGGGCGAATCCGATGGAGCGCTGGCCCGCCTGGCCGACGACGCCGGCTTTCCGTGGTGCCCGGTGCACGCGGGCGGCGCAGGCGGTGCGGCCGGTGAGGGCTCTGAGAGTCATTCCTCGGCGCGGGCCGCGCTGGGTGCGGCCACCGTGCCCCTGCTCGTCGCGCTGGCCCGGGCGGGCTTGCGGCCGGACTGCGCGGCCGCGGTGCAGGCTGCCTCAGAGGTGTTGGCGCCCCGACGCGACGCGCTGCTGGCGCCGGGCGGCGCCGCGGCCGAGCTGGCGCGTCGGCTCGGGCGCACCATCCCGCTCGTCTACGGTTCCGCCGGTGTGGCGGCCGTGGCCGCCCACTGGTGGAAGGCCCAGGTGAACCTGAACGCCAAGGCGCCGGCGTTCGCGGCAACCCTGCCGGGCCTGACGCACGACGAGCTGGCCGGCTGGGGCCAGGGGGGCGACGTGACACGACAGACGATGTCGCTCGTGCTGCTGCGCCATGCCGGCGAGGGGCCGCGGGCGGCCTGTCTCTTCGCCGCGGTCCGCGCCGCCACCGACGAGGTCGTGGCCGACATCTTCGACGTGCAGGGCGAGGGCGAAGACGACCTGACGCGTCTCTTCGACCTGGTGCTCCTGGGTCAGCTCGTCTCGCTGCACCTGGCCGCCCGGGAAGGCGTCGACCCCGGCCCGGTGCCCGCGGTCGAGGAGGCCCAGGCCGCCGCGTCGTCCGCGTAACCGGCGCCGGGGGCCTGGCGACGGGCCTGCCCGGTGTTAGCTCACGCGCTCCACGATCATGGCCATGCCCTGGCCACCGCCGACGCACATGGACTCGAGGCCGAACGTCTTGCCGGTGTCCTCCAGCGCGTTGAGCAGCGTCGTCATGATGCGGGCGCCGGTCTGGCCGAAGGGGTGACCGAGCGCGATGGCGCCACCCTTGACGTTGAGCTTGTCCCAGCTGATGCCGAGGTGCTTGGCCGAGGGGATCACCTGGGCGGCGAAGGCCTCGTTGATCTCGACCAGGTCGATGTCGTCGATCGTCATGTTCGCGCGGGCCAGGACCTGGCGGCAGGCGTCGACCGGACCCAGGCCCATGATCTCGGGGTTGACCCCCGTGACGCCGCTGGCCACGATGCGCGCCAGGGGAGTGATGCCGAGCGCCTTGGCCTTGGTGTCGCTCATCACGATGACCGCGGCCGCTCCGTCGTTCAGCGGGCAGGCGTTTCCGGCCGTGACGGTCCCACCCTCGCGGAAAACGGGCTTCAGGGCGGACAGCCCCTCGAGCGTCGTACCGGGCCGCGGCCCGTCGTCCTTCGTCACGACGGTGCCGTCGGACAGGGTGACCGGGATGATCTCGCGCTCGAAGAACCCGTTCTGCTGGGACTCGACCGCACGCGTCTGGGAGAGGAGGGCGAACTCGTCCATCTCGGCCCGCCCCACCTTCTCGAATTCCGCCACGTTCTCCGCCGTCTGGCCCATGGCGATGTAGACGTCGGGCAGGCCGTCGAACGGGGTCCAGGGCTCGGTCACGGCGGGGGCGCGGAGCTTGGTCCGCTCGGAGGCGGCAGCGAACGCGGCGTTGTGGGGACCCGTGTCCGAGGCGCCGTGCGAGTAGCGGCTCACCGTCTCGACGCCGGCCGCGATGAAGACGTCGCCCTCGCCGGCGCGGATGGCATGCGCCGCCATGCGGATCGTCTGGAGCGAGGACGAGCAGTAGCGGTTGACCGTGACGCCGGGCACGTTCTCGAGGCCCGCCAGGAGCGCGGCCACGCGGGCGACGTTGTAACCAGCCTCGCCGGCGGGCTGCCCGCACCCGAGCATGACGTCCTCCACCTCGGCGGGGTCCAGCTGGGGTACCTGCTCCAGCACGGTGCGCAGCACCAGCGCACTCAGGTCGTCGGGCCGGCACTCGACGAGCGAGCCCTTGTTGGCCCGACCGATCGGGGTGCGACCGGTGGCGACGATGACGGCTTCAGGCATGGTGACGGCTCCTCGGGTGTCGTTCGCGCGCCCCGGGGTCCCGCCCCAGGGCGGATTGCAGGTTACTTGGCGGTCGTGGTGGGGCTCGCTGCTGCCTCATTGGCCGCCCGAGCGGGCCGGACTGTAACGTGTTCTAGCGCGCCGGGCCTGGACGGCCCGGGCCGGCGGCGACGTGGCGCTGACGTGGGGCGATGCAGCCCCCGCCACCCGGGAGGGACACGATGGAGATTGCCTTGACCGAGGAGCAGCAGACGCTGAAGAGCGAGCTGCGCGCCTACTACGAGAACTTGTTGACCCCCGAGCTCGAGCAGGAGCTGTCGCATGCGGGCGGGATCGGGCCCGTGGTGCGCAAGGTCGTCAAGCAGATGGGGAGCGACGGGTGGCTCGGCATCGGCTGGCCGACCGAGTGGGGCGGGCAGGGGCGCTCGGCCGTCGAGCAGTTCATCTTCTTCGACGAGTCCATGCGCAGCGGCGCGCCGGTCCCGATGCTCACCATCAACACGGTCGGGCCGACGATCATGAACTTCGGGACGCAGGAGCAGAAGGAGTTCTTCCTCCCCAAGATCCTGGCCGGCGAGATCTCCTTCTGCATCGGCTACACCGAGCCCAACTCGGGCACTGATCTCGCCTCGTTGACCACCCGGGCCGTACGCGACGGCGACGAGTACGTCATCAACGGCGCCAAGATCTTCACCAGCCTGGCCGGTGACGCCGACTACATCTGGCTGGCCACCCGCACCGACCCCAACGCGGCCAAGCACAAGGGGATCTCCATGTTCGTGATCCCCATGAACACCCCCGGCATCCGCGTGGTGCCGATGAAGCTCCTCGGCGACCACAACATCAACTACACGTTCTACGAGGACGTGCGCGTCCCGGCCACGAGCCTCGTCGGCGGGGAGAACCAGGGCTGGAACCTGATCACCAACCAGCTCAACCACGAGCGGGTCACGCTGTGCTCGCCCGGCATCATCGAGCGCGTCCTGACCGACGTGCGCGCCTGGGCCCAGACCACCAAGCTGCCCGACGGTCGCCGTGTCATCGACCAGGAATGGGTGCAGGAGCACCTGGCCCGGGTGTACGCCGAGCTCGAGTTCCTCCGCCTCATCAACTGGAAGGTGGCGTGGCAGGGGACACAGGGGCACCTGGACGTCGCCGACGCCTCGTCGATCAAGGTGTTCGGCACGGAGTTCTACCTGCGGGCCTTCCGGTCCTTGATGGAGATCCTGGGGCAGGCCGGCTACCTGACGCGCGGCTCACCCGCCGCGGTCGTCGCCGGGCGCCTGGAGATGTACGCCCGCTCCATGATCATCCTCACCTTCGGTGGCGGCACCAACGAGATCCAGCGGGACCTCATCGCGATCTTCGGCCTCGGCATGCCGCGGTCGCTGCGCTGAGCCCGCCGACGAGCCAGGAGATCACATGGACTTCAACTACAGCGAAGAGCAGGAGGCGGTCCGCCAGCTGGCGGGGCAGATCTTCGGCGAGCGGTCGACCCATGACCGGCTCAAGGAGATCGAGGCGACGGCGGGAGACGAAGGGCCCTTCGACCGCGACCTCTGGAGGGACCTGGCCAACGCCGGGCTGCTCGGCATCCACCTGAGCGAGGACGTCGGCGGAGCCGGGCTCGACTTCGTGGCGGCCTGTCTGGTCGTGGAGGCGGCCGGCCGGACGGCGGCCTACGTCCCCGTGGTCGAGACGATGGTCTACGGCGCCGAGCCGATCGCACGCTTCGGCACCGACGCGCAGCGCAAGACATGGCTGACCGGCGTGGCGAGCGGCGAGACGATTCTCACTGCCGCCATGGCCGAGTTGGCCGGCGAGGTGATCCTTCCGGGCGGAGCTGAGCCCGCCACCACCGCGACTGCGCAAACGGACGGCACGTGGGTGCTCGAGGGCACCAAGGCCTGCGTCCCGGCCGCGTTGGTGGCCGACGCCATCTTGGTGCCGGCCACCCGCCGGACCGCCGACGGTTCCTCGACCGGTTCTGGCGTCTTCATCGTCGACACGGGCGCCGACGGTGTCTCCTTGACACGGCAGACGACGACCACTGGGCGGCCCGAGGCGATCATGGAGCTCCACGGTGTCCGTGTCGGGGCGGAGCGCCTGTTGGGTGAGGGCGCCGACGGCGCCGCCGTGATCGATTGCATCACCGAGTTCGCCACGACGGCGCTCTGCATCGAGGAGGCCGGCGTCTGCGCCTCCGCCCTCGAGCTCACTGCGGAGTACACCAAGACGCGGGTGCAGTTCGAGAAGCCGATCGCCACCTTCCAGGCGGTGGGGCAGCGCGCGGCGGACGCATACGTCGACACGGAGGCGATCCGGCTCACGGCGTGGCAGGCGGCGGCTCGACTGGCCGCGGGCCTGCCGGCGTCGGCGGAGGTGGCGATCGCGAAGTACTGGGCCGCCGAGGGCGGGCAGCGCGTCGTGCACGCCGCCTCTCACCTCCACGGCGGGGTGGGCGTCGACCGCGACTACCCGCTGCACCGCTTCTTCTTACTGACCCGGCAGATCGAGCTCACGCTCGGCGGCGCGAACGAGAGCCTGCGCCGGCTGGGGCGGATGCTGGCGGACGAGCCCGTCTGAACTGTTTGCGCCGGTGCGGCCAGGGCCGTCGCGCCGGGACCGCCGCCTTTGCCTCAGCCCGACGGGGTCTGCGGGGCGCGGTTCGACAGGCCGAGGCCGTAGCCGGCCAGGAACACACCAGCCTCCTTGTGGCGAGGGTACGCGCCGGCCAGCTCGTGAAACGCGCGGGAGTGGTCGGGATACGTGAGATGCGCCACTTCGTGCACCAGCACCGAGTCGAGCACCCATTCGGGCACGGTGCGCAGGCGGTGTGACACGCGGATGTGGCCCGAGTAGGAGGAGCACGAGGCCCAGCGGGCCGCCTGGTTGGTGACCCACCGCACGGAGACGGGCCGGGCCCCCACCAGGTAGCGGTCGCTCAACTCGATGGCCCGGGCCAGCAGCCCGTCGTCGTCGAGCCCCGACTGCAAGCGCTGCCGCGTGAGCAGCCGGTCGACCAACCAGTCGATGGTCCTCTGCCGGCTCTCGACGTCGAGGTGGGCCGGCAGCGACACGACGATGCGGCCACCCACCCACTTGGCCTCGGACGTCTTCTTGCGGCGCTTGCTGATGTGGACCTCGACCTCGGGCGCCGGTTCGACGGCGCTGACGCCTT
>CAWIYI010000029.1:0-19272 GCA_963840245.1 uncultured Acidimicrobiaceae bacterium
GAGCGTGGGGAACTTGGTGCCCGGGCCCATGGAACCCGCCACCCAGCGCGGGCGCTCGGGAGTGGAGAACTCATCCCGGACGGCGCAGGCCAGCTCGGCCGCCCGGCGGGTCAGCTCGCGGGCGCGGTCGGCCAGCCCGTACTCCGCGAGGACGACCGACGTCGAGCCGAAGGTGTCCGTCTCGACCACGTCGCAGCCGACCTCGTAGAAGGAGCGGTGCACCTGGGCCACGACCTCGGGCCGGGTCTCGACGAGCCACTCGTTGCAACCCTCGAGCTCGGGTCCGCCGAAGTCGTCCGGACCGAGGTCGAGCAGTTGCAGGTTCGTTCCCATGGCGCCGTCGAAGATGACGACCCGCTCGCGCAGGGCCTGGAGGTACGTCGAAGCGGACGGGTCGAGCCGACCGAGCAATTCGGAGGAGGGAGCCACCGGTACAGGATACCGGGGGCCCCCGTGCCCTCCCGAACAGGCCGGTAGCATCCGCCCATGGCGCCACGGATCTACACGAAGAAGGGCGACGACGGCACCACGGGGCTGCTCTTCGGGGGCCGGGTGCCGAAGGACTCCTGGCGGATCGACCTCAACGGGGTCGTCGACGAGGCCCAGGCCGCCATCGGCGTCGCCCGGGCCGAGACGCCGGCGGGGACCGAGGTCAACGACCGTCTGATCACGCTGGCCCGGGACCTCTATGTGTTGATGGCGGAGGTGGCCACCGCCCCGGAGAACCGAACGAAGCTCCAGGCGGGGTCCAGCCTGGTGACGCCGGACATGGTGACCGCGCTGGAGGAGGGGATCGACGGCCTGCTCGCCCGCTTCGACATGCCGAGCGACTTCACCGTTCCGGGCGAGAACCGCGTGGCCGCCGCCCTCGATCTGGCCCGCACGATCGTGCGCCGGGCCGAGCGGATCGCCGTGGCCGAGCCGACCGAGGGCTCATTGGTGGCGATGTACCTGAACCGGCTCTCGGATCTGCTGTGGGCGATGGCGCGCTGGCAGGAAGGGCCCGAGCACGTCTTGTCCAAAGAGCCGGCGCCCGCGCGGTAGTCGGCGCGCTCGTTCAGGCCCAGCGCCCCCGGTGGATGCGCTCGGCGGTGGTGGGGCCGTCCCGGTCCAGCGACGCCGAGCGGTGGTCGCGGCCGTCGGGATGCCCGAGGAGCACGGCGCAGAACAGACGCCAGCCCTCCGGGACCCCGAGCCGGTCGCCCAGCTCGGCCTCCCCCCGGAACGTCCCCAGGATGCAGGCGCCCAGTCCGGCATCCACCGCCCCCAGGAGGACCGTCATGACACCGAAGGCGGCATCGCCGATCCAGTAGGGGACGGGCCAGGCCGCCGCGTCGGCGCCCAGCCCCGCCGCGGCCTTGTCCGCTGCGGCATACCGGGAGACGTATGCCTCGGGCGAGGTGTAGGCGAGGAGCACCACTGGCGCGCGCGCCAGGCCCTCGGACCACTCCGTGTAGTGGTTGCGCCACGTCTCGTCGGTCGTGGCGTCGAAGTAGGTCCCCGTCTGCTCCGGCCCCTCCAGGACGACCCAGGCCGTCCCCCGGGTGTTGCCGGCTGTCGGCGCGCGCAACGCCGCCAGGAGGATCCGGTCGACCTCGGCGCGATCGAGCGGGCGGGAGGAGAAGCTCCGGACCATGGCGCGGCGTCGGATGGCCTCGTGGAGCTCCACGGACGGGAGTCTCCCACCGGCCTCGAGCACCCCGGATGTGCCATCGGGGAATGTTGACCCCGCTGGTAGTGTTTTACAGTTCGATGCCGGTCCCACGTTCGGGCTGGTGCGACCCGGAGGTTCGATTGTGCCCACTCCCCGAGACCTGCTGAACGAGGCCAAGACGTCCATCCGCGAGGTGGACCAGGCCGACGCGGAATCCCTGCTGGAAGGGGGCGGCGTGACGTTCCTCGACGTCCGGGAGCCCGACGAGTACGAGCAGGGCGCCATCCCCAATGCCGTCCACCTGCCCCGCGGCCACCTCGAGTTCCAGGTCGAGGGCAAGCTGCCCGACAAGGCGGCACCGATCGTGGTCTACTGCGCCGCGGGCGTGCGCTCGGCCTTCGCGGCCAAGACCATGGGCGACCTCGGCTACACCGACGTGCAGTCGCTCATCGGCGGGTTCAACAAGTGGAAGGACAGCGACCGTCCCTGGGCGGCGCCACAGACCCTGACGCCGGCCCAGCGCAACCGCTACCAGCGCCACGTCCTGCTACCCGAGGTGGGCGAAGTGGGCCAGCTGAAGCTGCTCGGGTCGAAGGTGCTCCTGCTGGGCGCGGGTGGCCTGGGGTCGCCGGCGGCCCTCTACCTGGCTGCCGCCGGCGTCGGGACCATCGGCATCATCGACATGGACGTCGTCGACGAGTCCAACCTCCAGCGCCAGATCCTGCACAACATGGACCGCGTGGGCGACCGCAAGGTCGACTCGGCCAAGAAGACGCTGACGGCGCTGAACCCGGATGTGAACGTGGTCACCTACGACGTCCGACTGGGCGCGGACAACATCCTCGAGATCATCGACGGCTACGACGCCATCGTCGACGGGACCGACAACTTCCCGACCCGCTACCTCGTCAACGACGCCTCGCTGCTCAAGCGGATCCCGGTGATCCACGGCTCCATCTTCCGCTTCGAGGGACAGGTCACGGTGTTCGACCCCTACAACGGTCCCTGCTACCGCTGCCTCATCCCCGAGCCGCCGCCGGCCGAGCTCGCTCCGTCGTGCTCCGAGGCCGGCGTGCTGGGCGTCCTGCCAGGCATCATCGGCTCCATTCAGGCGGTCGAGACCATCAAGGTTCTCCTCGGGCTGGGTGATCCGCTGATCGGGCGGCTCCTCTCCTACGACGCGCTGGAGGAGTCCTTCCGGACGTTCAAGGTGCGCCGCGACCCGGCCTGCCCGGCCTGCGGGCCCGAAGCCGGTGAGATCGTCATCGCCGAGTACGACGATCTCTGCATGCCCCACGCGCACTGACGCACACGCCCCGGACGCCCGGACGCCGAGGAAGTTCGGGCGCTGACTCAGCACGCGGGGCCGAGAATGGCTCACCTTGTGCTGGTCGCCCGAAGAGATCGCCCAGCGCTTGCGCCTCGAGTACCCAGCCGATCCGATGATGTGGGTGAGTCACGAGACCATCTACCACTCGCTCTATATCCAAGGGCGTGGTGAGCTCCGACGGGAGCTGGCCCGGTGTTTGCGCAGCGGGCGGGCCGAGCGCCGGCCCCAGGGGCAGGGCGAGCACAAGGGCAAGATCCCTGAAAAGGTCATGATCTCTGCGCGCCCGGCCGAGGTGGCCGACCGGGCCGTGCCCGGGCACTGGGAGGGCGATCTCATCATGGGCAAGGCCAACCGCTCCGCGGTGGGCACCCTCGTCGAGCGCTCCACCCGCTACGTGCTCTTGTTGCATCTGCCCGACGGCAAGAAAGCCAAGGACGTGCGTGACGCCATGGAGAAGGCCATCGCCACACTGCCGGCCAAGCTCGCCCGCTCCATCACTTGGGACCAGGGCATCGAAATGATCCAGCACCGCGAGTTCACGGTGTCGACGGGGATCCCTATCTATTTCTGCGATCCCCATTCACCCTGGCAGCGCGGATCGAACGAGAACACCAACGGCTTGTTGCGCCAGTTCCTCCCCAAAGGAGCCGACCTCAGCGTGTTCAGCCGGGCCGACCTCGACGAGATCGAGCGCAAGCTGAACGGCCGGCCCAGGAAGACCCTCGAATGGCTCAAGCCCTGTGAGAAACTCGCGGAGCTGATTGCAGCCACCGCTTGAGACCGCATGTTCTGGAACTATAAACGAGTTCGCTTACAGTGCCGAAACACATGACCCGGCAGCCCGTCCGCGTCCCTAGAGTGTCCGCACGCCCCCGACCTCTCTGCTCACGCGCCTCCAGCCCGAGGCCGCTGCACCGGCGCCGCCGGCGGGACCGCCGGGGCTGATCTCGCGCAGGGTCAAGCGCAACCGGCGCTTCTGGGTCGGCGTGCTCGTGGCGCTCGCCCTCGTCCTGGCCTTCGTCCTGACCCGCGGCGGCGGGCATCCTTCGGCGGCGGGCCGGCATCACAGCGGCGCGGCCCATCAACACAAGGCGCCACCACCGCTGGCGGCGAACCCCCGGCTCGATCCGGACTGGAAGGGTGACGGGCAGACCGTCACGTTCGCTTTCGGGGGCGACGTCCACTTCCCGTCCGGTACCACCTTGGGCGATCGGCTGGCGGCGGACCCCGCCGACGCCCTGGGTCCGACGGTGCCCGCTCTGCTCTCCGGCGTCGACCTCTCCATGGTGAACCTCGAGTCCGCCCTGACCGACGGGACCTGCCCCCAACCGCAGTCCAAACAGTTCGTCTTCTCCGCGCCGGCATCCGCCGTCACAGCGTTCAAGGGCGCCGGGGTGACGCTCATCACGGAGGCCAACAACCACGGCGAGGACTGCGGGCCGCCCGGGCTGCAGATGGCCCTCTCGACCCGGACCCAGACGGGCTACCCCATCCTCGGGATCGGCCAGAACGCGGCGCAGGCGTTCACTCCGTTCACGGCCACGATCCACGGGCAGAACATCGCCATCATCGCCGCCACCCAGGTCATCGACTCGGACCTGCAGACGGCGTGGACTGCCACCGCGACACAGCCCGGCCTGGCCTCGGCGTACGACGTCAACGATCTGGTGGCCGCGGTGCAGGCGGCGCGCAAGACCGCCGACACCGTGATCGTCTACCTGCACTGGGGCACCGAGCTCGATGCGTGCCCGAATCCGCTGCAGGAGCCTCTGGCCCAGGCGCTGGTCCAGGCGGGCGCCGACATCATCGTGGGCACGCACGCCCACGTGCTGCTCGGCGGCGGTTATCTCGGTTCGGCCTACGTCGACTACGGCCTGGGCAACTTCGCCTTCTACGACAACTCGCCGCCGGAGAACGCCAGCGGCTCGCTCGTGGTCTCGGCCACCGGCCGGCACATCGACCAGGTGACGTGGCGGCCGGCCGTGATCGTCGACGACCTGCCCCAGCCGCTCTCGGGCGACGCGGCCACCAACGCGCTCGCCGCCTGGAACCAGGCCCGGTCCTGCACCAACGCGTCGGTGGCGCCTGGGGCCCCGTTGGCCTCGGCGCCGACCGAGAGCTCGCCGTTACCGCCGGCGACGGTACAGACGCTCTCGGGTGACTCGGGATAGCGGCACCGGACCCACTCGTCCGAGCGAACAGGCGCAACGAGCGGCTCAACAGGCGAGCAGCTAGACAGGAGGGCATGACACCGACGGCGGCTGCGGCCGAGACCTTCCACGTCAACGGCGTCGACCTGGCGTGGTCCGAATGGGGGATCAGCTCCGACGCCACTCCGACGCTCGTGCTCTGTCACGGCTTCACCGGCTCTTCGCTGGACTTCGCGCTGCAGGTGGACGCACTGGCGGCGGACCGGCGAGTCGTGACGCTCGACCAGCGCGGGCACGGGGCCTCCACCAGGACCGGACGCCTCGAGGGCTACACCATCGAGCAGCTCTCGGCCGACCTCGTCGCGTTCATCGACGCGGTGGGCGGTGGGCCCGTCGACCTGCTGGGCCACTCCATGGGAGGCAGGGTGGTGATGGGGCTCGTCCATGACCGCCCGGACCTGGTGCGCTCGCTGATCCTCATGGACACGACGGCCTGGTCGTTCGCCCCGCCCGACGAAGGTGCGCGCGCGTTCGTCCATGGCTGGATCTCCTCGTTCGACCCCTCCCGGGGCATGCCCGCGTCGTTCAACATCGGCGGCCCCGAGGACGCTCTCATCGAGGCCCGCACGCCGCCGGAGTGGCAGCGGGAGAAGGAGGCCAGCTTCGCCGCCATGGACGCCTACGCCGTGAAGGGTCTCGGCACCGCGCTCCTGGGCGACGACGGCGTCGGCGACGCCGACCGGAAGGAGCGATCCCCCTCTGTCGATCTCGGCTCCATCTCGTGTCCGACCACAGTCCTGGTGGGGGAGCACGACCATCCGCTGGTCGACCAGGCCCCCGAACTGGCGGACGGGGTGGCCGAAGGCCGGCTGACCGTGATCCCGGGCGCCTACCACTCGCCGCAGCTGACGCACGCCGACGAGTGGCGGGCCGCCGTCGAGGCCCATCTGGTCTGGGCGGCGACCCTCCGGGGGGCGCAGTGAGCGACACCTCGCCCCCTCAGGCCGGAGACCGGATCGAGCTGGCCGGCACCGCCGTGGCCATCCCGCCCCTCGGCGTGGGGACATGGGCCTGGGGCGACAAGGGCACCTGGGGCATGGGGGGCTACGACCAGTCGCTGACCGAGGCGACGATCCGCGAGGCGTGGGAGGCGAGCATCGAGGCGGGTGTCGTTCTCTTCGATACGGCCGAGGTCTACGGCGGGGGTGAGAGCGAGCGCATCATCGGGCGCCTCCTCGCCGCCGATCCCGGCGTGCGCAACCGAGTCGTCATCGCCTCCAAGTTCATGCCGAGCCCGTGGAAGGTGAACGTGCGCGCCGCGCTGCTGGCGGCGGCCCGCGCCTCTCGTGACCGGTTGGGAACGGACGTCATCGACCTCTACCAGATTCACGGCCCGGTCTCGCTGCGCTCGCATGAGGCGCTGGCCGAGGCGCTGGCCACCGCGCACGCCGAAGGCATCGTGCGCGCCGTCGGCGTCTCCAACTACTCGGTCAAGGAGACCCGGGCCATGGACGCCGCCCTGCGTACGCGCGGCCTCCGCCTGGCCAGCAACCAGATCGAGTTCTCCCTACTACGCGCCATGCCGCTGCGCGTCGGGCTCATCAGCGCCTGCCGGGAGCTCGGCGTGGTGCCTCTGGCCTACTCACCGATCGGGCAGGGCCGCCTGACCGGCAAGTACTCGGCGGCCAATCCCCCGCCGCGCGGCCGCTCGTTCTCGGCCCACCCCATGGCCGAGGTGGACGCCGTGGTCGCCCTGCTGAGCCGCATCGGCGAGGCCCACGGAGACCGCACCCCGAGCCAGGTGGCGCTGGCCTGGCTGATCGCCAAGGGCGCGGTGCCCATCCCCGGGGCCAAGAACCGGGACCAGGCCCGGCAGAACGCCGGCGCCCTTGGTTGGCGCCTGACCAGCGAGGAGCTGGGCCGGCTCGACTCGGCCGCGCTCTACGGGAAGCGGGGGATCGCCCAGCGCGTCTGGCAGCACGGCTGACACCGGCGGTACCGTCTTGGGGTGATCGCCGCGCTCGCCGACGCGGGACTCCCGCCCCTGCGGGGGTCGCAGCTCTTCGCCACCCAGTTCGACTTCGTCCCGGTGGCGATGATCGTGGCCGCCCTGGCCCTCTACCTGTGGGGGGTCCGCCGCAACAACGCTCCTGCACCCCCGCCACCCCTGGTCGATCGGCAAGACGGTGGCGTGGATCGGTGCGCTGATCTCCACCGGAGTGGCCATCTTCAGCTTCGTCGGCGTGTACGACGGCGAGCTGTTCTGGGACCACATGGTCCAGCACCTGATCCTGATCATGGTGGCTGCCCCGCTCTTCGCCATCGCCTCCCCCTTGCGCCTGGCCTTTTGCTCGACCTCGGGCACCGCGCACCTGGTCGTCACCGAGGCGTTGCGCTCCCGTGTGGCCAGGCTCTTGGGGAACCCGATCGTGGCCTTCGTGCTGTACGCCGTCGTGATCCCGATCAGCCATCTCACTGTCTGGTACAACTACACGCTCACCCAGGAGAGCGTGCACAACGCGGAGCACTTGGTGTTCCTCCTCGTGGGCTACCTGTTCTGGCGGCAGATCTTCGGGAACGACCCCAATGCCCATCGCCTCCACCCCGCCCTGCAGTTCTTCTACCTCTTCATGGCCATCCCGATCGACACTTTCACCGGGTTGTCGTTGGCCGGCGCGACGCATGAGATGTTCCCCGCCTACCTCGCCACCCACCGGACCTGGGGCCTGTCCTACGTCGTGGACCTCCATGTGGGCGGCGACATCATGTGGGTCGTGGGCGACACACTCATGCTGTGGCCGATGATCCCGGTCGCGCTGCGCTGGATGCACATGGAGGAGCGCAAGGCGGTGCGCATCGACCGCGAGCTCGATGCACAGGCGCTGGGCGAGGCCGCTGCCGCCGGCCCCGTACCCGATCAGCCGCCGAGGTCCATCAGCTCCACGCGGACCCCGTCGGGGTCGGTGCAGTAGACGAACTCGAGGGCCGTCCCGCCGAGGTCGATGGTCGTCCGGCTCGACTCCACGACGGCGCCGCCGAGTTCCACCACCCGGGCCGCCGTCCCCGCCACGTCCCGCACACGGAACGACAGGTGGGTCAGCCCGAGCTGGTTCACCGGCCGACGCTCGCGTGCACCGAAGGGCGCCGGTTCGTCGAAGGCGAGGAGCTCGATCGCGGTCGGGCCCCGCCGGATGAACTGTGAGGTCACGGCCACGTCGGGGAAGTCCATGAGGCGGGCGAACTCGGAGCCGATGGCGTGCGACTCGGCCTTCTCGAACCCGAGCGCGTCGCAGTAGAAGCGCAGCGACCGCTCGAGGTCGCTGACACAGATGCCGAAGTGCGAGAAGACAGGCTCAGGGGCGTCGTCCACGCCTCGTAGTCTGCCCCGTGTGGCCCGGCCACCCTGATCCTCCGTAGGCTCGTCGATGTGACACCGGAGAAGAAGGATCCCCAGGGCACCCCCGAGCGCCACACCGACTCGGGCATCGCCATTCAGCCCGTCTACCGCCAGCAGGACCTCGAAGACTGGGATCCGGCCGTGCAGCTGGGGGAGCCGGGGGGATTCCCGTACACCCGGGGCGTCCACGCCCAGATGTACCGCTCGAAGCTGTGGACCATGCGCCAGTACGCCGGATTCGGCTCGGCGGAGCAGACCAACCAGCGCTTCAAGTTCCTGCTCGAGGCCGGCCAGACCGGGCTCTCGTGCGCCTTCGACCTGCCGACCCAGATGGGTTACGACTCCGATCACCCCCGGGCCGAGGGCGAGGTGGGCAAGGTCGGCGTCGCCATCGACTCGCTGGCCGACATGCGCCTGCTCATGGCCGATCTCCCCATGGACAAGGTCACGACGTCCATGACGATCAATGCGACCGGCGCCATCCTGCTGCTCCTGTACCAATTGGTGGCCGAGGAGCAGGGGGTGGCGAGCGAGAAGATCCGCGGCACCATCCAGAACGACATCTTGAAGGAGTACATCGCCCGGGGGACCTACATCTACCCGCCGCGTCCGTCCATGCGGCTGATCGTCGATACATTCTCCTATTGCGCGACGAACCTCCCCAGCTGGAACACCATCTCCATCTCGGGGTACCACATCCGCGAGGCCGGATCGACGGCGGTGCAGGAGATCGCCTTCACCATCGCCAACGGCATCGCCTACGTCGAAGCAGCGATTGCGGCGGGCATGGACGTCGACGCGTTTGCCCCTCGCCTGTCCTTTTTCTGGAACGCCCACAACAACCTCTTCGAGGAGGTGGCCAAGTACCGGGCAGCCCGGCGCATGTGGGCCCGCATCATGACCGAGCGCTTCGGCGCCAAGGATGAGCGCTCCAAGATGCTGCGCTTCCACACCCAGACCGGCGGGTCGACGCTGACGGCGCAGCAGCCGGAGAACAACATCGTCCGGGTGACCGTGCAGAGTCTGGCCGCCGCTCTGGGGGGGACCCAGAGTCTCCACACCAACGGCTTCGACGAGGCTCTCGGCCTCCCGACGACGCGGGCCGCCAAAATAGCCCTGCGCACCCAGCAGATCGTCGGGTTCGAGTCGGGTGTGGCCGACACGGTCGACCCCCTGGCCGGCTCGTATTTCGTCGAGGCGCTGACGGACGAGGTGGAGCAGGCGGCGAACGCATATCTGGAGCGCATCGAGCAGCTCGGTGGCGCCGTGGCCGCCATCGAGGCCCGGTTCATGCAGGAGGAGATCGAGGCCGCGGCCTACAGCTTCGCCAAGTCAGTGGACGACGGCGAGAAGGTCGTGGTCGGCGTGAACCGCTTCACCGACGCCGAGGGCGAGCCCACCGAGGTCTTCCCGATAGACGTGAAGCTCCAGCAGATCCAGATCGACCGCACCCGTTCGGTGCGGGCCGAGCGCGACCAAGCGGCCGTGGACCGGGCCCTGGCGGACGTCGCCGAGACGGCCAGGGGCGAGGGCAACCTGCTCGTTCCGATGAAGACCGCATTGGGACAGATGGCCACCCTCGGTGAGGTGTCCGACGTCCTGCGGGCGGAGTTCGGCGTCTACCAACCCGGGGGCTGACCGGGTGGCGGGGGAGGGGCCCACGAGGTTCTGGCCCCTGTTCGACCTCGTCGTCCGCACGCCCCGATTGGAGCTGCGGCTCCCCCGCGAGGAGGAGTTCGCTGCCATCGTCGAGCTCGTGGATCAGGGGATCCACGAGCCGGGGGTCATGCCGTTCTTCTTCCCCTGGACCGAGGTCGAACCCGCGCAGCGCGCCCGTGATTCGGCCCAGTGGTGGTGGCGGCACCGCGCCGAGTGGTCGACCGACAAGTGGACCTTCACCGGTATCGCCTTCGTTGACGGGAAGCCCATCGGCGCGCAGGATCTCGAGGCCACGCACTTCCGTGCCGTGCGCTCGGCGGAGACGGGATCGTGGCTCGGCCGGGCGCACCAGGGTCAGGGTCTGGGCCGCGAGATGCGCGAGGCGGTTCTGCACCTGGCCTTCGCCGGCCTGGGCGCCGAGGAGGCGCTGAGCGGCGCC
The DNA here is from genome assembly GCA_963840245.1 of uncultured Acidimicrobiaceae bacterium. Classification (GTDB taxonomy): domain Bacteria; phylum Actinomycetota; class Acidimicrobiia; order Acidimicrobiales; family RAAP-2; genus Bog-473. The sequence continues at coordinate 10,630 of CAWIYI010000029.1, forward strand.
TTCGAGGACAACGCCGCCTCCTTGGCCACCTCGCGTGCGGTCGGGTACGTGGAGAACGGGGAGGCGAGAGGACGTCGCCGTGACGGCTCGGGGCGCACGATCCGTTTCCGCCTCGGGCGGGACGCGTGGGAACGTCGTCGGCGTGCCGACATCGAGATCGTCGGACTCGAGGGGTGCCTCGACATGTTCGTCGGCCCGCCCGGCTGATCCGCAGCGTTCCTCGTCCGCCGCCGGGTGGTGCCAGCACGAGTGCGCTGCAGCAGGCTGGCCACCGTGGCGGCCTGAGGCGTTGGCGTAAGACTAGAAGCGGGAAGTGACCGGCAGAGGAGGAGTGTTGGGAGCAGCAGCCTTCACATTCCGCGCCGAATTGCGCAGTCGATGGCGATCGTGGATGGCCATCGCCCTCCTGGTCGCGGTCGTGGGAGGGTTCGTACTGGCCGCCACCGCCGCCGGCCGCCGGGCCACGAGCGCGTACCCACGGTTCGTCGCCACGTATGGCTACGACGCCACAGTGTTCGCGACGCACCAGATCCCGCAGTTGGACCGGCTCCCCACCGTGGCCTCCGCCATCGCCATGGTGAGCCCGTCCAACGGGCAGCCGACGTGCCACTGCAGCCGCCCGATCAACATCGCCAGTGCCAACTTTGCCGTGTTGGCGGAGCCGCGCGGCGGCAAACCCCTCTGGAAGCTCGTGTCCGGCCGCGCCCCCGATCCGGCCGCTCCCGATCAGGTCCTGGCCTCCCTCTCACTGCAGCGCGATAACGGCGTGCAGGTCGGAACGGTGATCCACGTGCCGTTTTTTTCTCCGTCCCAGGCCCGGGCGGCCAACAGCGTCAGCGGGCTCCCGCCCGCACCACGAGGCCCGACGGTCGCGCTGCAGGTGGTCGGGATCGCCGCCAGTGAATTCGACTTTCCGTCCGGGACGACCCCGTCCTACGAGCTGTTCACCACCCCCGCCTTCACCCGCCAGTTGATCCCGCACACGGCGACGGGTGTCGAGTATGCCGTGCGCTTGCAGCACGGCGCCTCGGATCTGCCGCGCTTCGACACCGAGGCCAACGCACTGGGCCGCTCCGTGGAGGGAGTCGGCAACAACGACGGCCAGGTCGAATCCGTCGAGGCGTCGATCCATCCACAGGGCGTCGGCTGGTACATCCTCGCCTTGCTGGCTGCTCTCGTCGGAGTGGCGGTCATCGGCCAGGCGTTGGCCCGCCAGTCGAGCGCCGAACGCGACGGCTACGCCACCCTGAGCGCGCTCGGCGCCGGGAGACGGCAGCTGGTCATGCTGGGCGTGGCGCGGAACCTGCTGGTGGGGCTAGTCGGCGCGGTCGGTGCGGTGATCCTGGCCACGGCCTTGTCGCCGTTGGCCCCGGTCGGTGAGGCTCGCCTGGCCGAACCCGTGACGGGAATCTCCTTCGACGCGCTGGTCCTGTTGCTCGGGTCGTTGGCGATCGTGGTCGTGGTCGTCGCCCTCGGCATGTGGCCCGCGATGCGGGCGACCCGCGGCATGCGCACGGACAATCGTGGTGCGGTGATACATCCCTCGTCCGTGGTCGTGCATCTCGCTGCCGCCGGCGCGCCACCGAGCGCGCTGATCGGCGTGCGCAACGCGTTGCAGCGGCGTGGACTGGGCACCAACGTCCCGATCGGGACGGCCTACCTTGGCACCGTGCTGGCGGTCGCCGTTCTGTGCGGCACCTCGGTCTTCGGGGCCAGCCTCTCGAATCTCACCGCAACCCCTTCGCTCTACGGCGATGCGTACCAACTCAGCTTCCAGGTCATTCCGGGGCTCCCCGACCCCGGGCTCGTGAGCAGCATCGAACACAATGGAAACGTCGACGGGATCACCCGCGTCGTGGCCACCCAGGTCTCGATAGAAAAGACGACGGTCGGCACCCTGGCCGTGCAGTCACTCCGGGGCCCGGTGCTGTTGTCGACGGTGGCCGGAAACCTGCCCCGCGGCGACGGTGAGATCGGCCTGGGCGCGGCGACCATGCGCCAGTTCCACGCCCACGTCGGCTCGCTGCTCGGGGTCGGGGTCACCGGGCCCTCGGGGGCCAAGCACACCGTGCCGTTCCGGGTCGTCTCCACCATCCCCCTCCCGGTCGTCGCGGGGTTCGCAGGCCTCGGCAACGGCGCGGTCGTGACCCTCGCCGGATACGAGGACGCAGCGTGCCCTCCGGGTGCCGACCAGGCCCGGTGCCGGCGGGGAGTGGCGAGCGCGAGCCTGGGTTCGATCCTGACGAGGGTGGTGCCCGGCGCCAAGGGGCAGTCGGCCGTCACCCATCTCCTCGACTCGGAGCAGTCGGTGGCCGTGCTCCCGATCACGCCGACCGCGCTGATCAATTTCGGAGAGGCGGTGGACTTCCCGCTCATCTTCGGCGCCATCGTGGCGGTGTTCGGTGCGGCCACGCTGCTCCACCTGCTGGTGGTCAGTGTCTCGCGTCGCCGCCGGGAGATCGGGCTCCTCAAGGTCCTGGGGTTCGTCAACAGTCAGGTGGTCTGGGCCGTCAGCTGGCAGGCGACCACCCTGGCGGTGGTCGGTATCCTCCTCGGCGTCCCGATCGGGCTCATCGCCGGACGCGCCACCTGGAACCTCTTCGCCAGCCACCTGGGTGTTGTCCCGCTCTCCATCGTCCCCGTCTGGCTCATCGCTGTGTTGGCGGTCGGCGTGATCGTCGTGGCCAATGTGCTTGCGGTCGGGCCGGCGTTGGCCGCGACGAGGTCCAAGGCTGGGAAGCTCGCGGAGACTCCCTGACCGGGCGCCGTCGCTCGGTCCTACGGAGGCGGGGCGCCACCCCGGGCGCGTGCGAGCGCGTCCGTCACCGCACGCAGCCAGTCGCCATCTTTTCTGTAGTGGATGCCTGTCCATCCGTGGTGCGTTGCCGCCTCGATGTTGCGCTGCGTGTCGTCGAGGAGCACGACCGCACGCCCGAGGCCCACGATGTCGAGGCGGCGCTCGGCCCGCTCGTAGAAGTCCGGATCGTTCTTGACCAGCCCCACGTCGCCCGAGAAGGCGGCCCCGCGGATCGGCAGCAAGGGTCCGAGGCGCTCTTCGAGGTAGCGTGCCCGCCGCGGCTCCTGGTTCGAGACCAACGTCAGCGGGACTCCCTCGGAGGCCCAGGCTTTCGCCGCCTCCATGACCACGGGATCAACGACGAAGTCCTCCTCGAACCAGCAGCGGAGGGCCGCCTCCGCTCCCATGCCCCAACCCAGCTCACGCAGGGCGTCGGAGAGGGCGTCCCCGATGTCCCGTCGCCCGGTGAGGATATCGGCCCAGGCCGTGCCGAAGAGGGTCTCGTCCAATCGGGTCGCGTCGACGCCGAAGCGTTCGCTGAACGCGACCTGCCACGGCCCGCGGCCACCGCGCGCGGGGTCGAGGATCACTCCGTCGACGTCGAGCGCCAAAAAAGCTCGAGCGATCACCCTTCCGGCGAGGGGGCCCGGCGTGACGCTCGTCCGAGTCCGGAGAACCTGCCGAGGAACCAGTAGGCCCGACGCTGCCGCACCGCGCTGCGCCGGAAGGGATCGTCGGGCTCGAGGTGTTTCACGGCACCGGCCACGACCTGATCGAACATGACGGATGCCTCCTTCGGCCGTTTGAGTGCCACCAGTTCCGTGGCGATGGCCCACTTCTGGTACAGGATCGTCCGCTGGTCTCCTCCATGACGCTCCAGACCATTGAGCGCCTCGGTGAACAGGCTCAACGCCATCTCGTGGTTGCCGAGATGACGATGGGTCTGGGCCAGATCGACCATGGCCCTGAAGGTGTCGATGTGTTCGGGGCCCAGTGATCGGCGGGTCGAGTCGAGAACACGGACACGTAGCGGGAATTCATCGCCCGAACGGTGGAGCTTGCGCAGCGTGATCGCCAGGTTGGTGGCCGTCTGCACCGACAGCTCACTGTCGGGGCCGTTCTCGCGGTCAGAGGTCTCGAGGACGCGCGCCCACAGTCGCCGCGCCGCCTCGTGCTCGCCGAGCCGGTCGAGCACGATGGCCAGGTTGAACTCGGTCCAGGCCGCTCGCCGTTCGTCCGTTTCGGCCGACCGGTGCTGCAGGGACAGGGAGGTCGTCAGTACCTGTTCAGCCTCACGGAGCCGGCCGGCATCCCGCAAGGTCCGGCCCAGCTGCAGCATGGCATCGAAGGTGGCGGGATCCGAGTCGCCGTACAGCTCCTTCCTGGCGTCCAGGAGGATCCAGGCCTCCTCCACCTCGCGCGACGGCTCGTCTCCCATGGCGGGGCTGAGGTTATCGGCCCGTCTGGGCAATTCGGCTCGTTCATCCGGCCGAGAACTCCGCCCGGCCCGGGCGACCCGTGCGTCACGCTCGCCCGTGTGTGCCGCTTCCAAGGAGCGGTGGAGTGTGCGGGCGAGGTCCGATGTCAGGACGAGGTGACAGGGACGCTTGGCCGTGTCGTCCGGAACCTCTGCCACCCGCAACGGGCCGTGGTCACCCCGGCGCTCCCGGCCCGATCGGCGAGCGGCCACGTAGATGTCCCTGTGATCGGCGATCACGCGGGACCAGCGGAACCGTCGGGCCCCGTCCCCTGCCCGGGCCGCCAGGGCGTCGCGCAATGCCGGATCGACGAGGACGCGGCGGAGCGCATCGTCGATCCCTTGTGGGTCATGCGGATCCACCGGGAAGGTCCATTCGCGGCAATCGGCAAAGACGGGGCGATCAGTGATGACGAGCGGTCGCTCGAGTGGGAGCAGGAACCGCAGGGCGGCGCTGGAGGATTCCTCCGTGTCTCCGTAGGGGAGGGCGATCACGTCGGTCGCACGCAAAATGTTGCGAACGGTCTCGTCCGGGAGGTACTCGCTCATCAGAACGACATTGTCGTCCAGCCCTTGGCGATCGATTTCAGCCCGAACCTCTGCCTCGTATTCGTCGGATTCGACAACCGGGTACTTGGCACAAAGTGCGAGCAGGCAAATGTCCGGGAACTCCTCGCGCAGACGGCCTACGGCTCGTACGAGCTCGAGGGTTCCCTTGTGTGGCAAGAGGAATCCGAACGTCCCAACCACCGGTCGAGCCCCAAAACCCAGGGCGGCTCGCGCCTCGGTCGGTGAGACGGCGGGTGGTGCCGACGCCCCGAGGGGCACCACGGTGACATTCTCCGAGAGCCCCATGTCTGCGAGGATGTGCGCGTCATCGACCTGGTGGACGATCAGCCGGTCCACTCGCTCGAGAGTGGACTTGATCGACGAGAGGCTCACCACTTCGCCGTCAATTGTGGCGTCCTTCGTCCGGTGGAGAGTGATGACGACACCACGGGTCTCGAGCTCTCGCTCGATCAATTGCGCCAGCCTGCTGAGCTCGAAGAAGCCGAAATTGAATTGGAAGTGCACGACATCGGCATCGGACAGGCGAAGCTCCTCCTGGAGAGCTCCCAGGTCAGGGTGCCAGCGATCGTTCCAACTTCTCTGGACCCCGACCTCCCGGCTCGGGTCGATGATCGCCTGATCGAAGTTCGCGAAGATGTCGATCGCCACCTGTGCTTCTGCACGATCGATGATGTTGCGGGTGTTCTCAGCAATGCCGCAGCGCGTGTTCCAGGTTGTGACCATCGCCACGCGAGGGTTCTCGGCGGCGTCCTCGATGTGGCTCAAGAAGTCGTTCCACCGTCTTGCAGCAGCCTCCCAGGTGAACTTGGTCGTGACGAGATCTCGAGCGCGCCGGACCTGCTCGGCGATCTTCGTTGGATTGAGGCCCTCGACATGGTCCCGCAGCTGCGCTGCGAGCTGAACTCGGTCGGGCTCGGCCCAGACGGAGTAGGGGATGTCGAAGTGCGTCTCAGCAGGCTCCAGCTGGAAGGGGATGGTGCTCGCCGTCTGGTCCGAGACGAAGTCGGCGAGACCCGAGTATGCGACGCTGATGACCGGCACGCCGGCCGCCATGGCTTCGGCAACCGGGAGCCCGAAGCCTTCGCCCCTGGCCGGGTGGACGTAACAGTGGGAGAGGTTGTAGAGCCCCTGGATCGTGCGCGTGTCCATGTCACGATCGATCCAGCGGACGTCTGGTGGGTTCGGATGGCGTGCACGCGCGGAGGTCAGCAAATCGGCCACGGTGTTGTGGGGGTTGGGAAACGTCTTCAGGATGAGGGAGACGTCGTCGGACCCGTCGAAAGCGGAGAAGTACGCATCGAGCAGCACGTCTACGGCCTTGCGCGGGAAGGCCGAACTGACGTGGAGGAACCGGAAGGACCTGAGTTCTTCGAGCTCGGGTGCCTCTGCCACAGCAGCGGGATCGTGGGGATCCACACCGTTCCACACGACCTCTATCGGCACGTCGACACCCGATTCCCTGAGGACTTCCTTCACGAAGTGGGACATGACACCGATACCTTCGAGGTAGCGGTTGAAGTCATCGACCATCGGTTGCGGTATCCGGCTCTCTTCCCATCCGAAGTATTCGCAGGTGAGGCCCCCCGGTGTGTCGACCAGCCGGGGCGGCCACATCTGCCGGATCACGACGTGGGGGTAGGGCACCTCACGCGAACGTTGGAAGAGCATCGTCGCCTGCGGATGCCGGACAAGGTCCCGCTCGCTTGGTTGATAGTCCCCGGGGCCTTCAGTGGCATAGATGGAGACGGAACGATCCGGAGTGCCGTCCAAGGCACAGGCCAGGCTGCGGTTCATGATGGCCAGGCTGTAGCTGGTCTCGAACGGGCCCTGGACCTGCACCTCGAGTGGCTGCGCCGCACCCGAGGCCCTGCTGATCACTCTGGTGAGAAGACCCTCGACGTTGAATCCTTGGACGTCACGAACGCGCACGTCTTGACGCGCCACCAACTTGCGCTGCAGGTCGGGATCCGTCCGCAGCGCTTGGACGGTGGCCGCCACAACCTTGGGCTCCTTCGTGCGCAAGAGAATGCCCGCGCCACCCATGGTCTCGGGAACGGCGGCGGCGGCGTACCCCACGACCGGGATCCGGGCCGCCATTGCTTCGAGTATCGGGACGCCGAAACCTTCATGCTCGCTCAATGACACAAAGACGCCCGCACCGAGAAAGGCCGATCGGAGCTGTCGATCGGACACCTTGCCGAGCATGACGACTCGATCGCCGACGCCCAGGCGCCGCGCTTCCTCTTTCACCACCTCCACGTAGTCCGCGTGGACCGTGTCTCCGACCAGGACCAACCGAGCGTCACCGTCCTCGAAGTTGTCGACGTAGACGGCGAACGCGCGTACGAGTTCGTGCTGGCACTTGTTGCCGACAATCCGCCCGACATACAGCCAATCAGTTGACCGACGACCGGGTTCCCTGGAGGAGGGAACGAACTCTGAGTAGTCTGTGCGGACGGGGAGAACCTCGACTCGTCGAAACCCCACCGCGAGCATTTCCCGTCTGTTGAAGTTGGAGGCAGCGACGCCAACCGCGGCGCGCACCGCGAGGAGCGAGAGCTGCTCGCGGCCTAACCGAAGTGCATCCCGAAAGACGGGGTCCGAGAAATACCGCTCCGGCGTCACATTGTGATACACCGCGACGACGTCGTCGGGGCGGCCGATCACTTCGTCGAACATCGGATAGCCGAGCGAATGATGCATCAGCAAAAGGTTGGCGCTGGAGCCGGCGTAACCACCGATAGGGAGGATCCGATCACGGAGCCCCTCGGTGATGTGCTCGGCGAAGATCTCCGACGCATGCCCCATCCGTCGGAGGTGCTCTTGCAGTTCCAACATCTGTTGTGTGATGGCATCACCTTGTGCCGTTCCAGAATGGAACTGGTGAATTGCGGCGTATTCCTTCATTTGGTCGCGACGATGGCGTAGTCCTGGTAGCCGAAGACGCTCTGCAAGAGTTCTTTGATCGCCGTACCGACTTCCCCATCGGGAAGTTCGTCAACCCTGTCCATGAAGGGGTGAAGGGATCGCTCTTCGAGTTCTACCTTGCTGAAGCCGATCTGTTCGCAGATGAACCGCAGCGTTTCAGGGTGCACGGGCCGTACGTGCGAGACATCGGCAAAGAAGTGGTTCCCGAGCGAGAAGAGGCTTCTTGGGTTGATCGTTTCGATGACGAGGACAGCGCTCGGCATCAGCGTCTGATGGGACAACTCGACCAGTCGCTCGAGTTCAGGGGTGAGGAGGTGCTCGACGACTTGTGCGCAAAAGATCCCTCGGAGCGAGTTGCTTTCGGTGGCTTCGAGAAAGTTGATGCCGTCGTCCTGGACGACCGGGAGCCCTTTCGAATGGCAGAGTTCGACCATGTTGGTGTCCATGTCGACACCGATGGCCTCGTAACCGGCGGCGATGAACAGTTCCAACATCTCACCGCGCCCGCACCCGATGTCGAGGATCGCCCCGTTCTCTGAGGCGGGCGGAAAGAGACTGAGGTAGCGCTCCTGGGCACGCTGGATACTCTCGCTGGAGCCCCGACAGCGGTCCTCGAACGCCACGTAGTCGATCGCAGAGCTGGTGCTGCCGGTCACCCCGAGGCGCTTGAAGTCACGACTCAGAGTCTGAACAACCTCTGAGATCTCCCGCCGGTGTCGGCTGTGTCGCTCAATTTCCGCCACAATCTGCAACTTGAGCCGGACATTTTGACGCTTGAGCTCTTCAAGCTCTGCATCCACTCGCGCCGCGTAACCGATCACCTCCCGAGAGAAATCGATATTCCGAAGATCGAACTCCTGTTGTTTGATCC
>CAWIYI010000030.1:0-56231 GCA_963840245.1 uncultured Acidimicrobiaceae bacterium
GCGAGTGGTCCCCATGAGGCTCCCGATCCGGAGAGAAGACTGACACGTCTGTCAGACACCGTAACGGCGGCGCGAGAGGGTCGACAATTCGTCAGAATTCGGCTCCCACCGGGGACGATCGGCAGTCGGTCCCGATCGACACTGACACCGACGTCATATACGGTGAGTGCCCCCGCGGGCCTACTGCGGGCCCGCCGAACGGCGCCGGCGCCCGACGGGCCACGGCGGAAACTGACGCAGCAAAGCGCGTGCGGAGACCGCCCGACAGGGCGGCGCGGCACGAGGGAGGGACATGGCCACTGGGACCACGGCGACGGGCGATGGAACGGACATCACGGGCCGACCGACCGCCCTCCGCTCCATCGACCTCGATACCTTCTTCCGTCCGCGGCGGGTGGCCGTGGTGGGGGCCTCGGACTCCAATGCACGGCCCAACACCGCCCTCACCCAGAAGATCACCGTCTGGGCCGAGGAGCGCGGCGCCACCGTGTACTTCGTCAACCCGAACCGGCCCGTCGTCGCTGGACGGCCCTGCGCCAAGACGCTGACCGATATCGAGGAGCAACTCGACCTGGTGGCGATCCTGGTCGGCGAACCGCTGCCGATCCTGCGCGACGCCGTGGCGGCCCGGGCGAAGTTCGCCGTCGTCTTCGCGGCGGGGTTCGCCGAAGTCGGGGTCGAGGGAGAGCGACTCCAAGACGAGATGGAACGCATCATCGCCGACGGCGAGTTGCACGTGCTCGGACCGAACACGAACCTGAACGCGTTCGAGGTCTTCCGCGAGGATCTCCCCGGCAAGGCCATCGCGCTCATCACGCAGAGCGGCCACCAGGGTCGCCCGATCTTCCAGGGCCAGGAGATCGGCATCAAGCTGTCCCACTGGGCGCCGACCGGGAACGAAGCGGACATGGAGTCGGCGGACTTCATCGACTACTTCTCGAGCCTCGAGGGCACCGGTGCGGTCGCCTGCTACATCGAGGGCTTCAAGAACGGGCGCACCTTCCAGCTGGGCGCGGACGCGGCCGCAACGCGCAAGGTGCCCATCGTGGCGGTCAAGGTGGGCCGGACCGACGAAGGCAAGTCCATGGCCAAGGCGCATACCGGGCACCTGACGGGGTCGGACGACGTCGTCTCCGCCGCCTTTCGCCAATACGGGGTCCAGCGCGTCGACGGCCTCGACCAGTTGCTCGAGGTCTCGGCCGCCCTCGCCCGCAGCAAGGCGCCGTCGCCCGAAACCACCCGGCGCCTGACCGGTGGTGCCGGTGGGCGCGTCTGCGTCTATTCGATCTCGGGAGGCACCGGCGCCCACATGGCCGATCTGCTCTCGGCCGCCGGACTCGAGGTCCCGTCGCTGACCGACCACTCCCAGACGCAGCTCCACGAATGGATCCCGCCCTATCTCCGCGTGTCGAACCCCGTGGACAACGGGGGCGCACCCGTCCGTGACTGGCGTGGTCCCAAGATCATTCAGACGATGCTGGCCGACCCCAATGTCGACCTCTTGCTGTGCCCCATCACCGGCGCGCTCCCGTCCATGGCCAACAAGCTCTGCGAGGACCTCGTGGACGCGGCGGCCACGACGGACAAGCCCCTCTTCGTGGTGTGGGGGTCCCCCGTCGGCACCGAGGAGGCCTACACGAAGACTCTGCTCGAGAGCACCGTGCCGACCTTCCGTACGTTCACCAATGCGGTCATGGCGGCGAAGGCCTACTTCGACCATCACCGCTTCGTCGAGTCCTACCAGTCCGCCTTCGCCCGGCCGGCCCTGCGCCCGAGCCAGGCCAAGGACAAGGCGATCGCGCTGCTCGCACCCGGAAGAAGCCCCGGGACCGCGGGCCAGAGCCTCTCGGAGCAGGACTCCAAGGCATTGCTCGAGATCTACGGCATCGCGGTGCCCAAGGAGCGCATCGCCACGTCGCCCACCGAGGCGGCCAAGGCGGCGAAGAAGATCGGCTACCCGGTGGTGATGAAGATCGTCTCGGCCGATATCCACCACAAGTCCGATCTCGGGCTCGTCTCCGTCGGCGTCCGGGACGAGGACGACGCGAGGCGTACCTACAAGCGCCTGACGGCCACGGCCAAGAAGGCGGCGCCCAAGGCGAAGGTCGACGGGGTGCTCGTGGCCCAGATGGTGCGGGGCGTGGAAACCGTGGTCGGCATCGCACAGGACGACCTCTTCGGACCCGTCGTCATGTTCGGCCTCGGTGGCGTACTGGTCGAAGTGCTGCACGACGTGACGTTCCGCGTCCCCCCTTCACGACCCTCGACGCCTCCGCCATGCTCGACGAGCTCCGGGGGGCGGCCCTCCTGCGCGGCGTGCGGGGACAACCGGCCGCCGATCGCGCCGCCCTCGTCGACGTGCTCATGAAGATGCAGCGACTCGCCGTCGACCTCTCCGGCGACGTCGCGGAGGTTGACATCAATCCGCTGCTTGCCGGGCCCGACGGCGCGGTTGCGGCCGACGCCCTCGTCGTGCTGGCCTGATCAGGGCCGCAGCGATGGACGACCACCCAAGGAGACTGATGAGCGACACGACTGACAACCCGGTGGGCGACGATCTCGTCCGCCGGATCGAGGACGGCATCTGTTGGATCACCCTCAACCGACCCAACGCCGGGAACGCATTGACCCAATTCATGCGCGATCAGATCGCCGATTGGGTGCACGACGCCTCGTCCGACCTGTTCGTCCGAGTGGTCGTCATCACGGCCGCCGGCGAGAGGGCGTTCTGCACGGGTGCCGACCTGCGTGGCGGCCGACTGCCACCACGGCGGAAGCCCGACGCGGCGCCCGAGAACGTGGTGGGCCAGGGGTCGCGCATGATCCGGGACGGCTGGCAGCGCCTCGTCACCTCCATCCTTGACTGCGAGAAGCCCGTGATCGCCGGCGTCAACGGCACGGCGGCGGGCGGGCGGGATGCACCTGGCGTTGGCCTGCGACCTCGTCGTCATGGCGGAGGAGGCCAAGTTCGTCGAGGTCTTCGTCCGGCGCGGCATCGCGCCTGACGCCGGCGGGGCCTGGATCTTGACCCGCCTGGTGGGGATCCAGAAAGCCAAGGAACTGTTCTTCTTCGGTGACGACGTCCCGGCGACCGAGGCCTACCGGATCGGTTTGGTCAACCGGCTCGTGCCACGCACGGAACTCCAGTCCACGCTCGAAGAGATGGCGGGCCGACTGGCCAGCGGTCCGACCAAGGCCATCTGGATCGCCAAATGGTTGACCAACCGGGCCCTCGATGTCGACCGTGCCACCTCGCTCTACGACGAGGCCATGGGGCAGGAGTTGCTCACGAACACGCTCGACTCCAAGGAGGGCGTCGCCAGCTTCGTCGAGCGGCGGCCGGCCGAGTTCAAGGGCTGGTAACCCGGGCGTTCACGGGAGTGACGTCGATGTCGTCGTCGTGGCGCTCGCGCCCGTCGTCGTGGTCGTCGAGGGTGCGGGCGAGGTCGTCGTGGTCGTCGTCGAGGTCGGCGCGGTGGTGCTCGTCGTCGTCGTGGCAGACGTCGTTGACGTCGTCGATCGAGGTGGTCGTGGTGGGCGTCGCCGGATTCCTGTCGAGGTTGCTCAGAGTGGTCCCGGTGTCCGATCCGCCGTAGATCGACGACAGCGGTTTTCCCGAGATCAGTTCGATGGCCGTGATGAACATCAGGGCCAGGATGAACACGATGGCCGCCGTGGCGGCAATGGTCCTCCAGGAGAACCGGCGCATGCCGGGTCGGCCGGTCGCCGACCGTTTCGGCGCGGTGGTGGCGCGCAGGCGCTCGGTCGCCGGAGCGTCGGCCACCGCCGAGATCTCCAGGCGCTCCGTCTCCCCCACCGGCGCCGCAACCGATTCCATCTGGACCGTCTCGGCCCTCCCCTGCCATCGTCTGGAGCCGGCCGGCCTCCCACCTTCATCTGCGCCGTCGAGGCCGACGCGTCCATTTCCCCACTGGCGCGGGTGCCCCCGAGCTTGCGCAACAGCGTCGAAGACTCGGGTGCCCGGACCACGACCTGTTTGACGGCCTCGTGGCCCCTTTCGATCGACTGCGCCACCAAAGCCGTCGCCATGGTGGCGGCGGCCGAGCCGATGGCCACGCCGATGATGGTCCCCTTGACTCCGAAGGTCGAGGCGATCACGGCAGCGATCACCGCACCGGCGGCGGAGGCCAGGATCTGGCGGAACGAGAACTTCACGCCAGGGCTGTCTAGTCGCCCACGAGCGGCTCGACAGCGCGGGCGATGAACTGGCGGGCCCCCGAGTCGAGGACCCAGTCATGGCCGAAACGGGCGATGGGGGCGGCAAACCGGGAGATCACCTGCAGGGTCGTGTTCCCCGGCGCGAGCGAGCTCTGGAGCGTGGCCGTGCACCCCAGAAATTGCTTCGTCGAGCTGGAGGGTGGCATGGCCCACCACGTCCCCGCTGATGTCGGCACACACCAGCACCGGCGCCTCGACGTGCCCGATGACGACGCGGAACCGAACGGCGTAGGGCACCGGCGGCTGCACTTCACAGCGCCACTCTTCGCCCTCCGCCAGCGCCACAGCCTCGAAAGCCCGCAACCACGGCCACCAGTGGCGGTAGCTGGGACACCTCACTGATCAGGGTCCAGACGTCCTCCCGCGGCAACGGCAGGTCGTAGCGGTGCTCGGTCGTGATGCTGCCCGGATGCTCGCTCGCCGGGCCGGTCCCGGCATTGCCTTCGCTCACTCGACGACGACCCGGTCGAACTGCTCGCCAGTTCCCGAGCAGCCTCGTCGGATGGTCATCCACCCGACGGGGTCGGTTCGGGTGCCCGTCGCCGACAACGAGGGGCACGGGTCGGGTCAGCGCGGACGGCACCGGCCCAGGCTAACGGGGTGCCATGGCGAATTCAGCGGCCGAGAAGGGGCCGGTAACATTGCCGCCGTGCGTGAACGGTGGCTTTCCCGAAGGGCCGTGTCGCTCCACCTGGCCGTCTTCGTGTTCGTCCCGGGTTGTGCCGTGGCTGCGTGGTGGCAGATCAACCGGGCGGCTGACGGGAACCAGCTCAGCTACCTGTACTCGGTCATGTGGCCCGCTTTCGGGATCTTGAGTGTGTACTTCTGGTGGATGCTCATCCACACCGACTACGAGAACGTGGGTTTGAAGGGCATGCGGCGACAGCAGGCCGAGGCGGCCACGGTGGAGGCCGAGGCGTCTCCATGCTCCTCGCTGTCTCCGAAGACGACGAGTCCGGAGGCGCCGATACCAGTGTCCGCCGACGAGGACCCAGAGCTCGCCGCCTACAACGCGCGGCTCGCCGAGCTGGCCGCGCAGGGACCGAAGACCTGGCGCAAACGCGAGGCGGTCGTGGTCCGGCGGGAGCAATGACACGGCTCACCCAGCGCGGCCTGAAGGGGGCTCTGTTCCGCTACCAGCTCATGGCGAACATCGTCGGCGTGCTGATCATCCCCCTGTTCCTCTTCACCGGACTGCACTATGCAATCGGGGGCTTCAAGGTCGAGCTGGCCATCTTCGGAGTGGGGCACGGGTACCTCTATATCGTCTACCTGGTCGCCGCCGGCTTCCTGGCGCTCAAGGCGCGGCTTCACCTCCCCTGGATCATCTTGATGTTCGCGGCGGGCCTCGTCCCGGGTCTGACGTTCCTCGTCGAATGGATCATCGTGACTCGCAAGATCCAACCGCTCCTTGCTGCGCAGGAAGCGGCGATCGAGACGGAGACCCCGGGAGTCAGCCCAGCCGCTCGATGACGGTGCCGTTGGCCTGGCCGCCGCCCTCGCACATCGTCTGGTAGCCGAAGCGTCCGCCGGTCGCCTCCAGGTGGTTCAGCAAGGTGCCCATGAGGCGCACGCCGCTGGCGCCCAGCGGGTGACCGATGGCAATCGCTCCCCCACGAGGGTTGAAGCGCTCCATGTCGTAGGAGAACTCCTTCTGCCACATCAGGGCGATGGCGGCGAACGCCTCGTTGCACTCCACGGCGTCGAATTCGTCCACCTTCATCCCCGACCGCGTGAGGAGCTTGTGGGTCACCGGCACGGGAGCGGAGAGCACAATGGCCGCGTCCTCGGCGGCGACGGCGAAGTGCGCGAGGCGGGCACGAATCGGCAGTCCCAGTGACTCCGCGACCGAACGGTCGGCAATGAGCATGGCGGCGGCGCCGTCGGTCGTCTGCGAGGAGTTGCCGGCCGTGATGTCGGGCGCCGTGTCCGGCTCCCAGTTCTGGGCGGGCGGCAGTGCCGCCAGAGCCTCGAGGGTCGAGGACCGTCGGATGCCCTCGTCCGAGCGGAGGAACTCCCCGGTGAGGCTGCCGTCCTCGGCCTTGATGGGCACCGCCACCGCTTCGCGCTCGAAGTGCCCGTCGTCCCAGCTCGCCGCGGCCCGCCGATGGGATTCGAGCGCATAGGCATCCATCTCCTGCCGCGTGATCGCGTACCGGTCGGCCAGTACCTGGCTCACCCGGAACTGGGTCCAGAGCCGTCCGTCGACCTCCTTCACGAAAGAAGGTGGAAACGGCCCGGTCCCGCCGCGCGCGTTGGAGGCGAGGGGCACCCGGCTCATGACCTCGACGCCGCAAGCGATCACGAGGTCGTAGTGGTCGGCCGCCACTCCCGCTGCGGCAAAGTGGACGGCCTGCTGCGACGAGCCGCACTGGCGATCGACCGTCGTGGCCGGCACCGCCTGGGGGAGACCAGCCGACACCCACCCGTTGCGGGCGACGTTGGTGCTCTGCTCACCCACCTGGCTCACGCACCCGCCGATGACGTCGTCGATCCGCCCGGGATCCACCCCCGTCCGCTCGAGCAGCGTCGTGAGAGCGAAGCCGAGCAGGTCCGCCGGATGCCAGTTGGCCAGCGCGCCACCGCGCTTGCCGAACGCCGTCCGCACGACGTCGACGATGACCGGCTCTCTCATGGCGCTGCCTCCTCGGACTCTTCGGCTATCGAGGCACCCGACGCGGCCGCCTTCTCGCGACGCGCCATGAGTGCCTCCACCGCCTGGCCCGCACCGGACGGGTCGCCCTCGTACATGACGCTCCCGTGCTCGAGGACGACAGCCCAGTTCGCCAGCTCCAATGCTCGGCTGACCTGTTGCTCGACCACGACCAGCGCAGTGCCGTTGCGATTGATCTCCCGCAGCCCCTCATACACGGTGTCGACCACCACCGGGGCCAGGCCCAGGGAGAGCTCGTCGGCAATGAGCACCTTGGACGGAACCACGAGGACCTTCGCCAACGAGAGCAGGCGCTGCTGCCCACCGGAGAGCGTGCCTCCCATTTGGCGGCGCCGCTCCCCGAGGATGGGAAAGGCCGCGTAGGCCCGCTCGAGGTTGTCCTTGAGCTTGGCCCGTCCTTCCCGTTGGCGGAAGGCGAGGCTGAGATTCTCCTCCACGGTCAGGCTGGAGAACACGCCCCGCCCCTCCACGACGTGAGCCATGCCGAGCCGGGCAATCTTGTAGGCGGGCAGTGCGGTGATGTCCTGGCCGGAGAACATGACTTGTCCGGCCGACGCGGTCACGAGCCCGGTGACGGTCCTGGCGATGGTCGACTTGCCTGAGCCGTTGGAGCCGACGAGGGCCACGACGCCGCCCTCCGGCACCCGGAACGACACATCGAACAGGGCGCGATACGGGCCGTACGCCGCGCTGACATTGCGGACCGACAGGACGTCGGTGTCTTCCCGCACGGCTGTCGCGGTACTCACGCGACCCCCATCTGGCCCAGGTAGGCGTCGCGCACCAACGGATTGGCCATGACCTCGTCGAAGGTCCCTTCGGCCAGCATCGAACCGAGATCCATGACGACCGTCCGATCGACCACCTCGGCCACCATCGACAGGTCGTGCTCGACGAGGAGCACCGCGGTGCCGCGCTCTCGTTGGACGGTTCGGAAGACTGCGGCCACCTCGGCCGTCTCGTGCAGGTCAAGCCCGGAAGATGGTTCGTCGGCCAGCAGGATCTTCGGTTCGCCGGCGAGGGCCCGGGCCAGCTCGACCAATCGGCAGTTTCCCAGGCCGAGGGCATTGACCGACGTGTCGGCCAAGCGCGTGATGCCAACGAGCTCGAGGGTGGACGCCACCCGCTCCATCTCGTCCTTCGTGGGTTTGCTCAGGTTGAGCAGGTCCCGCCAGAGGCTGCCCTCGCCCCGACGCGCCCGCTCGGCAACCAGGAGGTGGTCACGCACCGACATATCAGTGAACACCTCTACCTTCTGATACGTGCGGCCGACGCCGAGGCGGGCTCGCCTGTAGGTCGGCATCCCGGCCAGCGGTGTTCCGCCAAAGACGATGTCACCATTCTCCGGGCGCAGCTGCCCGCAGACGCAGTTGAACAAGGTGGTCTTGCCTGCACCGTTGGGACCGACGAGCCCGACGCTCTCCCCCGGCGCCACATCGAACGTGATGTTGTGCACGGCCTGGATCCCGCCAAACGACTTGCACACGCCAAGCAGGCTCAGGAGCGGTTCGCCGTCAGCCATTGGCACCCGATGTGGAGATGGCGCGCGCCTTGCGCTCCTCCGCTTCCGCTTCACGGGCGAAGAACAGGCGCTCAAACCGGAGCGTCGAACGTCGCTTCTGATATTCCAGGACTCCTTCAGGGTGTGACGCATACGTGAGGGCACCGAACGCGAACAGCACGACGGTCAAACTTGACGCACCGATTCGCGCGGGAAGGACCGTGGTGAGGATCTGCTCTGTGACGAAGAAGCCCACCCCGGCCTGGATGGCACCCTCCACGGTCGTGACGCTCGTCGTGACCACAAGCACCACCAGCACAAGTGAGAATTCGGCATTCCAGTCGCCGGGGTTGACCACCTGTTGCACCATGCTGTGGAGCAACCCGCCTACTCCCGCAATTGCCCCGGACAACGCGAAGACGACGATGCGCTGCCATGAGGGGTTTACGCCGAGACCCGCGGTCGCCGTCTCGCTGCCCCGCATCGCAGCCAGGTTCCGGCCCACCGTTCCCTTGCGAACTAACAGCACCACGACCACCGTGAGGATGAGGACGCCCAGCGACAGCAGGAACATCGCATGGCCGTCGAAGTTGAAGAACTCGCTCGTGCCAAGCCACTTCGCTTGAAGGCTCACGCCCTGTTGACCTCCCGTGATGGAGGTCGTGTTGAAGAAGGTGGCATCGACGAACAGCGCGGCGGCCAGCGTCATCAGTGCCAGTCCGAGCCCACGCAATCGCAGGGACAACAGGGCCAGCACCACCGCGACGGCCGCGGCAAGCGCCGCGCCGACAAGGCCGCCGATGAGGAGGTTGAGCCCCAAGTGATTGGCCAGCTGCGCAGCGGTGAAGGCACCCACCCCGGCCAAGGTGGCCTGACACAGCGAGAGCTGGCCGGCCATGCCGGTGATGAGTGTGATGGAGAGCAGCACGATCGACAAGGTCAGGCCGTTGTTGAAGACCGTCGTCCAGGCGTCGGGGATCCAGGTCAGCATGGACACGCAGAAGCCGCCGAACAGGACCCACCACAGTGTCCGTATGATCCGGTCCATGGTGGGCGCCCGTGTGGTCGCCGCAATCGGGGGCGGTGGTGGGTCGATGGTGGCCAGGGGATCACGGCTCGAGTCCAAGCTTCGCATCCCGGGGAGAATGAGCAGCGCCGCCACCATCGCTACAAACGGGATGGACGGTACGACCGCCGCGTTCCAGAAGCTGTTGGGTGGGATGTAACCCTGCAACACCGTTGTCGTCACGCCGAGGATTATCCCGACCGCGGCGGCGATCGGAAGCGAGCGGAGGAGTGCCCATGCCGCGGCTGCGATCGCCGTCACCGTCAAAATGACATAGTCGTCGGAGCTGAAGGCGCCTGCCCCGTAGACCGGAGCGAGCAAGACCCCAACCAAGCTCGCCATGAAGCTGGACACGATCCACGCGACCCCGACCACACCATTGCCGTTCACGCCGTCCAGCTGGACCAGACGCCGGCTCTCGACCGCAGCCCGCATCTGCAAGCCCAGGTTCGTGTAGCGGAGCAGTATGGTCAACAGGACCAGCACGACCGCGGTGACGGAGATCGTCGAGAGGTAGATGCCGTTGATCGGCGTCCCCCACAACGTAAAGTAGACGGTGTTCGGATTGAAGAACGGCAGGATGGTCGCGGTGGCGTCCAGATTCTGCGGCCCGAAGATCACCGGCAGGAGGCTCGGGATCCCCACCAGCAGCGCCAGGCTGCAGACCATCTTCGCGATCGTGTTCGAGTTCGCGATGTGCCGGAACAGCAGCCGGTCGAAGGCCCAGCCCATCACCGGTCCCATCACTACGACCGAGACCAGGAATGCCTCGAATCCCGGCCAGTTGTGAATCTGGGTCAGATACGTGAACACATAGCCGGACGCGAACGCTTGCGCCCCGAACGCGAAGTTGAAGACCCCGGTCGCCTGGTAAGTGAGGACCAGGCAGATCGCAACGAGCGCGAAGGTACAGCCGAATGGGACGCCAATAAGCGCGAAGCCGAGGAACTGCTCCATTCCGGCGCCCGGCGGTCCGGCCGACCCTCGCCCTAAGCCCTAGTCCGCGCGATCAGGCGGGGGCGGGCGTGCCGGGCGGGAGCGGGAACACCGGGTCCTTCTTCGGGTTGATCGACTCGAAGCAGTTGAAGACGTTCTTCCCCTTGTTGAGTGTCGCCACGTAGTTGCCTCCGGACACCTTGATGTAGGCGACGCAGTAGGGCGGCGCGTGACCGGTGTGCCCGGCGTCCTTCCAGTTGACCGGCGCCTGCAACCCTCCAGCGGTGAACGAGGTGATGGAGTTGTCCTGCTGGATCACGTTGGCCTGCGTCAGATCGTTACCGGCCATCTTGACGCCCTGGACGAACAGCGCGGCCGACTCCCAACCCTGGATGGCGATCTCGTCGGTGACGTATTTGGGCTCGTACTTCTTCATCTCGGTTGTGTAGAGCTTCAGGCCCGGGTAGGTCGACTGGGGCGCCGTGAACGGCACGTGGGCGATGCCGAAGTAGACGCCCTGCATGAGGCTCTGGTTCTGGTTGAGCGTCGACTGGTCATTCCCGCTGAACCACAGTTGGGTCATCTTCAGCCCGTACTGCTGGATCGCCCTGGCCATCGTGACGTTGCCCTGCACGTCCATGCAGCTGGCGACCACATTCGAGCCCGCCTGCTTCATGCGTTGCACGTCAGTCGCGACGGTGGACCCCGGGTAGTTCACCTTGAGGTCTGAGTAGCTGATGTTGTACCCAGCGGCAGCCAACGCGTTCTGCTCAGACTGACAGGCAGCCGCCGACGCCGCGATCCCGTAGGCAATGAACGCGATGGACGGCTTCTTCTGGGTCTTCCGCGCCACGTAGGAGACCTGCGGCGCCCCAGCCGGGTAGTACTGCACCGACCCACCGGCGGCGAACAGGTTCGGCGCAGGGACCCAGTTGCCGGTCACGTTGTAACCGTAGGTCGGAATCCCGGACTGGACGAACAGGTTCGGCGAGAAGAAGGCCGTCGCCACCCCCGTCACGGCGAACACGTGGTCCTGGTTGATAAGCGTGTTCGCCAGCTGGTTGAACGTGGTGGGGTTGCCGCCGTCGTCGAGGGCGTACTTGTAATTGATTTTGCGGCCATTCACACCACCCTGGGCGTTGATGTAGGCGTAGTAGGCCTTCTCGCCGTAGATCAGCGACGAGAAGTTCGCCGCCAGCGTTCCCGTCTGCGTCGAGATCGTCCCGACGGTGATCGAGTTCGAGGTCACTCCCGGTGCCGAACCCGTCGAAGCAGCCGCACCGGCTCCTCCGGCGCTGGTGGTGACGAAGCCGACCACCAGCATCGCCCCCGTCGAGCATCGTCGCGGCCAGTGCCCTACATCCATGTCTCACTCGCATGCCGTCCCCAATCATCGGTCGTGCATCCCCCCGGGATGCCGGTCACTGTAGCTGTAGGGCTTCCCGCCCATTGCTCACCCCTTGTGCTCTCTCAGTTCGCCAAACTGTCTCACCTGCACCCGTGATTTCGGGTGTTTCGGAAACCGCGTCTCATGCCAAGTTCAGTTCAGAAACAGCCTCCGTCGGTCGTACTCCCGCAACGCCTGTACCTCGTCGGAACGTACGGGCGGGAGGGACTCGACCTGGCGGGCCACGTCAGGCTCGTACCCACAGGACGACGCGAACGCTCGGACTCGTTCCCCCAACGGCTCGTCCCCGGCGGGGACGGCGGCCAGCCGCAGAACGCCGTCATCGCGACGAAGAATGCCCTTGTCGGTGACGACACTGACCACTCTCCTCCCGGGCGAGGTGACGTAGGCAACTGTCTCGGGGAGGCGCTCCGGCCGGGCGAGCGTCACCACGACACAGGCGGTGGCCCGGCTGGCCACGTCGTTCGCTCCGCCCGAGCCCACGAGGAAGCGCCCACCGACCAGCTGCGTCGAATTCAGTGACCCGTTGCGGTCGACCTCGGCGGCACCGAGGCATCCCACCGTCGTCGTCCCAGGGCCTCCGATCACCATGCCGAGGACGGCCGACGCATCCGAGAGGTAGGGGGTCGCCGGGAAGACCCGCTGGTTGAAGATGTACGGATCGGCGGGAGTGGGCTGGTACCCCCACAGCCCGAGCTCTGCTGTCAGCATCACCCTGCGCCCCGCGGCCCGGGCACGCCCCACGGCGACCCAGGCGGCCAGGTTCGCCACCCCCGCACCGGCCAGAACGGCGTCGGCGTCGATCTCGGACACGACCCGCTCGACTTCCCGCGCTCCCAGCGACGCCGCCTGCTCCCAACGGGTGATCGCGGGATCGTCGACGACGGGATGGGCATCGGCGTCGGCCTTCCACGACATGGGGTCGGAGCGACCTTCGAGCCACCTGAGCTGGTCCGGACCGACCCGGGCGAGATAGTCCTCGTGTGTGGCCGGGCCGAGCACCCACTCGTCGACATAGGCGTCGAACTCGTTCCTGGCCGCCGCGTCCGCGGCGGCGCTCCAATGCGCCACGTCCTCGCCATAGCTGCGGACGGGCAGACCGGGGGCGTAGCAGCCCCCCGGGTGGGCTCCGTAGGGCGCCTCCACCACGGCCAGGACGCGGTGGCCGGGCACGCGCACCCGATGGCCGAGGCCTTCCAGGTCGTCCACCACACGTTCCACGGTGGCCACGACGCCGCGGCGAGCGGCCCAGGCTCCCCAGACTCCATCGAGGAGCGGCTCGGAAAAGACGAGATTACCGGCCGGGTCAGCGGCGAGGGCGTGCACCAGAGCCACGTCGGGCACCAGAGGCTCGAGCAAGCCGAGGGGGCCAAAAGGCGAATCGACCACAGCGAAGGATTCGTTGTCGGCCATGGACGAACCGACGAGTGATCCGGTCACCGCCGCTGGAAGGCCGCGGGCGGCTGCCTCCAGCCGCTGGGACAGGGTGAGGATCGACCAATGCTCCACCTCGACCTCGCCCGATTCGTAGGCCTGCCGGAAGACGGGGTTGGGCGTGTAGGTCGGGAAACTGTTGCCCGAATAGGCCGTCACCACCTTGCGGACCAACCCACCTCTGAAGAAGGCCGCGGCCAGCGCGCCCAGGCTGGTCATGACGAGGGTGAAGCCCGGGTCGGTGCCCCAGAACTGGCGGGCCAATTCGCGGGCGGCCGCCGTCCATCGGCTGTGCCCCATCATCACGAGGACCGTGTCGCCGGGCCGCACCCCACGGCCGACTGCGTCTGCCAGCGTGGTGACGACCGGGCCTTCCGCCGCCGAGGTCGTCGGGGTCACAAAACCCGTTTCACGTTGGAGACGCAGTCACGAAATCCCTGGTCCAACGTCATTTTTGACCCCAACGAAACCTGACCACCGTGTCAGGTTAGCCATTTCAACCATGCCCGGCACTACCATGCACCGGGCATGGGATCGCCGAGAGTCCGACGTGACCCGGCGCTTGCCACGAAGAAGCCCGCTCCGCACCGGCGGCCAAGAACGCAGCCTCCACAAAGGGGTCCGCCCAGGTCCCCGCAATGTCGACCGACGATCCCGCCGGGCGCCCCAACGGACTTCCCATGGCGGACTCCGACGCGGTCGGTGCTCCGGCCAGCAAACGGGTCCTGCGCAGCCAGGGACGGCGAACCATGCGCAAGCTCCTCGACGCAGCCATGGTCGCGTTCGACAAGCGGGGCTACCACGCCACGCGTGTCAACGATGTGGTCGAAATCGCCAAGACCTCGCACGGAACGTTCTACCTGTACTTCTCGAACAAGGAGGACCTGTTGCGGGCCCTCGTGGCGGAGGCCGCCGGTGAGGCACAGGCTCTCTATGACGCGCTGAGCACCCTGCCTGCGCAGGGGGACGCGCCACGGTGGGAGGACGTGCACGGGTGGATCCAGGCCTACTCCGAACTCTGGACCCGCTACGCGCCGCTCTTCCGAGCCTGGACCGATCTGGCCACCATCGACCCGGAACTCATCGACGTGATCCGCAACACCTTCACGGTCATGTCGGCGGCCTTGGCCAAGCAGATCGGACCTGACTCCTCAGGGCACATCATCGATCCCGATGCCGCCGGCCTTGCCACGTTGGCCATGCTCGACCGGTTCCACTACCTGCGTGAATTCGTGGGGCAGCCGATCGACGACGTGGCTCTCGAGACGATCACCACCATGGTCTACCGAGCCCTCTTCGACCCGAACGCCTGAACCGGACCTCACCGGCATCGGACGACTACGGCACGCTGGGCGGGAGCACTGCTTTCCTACGTACGTTGCGGCTTCGCCGGGAACACGATGTCGAAGATGCCGTCGACCCCCGAGCCGTGCAGGGTCAGTCCGCCGTCGACGACGATGTTCTGCCCAGTGACGAAGCGAGCCAGATCGGAACAGAGGAACACGACCACGTCGGCGATGTCCTCGGGCTCGCCGATCCGGGCGACCGGGGTTCCCTTCTCGAAACGCTCCACCTGATTCGGCATGAATTCGAACATCTGTGCCGTCATGGCCGTCCTGATCATCCCCGGCGACACCGCATTGACGCGGATGGACGGTGCATATTCCAATGCGGCCGACGCCGTCAGCGCGGCCACGGCCGCTTTGCTGGCGGCATACGGGCTCTCCCCCGCGGCCGGCCGCGTTCCACTGATGGACGCCGTGCTCACGATGGAGCCCCCTCCGCCGGCGAGCAGGTGGGGCACCGCGGCGCGGATCCCCGCCCACACACCGGTCAGATTGACCCGGAGCACCCGATCCCAGTCGGCCAGCTCCATCTCGTGGAGCTTGCCGAAGGCGGAGGTGCCGGCGTTGTTGTAGATGACGGACAGGCCACCGAGCTCGGCCACCGCAGCATCGACGGCTTCCCGCATCGCGTCGGGATCTCCGACATCCACGTCGAAGGCGATTCCCCCAATCTCGTCGGCGACCACCTCGGCAGACTCCGCGTTGACGTCGAGCACGGCCACCCGGGCGCCCTCCTCGGCCATACGGCGGCACGTCGCCCGCCCGATCCCCGATCCGCCTCCGGTCACCACTGCCCTCCGGCCGTCAAGCAGTCCCATCGACCTCTCCCCTCGCCGCGTCTCGTTTCGACCACGAGGGAGTCTCGACCTGAAGCGGCTCCTCGAGCTCCCGGATCAGCAGTTCCTGCGCCATGCTGAGATGCAAGGTGCCATCCTCACCGTGCATGGTCGCGCGGATGGTGGCCCTGCCGCCGGCGTTCACGAGCGCCTGGAGATCGAAGATGCTCCAGGTATCGGCCCGCCAGGGGCGGTGGAACCAGAGGGCGTGATCGAGGCTGGCGTCGGTGTGCGTGCCCCACACGCCGAGGCTGTGCGGACGAAACGACGCTCCGGTCATGTCGGAGAAGTACGCCAGCAGGCAGGCGTGCACGCGCCGGGTCATCCGGAAGGGCCTCACGCGTCCGAAACCAGCAACGGCGCGTCGAGCGGTAGGTGCCATCTTCCCGGCGCTCGGTGGCACCCAACTCACGGACGTCGAATGGGAAGGGCGCCTCGAACCCCTCGACATCCCCCGGGGGTGGAATCTCCGGCGCAACGGGGAGCTGATAGCTGTCACCATGCTCGGGAGCGTGAAACGAGCACGTCATCCGGAACGTTTCTCTACCCTGCACCTCGCTCGTCACCTGCCGGATGCTGAACGATCGCCCGTCACGCACGGTGTCGACGACGTGTGTCGTCTGCGACCCCGGACTCGTCGGGCGCAGGAAGTAGCCGTGGAGCGAGTGGATCTCGAGACCCTCCGGGACGGTCCGTGTGGCGGCGTGCAACGCCTGAGCCACCACCATGCCTCCGAACACCCGACCGTGCATCCACCATTTGGGGCTGGTCGAGGTGAAGGTCGGCTTCCCCTGGGCATCTGATTCCATCTCGCGTGCCGTGATCGCGTCAACCAACTCGTCCAGAGTGGCCGGCACCACCTCGGCCTCTTCGGCGTCGTCAAGCTCCAAGGCCGGCTCCCCTGTCCCTTGCGGTCGTCATGGCAGAGCCACCTCTACGAGAGAGACCCTTCGAGGCCAGATCGACGCATCGGTTGTCCTCTGCGTAGCGAAGTCCCTGCACGTTGAACAGCCGCACCTCGGGACCTTCCATCGGGAACGGTCCCCAGTGCCAGGTGCCCCGGTGCAGTACCAGGGACTCCAGAGGCTCGATCCGGAAGGCACGAATGGAAGCCGCCTCCACCTCGTCCGTGAATTCGACGGCCGCCGGAGCCACCACGATCACGGCTGGAACATTCAGCGGCATCAAGGCCTGGGTGTGCGTGTCGTGGCGGAACAGCATGTCGCAGCGCAGGCCACCGGACGTCTCGGGGACTTCAGCCAGAGTGTGCCCGATCAGGTTCACATGGGCATCGGCCCATTCGAACGTCATCGTCTCTCGACCGTCCCTGGGGTCGACGTCGGCGACGGGAAGCCAGCCGAACGGCGACCACCCGGCTTCGGTCAGCGGCTCTGGGACCAGGGCTCGTTCTCTCATGGATGTATCTGGGGACATCACTCGCTTTCGTTTGCCTCGACCCGTGCCATGGGGTGCAGCTCCGGCGCAACGCGGCCTAACCTGACACCGGAGTCAGTCTACGAAATCTTGGGAGGCCAACGGGATGGATGTGCGAAGCATTGAAGCCAAGGCGCCGGTCGTCGAGCACAACGGCACCGTCCCGGTCTGGTGGATGATCGAGTCCCGCGAGTTCAAGGACATCACCGATGGGGGTTATCTGGAGCTCGTCAACGAGTTCGAGGTCCCGGGTGGCGGTCTGGTCGACCCCCACTCCCATCCGACTCACGAGTTCTATTACGTCATGAACGGCAAGGGAATCATGACGATCGACGGAGAGGACCGCCCCATCTCCCAGGGCGACCTCGTCTACATCCCGCCCGACAAGGTCCACTCACTGCGTCCGATCAGCGACCACGCTCCAATCCACTGCTTCTGCTTCGCGATCGGCGTCAAGGGCGCTGGCGCCATCAACTACACGACGCACTAGGTGGCCCGCGTTCTCGTCACCCGCCCCCTGACGGAGGGTGGGACCGATCCACTCGTCGAAGCAGGGCATGAGATCGTGCTGCGCGAGGACGGCGCCCGCCTTTCCGCCGACGAGCTGGTACAGCTTGCCGCCGAGTGCGACGGAATCGTCTGTCACCTCACCGATCGCATCGATACTGCGGTGCTGGAGCTCGGGACGAAATGGGCGACTGCGCGTGGTGGCCAACGCAGCCGTGGGTTACGACAACATCGATGTCGTCTCGGCTCATGCGATGGGCATCACGGTGTGCAACACGCCGGGAGTGCTCGATGAAACGACGGCGGATCTGACCTTCCTCCTCATCCTGGCCGCGACGCGTCTGGCGACCGACGCGGAACGGGATCTGCGGGAAGGCCGATGGACGGGATGGGGATTCGGAACTCACCTGGCCCGTGATGTGCACGGGGCCACGCTGGGCCTGGTTGGTTTCGGGCGCATCGCGCGTGCAGTCGCCCAAAGAGCGGACGGTTTCAACATGGGCGTCATCCACACCGCCCGCCACGACACAGGCGTGACGGGTTTCGTCCCGAAACTTGACGAGTTGCTCGAACGTTCGGACATCGTCAGTCTGCATGTCCCTCTCAGCGAGTCCACCCGCCACCTGATCGGCGCCGCACAGCTGGCCCGCATGAAGCCCACCGCCGTGCTCATCAACACTGCCCGGGGGCCGGTGGTCGACGAGAATGCGCTGGCCGATGCGCTCGAGAACGGCACCATCTACAGCGCCGGGCTCGACGTCTTCGACGGGGAACCGAACGTAAATCCTCGGTTGCTCTCTGCACCCCGGGCGACACTGCTTCCTCACATCGGAAGTGCAACCATCGCGACGCGGACCCGCATGGCCCGCCTTGCCTGCCAGGGAGTTTGCGACGTCTTGGCGGGCCGTACGCCCCCGAACGCGGTCGATCCAGCGCCGCAACCCGCCTAGCAACGACCGTTCACTTCAGGCCTGACCACCGATGTGAATCAACGGGGGTCGAAGGAATACGATCCGTCGGTCATTCGAACGGCTTTCCGGGTGGGAGGGAGTTGGCGTTGCGCTCGGTTCGGACAATCACCGCCACCGCGCTGTCGACGGTGATGACCTTTGCCCTCATCGGACTTCTTGGGAGCCAGCTAGGGACGCTCCCCGCGGCCGCCGCCGCGCCGTCATGGCAGACGACAGCCAGCTTCGCGCCGCTGGCCAACGTCACCGCCGTCTCTTGTGCGCCAAGCTCGGCGGCAAGCTCCGCGACCTGCGTGGCCGTCGGCGACGACGGTGGCCACGCAGCCTCCATCATCGTGACCCAGAACGGTGGCTCGACGTGGTCCGATTCGACTCCACCAGCCGGTGTGACGACACTTTCCACTGTCTCGTGCCCGTCGACATCTGTCTGTTACGCCGGCGGAGGCGCAGGAATCATGAAGTCGACCAACGGCGGGTCAAGCTGGGTCATTCAGGATGCGACGTTTCCAGCCGAATCGATTTCCTGCTTCAACATGACGAGTGCACCGCCGTCGGAGGATCGCAGATCGTCGAGACCACGGACGGTTCGTACTTGGAACGTCCAAACGGCACCATCTGGGACTGAACTCACTTTCAAGTGTCTCATGTCCCAACTGCAATTACATGTATCGCGGTTGGGTTCATTGTACATCGGCGTCCAAATTGTCGGCACAGCAAGACGGGATCCACTGGACAACGCTGGATCAGCCGTCCGTAACATCGCTGACGACAATCTCATGCGCAAAACCAACTACATGCGTGGCAGCCGGTATCGCCGCAGGGCGGTGGGGCAACCTCACTGAGCACGGTGGACCTCACGAGCCTGGATACCACCGCGTCTCTATACCTTTCGGAACGCAGCTCGAACTCCATCGCCTGCCCGAACGAAACGACCTGCATCGGTGTCGGCACCAACCTCAGCACAACCCCCTACGTCGTCGGAACCTCGAACAACGGTTCGACGTGGTCACTCCAGACCCCTCCAACCAACGCAGTGGATCTCACCGGAATCTCCTGTTCCTCTGCCGAGGACTGCATTGCGGTGGGCAACACGGGCAACCTCGGGGCTGGGTCCACGATCATGGGCACGACGACGGGTGGGCTGTCGTGGACGGCGCAGACTCCGCCACCGGGAACGAGTCGCCTGGGCTCGGTTTCGTGCCCCAGCACCTCCGAATGCTTCGCCGTCGGAGTCAACTCGGTTCTGGCCTCGTTCAACGAGGGATATCGCCTGGACCGCTCAGGCAATTCCCTCCGACGTCAATGGCCTCAATGCCATTTCGTGTGCCACGACCTCCGACTGCACGGCGGTGGGATTCGGCCTCTTCGGAAGCCCCGTCATCATCGGCACCGTGAACGCGGGCGCGACCTGGACGTCCGAGCCCGTCCCCTCGGGAGTCGGCATCTTGACAGGAGTCTCGTGCGCGAGCCCGGCTGCATGTCATGCCGTGAGCGACTTCGGCAGCTCCTCGCCCAGCATCATCGCAACGGCAACGGCGGCGGAACATGGGTAACGGAGTCGTACCCAGGAATCGTCACCAATTTCACCGGGGTCTCGTGCCCGGATGCCCTGCACTGCACCGCCGTGGGCCTGTCGTCCGGCGGACCGAGTGCGGTGATCCTCGCCACGGGGAACGGCGGGGCCACCTGGGCCCCCCAGACGGCGCCCGCCGCGGCGACCACTCTCAACGGCATCTCGTGCTCCAGCGACACAACCTGTCTGGCGACCGGATCCCACGTGATCGGCACGACTGACGGCGGTTCCGAGTGGAACGACCTGGGGACTCCCGGTGGGGCGACGACCTTGGAGTCCGTGAGCTGCGTCAGCCCATCGACATGCACCGCCGTCGGCGGCGCCCGCATCCTCACGACGACCGACGGCGGCACCACCTGGACAAGCACATCGGCCCCGTCCGGCGTCGGCACTCTCTTCGGGGTGGCCTGTGCCAGTCCGGTCAACTGTGAAGCCGTCGGAGCGGGTTCGAATCTCGGCGGCACCATCGCCACGCTGTCGGCTCCGCCAAGTATCACGACGACCAACCTCACCATCGGAACTATCGGCGTACCGCTATGCCGCTTCGCTCGCGGCAAGCGGTGGATTGGCTCCCTACTCGTGGGCCGTGTCCGGAGGGAACCTCCCGCCCGGAATCCATCTGGCGGCCAGCGGCGTCCTCGGAGGCACGCCCACGATCTCGGGGCAATACCAGGTCACCTTCACCGTCACGGACTCGAACCTCTTGTCGACCCGGGCGAACCTGCTCATCTCCATCAAACCGCTCGGAGCCCCCGGGTACTGGGAGGTTGCGAGCGACGGCGGAGTCTTCACCTATGGGGGCGCTCAGTTCTACGGCTCAACCGGCAGCCTCCGCCTGAACGCGCCCATCGTCGGCATGGCCGCGACGCCGGACGACGCCGGCTACTGGCTCCTGGCTTCCGACGGCGGGATCTTCGCCTTCGGCGACGCCGTCTTCTACGGCTCGACCGGTGGGATGCACCTCAACGCACCCATCGTTGGGATGTCGCCAACGCCGGACGGTGGCGGGTACTGGCTCGTGGCATCCGACGGCGGGATCTTCTCCTTCGGCGACGCCGCCTTCTACGGGTCGACGGGAGGCCTGCGGCTCGACAAGCCGATCGTGGGAATGGCCTCGACGTTCGACGGAAGTGGGTACTGGTTGGTGGCATCCGACGGCGGGATCTTCGCCTTCGGCGACGCGCCCTTCTTCGGCTCTACGGGCGGCCTCCCCCTGCAGAAGCCGATCGTCGGCATGGCTGCGTCCCCCGACGGGGCCGGCTACTGGCTGGTCGCTTCCGACGGAGGCATCTTCAACTTCGGCGCCGTGGCCTACTTCGGTTCGACAGGAGGGATGCCGATAGGTGCACCGATCGTGGGCATGGACCGTACCGCCGACGGCCAGGGGTACTGGTTCGTCGGTCGCGACGGTGGCATCTTCACTTTCGGAGACGCCGGCTTCTACGGTTCGACCGGCGGGTTGCGCTTGAATCGTCCGATCGTCGGGATGGCCGCCATACAGTCGCTGGCGGCTGGAAGCCCGTAGAGGCGAGACCCCGTCGGCCCTCAGCGCGAAGCGGTCACCACGCGCTCGAGTGCGCGAGCGTCCGTTCCAGGATGCCCAGCGTGGCGCGCAGGGCCGACTCGGGGATGATGGGGAAGATGTCGGCCTCCTTCCACTGCGGGTCGATGGTCGACCAGTCGTAGTAGGAGGTCACGAGCGTCCCGTTCTCCACCGGCTCGAGCCGGTAGCCGTAGACATGGCCGATCTGCGGCTTGATCTGTCCCTTGATGGTCCATGCGATCTCGCGGTCGGGCTCGAATTTCGTGATGTGGACCGTCACGTCGTAGCGGCCCATCGGGAAGTCGTTGAGGGCCTCGCGATCCATGTGGATGACGAACTCGTCGCCCACCTTGGTCGCCGGCACCCCGGTGGAGTCCATCAACATGCCGGAGCTGTCGATGGTGACGTGACCCTTGGGATCACTGAGCAGAGCGAAGATGCGCCCCGGCTCCGCCGGGATCGTCCGCTCCACCTCCAAGCGTTCCACCTTCTCGTCCGCTGTCGCTGCCTCTTCGCTCATGACTGCATTGTGCCACCGGAGGCGAGGCGCTATCCGGCCTCGCCTTGACGCACGAGCGAGGCGTCGAGCCCGAGCAGCTCCACCGTCGTCGAACCGGACTTGAGGGACGCGAAGAACCCGGCCTCTTTCGCCTCCCGGTCGCGTCCGGCGGCCAGCACCTCGTCGATTGCCTCGCGGGGCACGAACGACACCCCGTCGACGTCGGCCACGACCCAGTCCCCCGCCGCGACCAGGACACCTCCCACCCGGACCGGGAGTCCGACGGTCCCCGGCTTGTCCTTGGTCGCACCGGTCAGCGCGATGGTCGCCGAAAACACGGGGAACCCATGTGCCTCGAGGGCGGCGACATCGCGCACCCCGCCGTCGAGGATCAACCCGGCCAAGCCGGCGGCCTCGGCCGCCGTCGTCAGCACCTCGCCCCAATAGCCTCGGTCGGCCACCTGGCCGACATCGACGACGAGGACGCTCCCGCGCGGTGCCTTGGTCACCGCCACGTGCACGGCCAGGTTGTCCCCCGGTGTGCAGCCGACCGGGTAGGCCGGGGCGGCCACCGCAGCGCCGGACCAGGCCGGTCGGAGCCTGCGGTGCGCGGCAAGCCCGCCCGACTCCCCGATGGTGGCGGAACCGAGCCGCGCCAGCTCGGCCGCGATGTCCCCGGGGTCCATGCTCGCTTCGCTCACGGTGTGCTCCTCCTCGTTCGGGATGGGTGGTGCCCGTGCCTTCGAGCACCGGGCGAGGGCTCTGCCCCGTGTCTACACTCCCCGGGCGTGGCCGACGACATGTTGATCGTCACCCAGGTGGCCCCCTACGCCGACGGGCCGGCGGGCGTGCACGGCGTGCTGGGCCAGGCGGCGACGGGCCTGGGCGAGTTGGCCGGCCTCGCCGAGCTCACCCCGACCGTGGTGAACGACGTCCGCGCCGTCTCGGCCGAGGACCTCGCGCACGCCCGCGTCCTCGCCCTGTTCACCATCGGGGAGACGCCGTGGTCCGCCGCCCAGAAGGCGGCCGTGCACGAGGCCTGGCGGAACGGGAGCTTGCGCATTCTCGGCGTCCACTCCGCCACCGACGCCAACCACAGCTGGCCCGAGTACGGGTCCATGCTGGGGGCCCGCTTCGACGGCCATCCCTGGACCCAGGACTTCGCCATCGACGTGGTCGACGCCGACCACCCGGCGACGGCCCACCTCGGCACCCGCTGGCAGTGGCACGACGAGGTCTACCTGTTCGCCGATCTGCGTCCCGACGCCCGGGTCCTGCTCCGCCTCGCCGAGGACCAGGTCGACCTGGCGGCGCCCGGGGGACGCGTGCCCGAGTGCGGGTTCCCGCTCGCCTGGAGCGTGCAGGAGGGCTCCGCCCGCACCTTCTACAGCGCGCTGGGCCACTTCCCCGGGGCATGGGAGACGCCCGCCTACCTGCGCCACCTGGCCGGGGGCCTCGCCTGGCTGGTCGAGACCGCCTAACCTGACGCCCATGTCAGGGTCATCGTCGGTGGAGTCGCTTCCCGAGGTGATGGCGGCGGCCGTCTACCAGTCGCCCGGGGTGGTGACGGTGGAGGAACGCTCCGTCCCGCGTCCCGGACCCGACCAGGTGGTCGTGCGCGTGCACGCCTGCGGCATCTGCGGGTCCGACATCCACCAGCTGCGCGACGGCTGGGGCTTCACGCCGGGCGCGGTGGCCGGACACGAATGGAGCGGGACGATCGCCGCCGTCGGGGATGCCGTGACGGAGTGGTCGGTCGGCGAGGTCGTCGTCGGTGGGGCCTCACCACGTTGTGGCACGTGCCGAGGCTGCCGTGCCGGCAAGCCGTCGCAGTGCGAGAACCGCAGCAGCATGACCTCCGACCACACCGACGGCGCCTTCGCCGAGTACATCCTGTGCCGGGCGGCCGGTGTCCTGCGGCTGCCCGAGGGCCTGTCGCCCCGCCACGCCGCGTTGGCCGAACCACTGTCGGTGGCGCTGCACGGCATCACCCGGTCGGGCGTGGCGCCCGGCGACAGCGTGATGGTCTTCGGCGCCGGCCCGATCGGCGCGTTGAGCGTCGCCGCGCTGCGTTCCATGGGCATCGCGGACATCACGGTGGTCGAACCCCACGAGGGGCGGCGCCGGCTGGCCGCCGACCTCGGTGTGACGTCCATCGTCGACCCGGCGGACCTCGAGGTCTTTCCGCCCTGGGAGCCCGAGCGCATGTCGTCGCGGGCCGTGCACGTCGTGCTGGAGTGCTCGGGGCACCGGTCCGCCCTCGAGGCGGGCTTCGGCCAGCTGGCCCGGGGCGGCATCATGGTCATGGTCGGCGCGGGCATCGACCACCCCACCTTCGACATCAACCGCATGATCCTCAACGAGCTGACCGTCACCGGCTCCTTCGTCTACGACCTGGGCGGCTTCGAGCGGGCGCTCGAGCTCCTCGCCTCCGATGGCTTCCCGGCCGACCTTCTCATCGATCCCGGCGACATCCCGCTCAACGGCATCGCCGATGCCCTCGAGGCACTGGCGGTGGGACAGATCGCCGGCAAGGTTATGGTCATCCCGGAGGTGCGTTCCTGATGCCACATCCCTTCTACCCATCGGGCAATCCACGCTTCAACCACGTGGCCATGTCACTGCCGGCGGACCTGCTCGACGCCGGCAACCGGGCTGATGTCTGCCGCTTCTTCGACGAGGTGCTGGGCTTCGAGGAGATGACGGTCATGACCGAGGACCGTCGCCGCCTCATCATGAGCTGCGTCCACTGGGACCAGTTCATCTTCCTCATCGCCGAGGACGACCCGATGCGCTGCCCCCGCATGGATCACTACGGCTTCTCCGTCGGGTCCCTCGACGAGTTGAAGGGCATTCAGGAACGAGCCGAGACGTTCCGCAAGAAGGACGACCGCATGGAGCTCATCGACCTGCACATGGACGACCAGAAGATGGTCAAGATCCACTCGCTGTACGTGCGCTATCTGCTGCCCATGACGATCGAGTTCCAGTACTGGGAGTTCGCGGAGGCGGCGGACGCCAACTGAACCGGGGCGGACCTGAGCGGCCCGCCGGAACGCACCAGTACGGTGCGGGCATGACCACCCCCACGTCAACGGCAGAACGGGCCGAGCGGTTCCGATCGCTGCACGTCCCCGGCACGCCGCTCCTGATGCCCAACGCGTGGGACGTCGGATCGGCCGCTTTGTTCGCCTCGCTCGGATTCGAGGCGATCGCCACGACGAGCGGCGGCTTCGCCGCCACCAAGGGCCGCGCCGACGGGCGCATGACCCGGGACGAGGTGCTGGCGCACTCTGCCGAGCTGGCCGGCGCGGTCGACATCCCGGTCTCGGCCGACCTCGAGAACTGCTTCGCCCACGATCCCGACGGCGTCGCGGCCACCATCACCGCGGCCGTCGCCACGGGACTCGCCGGCGGGTCGGTCGAGGACTACACGAGGGACCCCGCCGACCCGATCTACGACCTGGCCCAGGCGACCGAGCGGGTGCAGGCCGCCGCGGAAGCTGCCCATGCCGGTCCGGTGCCCTTCGTCCTGACGGCCCGGGCCGAGAACTACCTGCACGGCCGGCCCGACCTGGGCGACACGATCGCCCGCCTGCAGGCGTACCAGGAGGCCGGGGCCGACGTCCTCTTCGCTCCCCGCGTGGTCGACCCGGCCGACCTGCGCCAGCTGCTGGCCGCGGTCGACCTGCCGGTCAGCGTGCTCGTCGTGCCGGGCGCGCCCACGGTCGGCGAGCTGGCCGAGCTCGGGGTGAGCCGGATCTCGGTCGGCGGCGCCATCGCGGTGGCGGCCTACGGCGCCGCCATCAACGCGGTCGTCGAGCTACGTGACCAGGGTACGACGGGTTACTGGGATCTCGCCGCCGCGGCGCGCCCGGTCATGAACGCCGCCTTCATTCACTGACGGCGACCGTCACCTCGATCTCGACCGCCCCGTTGCGCGGCAGGGCGGCCACCCCGATGGCCGAGCGCGTGTGGCGACCCGCGTCGCCGAAGACGTCGGCGAGCACCTTGCTCGCCCCGTCCACCACCGCGGGCTGCTGATGGAAGTCCGGGGCCGAGGACACGAATCCCGTCACCGTCAGGACCCGTGTGACGCGGTCGAGGGAACCGAGTGCGTCCTCGAGCACGGCGAGGGCGTTCAGCGCGCAGACGGCGGCGGCCTCGGTGCCCTGCTCCACCGTCACGGTGTCGCCCAGTCGCCCGAGGCAGGTCAGCTCCCCGGCGATGCGGGGCAGCTGCCCCGATGTGCGGGCCACGCCGTCGTGCACCACCACGGCGTCGAGCGGGTCGTGGGGCGGGTGCGGCCCGTGCAGCGTGAGGCCCAGCTCGACGAGCCGGGCGCGGATCTTGCCCTCGCGCACCGCGCCTACCGCATGTAGGGCCAGTAGCTGGCGAAGGTGGCGTTGACCTTCTCCGGCAACGGGAAGATGCCGCCCAGCTGCTTGGCGCCCCAGATGATCTTGGCGGACCGCTCGACCAGCGCGGTGTTGTGCATCGCCTTCTCCATCGTCGTGCCGATCGCCACCATCCCGTGGTTGGCGATGAGCGCCGCGCTGCGGTTCTCCAGAGCCTTGACCACCTGCTCGGCCAGATCGGGGGAGCCGCTCGCCGCGTATTCCGAGCAGCGGATGTCCCCGCCGAGGTAGACGGTGAACTCGTCGATGCAGCTCGGGATGTCCTCGTGGGCGACGGCGAACATGGTGGCATGCACGGCGTGCGAGTGGATGCACACCGCGAAGTCCTCGTAGGCCGCCTGGACCGCGATGTGGAGGTACTTCTCCGACGTGGGGCCGCGCTCGCCCGAGACGACGTCGCCGGCGGGGTTCACGATCACGATGTCGTCCACCGTCATGAGCCGGTAGTCGAGCGAGGAGGGGGTGACGGCGATGTTGCCGTCCTCCATGCGCGCCGAGATGTTGCCCGAGGTCCCCTCGACCAACCCCTTCTCGAGCAGCTCCTTGGCCGCGGCGACGATCTGCTCTGGTGCGTTCTCGATGAAGGCCATGGCCCGGGTCTCCTCACGGCTGAGCGGGCGAACGTCCTCGCCCGGCGGTCGCCCTGATCGTACAACGCCGCCGCGATGCCTGACACGGCTGTCAGGGAACGGGCGCCCGGGTACTCTCTGGCCATGGGACTTCTTGACGGTCGAGCGGCGGTGGTGACGGGTGCGGGACGGGGCATCGGGCGGGACATCGCCCTCTGCCTGGCCGCGGAGGGCGCCAAGGTCGTCGTCAACGACGTGGGCGTGACCCTCGGGGGTGCGGGCACCGAGGAGGACCCCGCCGCCCAGGTCTGCAAGGAGATCGAGGCGGCGGGCGGCAGCGCCGTCCCCAACTACGACTCGGTGAGCGACTTCGAGGGCGCGGGCCGGATCATCGGGACGGCGGTGGACAACTTCGGGTCCATCGACATCGTCGTGAACAACGCCGGCATCGTGCGCGACCGGACGGTGGTCAAGATGGACGAGGCCGACTACGACGCGGTCATCGCGGTGCACCAGAAGGGCACCTTCAACACGGTGCGGCACGCGGCGCCGATCATGAAGGACGCCGGCTACGGCCGCATCGTCAACATCACCTCCTCGGCGGGGCTGCGGGGCAACTTCGGGCAGACGAACTACGGCGCCGCCAAGGCCGCCATCATGGGCATGACCTTCGTGTGGGCCCTCGAGCTCGGCAAGTACGGCATCACGGTCAACGCCGTGGCCCCGGCCGGCTTCACCCGCATGACCGAGGGCCTCTACGCCGGCGCCGAGCCGCCGGCCGACCAGGATCCGGCACTCAACGCGCCGCTGATCGCCTTCCTGGCCTCCGAGGACGCCTCCTACGTGAACGGGCAGGTCCTCGGGCGGACCGGCTTCGCCTACACCCTGTTCCAGACCCCGCGACAGATCGCCACCATGTGGCGCGAGGGCGGCTGGACACCCCAGGAGGTGGCCGACCACTTCCACGAGGTGCTGGGCCAGCACCTCCAGCCCGTCGGCATGGGCGAGCACCCCCTGCTGGGCAAGAAGGACTAGAGACAACGACTGCGCCCGGGACGACTCCCTCCCAGCCTGGATAGGGTGGGAGCGCTGAAGTCAGACCAACCAGGGAGGGCACCCATGCTCGTGCGCGACAAGATCTACATCAACGGGGCCTGGGTCCCTTCGACCGGCAAGGGTACGCTCGAGGTCATCGACTCGGCCACCGAAGAGGTCTTCGCGACCATCCCCGAGGGGACGCCCGAGGACGTCGACAAGGCCGTTCAGGCCGCCGCGGCCGCCTTCCCCGGCTGGGCCGCCACGTCCCGCGAGGAGCGCGGCAAGCTGCTCACCCGCATCGGCGAGGCCCTCGCCGCCCGCACCGACGAGATCGCCCAGATCATCTCGCACGAGGTCGGCATGCCCATGACCCTCTCGGGGTCGGTCCAGGTCGGCCTGCCGGCCGGCGCCTTCGCCGACGCCGCCAACGCCGCCGAGGCCTTCCAGTGGGAAGAGGAGCTCGGCAACTCGCTCGTCGTGCACGAGCCCATCGGGGTCGTGGGCGCCATCACACCGTGGAACTTCCCGCTGTACCAGGTCGTGCTCAAGGTGGCCCCGGCGCTGGCCGCCGGCTGCACCGTCGTGCTGAAGCCGAGCGAGGTGGCGCCGATCAACGCGTTCATCCTGGCCGACATCATCGACGAGGTCGGTCTCCCGCCGGGTGTCTTCAATCTGGTCAGCGGTGTCGGCCCGGTCGTCGGTGAGGCGATCGCCGCCCACCCCAAGGTCGACATGGTTTCCTTCACCGGCTCGACCCGGGCGGGCCGGCGGGTCATGGAGCTGGCGGCCGAGGGCATCAAGCGGGTCTCGCTCGAGCTGGGCGGCAAGTCGGCCAACATCCTGCTCGACGACGCCGACCTGGCGGCGGCCGTGCCGGCCGGGGTGTTCGCCTGCTACATGAACTCAGGCCAGACCTGCTCGGCCCTCACCCGGATGCTCGTCCCCCGGGACAAGCTGGCCGAGGTGGAAGAGCTGGCGGCGGGCGCCGCCGCCGGCTTCGCTCCCGGCGACCCCTTCGAGGCCGGCAAGCTGCTCGGGCCGCTCGTGTCCTCGGTACAAAGGGAGCGGGTGCGGGGCTACATCAACAAGGGAATCGAGGAGGGGGCCAAGCTGGTCATCGGCGGGGCGGCCGCACCCGAGGGACTGGAGAAGGGCTTCTTCGTCCAGCCCACGGTCTTCTCCGACGTCACCCCGGACATGACCATCGCCCGGGAGGAGATCTTCGGTCCCGTCCTCTCCATCATCCCCTACGACACCGAGGAGGAGGCGATCGAGATCGCCAACGGCACCCCCTACGGCCTGTCCGGCGGAGTGTGGAGCAGCGACCCGGACCGGGCCGAGAAGGTGGCGCGGCAGATGCGGACCGGTCAGGTCGACATCAACGGTGGGGCCTTCAACCCGGGCGCGCCCTTCGGCGGCTACAAGCAGTCGGGTAATGGCCGTGAGCGCGGCAAGTACGGGCTCGAGGAGTTCATCGAGACCAAGGCGATGCAGCGCTAAGGCGCGACGCGGCGCCCGACGGGCGAGTTCTTTCGAGCACCTTTGGGGGAGGGCACATGAGCACGGCGCGGAACGGTGCCATCGAGATCTACTACGAGGAGTTCGGCGACCCAGGCTCGCCGACGCTCCTGCTGGTCAACGGCCTCGGCTCCCAGTCCCTGAACTACGCCGTGGAGTGGTGCCAGCTCTTCTGCGACGAGGGCTTTCATGTCGTGCGGTTCGACAACCGCGACGTCGGGCTCTCCACGAAACCCGAAGGCACCGAGTACACGCTCGCCGACATGGCCGATGACGCCATCGCCGTTCTCGACGCCGTCGGCGCGGACAAGGCCCACGTGATGGGCTGCTCCATGGGAGGGATGATCGTCCAGCGGCTCGCCATCGACCACCCGGACCGCCTGCTCTCCATGACCTCGGTGATGTCCCGCACCGGTGAGGCCGGCTACGGCGACAGCTCGCCCGAGGCCCTGGAGTTCCTGCTCGCCCCGCCGGCTCCGTCGCGCGCGGCCTACATCGACCGCCAGGTGGCCGCCCTCCACGTCTACGGGTCGAAGCCCGAATGGCTGGACGACGACGCCATCCGGGCCCGGGCCGCCGCGGCCTACGACCGCTGCTTCTACCCGGAAGGCATCGGGCGACAGATGAAGGCCGTCGCGGCCGACGGTTCCCGGTCCGAACAGCTCGCCGGGTTGGACCTGCCCGTGCTCGTGATCCACGGCAGCCGGGACACCCTCATCGACCCGAGCGGCGGACGCCGCACGGCTGCGGTCATTCCCGGCGCCCGCTACGTCGAGATCGACGGGATGGGCCATGACTACCCGCCACCGGTCTGGCAGGAGTGGGTCACCGTCTGGTCGGAGTTCGCGCACGCCGCCGTCCCCACCTGAGGGGACGAGGCGACTCAGGTCGGCAGCGGCGTCTCGGCCCTCCCGTCGGCGGCCTCGGCCCTGCGATGCTTCCACAGCGAGGCATTGGCCGCGATCGCGGCCGTGAGGAGGCGACCCGCGAAGTACGTCCAGAGCAGCAGCGCCAGGGCGATCCCGATCGCACCGTAGAGGGCCGACTTCCGCGTGACGACGTGCACGACGTAGGTGAGGGTGAGCAGGTGGAGCACCCCGACCCCGAACCCGACGATGAAGGCACCCGGCAGGAGCGCCGTCCATTCGCAATCCTCTCGCGGCAGCCACCACGAGACCAGATACCAAGCGGCACCGGAGAGGACGATCGTCACCAGCACGGCCAGCACGCGGAACCCGAACGACTGCGAGCCCAACCAGGCGACGAGATCGGCGACGCCGAAGAGCACGGTGATGAGGCCGACCAGGATCAGTGGCGCCCAGGGATTGGGCTTCCTGGCGGTTTCCACCCTCCAGATCAGGCGGTGGACGATCCACAGGACCCGAACCAGCGAGCGCGCCGTCAGGGCCAGGGCGAACCCGCCCAGCACGAGCGCGACCAGGCGGTTCCAGAGGGACAGGGTGCTCGTGCTGGCCACCGCGTTGGCGAGCAGGCCGCCGATGCCCGCCGAGCGGGCGGCGTCCCCCGGGTCCTGCCCGGCCGCGCTGGACGCCAGCCCGAAACCGGTGACCATGACGAAGGCGTAGGGCACCAGGAACATGAAGAGGCGGAAGGCCACCGCCGCCGCCAGCACGCCACCCCCCGTCTGGGCGTCGCGCTCGACCGCATCGAACGCCGTGTCGATCGAGGTCGAGTCGGCACGCCGAGCTTCGATCCCCGCCCGGGTGCGCTCCGCCCGCTCTCGGAGATGCGGCAGGCGATCCTTGACAGAGTCCGGGGCCGCCGGGGGACGGCCGGCCCGGTCGGTTCCGCCGAGGCTGCGGGATCAGCCCGGCCTTCCGCCGGGTCGTCGACTGCGGCCATGCCGCATTCTCCCTCACCTGCAGAATGAGAGAATTCCGAACAGACACGAACACGAACGCGGCGGGCGCGGCTGACGCCACGGACCGACGTCACAGTCCTCGATCGAGGATTCGCCGGATGCACCTCCCCGGACGGAGCGATGACTCGGCTGCTATCGCGCCATGTTGCGCCGATGAGCAGGCTGGCCGCCGGGTCCCCATGGTCCTGATCAGCCGCTCTGCGTCCGGTCTACGAGGGCAAATCACGGCGTCGTCCCTGGGCGTAAGGTGGGCTGGACGCCCATCGATAGAGCCCCGACGATTCCTCCCGGCTCCGCGCCGCACCGGGCGGCCACAAAGGAGGACCAATGACCGCATCCGAGTCTTTGCAGGTTGCCGCACAGCTCGACGAGGACCATGCGCCCGAGACGAACGGGCGGATCCCGGTCTGCCGGCGGTGCGGTGCGCGTACCGACGGACCCACGGGGATGCACCACGTCATCCAAGAGGGCCGGGTCGGCCGGTCGAGCGAGTGGCTCGTCGCCCAATCACGACTTCGGGACATTGCCCACTCA
This sequence comes from uncultured Acidimicrobiaceae bacterium, assembly GCA_963840245.1. Classification (GTDB taxonomy): domain Bacteria; phylum Actinomycetota; class Acidimicrobiia; order Acidimicrobiales; family RAAP-2; genus Bog-473. Next base: position 31,924 of record CAWIYI010000030.1, read on the forward strand.
CAGATGCTCCGAGGAAAGTGACGCACGCAGCCCTGCACTGAAGGCAAGAATCGACAGACCTGGGTGTCCTTTTAACCAGGGATGTATCAGATGTATCTGTAGTGGCTCCCTTGCTCTCGTGGTCCTTGCTATGACACCTGTAAGGGAGTTCTTCGTGCAGGAGCAGCGGCCGCCACATTCTCGCAATTCCGTCCCTCGTGCGACGAGTCGATGAGCGCACCAGCCAAAGGGCACCTGACGGACGATAAAGCCGGTTTGGAGAACGGCTCGATACGAACGAGCGGCTCACCTGAGGGCGTTCCAGCCAAAGAAACCGCAAGATCGCGCCACCGTTGGCGGCGGCGACTGCTCTGGAGCCTCGGTACCGTCGTCGTGGTGTTCGTGGCAGCGACTCTGGGGCTCTTCATCTACCCTCCGACAGACCTACCACGACACGTCGACGGCATCTTGAGCCTCAATGGCCATGGTGAACAAGCCCGAGAGGCACTGGCGGTGTCTCTCGCCGAGAAGGGGTATGCCCCGGTGCTCCTCTTTTCTCAGGGTTCAGCTGCCAACAACACGCCGTGTCCCAAGGTGCCCCGGGTTTCGGTCGTGTGCTTCGCGGACGTCACGAACAACACGAGAGGCGAAGCGCGATGGGCAGGGCAGTACGCCGAACGTCACCACTGGCACAGTCTCTTGATCGTGCCGAGTCGAACCCAGGCCACACGCGCCCGCTTGCTCGTGGGACGGTGTTTCTCGGGGCAGGTGGTCGTCGTTCCCAGCGCGGAGCCGCTCCGGGAGACCCCGCATGATGTGTTCCATGAGTGGGGTGGTGTGCTCGGGGCGCTCTCGATCTATCGAGGCTGTTGACATGGGAGCGTTCGCGCAATGCTGATCGGACAGCCGACGTCGTCGACTTCTTGGCCCTCCAGCGTGGTGATCGCCGGATGATCCGTACGACGACAGAGCTGAGCGGACGAGCGACCCTGACCGCCGGTCCTGTCACACCAGGGTGATGGCGTCTTCCGGGCAGGCGGCGACGCAGAGGCCGCACTCGTGGCACTGGTCGGCGTTGACGGGATAGGCCGTCATCCGCCGGTGCGCCGTGGAGCGGAGCTTGCCCAGCGTCCCCAGCGCCGTGAAGTCGTCGGAGTCCATCCGCCGCACCTCGAACACGTCGTACGGGCAGACCCGCACGCAGTCCCGCTTGGCCTCGCAGCGGCCGTGGTCCACCACCGGTCTGGTTGCCATAGCGCCCAGACTACGGAGGATCCGGCGCCCCCCTACGACCCCGCCAGCGGGTCCCTCCACCCGGGCGACCCCGTACGCGCCCCGGCGCCCACCCGCAGGCCGATGTAGTTGCGCTGCGCCTCGACCGTCCCGGCCCCGATGCACAGGCCCCGGATGTCGCGGTAGGCCCGCTCGAGCGGGTACTCGCGCGAGTAGCCGTAGCCGCCGTGGATCTGCATGGCCTCGTCGCAGACGAACTTGGCCGCCAGGTTGGCGGCCGTCTTGGCCATGGCCGTCTCGAGCGCCGGCGGCGTCCCGTGCGGACCGGCCAGCCGCACGGCGCGGGCCAGCAGCAGCCGCGCCCCCTCGAGCTGCACCGCCATGTCGGCCAGCTTCCACTGCAGGCCCTGCAGCTCGGCCAGCGGCCGGCCCCCGATGACCCGCTCGTTCATGTAGCGCACCGCGTGCTCGAGCGCGCCCTGCGCGGCGCCGACGCACATCGACGCGTTGCCGCAGCGCTCGTGGTTGAGGTGCGAGAGCAGGACCTTGAAGGCCTCGGTGTTCGCGGGGTCCCCGGCGAGCAGGACGTCGTCGGCGGTGATCTCGACCCCGTCGAAGGCCAGCTCGGCCTCGGTGGCGGCGTGGATCCCCATGCCCTTGTGCCGCCCGGTGACCGACACGCCCTCGCGGTCGGTCGGCACGATCACCGCGCCGATGCCCTTGGCCCCCTCGCCGCCGGGCCAGCGGCACCAGACGAGCACGCCCTGGGCCACGTCGCCCAGCGTCGAGTAGTTCTTGTAGGCGTTGAGCCGCCAGCGCCCCGGCCCGTCCTCGACCAGCGCGGCCCGCATGTTCTGCACGGCCGAGCCGGCGTCGGGCTCGGTGATCCCGATGCTGATCAGCGCGTCCCCGTCGGCCACCGCCGGGAGCCAGCGCTCCTTCATGGCCTCGGGGCCGAGGTGCTCGATCCCCCGCGGCGGCCCGTTGAAGGTCAGCTGGCAGCAGATGGCCGACGACACGTCGGCCCGGGCGATCTCCTCGAGCACGATGGAGGCCTCGACGTCGCCCAGGCCCATGCCGCCCCAGTGCTCCCCCACCGTGATGCGCAGCAGGTCGGCCGCCGCCAGGGCCTTGCGCACCTCGGCCGGCACGACACCCTCCTCGTCGGCCTGGTGCGCCCGGGGCGCCACCTCGCGCTCGGCCACGTCGCGGGCCAGCTGGCGCAGCGCGGCCTGGTCCTCGCTCTCGGCCAGCAGGTCGACGCCCGGGCCGCGGCTCCCCCGAGCCGCTCATCAGCCGAGCTCGGTGCCGACGATGCCGACGAAGCTGACGCCCTCGCCCGGGGCGCCGCCCAGGTTGTGCGTCAGCCCGAGCGTCCGGCCCGGCCCGACGGTGTTGATCTGGCGCTCCGGCGGTGCCTCGCCGCGCAGCTGGAGCCAGCACTCGAAGAGCATGCGCAGGCCCGAGGCGCCGATCGGGTGCCCGAAGGACTTCAGGCCGCCGTCGGGGTTGACCGGCAGGTCGCCGTCGCGGTCGAAGGTGCCCTCGAGCACCTCCTTCCACGCCGTGCCCCGCTCGGCGAAGCCCAGGTCCTCCATGAGCACGAGCTCGGTCGGCGTGAAGCAGTCGTGCACCTCGGCCATGGCCAGCTGCGTCCGGGGCTCGGTGATCCCGGCCTGCGCGTAGGCGTCGGCGGCCGAGCGCACGACCTCCTCGAAGGTCGTGTAGTCGTAGGCCGGGTCGATCGGGCCCGCCGCCGGGCCGGCCACGAAGGCCAGCGCCTTCACGTAGAGCGGGTTGGCGCAGTACTTGTGGGCGTCCTCGGCCCGGCAGATGATGGCCGCCGCCGAGCCGTCGCTCACCCCGCTGCAGTCGAAGACGCCGAGGTCGCCCGCCACCAGCGGCGCCTTGGCGATCGTCTCCATCGAGACCTCCTTCTGGAACTGCGCCCGCGGGTTGCGCGCCCCGTTCTGGTGGTTCTTGAAGGCGATGCGGCTCATGACCTCCTTCAGCTGGTCCCGGTCGACGCCGTACTTGTGGGCGTAGGACGGCGCCAGGAAGGAGAAGGCGGCCGGCGACGACAGCCCGGGGTCGGTGCCGTCGCCGACGGCACGGATCCCGGTCAGCCCCGAGTAGCCGGTGTCCTTGAGCTTCTCCACCCCGATGGCCATGGCGGTGTCGTAGGCGCCCGAGGCCACGGCGTAGCAGGCGTTGCGGAAGGCCTCCGAGCCCGTGGCGCAGTAGTTCTCGACCCGGGTCACCGGCTTGTAGTCGAGCTTGAGCGGCCGCGACAGCGTCACGCCGCAGACGCCCGACGTCATGGTGCCGAGCCAGAAGGCGTCGATGTCGTGGAGCGACACCCCGGCCGAGGCGACCGCCTCGGTGGCGGCGTCGGTCAGCAGGTCGTCGACGCCCTTGTCCCACAGCTCGCCGAAGCGGGTGCAGCCCATCCCGATGATGGCCACCTGGTCGCGGATGCCGCTGCTCGCCATGTTCCTCGTCTCCTCGCTCGCCATCCGCCGGCTCGCCCGACGGCCGGGCGGGCCTTCCAGAAGTAATTGTGCACGCCCTGGGCCGTCCACACGCGCCGGAACGTCATCGTGACCCGGTCGCCGATGGACAGCTCCGGGCCACGACGTCGGTCATCTCGCAGCGGTAGCGCCCGCCGCCGTCGAAGTCGACGATCACCCCGACCACCGGCGGCGACAGGCTGAAGGCCAGGTGGTCGATGGTGAAGGTGGCCACCGTGCCCGGCACGTCGGCCAGGCGCTCGGGCTGCATCTGGTCGATGGCGTGGCACGAGAGGCAGGCCCGGGTCGGGGGCATGTGGCGGAAGCCGCACACCAGGCACCGGCTGGCCGCGAAGGCGTACTTCCACTGCTCGGAGCGGTGGACGGTCGGCGCGCCCGGGACGCTCGGGGTCGGGCCGCCGCGGCGGCTCCCGGCGCATCTGCCCTCGCCAGGTCAGGAACGTCGCGTAGGACAGGTCGTCGCGCCCGGCGGCCACCTGCTCGGCCACCGACGGCACGCCCGCCTCGGCCCGGGCCCGTTGCGCCGCGGCCAGCGCGTCGTGGTCCGCAGCACCAGCGCGTCGGCCCCGTCGGCCAGCGACAGCACGGCGATCACCTGGCCCGGCTCGGCGCGCTCGAGCACGTCGCACAGCGCGACAGCGGCCTGCGCCGCGCCGAGGTTGCCGACCGACCCGCTCAGGTCCGGCGCCAGGACCCCGTCGCGCACCCCGAGCCCCTTCGTCACGGCCTTGATCGCCCGCACGTGCAGCCCGGTCACGACGGCGTGGTCGACGTCGCCCTCGGCCAGGCCGGCGTCCTTCAGCGCCGCCGCGAAGGCCTCACGGGCCAACGGGCACGTAGAGCTCCTCGCCGAAGCGCTCCTCCCACACGTGCGAGTCCGCCTCGCCGGGCACCCGCCAGCGGTCGAGGAACTCGTCGCTCGCCGCGCCGCGCCCGATCAGCTCGGCCACGGCGCCGTCGGGCGCGCAGACGAACGCGGCCGCCGCCGTCGCCGCTGTCGCGCTCCTCGGCCGAGCCGGCCAGGCCGGTGCGCAGGTCCGAGAGCACGGCCATCGTGGTGCGGCCGCCGCCGGCGCCGGGCGTGCCGCCGCCCGAGGGCCTGGAGCAGCGTCCCCACGGCCGAGCGCGACGAGCCGGCGAAGTCGTAGGCACCGCAGGCCCGCCCGAGCCCGAGCGCCGCGTGCACCGTCGTGGCGCTCGTCTTGTCGAGATACGCCGGGTCCGGCGTGGAGAGGAACAGGTCCTGCACCGCTCCGGCGCCCGGGCCCACGGCCAGCGCCCGCCGGCCCGCCTCGACGCCCAGGGTGGTGGTGTCCTCGTCGTGGGAGGCCACGGCACGGGTCCCCCGGCCGCCGCCGCTCCCCAGCACGCCGGCGATGGCCGACCGCTGGAGGCGCCAGTAGGGCAGGTAGGTCCCCCAGGCCGCGATGCCGCTGCTCATGGACCGATCATCCCAGACGGCAGGCGTGCCTCACACATCCAGTGCCTCAGACCGGCCTGAGCCGCTCTGGCCGCCGGGCCGCCCGCCACGCATCTCAGCCCGCCGGGCCTCGGTCGCCTCCTCGTCGATCTCGAGCGTCAACCCCTCGAGCGAGCCGGTCAGCACGACGCCGTCGTCGCGGCGGGCGCCCTCGACGCTCACGTACTCGTCGACCACGTCGTCCAAGACGGCCGTCGCAGGGCGGTCCAGGGGGTCACCCGGCGGCGAGCGCTGCGCTGGTCGCGATCGCCCGCGCCCGCTCGGCCAGGATCTTCCCTGAACCCGATTGCTGACAGCCGTGTCAGTTTTCACGCGACACGCCACCCCGAGGCGCCCCCCTCCGGGGGGCCCACCGCCCCGGACCGCCAGGACTCCGCCGCGGCGGACCGGCCCCGACGGGTCCCATGCCGAGGGATGCTCGGACGACTCTCTTCGCCTCAGGCGGTGGCGACCACCACCATCTCCCAGCTGTCGAGCTCGAGCGGGCCCCCGCCGCCGGCGCGGAACTCGACGTCGCGGAAGCCGGCCGCCTCGAGCCACACCACCCACTCCGGCGGCGTCGGCAGGCGGACGAAGTACGAGGCGCGCCGCACAGCGCCCTCCCGGTGCACGGTGCGCTCGATCACCATGCGGCCCGCGACCGGGTCGAAGGTCGAGACCTCGATCATGGTGTCGTCGCCGCGCTGGACGACCACGGCGTCGGGTGCCGGAGTGAAGTGGCGCACGCCGCCGTCGTGGTGCATGGTGTCGATCGCGACGTTGCCGCCCGGCCGGAGGACCCGGTGGAATTCGGCGAGGACGCGGTGACAGTCGGCGTCGTCGTAGTAGCCGAAGGAGTTCAGCCAGCACACCACGGCGTCGAACGGCCCGTCGACCGGGAGGGCCCGGACGTCCCCTTCCACGTAGTCACGGTGTCAGCGGGGAGCTGCGGGTCGGCCCGCGCCTGCTCGAGGTAGGCCGGCGTCAGGTCGACGCCGGTCACCACCATGCCCGCCGCGGCCAGCCGCCGGGCGATCCGCCCGTGGCCACAGGGCGCGTCGAGGATGCGTGAGCCGGGCGGCAGATCGAGCAGCCCGAGGATCTCTGCGGTGTCGGCGTCGGAGTGCTCGTCGTCGATCGACTCCTCGTAGAAGTAGAGGTAGTCGTCGCCGAAGGTGGCCTCCAGGTCGAACGTCATGCGCCATCTTCGCCGCCGGTAGGGTCGCCCGCATGCGGGAGCCCGAGGATCTCTCCTTCGACGCGGCGACGGCGGTGCGGCAGACCGGTGATCCCGGCCTCTTCGAGGCCGACGTTCACCACCTGTGGACCGTGGGCGACAAGCCCAACGGCGGCTACCTCCTCGCGCTGCTCGGCCGCGCCGCCCGCATCGTCGCTCGCGGCGCCGGCAGTCCGGACTGGGAGGTCGTGTCCTCCGCCATCACCTACCTGCGGCCGCCCGAGCTCGGCCCGGCCACCGTCCGGACGACGCTGCTCCGCAGCGGGCGGACGGCGGCGCACGTGCGGGCCGTCCTCGCCCAGGACGGGGACGATCTGGTGGACGCCGTGTTCGTGCTCGGCGCACTTCCCGAGGAGCCCGTCACCCGCTACGACGGCACCGAGCCCTTCCACGCGCCGGACCCCGAGGAGTGCGTGCGCCTCACCCCGAAGATCCCGAGCGGTGTCTATGTCGGGATCATGGACGTGCTCGACCTCCGGCTCGACCCGGCCACGCTCCCCTTCGCCGCACTCCCCCGCCACCCGGCACGCCGGCCGAGCTGCGCGGCTGGACACGCTTCGCCGACGGGCGGGAGCCCGACCCCCTTTCCGTGCTCTTCTTCGCCGACGCCATCCCGCCGGCCACGCTCATGATCGGCTCGACCGGCTGGGTGCCCACGCTGCAGATGTCCGCCTACGTGCGGGCGCGCCCGGCGCCGGGCTGGCTCGGCATCCGCATGACGGCCAACCTGGTGGCCGACGGCATGGTCGACGAGACCTGCGTCCTGTGGGACAGCCGGGGCCACATGGTCGCCCAGTCCACCCAGCTGGCGCGGCTGCGCTTCCCCGACGAACTCGGCTGACGCCGCCCCACCGGCTCTAGCCTGGCTCGGGTGAGTGACCTCCGACGGCTGGGTCCGTCCGACCTGGAGGCCATCGCGCGCCTGTGCCACCGGTCCATGGCAGACCCGCCCTCGACCGAGGAGCTGGCGGGCGCCCTCTGTGCGGACGAGCAGCCCGCCGTGATCCTCGGCGACCCCACCCGCGGCGTCGTCGCCGCGGTCGAGTGCGACGACGGCGCGCACATCCGCCTCCTGGCCGTCGACCCGACGGCACGCCGCGCCGGACTGGGCGACACGCTCCTGCAGGCCGCGGAGGACTGGGCCGTCAGCGCGGGACATCGGAGCCTGACCACCGGGGCCGACCCGCCCTATTTCCTGTGGCCGGGTGTGCCGAGTCGCGAGATCCCGCTCATCTGCCTCCTCGAACGCCGGCACTACAGCCGGGTCGACACGAACTTCAACATGGACGTCGACCTGCAGGCGATCCCCGACGATCCCGGCGGGCACGCACTGGCCGGTCTCGAGGACGCCGCGGAGCTCGACGAGTGGATGACGGACAATTGGCCCAACTGGCGGCTCGAGGTCCTGCGCGCCCTCCACAAGGGGAATCTCGTCATCGCCCGTGAAGACGGTGAGACCGGTCCCGTCGCCGCGTTCTGCGCCTTCGAGGTCAATCGGCGCGGCCTGCTCGGCCCCGTGGCCGTGCGCCCCGAACTCATGGGCCAGGGCCGGGGCAAGGGCGTGCTCCTCGGCGCGCTGCACGAGCTGCGTCGCCGGGGCGCGACGCGGGTCGCCGTCGTCTGGGTCGGACCGATCGCGCCGTACGCGGCGGTCGGCGGGCGCGTCAGCGACGTGTACTTCGTCTACCGCAAGGAGCTGTCGTGAACCTGCTGCCCGTCCCGCGCCGCCTCGAGTTGACCGGCGAGATGGTGCCCAACCGGCCCGCCCAGAGACGGATCGACCGCTCGCTCCCGGCCCAGGGTTACGAGCTTCGTATCGACCGCTCTGGTGTGCAGTTGGTCGGAGCCGACGACGCAGGGCTCTTCTACGGCGAGGCGACACTGGCTCAACTACGTCAGCTCCACGACGGTGCGCTCCCCGCCGGCGTCATCCGCGACCATCCCGACCTCCCCGTACGCGGCGTCATGCTCGACATCTCCCGCGACAAGGTCCCGACCACGGCCTCCTTGCACGCCGTCATCGACCGCCTGGCCTCGCTCAAGATCAACCAGGTGCAGTTGTACTCGGAGCACACCTTCGCCTACCAGGGCCACCCCGAGGTGCACGGGGCGGCCAGCCCCCTCGATGCGGAGGAGATCCGCCAGCTCGACGCCTTCTGCCGGGCCCGGCACGTCGAGCTCGTGCCGAACCAGAACTGCCTCGGCCACATGAACCGCTGGCTGAGCCACGACCGCTACCGTCCGCTCGCCGTCGCCCCCGAGGGCTTCGTCGACCCCTTCGGGATCACCCGGGCGCCGATGACCATCGACCCGTCCCATCCGGGCTCCCTCGCGCTCGTGCGCGAACTGCTGGCCGAGCTGCTCCCGCTCTTCAGCAGCCGCCGGGTCCACGTCGGGCTCGACGAGGCGTGGGAGCTCCCACCGGAGCGCATGGACGACTTCCTGGCCTGGGTGGCGACGCTCCGCGCGCTCCCCGAGCTCGCCGGCCGCGAAATGTTGATGTGGGGCGACATGGTCTCGGGCCACGCCGACCGGGTCGCCTCGCTCCCGGATGGGGTGACGGTCTGCGAGTGGGGCTACGACGACTGGCATCCCTTCGACGAACGCTGCGCCGTGCTGGCCGGCGCCTCCGTGCCGTTCTGGGTGGCCCCGGGGACCTCGAGCTGGATGAGCATTCTCGGCCGCAGCACCAATGCCCGCATCACCTGCCGACGCGCCGCAGCCGCCGCGCTGGCCCACGGAGCGACCGGGTATCTCAACACCGACTGGGGCGACCTGGGCCACCTGCAGCAGTGGGTCATCAGCGAACCGGGACTGGCCTATGGCGCCGCGGTGTCGTGGTGTTTGGAGACGAACGGCGACATCGACCTGGGACCGGCGCTCAGCGCGCACGTCTTCCGCGATCCGACCGGACGCCTCGCCGAGGCCGTCCTCGCGCTCGGTGACGCCCATCGGCTGATCACCCCGCAGTTCCCGAACATGTCGGCGCTCGTCATGAACCTCTACTACCCGCAGCTGCCCGTCGGCCGTGGTCTGACCGCTGGACTCACCACCGAAGAGCTCGACGCGGTCGACGGCTGCCTGGAGTCGGCGCGCCGTGCCGCCCACGACGCCCGACCCGGACGGGGCGACGCGGCGTGGCTGATCGACGAGGTCCTCTTCAGTGTCGATCTCGTGAGCCTCTTGACCAAGGACGCTCGGGCTCGACTGCGCGGCGACGGGTACCTCAGCTCGGTTGCCGCAGACGAGCGGGCCCGCCTCGGTGGGGAGCTCGATCCTCTGCTCGAGCGTTACCGCACGCTCTGGCTCCGTCGAAATCGCGCCGGCGGTCTCGACGACAGCCTGACGTGGCTCCAGAACCTGCAGTCCGCCTATGCCTCGGGTCGGCCTGACCCGCTCTGGGGAGGGATCTCGCTCCCGCCGACGCGTAGCCGTCTGGTCTGCACAGCCCGGGCGCCAGTCGTGCTCGACGTCGTTCGTGGCGGGACAGTGATCACGCGAGCGCGGCACCGCGACGCCCATCACGCCGCCTCTTTCGGCCTCGTCCTCGTCGGCCTCCTCGTCGTCGGCCTCGTAGCAATCCCACGAGCAGTACCCCGCGATCCGCGGGGACGCCGGGTGGAACCGGCAGCGCGGGCACAGCTGCGTCGTCATGTTGGCTCTCTCTTTCGAACTGGCGATCGTCTGCATGGTCGTTTGCTCCTGATTCCTGCCGGTTGCTCCCGTATCGGGCCCGGACCGCAGGACTCGCTGCCGGACCAGCCCATGAACGCAAAAAAGCCGCTTCCCCGTGGGAAGCGGCTCCTCGACGTCGGGACTGGTGAGCGTCCTCTACGGCGTCGGGGCCACCTCCCTCATGCTCAGCTTGGGGATCCCACAGATCTGTACCTCGGACATGGCAAGGCGCGACTGACCCAGGGAGTTGCCTCCCTGCTGACACCGGGAGAACCGGTCGTGCGTCGCAGACTGCTCGGTCATGGTCCTGTCAGTATACGACAGTCATCGCGGCCCCCGAACGAAGCGGCGAAAGATCGGGCAGAGTTCATCAGCGCGTCACATGCGACGACATGGGACGGCAGGCACCGGACGGAGTTCCTGGCCATGCCGGCACGTTCCTGCCTCCTCTGTGCCATCGGCGCAACCGGTTTCAGCGTGCGCTTCGACCATCATTCGCTCTCGCCCTTCGGCGAGCAGATGGCCGCGCTCCGGTCCGTCGTCCGGGCGGCGGGATGGTCCGACTGATCCGCGGCGGGCGTGATCAGGCCGACGTTGCGGTGAGCCGTGCCCGCAGCTCGGGCTTGACGACCTTGCCGGTCGGGTTGCGCGGGAGCTCGTCGACGAAGACGAACTGGCGCGGCACCTTGTAGTCGGCCAGGTGCTCGAGCCCGAAGACGCGGAGCTCCTCGGGGTCGGCCCGGGCGCCCGGGTGCAGGACGACGAAGGCCACCACGTCCTCGCCGAGCACCGGGTGGGGCGCGCCGACCACGGCGACCTCCTTCACGCCCTCGTGCTGCACGAGGGCGTGCTCGACGTCGGTGGCGTGGACGTTGTTGCCCCCGCGGATGATCACATCCTTGGAGCGGCCGACGATGTAGAGGTAGCCGTCCTCGTCGAGCTTGCCCAGGTCGCCCGTGACCAGCCAGCCGTCCCGCCACATCTCGGCCGTCGCCGCGGGGTCTTCGAAGTACTCGCGCTGGCGACCGGGCATCTTGAGGCGCACCTCACCCACCACGTCGGGAGGCAGCTGCCGGTCGTGCTCGTCGACGATGCGCGCGACCGCAGGCGGGGCGATCTGTCCCACCGAGCCGGGGCGCCTGACCGCCTCGCCCTTGGGCATGACGCAATAGGCCGAACCGGCCTCGGTCATGCCGTAGTTGTTCGACACCAGGGCGTCGGGCATCTTCTCCTGCAGCCGCTCGACGACGTAGGGCGCCAGTGGCGCGCTGCCCACCGAGCACATCTGCACGGACGACAGGTCGGCCTCGGCGAAGCGGGGGTGGTCGATGAGCAGGTGGGCCATGGTCGGGACGAGGAAGACGGCCGTCGGGTGCTCGTCCTCCACCACGCGCAGCCAGCGCTCGGCGTCGAAGCGCGGCTGGTAGATCACCTGCAGGCCGAGCTTCATGGGCGTGTACACGAGGGCGATGCCGGCGAAGGTGAAGAGCGGGCTGGCGTGCAGCCACCCGGCACCGGTCCAGTTGGGCTCGACCGCGCCGATCATCGACCCGTTGGAGTGGCGGACGGCCACACCCTTGGGGCGGCCGGTCGTCCCCGACGTGTAGAGGATGTCGGCCAGGTCCTCGGAGCGGCGCGGGGCCTGGAACGCCGAGCGGTCGCCGGCCGTGGCCTCGTTCCACCCGAGCACCGGCACCGGGCTGTCCGCCGGCGGCACGGTCCCGTCCTCCGCGCCGGCGTCGATCAGGGTGACGAGGCGGTCCACCCCGACCTCGGCGTCGCTGCGCAGCAGGTCGGCGTCGGCCACGACGGCCGTGGCGCCCGAGTGCTCGAGCATGTGGGCCACCTCGGCCGGGGCCAGGCGGGGGTTCATCGGCACGGCCACGCCGCCGGCCCGATGCGCGGCCGAGTACGAGACGAGCCAGCGCAACGCCAATTCAGGGTGCAGGTGGATGCCGACGCGGGCACCGGGCTCGAGGCCGGCCGCGAGGAGGCGACGCGCCATGGCGTTGGCCGCGCCGTCCCACTCGGCGAACGTCATGGACCCCACGTCGACGACCGCGAACGCGGTGCGGTCGCCGAACTCCTCGGCCATACGGGCCAGGTGATCGTCCATCAACACGTCTGCGGGTCCCCCAGGAGGTCGGTCGGCACGGAAAGTTGACGCCAGTGTCAGGTTCGTTGCAGCATGGCCGATGCGCTCCTGGGGGTCAATCCCGGGGTGACCACCCAACTCGTTCGACAGACTTGCTTGCCCGGGGGCGCCGCCGCCCGGGACCTGACCCAGGGAGGAGGCGCCATGAGCACGGTTCGTTTCGACCTCCCCACGCCGGAGGGCGACACCATCGAGTTCTGGGAGGCGGCCAAGGAAGAGCGCCTGCTCATCAAGCACTGCCTCGACTGCGACGCCTACTCCTACTACCCGCGGCCCTTCTGCCCGAAGTGCTGGAGCGAGCAGGTCGAGTGGTACCAGGCCAGCGGCGAGGGAACCCTCTACACCTGGTCCGTCATCTACAACAACGACATGCCGCCCTTCCGTGACCGCGTGCCCTACGTGGCCGCCATCGTCGACCTGGCCGAGGGGCCCCGCATGATGACCAACGTCGTCGACTGCCCCTTCGAGGAGCTCCAGGTCGGCATGCCGCTGAGGGTCTCGTTCCAGCCCATCTCCGACGAGTTCACGATCCCCGTCTTCGTGCGGGCCTGAGGAGGACACCCGTGACCGAAGCCCGTGACGCCGTCATCGTCGCCGCTGTTCGCACACCGATCGGCCGCTCCGGCCGCTCGCTGGCGGGCCTCTCCCTGCAGGACATCGGCATGCAGACGGTGGCCGGGGCCATCGCCGCAGCCGGCCTGGACGCCGGCGACATCGACGATCTGCTGCTCGGCGAGGTCCTCCAGGGCGGCGGCTGCACCGCCCGCTACGTGGCCAACGCCCTGGGGCTCCCGCCCGACACGCCCGGCGGGGCCGTGCAGCGCCAGTGCGCCACCGGCATGATGGCGGTGCAGGAGGCGGCGGCCAACATCCGCTCGGGCATGGCCGACGCCGTGATCGCCGGCGGCGTGGACACGATGACCCGCTCGCCGCTCCTCTTCGAGAAGTCGCCCTTCCCCTTCGGGGGCGTCGAGCGCTTCAGCCCGCCGAGCCACCCCAACACGCCCGAGGCCCCCAACATGAACGTGCTCATCACGGTGGGCGAGAACACCGCCCGCGAGTGCGGCATCACCCGCGAGGAGTCGGACGACTGGTCGTACCACTCCAACATCCGGGCCGTGGCCGCCACCGACGACGGCCGCTTCGCCGAGGAGATCGTGCCGGTGACCGTGCCGGCGGGCCGCGGCAAGACCGTGACGGTCAGCGTGGACGAGCACCCGCGCCGGGACACGACGCCCGAGAAGCTGGCCGCGCTGCCCTCGCTCACGGGGCCCGACGGGCAGGTCACCGCCGGGAACTCGTCGGGCATCGCGGACGGCGGCGCCGCGCTCGTGGTGGTGTCGCGGGCCTACGCCGAGAACCACGGGATGGAGCCGCTGGCGACGGTGCGGTCGTGGAACTCCTGCGGTATCGAGCCGGCCCGCACCGGGTTGGCCCCCACGATCTGTGTCCCCCGGGCGCTGAACCGGGCCGGGCTCAGCGAGTCCGACGTGGACCTGGTCGAGATCAACGAGGCCTTCGCCACCATGTCGGTGGCCTGCGCCCGCAAGCTCGGCTTCCCCCACGACATCGTCAACGTCAACGGTGGGGCGGTGGGCATCGGGCACCCCGTGGGTGCCTCGGGCGCGCGCATTTTGGTGACGCTGATCCACGAACTGCGGCGGCGCGGCGGCGGCATCGGGGTCGGGACCCTGTGCGCCGGCGGCGGCATGGGCTCGGCGACGGTGCTCGAGGTGCACGCACCCGCCTAGGAGGTGGCGGCGGGCGGCGGCGGCGCGGCTGCACGCCCGGAGCGTCAGCGGCGCCCGTTCGGGACACACACCACTCCCAGAGCAGCCGGCCGTCCTCGGGAGCGACAGCGCGAGCCGTCCACGGCAGGCGATGTTCGCCCCGCCGGCGCCGATCGTGGAAGAAGCCCTCGGTCAACGGGGGACCTGGTCCTGGCGGCGCGCCCCGCCGGCGGCGAGCCAGACGACCGTATCCGCTCCTTCGGCCGGAGTTCGCAGGAGCGGACCGAGTTTGGCGAAGGAGGGCAGGCCGCTGGCCAGGCCCGGCGTGTCCACCCAGCCCGGGTGGACGGCATAGCTCGCCACTCCGTCCTGCGCCCCAGCGTCGGGCCCATTCGTGGGAGAGGACGACCTGGGCCCGCTTGGCCCGCGCGTACGCCGTGGTGCCGCGGTACGCATGCGGCGGCATCTCGAGGCGCCCGAGGTCAAAACGCTCCGTGTACATTCCGCCGGACGACACGGTCACGATGTTGGCGTCTTCGGATCGCCGGAGCAGCGGGCCGAGGAGACCCGTCAGCCGGAAGGGTGCCAGCACGGCGGTGGCCAGACGTGAGCTCGCAGCCGTCGGGAGCGCAGCGGTAGCTCGGAAAGAGCGCTCCGGCCGCATGCACCAGCACGTCCACGTGGTCGTGGACGGTGGCGATCCGTTCGGCGAAGGCGTGCACGGCGCCCGCGATCGACCACGTCGAGCACGACGGGCTCAATGGTCCCGCCCGCACCCAGGCCCCGGGCGTCGCGTGCCACGGTCTCCGTCCGGTCCCTGTCGCGTCCGAGCACCCACGTCGTCGCGCCCAGGCGCGCCGTCTCGAGGGCGACCGCCCGGCCGATCCCCGAAGAGGCACCCGTCACGATGACCACCCGCCCTGCCAGGCCACCCGGCGGGCCCCAGTGCTCCAGGCCGGCCCGGACCGTGAAGCCAACGCGGCTGAAGCTGCCTACGACACTCGCCTCGAGCGTGGCGTCCACCAAACGGGCCAGTCGGCGCACCCCTGGACGGCTCATGCCAACCGGTGATGGAGGCCTGCCGCGGCCCGATCAGCCATCTTCCCGAAAGCACTGCCGATCAGCGGAGCCGCAACGCGCAACAGTCCGCGGACTTGGAGCACGGCGACGTAGCGCACACGGGACCCCGAGTACAGCGGTTCCACCGTGATGGTGTCCGACGAGACCAGCCCGCCGCGCCGCGCCTCGAGCACCACGCGGTGGGGCCGGTCCAGAGCGACGACCTCGTAGTCGAGGGGCACGACCCGGCCGGCGGTCCGGACACCCAGCCGGTACACCGACCCCACCTCGGCACGCCCGACGGATCGCGGCTCCGCGTCCACCACCGACGGGTCCCATTCGCGGGCATTGCTGAAGGTGGCGAGGTACTCGAACACATCCCCGGGCCTCTTCGGTGAGTCGATCTCCGTGCGGTACGTGGCCATGGGGCTCCTCCCATTGCGGCCGAGGGGGTGGGGCCGGACGTGCGGTGCTAGTTTAGTGCTAAATACGGTCCCTCAACCAAGGAGCACGATGCGTCTTGCCATCGTCGGAAGTGGCATCGCCGGCTTGACCGCAGCGCACCTCCTGCACGATCGCCACGAGGTCCACCTCTTCGAGGCGGACGAGCGGCCGGGCGGGCACGCGCACACGATCACGGTGGATCTCCCGGGCGGACCGGTCGCGGCCGACACCGGCTTCCTCGTCTACAACGAGCGGACCTATCCCCTCTTCACCCGCCTGCTGGGTGCACTGGGGGTAGCGACGCACCCCAGCGACATGAGCTTCAGCCTGTCGGACGCCCGCAGCGGACTGGAGTGGCGGGGCACGTCGCTCTCCACCGTCTTCGCCCAACGGCGAAACGTGGCACGTCCCGCCTTCCTGGCGATGCTGGCCGACGTCGCCCGGTTCAACCGCTTGGTCCAGCGCCTTCTCACCCGGCACGAGACGCCGTCCGGCAGCCTGGCCGATTTCCTGGCCGCACACCGCTGGTCGCGCGGCTTCCTCGACTGGTACCTGATACCGCTGGGTTCGGCGATCTGGTCCGCAGACCCCGAGACCTTCACGCAGATCCCGCTCCGCACGTTCGCCGAGTTCTTCGGCCGGCACGGGCTCCTGAGCCCCGGCCACCACCCGGCGTGGCGCACGGTCACCGGAGGATCGACCCGCTACGTGCAGGCGATCCTCGAACCACTGACCCGGCGGGGCCGTCTGCACCTGCGGACCGCGGTCGCCAAGGTCCGTCGCCTCCCCGACGGCGTCGAACTGCTCACCCCGGATGGGCCCACGACCTTCGACCACGTGATCATGGCCACCCACAGCGACCAGGCTCTTGCGTTGTTGGCCGATCCCACCGACGAGGAACGCCACGTCCTCGGTGCGATCCGCTACCAGCGCAACCGGGCCACGCTGCACACCGACACCAGCCTGCTGCCGGCAAACCACCGCGCCTGGGCGTCGTGGAACTACCTGCGGGCCGATCAACCCATGCGACAGTCCACGCTGACCTATTACCTCAACCGGCTCCAGGGGTTCGACGCCGCGCAGCCCGTTCTCGTCACGTTGAACCGCGACGAGGCCATCGATCCCGGGCAGGTCGTGGCAAGCCTGGACTACGCGCATCCCGTGATCGACGGGGCGGCGGTCGCCGTCCAGAACCGCCAGCTGCCCCTCAGCGCCGGGGCCGTGTCGTTCTGCGGCGCGTACTGGGGCTATGGATTCCACGAGGACGGCGTGCGGAGTGCGCTGACGATCTGCCGCCGCTTCGGCGGAGACCTGTGAGCAGCGCGCCATCCGTGGCGCTGCGCAGCGCCATCTACGAGGGCACGGTCACCCACCGGCGGTCCGACCCTCCACACGCGTTCACCTACAAGGTCGCGCTCCCACTGCTGTTCCTCGACGAGCTGCGCGAGTTGCGGGCCGTCCACCCACTCGTCGACCTCGACCCCGGCCCGCACCGGCGGGCCTGGCCGGCCGCCATGCGGCTCCGGCGCGGTGACTTCCTCCCGTCGGACGCGCCCGTCCTGCTCGACGCCGTCACCGATGCCGTCGTCGCGACCGGCGGCACCGTCCGGGGACCCGTGGCGATGCTCGGTCATCTCCGTAGCTGGGGATGGCTGTTCAATCCCATCACGCTCTACTACTGCTTCGACGCCTCAGGCCGGTACGTCGAGACGACCGTGCTCGAGGTGTCCAACACCCCGTGGCACGAGCGGTGCCACTACGTGGTCGGGGCACCCGGGGTATACCGCTTCGCGAAGGACATGCACGTCTCGCCGTTCCTCCCCGACGCGGCCACGTACACCCTGCGCTACTCGGCGCCAGCCGCCGTGCTCCGGATCGGCCTCGATCTCGAAGCACCCACCATGACAGTGCCGTATCGTCCAGGGGACGAACCCGACCCGGAACAGCCTGCCCCGCAACTCACGGCGTCGATGGTCCTGCGACATCACCCGCTCGACCGCGCCGGGCTGGGTCGCCTGTTGTGGGCGCACCCGCTGATGACGACACGGGTCTCGGCCGGCATCTACATCCAGGCGCTGCGGCTCGCCGCCCGGCGCGCCCCGTTCCACCGGCACCCGGACAGGTCAGCCAGATGAGGACCTGCCCATCCCCTCCGACACACCAGGCGGCGCCTCTCGATCACGTCCATGACTGAGCCGAGCGCACGTCTGCTTATGGACCTGGCCCGACGCGCTGGCCTGCGACCGCCCCGGCACGTTGCGTTTCGAGGGTGCCGGGGTGCCGCGAGGCAGCCGATCGTGACCGGGTCGGGCGGCCCGGAGGCCTCGGTCGTGGTGCACGACCAGAGGGCCTGGCGAGCCGTGCTCGCCCGGGGCTCGCGCGGGCTCGCCGAGAGTTACATCGAGCGCTGGTGGGACAGCGACGATCTGACCGCCCTCCTCCAAGTGGCCTTCCGGCGCACGACACCGCTGCGGGAGCATCTCGACGCATGGGCGAGACGGGCCAGCCCCTTCTGGCAGTAAGGAAGTGGCTCCGGCCTCCGAGCAAGAGCGACGACCGGCGCAACATCGCCGCCCACTACGACCTGTCGAACCAACTCTTCTCCTTGATGCTCGACCCCACCATGGCCTACTCGTGCGCATACTTCTCCGACGGCGCCACCACGCTGGAGGACGCCCAGGTGGCCAAGTTCGAGCGGATCGCCCACAAGCTCGGCCTCGGGCCGCAGGATCACGTGGTGGAGATCGGCACCGGCTGGGGCGGGTTCGCGATCCACGCCGCCGAGCGCCACGGCTGCCGCGTCACCACGACCACGATCTCCGAGGCCCAGCGCTCGTTTGCCGAGAAGCGCGTCGCGGAGCGCGGGCTCGCCGACCGGGTGACGGTCCTCGGGGCCGACTACCGGGACCTCGAAGGACGCTACGACGCGCTGGTCTCCATCGAGATGATCGAGGCCGTCGACTGGCGGCACCACGACCGGTTCTTCACGGCCTGCGCTCGGCTGCTGACAGACGGAGGGCGGATGGCGCTGCAGGCCATCACCATCGCGGATGGGAGCTTCGAGCGGGCCAAGCTGCACGACGACTTCATCCGCGCCATGGTGTTCCCGGGGGGTTGCCTTCCCTCCGTCGCGACCATTGCCGGGTCGGTCGCGCGCACGTCCGATCTCCGGATCGTCGACCTGGAGGACATCGGCCTGCAGTACGCCGAGACGTTGCGCTGCTGGCGGCACAATCTGGAACGCCAGCGAGACGACGTGGAGCGCTTGGGCTTCGACGAGCGCTTTCTGGCGACTGTGGACCCTCTACCTGTCCTATTGCGAGGCGGCGTTCCTGGAGCGCCACGTGTCGGACGTACAGGTCGTGCTGGCGAGGCCGCACGCCACCTCCACGCCGGCGCACGCTCGCACTGCGGGCCTCCCGGTCAGCCGGGGCGCCGATCCAGATCCTCGATGACCGCGGCGAGGCGCCGGGCGTCGCCGCCGCTCCAGACCGCAGCCAGTGGCGCCGCGTGCTCTTCTCCGGCAATGCCGCCACCACCCACGAGCACGGGCAGTCCGGGCCTCGCCGACTGTACGGCGCGCACGATCGCCCGCAGGGAGCGGTCGTGGTTCCCCGACGTCACAGCCACCGCGACCGCCAACGCACGTGGTGTCTTGGTCACCGCAGCCCCGAACGCATCGGCGGGAACATCCGCACCGAGGTCCACGACGTCATAGCCGCGGCCGCGCAGGAGGTTGGCGGCCATGGCGGTGGGCAGCCCGTGGAGCTCGTGCGGCGGGGTCCCGAGGATGATGCTCCGCCGGTTGGGTCCCCGCTTGGTGAAGCGGGCTCCGAGGCGTGCCACGATCCGCGTCGCCACCCCCGTGGCCCTGTGCTCGTCGTCCACCGTGTAGTCGCCGGCCTCCCATCCATCGCCGACGGACCGCATGGCCACGCCCAACTCGTCCAGCAGGACCTCGTCAGGCGAGGAACCCGAACCCAGCCGTCCCTCGATGATCGCCCACGCCCCCGGCTCGTCGCCGGCCACGAGCCTGCCCTCGAGACGCTTCGCTGCAGCCAGCCGCGAGGACCGCCGCGTCACGGCACGCGGGCGACCGGCCACTGCCTGCCCGTCGGCTGCTTCGGCGAGGTCCTGCGGATCGACCCACCATTGCGAACCGATCTGCACGGCGCGCAGCCGGCCGGTCCGCACGTAGCGGTAGGCGGTCATGTAGTGCACCTCGAGCCGGTCCGCGACCTCGTGCAGGCTGAGGAGTCCGGCGCGGGAACCAGAGTCCGGCTCGAGCGAGGCCGACGGGCGCGTCATTTACTGGTAAACCCTACTCCCCTGGACCCCGTCGGACCCGGACCGCGCGACGCCGCCGGGCCCTGGAGCACCTCCCCCGGCTGGGGGCTTTCAGTAGTGGCGAAGCTCGATCAGGTGGCCGTTGGGATCGAAGAGGTACACCGTCGGCCCCAGGCCGCGCGCCCCGGCCTCCGCACCCGGGCCCCGCATGTTGCCCACATCGTGGTACGAGTCCCCGTAGGGAACTCCGGCCGTGCGCACGCGGGCGAAGGCCGCGTCGAACTCCTCGGGCGACAGGGCGAAGGCCAGGTGCTCGCCGCCCTCGGTGCCCCAGGGCGCCAGCTGCAACGTCGTCTCGGGGCTGACCCGGATCACCGAGAAGGGGCCGTCCTCGCCCTCGTGGGCGAAGCCCATGATCTCGGTGAAGAAGCGGACGCTGTCGTCCCGGTCGTTCACCGTCAGGATGAGATGGTCCAGCATCACCACCATGGGACGGAAGGCTATTCCTTCTCGGACGCGCCGTCCTCCATGTGCTCCTTGATGGAGTTGACCACCGTCGGGTCGAGCAGCGTGGTGACGTCGCCGAGCGGCCGGTCGTCGGCGACGTCACGCAGGAGCCGCCGCATGATCTTGCCGCTGCGGGTCTTGGGCAGCTCGGGCGTCAGGAGGATCTGGCGCGGCTTGGCGATGGGGCCGATCTCGCGCGCCACGTGGTCGCGCAGCTCGGCCACCAGCTGCTCCCCCGCCTCGCCGTCGACGTCGCTCGCGCCCTTCAGGGTGACGAAGGCCACGATGGCCTGGCCGGTGGTGTCGTCGTTGGCGCCGACCACGGCGGCCTCGGCCACGGCCGGGTGGCCGACCAGGGCGTGCTCCACTTCCGTCGTCGACAGCCGGTGCCCCGAGATGTTCATGACGTCGTCCACCCGCCCGAGCAGCCACAGGTCGCCGTCCTCGTCACGCTTGGCCCCGTCGCCGGCGAAGTAGCGGCCGGGGAAACGCGCCCAGTAGGTCTCCATGAACCGTTCGTCGTCCCCGTAGATGCCACGGGTCATGCCCGGCCACGGCTCGGTGATCACGAGGTAGCCCCCCTCGCCGTTGCCCACGGAGTTGCCGTCGTTGTCGATGACGTCGGCGGAGATGCCGGGGAACGGCGTCATGGCCGCCCCCGGCTTGGTGGCGGTGATCCCCGGCAGCGGCGTGATCAGGATGCCGCCGGTCTCGGTCTGCCACCACGTGTCGACGATCGGGCAGCGGTCCCCGCCGATGTGGGTGCGGTACCAGATCCAGGCCTCGGGATTGATGGGCTCGCCCACCGACCCGAGCAGGCGCAGGCTCGTCAGGTCATGGGAGGCCGGCAGCTCCTCACCCCATTTCATGAAGGTGCGGATGGTGGTCGGCGCCGTGTAGAGGATGTTGACCTTGTACTTCTCGACGATCCGCCACCAGCGGTCGCGCGCGGGCGTGTCGGGGGTGCCCTCGTACATGACCGACGTCGTGGCGTTGGCCAAGGGGCCGTAGACGATGTAGCTGTGCCCGGTGACCCAGCCGATGTCGGCCGCCGTCCAGAACACGTCCCGCTCGGGCTTGATGTCGAAGATGAGCCGGTGGGTGGCCGAGACATGGGTGAGGTACCCGCCGCTGGTGTGGAGGATGCCCTTCGGCTTGGCCGTCGTGCCGCTGGTGTACATGATGTAGAGGGGGTGCTCGGCATCGAAGGCCTCGGCCTCGTGCGTCTCGGGCTGGCGCGGCACGAGGTCGTCCCACCAGACATCGCGGGAGTCGTTCCAGTCCACCTCCTGCCCGGTCCGCCGCACGACCAGGACGTGCTGGACGTCGGGGCACGCCTGGAGCGCCTCGTCCACCGCGGGCTTCAAGGCGCTCGGGACGCCGCGGCGGTACCCGCCGTCGGCGGTGATGACGAAGTGGGCGTCGCAGTCGAGGATCCGGCCCCGCAGGGCGTCGGAGGAGAACCCACCGAAGACGACGGTGTGCGGGGCGCCCAACCGGGCACAGGCCAACATGGCGACCACCGTCTCGGGGATCATCGGCATGTAGATGGCGACCTTGTCCCCGGCCCGCACACCCAGCTCGGTCAAGCCATTGGCGGCCTGGCTCACCATGGTCAGGAGGTCGGCGTAGGTGATGGTCCGGGTGTCCCCGGGCTCGCCCTCCCAGTGGAAGGCGACCCGGTCACCGAGGCCGGCGGCAACGTGGCGGTCGACACAATTGACCGCCACGTTGAGCTTGCCGCCGACGAACCACTTGGCGAAGGGGAGGTTCCACTCCAGGACCTCGGTCCAGGGCGTGTCCCAGGTGAGCTGCTTCGCCTGGGAGGCCCAGAAGGCCAGAGGGTCGGCGTCGGCCTCGGCGTAGATACCCGGCTGCGCGTTGGCCTCTTTGGCCAGGTCCTCCGGAGGGGCGAAGGTCCTGGTCTCGTGGAGCAGGGCCGACAGCCCTTCTTCTCGGGTCTCGCTCACGGCATGCCTCCCTCCGGGCCCGTCATGGCCGGACGCCTTCCCCCTGATCATTACTTACCCGGCTGACTGCAGCTTCAACGGCCTGCCGACATGGGGAATCTCGCGGGCAGGGAGCTCATCGCTCAGCGCTCAGCGCGGGCCGGCGGGGTCCGGACGGAGCTCGAAGCCCTCGAAGGTGAAGGCCGGCGTCACCGTGGCGCCGACGAGGGCGTAGCGCCCGAGCGGGCGGGCCGATTGCCAGACACCGGCGTCGACCACCACCTGGGGCAGCGTGACCGGACGCCACGTCGGGCCCGACGACCTGCACGTCCCGCCGCCCGTCGGGCCACTCGCGGCGCAGCTCGAGCGGGTCGCCGTCGTAGAAGTGCCACAGCTCGGTGGCGTCGACGCGGTGCGGCGCGGAGACCTCACCCTCCAACAGGAGGTAGTAGATGGCGCTGCCCGCCGGGCGCGTTCCCTCTTCAGCTTCGGCCACCCACGTACGGCGGTACCAACCGCCCTCGGGGTGCGGCGCGAGATCGAGCGCGGCGATGAGCCATTCCCCGGGGCGCACCCCGTCAGTCTGCCGTGCTTCAGTCGGAGACGAGGCCCAGGGTGGCGGCGACGGCGACGGAATGCTCGGCCGAGCCGCCGAAGAGGGTCCCGTCCGTCGCGGCCCTCTTGACGAAGAGGTGGCCGTCGTGCTCCCACGTGAAGCCGATGCCGCCGAGTGTCTGGATCGACTCGCCACCCACCAGTCTCTGGCAGTCGTCGCTGGCGGCCTTGGCCATGGAGACGGCGGCAGCCCGCGTCGGCGTGTCCTCGTTGATGGCGGCGACGGCGAAGTAGCACAGGGAGCGGGCCCGCTCGATGGAGAGGAACATGTTGCTCATCTTGTGCTTGACGGCCTGGAAGGAACCGACGGGGACGCCGAACTGCTTGCGGTCCTTCACGTAGGCCAGCACCATCTGGAAGAGGGCGTCGCAGGCGCCGACGGTCTCGAGGGCCAGCCCGACCGTCGCCTCCTGGAGCGCACGGGAGATCCCGAGCGTGGAGGCGGCGCTCCCCGGTTCGCCGAGGGCGCGGTCGTCGGTGACCAGGACCCGATCGAGCGTGACGGTGGCGAGGGGGCGGCTCGCATCGAGCGAGTGGACGGCGGCCAGACGGACGTCGGCTGCAGGCACCACGAAGACACCCATGCCGTCGCCCGCACGGGCGATGACGGCCACCTCAGTGGTCCCGGCGTCGGCGAGGACCCCGACCTTGGTGCCATCGAGGACCCAGCCTCCGTCGGCCCGCTCGGCGGTCATGGTCACGTCGTCGAACGCCCACGCTCGCGGGTTGTCGGCCAGCGCCACGGCGCCCGTGATCGCGCCCGACGCGACCTGCGAGAGGAACCGTTGCTGCTGTTCGGGGGTACCGACCTCCCGGACCATGGGGGCGAACTGGGTGACGGTGGCCAGCAGCGGCCCGGGGGCGATGGCCCGGCCCAGCTCTTCGGCTACCACGGCGGTCTCCAGGACGCTCAAGCCGATGCCGCCGTACTCCTCGGGGATGGCCAGGGCGGGCCAATCGAGGGCGACCATGGAGCCCCAGAGCTTCTCGGGCGCCTCGCCGGTCTCGACGACGGCGCGAACGACATCGACGGGGCACTCCTTTTCGAGGAACGAACGGACCGAGGTGCGCAGCTCTTCCTGCTCATCCGTGAACTCGAGCTCCACCCCACTCCCTTCCCGGTCACGCCGGCTGGCTCCCCGATCCCGTCCCGGGACTCCGGCAGATCGGGGCGAGTGTATCTGACACCCATGTCAGGCCCCCGGGTCTGTGCTACCTTCACGCCGCCCCGTTTTCTGGGAAGAACGTGGTTGGGTGTGCCCTTGGGGGGTCGCCGGTCCGTGGCGCAAGCCCGGACCGGCGGCGCGGGGGCATGGACCGCTGGATTCGACCCTGACCCTCCCGAATGAACGGGGCCGCTCGCCTACACTCTCCGGTGCGCCTCTAGCTCAACGGCAGAGCAACGGACTCTTAATCCGCAGGTTTCGGGTTCGAATCCCGAGGGGCGC
>CAWIYI010000031.1:0-27756 GCA_963840245.1 uncultured Acidimicrobiaceae bacterium
GCGAAGAAGTATGCGGACAAGGACGAGGACGCGAACCGGCGACGACACGCCCAGCTTCAGCCGGCGGCGGCCCCCAGCTCGTCCATCGACTCGGCCCGGTGGCGCTTGTAGTCGACCTTGCCGTTGGGTGCCCGCCCGATTGTGGAGACAATGCGGACGCGTCGGGGCGCCTTGTACGAGGCCAGGCGCTCCTTGACGTGGTCGATCAGCTCGGCCTCCGCCGGCTCGGCCGCCCCGTCGTGGAGCTCGACCACCGCCACGATCTGCTCGCCGTAGGTCGGGTGCGGGACGCCGACTACGACCGCGTCCCGGACGGCGTGGTGGGTCTTGAGCGCCTCCTCGACCTCCTCGGGAAAGATCTTCTCGCCGCCCGAGTTGATGCAGACCGAGCCCCGGCCGAGCAGGTGGATGGTGCCGTCTGCGTCGACCTGGGCGTAGTCCCCAGGGATGGAGTACCGCACTCCGTCGATCTCCTTGAAGGTGCGGCCCGACTTCTCCTTGTCCTTGTAGTAGCCGAGCGGGTTACGCCCGCCCAGCGCGAGCACGCCCACCTCGTCGGAGCCGGGCTCCACCTGGCGACCGTCCTCGGTCAGCACCCTGACGTCGGGGCCGAGGGTGAACGACGCCGTCTTGGCGGCCGAGCCGCCGCCCGACACCGAGATCCCCATACCGAGCGCCTCCGACGAGCTGAACGCGTCGGCCAGGATCATGTTGGGGTGGTGGGCGAGCAGTCGCTGCTTCACCGGCTCGCTCCACATGGCGCCCGACGAGATCACCATGGCCAGCGGGCTCAGGTCCCACTGGCCCGGGTGCGCGTCGAGCACCGCCAACAGGGGGAGCGAGAAGGGATCGCCCACGATCACGAGCCCGGTGACCTTCTCGCGCTCGATGGCGTCAAGCATCTCGGTCGGGTCGTACTTGCGCGACTCGAGGAGGCAGATTCGTCCGCCCTCGGCGAGCACTGTGTGGGCGGTGAAGGCGCCCGTCCCGTGCATGAGGGGGCAGGCCGGCATCAGCGTGATCCCGCCGGGGTTGGCCTCGAGCGCGGCCCGCAGCGCCGGCAGCCCGCCGTTCACGTCGTAGTGGCGCACGCCGCCGTCGATCAGGCGGGCGAAGAGGTCGTCCTGACGCCACATGACACCTTTGGGCATGCCGGTCGTGCCGCCGGTGTAGAGCATGTAGAGGTCGTCGCCGCTGCGGCCCCACGGCGCGCGCACCCGCCCGATGGCGGATTTGGCGGCGTCCTCGTAGGGGGTGGCCCAGTCCGGGCAGGGGCCCGAGCCGTCGTCGACCCAGAGCCAGCCCTTGACGCGGGGCACCCGATCGAGGATGCCCTCGATCCGATCGGTGAACGCGCCGTGGAAGACGACAGCCACCGCGTCGGCGTTCTCCCACAGGTAGCTCAGCTCGTCGTCGCCGTAGCGGTAGTTGGTGTTGACGGGGACGAGGCCGACCTTGACCGCCGCGAAGGTGGTCTGGAGGTACTCCGGCGAGTTGTAGAGATAGATCGCCACCTTGTCCTGCTGGACGGCATCGAGGTCGAGCAGGAACCGCCCGATGCCATCGGCCCCGCGGTCGAACTCCTCCCAGGCGACGTTGCGGTCGCCCTGCGTCACGGCGATCGCCTCGGGCTGCACGTCCGCCACGGTCTCCCAGACGTCCGCGTAATTCCAGTCAGTCACTACTCGCTCCATCCCGCCGCTCCTGTTGCTCCGACTCCACCCACATGTCCATCCCCAACACCGTCCGGACGTCTGCACGCCCGATTGCGGCCGCCGGCGCCCGTCGACCCCCGCCTCCGCGGAGATGCGTGAAGCGCGGCGCTGAGCCTACGCTCCGCGCGTGGACCTCGGCCTCCCCGGCGACGACGACCCCCGGCGCCGAGGCGTCAGGGACTGGCTCGACGGGCACCCCCACCCGACGGGCCGCCAGCTGGCCGAGGCCGGGTACGTGGCGCCGCACTGGGCGCCGCCCTACGGGCTCGATGCCGACCCGCTGACCCAGCTGATGATCGACGAAGAGCTGCGGCGGGCCGGCGTCAGGCGCCCGGTCAACCCCATCGGCATCGGTTGGGCGGGGCCAACCCTCATGTACGCCGGCACGGCGGAGCAGAAGGACCGCTGGCTCTGGCCGCTGCTCAGCGGCGAGGAGTTCTGGTGCCAGCTGTTCTCCGAGCCCGGCGCCGGCTCCGACCTGGCCTCGCTCTCGACCCGGGCCGAGCGGGACGGCGACCACTGGGTCGTCAACGGGCAGAAGGTGTGGACGAGCTACGCGCACATCGCCCGGTGGGGGATCTTGCTCGCCCGCACCGATCCGGCGGCGACGAAGCACATGGCGATCAGCTATTTCGTCTGCCCGATGGATGCGCCCGGGATAGAGATCCGGCCGCTGATCGACATGACGGGGGAGCACGCGTTCAACGAGGTCTTCCTGACCGACGTGCGCATCCCGGCCGACCATCTCGTCGGGCCCGAGCACGGCGGCTGGGAGCTGGCCAAAGTCACCCTGGGCAACGAGCGGGTGTCGCTCTCGGGCGAGGGCGCGCTGTGGGGGATGGGCCCGACGGCCGAGGATCTCGTGGATCTGATCCGGGGCGCCGGCGGTGCGCCCGACCCATCCATACGGGACCGCCTCGTCGACGTGTGGATAGAGGCGCAGATCCTGCGGGTGCTGCGCCTGAGGATGGTCTCGGCCGTCCTGGCGGGGCGGGCTCCGGGGGCGGAGGCCTCGGTCCGCAAGGCCATCGCCGACGCCCACGGCCAGCACATCATGGATATCGCCCGTGACCTGGCCGGCCCGCACGCCATGCTGGCCGGAACGGGTCCGGTGGGCGGCTGGGGCCGATCCGGCGCCCCATCCACGGCGGCCGATCCACCGCCGGCCGACCCCACCTGGTCCCGCGGCTTTCTGTTCGCGCCGGCGCTGACCGTCGGCGGCGGCACGGCCGAGGTCCAGCGCAACATCGTCGCCGAAAGGGTCCTCGGTCTGCCGCGAGATCCCTGACCCTCCGGCGTGACCCGAGGCGGTGCAGGGGTGCGGTTGGCTGACTCGCGCCATGCGCCCGCGCCGTGCGCCCGCGCCGTGCGCCCACGACATGTGCCGATCGTGGGGTCGCGCGGGATCGAAGAAGTCGAACGGCTCTACAGATCGAGCGGGCCGGCGTGGGCGAAACCCTGCCGGATGCCCTGGCCGGCCCGGGCGGTGAGTTGCTCGGGCTCGTAGAGCATGAGATAGGCGTTGCGGGCGTGGTCGCGCGAACGGTTCTTGAACACCATGGCCAGCTCGGCCGGGTCGTCGGACTCGTCCTCGTGGACGAACACCTCGAGGATGGGCGTGTTCGTCATGAGCTGTGCCGTCATGATCCCGGTCGAGGCCTCGTGGGCGCAGACCTTGTCCACCTTCTCCTTGCCCGGCATCCCGAGGGCGACGACGATCCGGCAACCGTCTTCCTCGATCATCTTCTTGGCCGCCACGGCCAGGTCCTTGAAGCCCGGGACGGTACGCCGCAGCGTGGTGAATTGAGTGCCATATCCAGGGCATTCGGACAGTTCGTCGAGCGCCTCGGCGCCCATGTCGTAGCGGGCGAACATCGTGTCGACCACGCCGATCAGGTCCATGACCCATTCTCGCGCACGGCGTCACCTGGTCCGGCCGCCACGGTCTGGTCCACACTGGCCCGGTGAACGGCTTCAATCCAGAGGATCGGCATCCCAATCCGGAGGCCCGGACCTGGGTCGAGCGCGATGCTGCGGTCGTCTGGCACGGGTTCACCCAGATGGCGGCCTACGCGGGCAACGCACCGCTCGTGATCGAGCGGGCGGAAGGGCGCGACCTGATCGACGCGGACGGGCGGCGCTACCTCGATGCGATCTCCTCCCTCTGGGTCAACACGCTCGGCCATTGCGTCCCCGAGCTCGACGCCGCGCTGGCCGCCCAGGCGGCGAAGGTCGCCCACTCGACCATGCTGGGCAACGGCAACACCGTGGTGATCGAGCTGGCGGAGGCCCTGGCTCCCGTGGTGCCGGTCGACGATCCCCACTTCCTCTTCGCCGCGGATGGCGCGGTGGCGGTCGAGCAGGCGCTCAAGATCGCGTTCCAGTACTGGGTCAACCGCGGCGTCCAGGGGCGCACCGGGTTCCTTGCGCTCAGTGATGCGTATCACGGTGACACCATCGGCTCGCTCTCCCTCGGTGACGGCGGCGTGTTCAGCGCCGTCTTCGAGCCGCTGTGTTTCCCCGTCGTGCGCACGCCGGGCTACGCGGACCCGGGTTGGGCGGACAAGGCGTGTGCGGCGATCGAGGCGCACGGCGCGGAGTTGGCCGCGGTCGTGATCGAGCCGCTGGTCCAGGGTGCGTCGGGCATGCTGTGTGCCTCCGCGTCCGACGTGCGGCGGATAGGGGAGGCGTGCCGCCAGGCCGGCACGCTCCTCATTTGTGACGAGGTGGCCACGGGGTTCGGGCGGACGGGGACGTTGTTCGCCTCCGAGCAGTGCGGTGTGCGGCCCGACCTCATGTGCGTGGGCAAGGGGATCACGGGCGGGTACCTGGCCATGTCGGCGACGGTGGCGTCGGGCGAGGTGTTCGGCGCCTTCCTCGGGGCCGACCTGGGGCCCGAGACCTTCTACCACGGGCATTCCTACGGGGGGAATGCGTTGGCGGCCGCGGTGGCGCTGGAGCACTTGCGGCTGATCGAGTCGTGGGACGTGCTGGGCAACGTGCGGGCGCGGGCCGACCAGCTGTCGTCGCTCCTCGGAGAACGGGTCGCCGGCCGGTCGGCGGTGCGCGAGATCCGTCAACGTGGCCTCATGGTGGGCATCGAGCTGGCTCCCCCTTCGCCGGGGCTGCGCTGGGGTCGCCGGGTGTGCGCCGGTGCCGTCGCCCGGGGCGTGCTGCTGCGTCCGCTGGGCGACGTGGTGGTGGTCATGCCGCCGCTGACCATCACGGCGGACGAGATCATCCGGATCGTGGATGCTCTGGATGGGGCGCTGGCGGATGTGGCCGGGGACGGGTCGGCCGGATCCACGTGAGCGAGAGCCCGAGCCCGTGGGAGGCGCGCATCCGGGCCTCGCTGGCCCAGGTCGTAGACGAGGGCCGCTGGCGTTCCCCCCGGGAGTTCGACGCCCTCGGTCCCTCGGGTCTGCTCGAAGGCGGGCCGGTCGTCTCGTTCGCGTCCAACGACTATCTCGGATTGAGTGCGCATCCGAGCGTGGTGGCAGCCGCGCACGATGCGCTGTCCCGCTGGGGCGCCGGCTCCGGCGCCTCGCGTCTCGTGACCGGGACGCGCCCAATCCACAGCGAGCTGGAGCGGGCGCTGGCCGAGTGGAAGGGGACAGAGGCCGCCGTCTGCTTCCCGACCGGGTTCGCCGCCAACCTCGGCGTGCTGTGCGCCCTGGGAGGCCCGGGCGTTCGTGTGCTCTCAGACGAGTTGAACCACGCCAGCATCATCGACGGGTGCCGGCTCTCCCGCTCCGCCCTCGCCGTCTACCGCCACCGTGACATGGGCCATCTCGAGGAGCTGCTGGCAGATGGCGCCGGCGCCGGCACCGGGACCGGGACAGGGTCACCGAGCCGTCACCAACGCCCGCATCAGCGCTATGCCCGCTCACATGCCAACGATCGTCGTCACCGACTCGGTCTTCTCCATGGATGGGGACGTCGCCCCCATCGACGAGCTGGTTGCCGTGAGCCGGCGCCACAACGCGCTCCTCATCCTCGATGAGGCCCACGCCGTCCTCGGCCCCGACCTCCCGGAGGCCACCGGGCGGGACGGAGGCGGGGGGATGGGAAGTCGGGACCGGGTCGGCGTTCAAGGGGGAATGGTCGTCCGGGTCGGCACGATGTCAAAAACATTGGGTTCGCTCGGCGGGTTCGCCGCCGCGTCCCGCGACGTCGTCGACCTGATCGTCAACCGCGCCCGCCCCTACATCTTCTCCACCGCGCCCTCTCCGGCCGACTCCGCCGCCGCGCTGGCGGCGCTGCGCGTCGTTCGATCTCCGGAAGGCGCGGTTTTGGCGGGCCGCCTCGCCGCCCTGATCGACCGGGTCGCGGCGGCCGGATTCGCACCGCCCGGACATCCGAGCCCCATCATCCCCGTCGTCCTCGGCAGTGAGCAGGCTGCGCGCACCGCATCGGCCTCGCTGTTGCAGGAGGGATTGTGGGTGCCGGCCATCCGCCCACCCACCGTGCCAGTCGGCACCAGCCGGCTTCGGGTCACACTGTCGGCTGCGCACAGTGACGAGGATGTCACCCGGTTGCTTCACGCGCTTGCCCCTCTGCCGCGCCCGACGCCATCGCCCTTGCGGACCCCGACGGCGTCGTCCGCCGCCCTCTGACCGGCGTGCGCCCGCGCCGAGTGATTGCCGTCGTGGGTACCGGCACAGACGTTGGGAAGACGTGGGTGGCCGCCCGGCTGCTGACCGACCTCCGCGTGGCGGGCCTACGGGTCGCTGCCCGCAAGCCGGCGCAATCCTTCGGGCCGGACGACGACCCCGCCGCGCGTGACGCGGCCCTTCTCGGCGCGGCCAGCGGCGAGCCCGTCGAGGAGGTCTGCGGGCCAAACCGCTGGTACGACGTCCCGATGGCGCCCCCCATGGCGGCCGAGTCCCTGGGCCGCTCGCCCTTCACCATCCAAGACCTCATGTCAGAGCTCCGCTGGCCGGCCGAGCCTGTGGACCTGGGCCTCGTCGAGGCGGCGGGCGGCCTTCGTTCGCCGCTCGCGGTTGACGGCGACTGCCTCGCGCTCTGCGCGGCGCTGGCGCCCGACGTCGTGGTGCTGGTCGCCGACGCGGGTCTGGGCACGATCAACGCAGTACGGCTCACCATCGATGCACTGCGCGCACTGTCATCTGCGGTGGTGGTCGTTCTCAACCGCTTCGATACCGCTGACGACCTGCATCTGCGCAACCGTGAGTGGCTGCAGGCGCGCGACGGACTCACCGTGGTGGTGGTGCCCGGTGGCGAGGGCGAGCTCGCCGCCCTCGTTTCCAGCTGAAAAGCCGTGACGCTGTATCGGATTAACGGTGCGTCGAGGTTCCCGATCCGGCCGAACCACATTAGGTCGATGGTGCCCACCGCATGACGGAGCGACCGTTCATGCTTCGTGAAGGAGCAGCATCCGTTCGTGGAAGACCGGCTTTCACGGCGTCGACCGCCGTGTCGGAACTTCGGTGGCGACGCACGTTCCCAGGAGCTGGCGGCGCAGATCGTGGAACGGGCGGGCCGCATCGCCGCGCTGCATAGGGAACAGCTGGCGGACATCGCCGAATTCGATAAGGCGGAGGGGTGGCGTGGCGATGGCGCCATCTCGATGATCGCCTGGGTGACCGCGCAGTGCGGGGTCAGCACGTCGACGGCCCGCCAGTGGGTGCGCTCGGGGGCGAATCTGGAGTCGTTGCCATGCCTGGCGGAGGGGCTGGCGTCCGGGGCTTTGTCGCTGGACCTGGTGGAACCGTTGGCGGAGGTGGCGTCGCCGGCGAGCGATGCCGCTCTGCGGGAGGCGTCGGCGCATTGGAGTGTGCGACAGGCGCGTGAGCTGGCGGCTTGGCATCGAGCGCAGGCGGACGCACAGGCGGAGGCACAGGCGGACGCTGCGGCATCGTCGTCGGCCGGTGATCTGGGTGACGGAGACGACGATGCCCGTGGGTCGGCCGCCCGCGACTTCGAGCACCGGACGCTGCGGTTCAACGACACGCGACGGTCGGTCTGGGTGGCGTTCACCCGGGACGATTACGCGCTGGCGAAGTCGGCCCTGGTGGGTCGGGTGTCTGCGGCCGCGGCCGCGGCGGCGTCGGCGTCGGCGTCGGCGTCGGATCCGGTCGGCTACGTGCCCTACGACCAGCGGCTCTACGACGCCCTGTTGGATCTGTTCCGAGTGGGGAGCGCGTCCACGGGCGCTGGGGGACCGGGGGGATCCCGCGGATCCGGGGTGGTCGTGCGGCCACGGGTCGTGGTACATGCGCCGCTCGAACTGCTCATTGGTTGCTCGAGTACGGGGGTGGGAGAAATCGCTGGCGTGGGCCCCGTGCCGGCCGAGGTCGTCCGTCGGTTGGCGTGCGATGCCGACGTGGACCTCGCAGTGGAGGATCGGGAAGGTTCGATTCTCGACCAAGGGCGGGCGCGGCGGGATCCAACAGTGGTGCAACGGGTGGAGATCGATCGGCGGGACAAGGGGTGCCGGTTCCCCGGTTGCAACTACACGGAGTTCACGAATGTCCATCACATCGAGCACTGGGTCGAGGGCGGCCTGACCAACCTGGACAACTTGGTCACGCTCTGCGGGCGGCACCACCGTGCGGTCCACGAGTTGGGCTGGAAGGTGTCGGGCAACGCCGACGCCGTTCTCACCTTCACGGGACCGCACGGGCGGGCGACGCAGTCAGCGCCGTCGCCGACTTGGCGAAGATCATCTGTTGCACGGTCTGCAGCTGCGCAGCCGCGCCGTAATGGGCCGATGCGTCGTTGAAGGGTCCGTTTGGGCCGATCGGCGGAATTGCCGGTGGGGGATTGGGTCAGATCAGGCCGAGTGGAGCTCCGGGTGACCGGAGCCGCGGCAGCGCGCCACCCAGCCCGTGGGGATCACGGTGACGGTCATGCGCCGGCCGCACTCGGGGCAAAAACGCGGGGGGTCGAACGCGCGCTCGCATCCGGGGCATTCGGTGGTGGGCTTCCCGCAACCTGTGCAATGCGTCGTCACGGAGAGAGCCACGGGTGATGGTCAGATGGCCGTTGGTCAGATGGCCGCGTATCAGATGGCCGCAGTGAGGGCGCCGATGGGCATGCGCAAGTCCTCGAGCATCTGGAGGTCCTCGTCGGCCGAGCGCCCGAGCGTCGTCAGGTAGTTCCCGACGATGAGGGCATTGATGCCGGCCGTCATGCCGATGGCCTGGAGATCGCGGAGGGTGACTTCGCGGCCGCCGGCGTAACGAAGGATCACCGAGGGCAGCGCCAGGCGGAAGAGGGCGATCCAGCGGACGGCGTCCCACGGGCTCAGGACCGGGCGGTCTCCGAGCGGGGTGCCTGGCCGGGGGTTGAGGAAGTTGAGCGGCACCTCGGTCGGGTCGAGCTCCTGCAGCTGCGTCAGGAGCTCGACGCGCTGGGCATCGGTCTCTCCGAGGTTGATGAGGGCACCACAGCACAGCTCCATTCCGTGGGCCTTGACCAGTCGACAGGTCTCGGCCCGCTCGTCCCAGGTGTGGGTCGTGACAATGGCTGGGAAGTACGAGCGCGCCGTCTCGACATTGTGGTTGTAGCGGTGGACGCCGCCTTCGGCCAACCGGCGCGCCTGCTGCTCGGTCAGGATGCCGGCGCTCACCGCGACGTTGAGCCCGGTCTCCTCGTGGATGCGCGGGACCAGATCGAGGATGCGCTGGATGGTGCGCTCGTCGGGTCCGCGTACAGCGAGCACGATGCAGAACTCCGAGGCGCCGAGGGCAGCGGTCTCGCGGGCGGCGGCAAGGACCTCGTCGGCATCCAGGAAGGGCGTGGCCTTGACGGGCGAGTCGAAGCGAGAGGACTGCGAGCAGAAGTGGCAGTCCTCGGGGCAGCCCCCGGTCTTGGCCGAGAGGATGCCCTCGATCTCGACCTCGGGACCGCACCAGGCCAGACGGACCTGGTGGGCCAGGGAGGCCAGCGCCATCACTGCGCCGTCGGGCAACGCGGCGAGGGCGGTCAGCTCGTCCGCCGTGAGGAGGCGCCGCTCGTCGAGGAGGGCGTGCTCTGCGCCGGCGACGACAGCCCTGTCCGCGGCGCTCAGGGCGACTTGGGGAGGTGGCGGTGGCACCGCGGCAGCGGAGGCAGAGCGGAAGGCGACAGGGCTCGTGGTGGTCACGGCGCCCACGGTAGTGGCAGGGTGTGGACCTCCGGAAGTTGGCCGGAGCGCTGGGAGGAGTGACCATGGCCTGGGATTTCTCGACCGAACCCGAGTTCGAAGAGAAGCTGGAGTGGATGCGCGGGTTCGTGCGGGACGAGGTGTTCCCGCTCGAGACCCTGGAGCTGACCTACGACCAGGTGCGCGTCCTGATCCGGCCGCTCCAGGAACAGGTAAAGGCCGAAGGGCTGTGGGCGGCGCACCTGCCGCCGGCCCTGGGCGGGATGGGGTTCGGGCAGGTGCGGCTGGGGCTCATGCACGAGATCCTCGGGCAGTCGCCCCTGGCGCCGGTGGTGTTCGGCAACAATGCGCCGGACTCGGGGAACGCCGAGTTGCTGGCGGTGGGGATGGAGATGAGTGGGGACGAGTCGCACCGGGAGCGGTGGTTGCAGCCGCTCCTCGATGGGGACCTGCGCTCGGCGTTCTCCATGACCGAGCCCGGTACGGCTGGATCTGATCCAACGCTGTTGCAGACGTCGGCCATGCGCGACGGCGACCAGTGGGTGATCAACGGGCACAAGTGGTTCACATCCAACGGATCCGTGGCGGACTTCCTGATCGTGATGGCGGTGACCAATCCAGACGTGCATCCATACCAGGGGTCGTCCATGATCATCGTGCCGGTCGACACGCCCGGGGTCGACATCGTGCGGGATGTGTCCACGATGGAGGATCCGCACACGCCGTACGGGCGGTTCGGCAACCACGCCGAGATCATCTACACCGACGTCAGGGTGCCGGCCGGGAACCTCATCGGGAACGAGGGCTCGGGCTTCGTGCTGGCCCAGCACCGCTTGGGGCCGGGCCGGATCCACCACTGCATGCGCTGGCTGGGACAGTCCCGGCGGGCCTTCGACATGCTGTGCGAGCGGGCGGTGTCCCGCTATGCGCACGGCTCGATGCTGGCCGAGAAGCAGACCATCCAGAACTGGGTGGCGGACTCGATGGCCGAGATGACGGCCGCCCGGCTCATGACGCTGCAGGCCGCCTGGAAGATGGATCAGGAGGGGGCGGCGGCGGCCAGGGTCGAGATCGCCATGATCAAGTATTTCGGGGCGAAGGTCCTCTACGACGTCATCGACCGCGCCATCCAGGTGCACGGGTCATTGGGGTTCTCGAGCGACCTCCCCCTGGAGCACATGTACCGGGCGGCCCGAGCGGCCCGGATCTACGACGGGCCCGACGAGGTGCACCGCCAGACGGTGGCCCGGCGCGTGCTCAAGGGCTACGAGCCGCACGAGGTGCCGTCCGAGCACATCCCGACCCGGCGGGCCGACGCGCAGCGTCGCTTCGCCGATCTGTTGGCAGACCTGACGGTGGATGCCTAGGCGCGGCTCCGTGGCGCCGTGGATGGTCGGTGGCCTCATGGTCGCCGCGGCAGTGCTCGTGGCGGCGTGCGGGTCTTCGGGGACCGGTTCGTCATCGGGCACGACCCATCCAAAGCGAACCACGACGTCGAGCACGTCGCCGCCGAACTCCACGACGGCCACCGCAGCCAGCTCGACGACGTCCTCGACCGACGGCACGGGCCGCACGGGCGGTACGGCGCCGGGGCCGATGGTGACCGCCTCGCTCCCCGTGGTGGTCTGCGAGACGACCACGGGCGCGCCCACCACGACGACGTCGTTGCCCGCGTCGGTCTCGGTCAGCGTTCCTGCGTCCGACGGGCAGCAAGGAAACCTGGCCGTGTACACCGATGAGACCGGCGGGTTGATGCTGGTCGGACCGACGGTCGGCTGGACGTGCAACGGCAACTTCGGTGCCGATGGCAGCGGGATGTTGGCTCTCGCGCCGGTCGGGACAGTCGTGCCGACGACCGGCACCACGTGGCACCTGCCGACGTCCTCGACGACCCAGGCGATCGTCGCCATGGAAAGCGGGGGCAGCACGGTGCAGGGCGCCGCCTTGGCCTGTCCGCTCTTCAGTGCGGCCAAGGCGGCGACGCAGCAGGACCTCGGCCAGATCTGCGCCGTGAGCGGCCCGACACAAGAGCACGTCACCCAGATTTCCTCGGTCGCGGTCGGGTTCCAGGACCCGGCAGGCGTGGCGGGGGTGGGATACCCCTCCGGTGGTCAGAATCCGGCGAACGGCATCATGCTGTACCAGCCGAAGCCAACCGAGGCGACGGCCTATCAGG
The DNA here is from genome assembly GCA_963840245.1 of uncultured Acidimicrobiaceae bacterium. GTDB lineage: Bacteria > Actinomycetota > Acidimicrobiia > Acidimicrobiales > RAAP-2 > Bog-473. The sequence goes on from CAWIYI010000031.1 coordinate 12,002, forward strand.
CCACGTGCACACTGCCGGCAGCGCAGCAGGATCTGTGCACGGCGGTGCTGAACCATTTCGCGGCCACGTTCGGTTGAGAACCGGCTGGGTAGCCGACCCAGGGGCTGCCGCCGGACCTACTCCGGGGTGTGGCAGACCGCCTCGATGTTGTTCCCGTCCGGATCGCGCACGAAGGCCCCGTAGTAGTCCGGGTGGTACTGCGGCCACAGCTGCGGTTCGTGCAGGGGCTCGGCACCGGTGGCGAGGGCGGCGTGGAAGAAGGCCCGCACCGCATCTCGGTCGGGGGCCTGGAAGGCGATGTGGGTCTCGCGGAAACCGTCGCCCGTCTGCTGTCGCCCAATCCAGAACTCTGCCGAGGGCGGGACTCCGTAGCCGATGGCGTCGTCGACCTCCATGACGCGCCCGCCGCCGAGTGGCGCGAGGACGGCGTCGTAGAAGCGGGCACTGGCCGACAGCTCGGCGCTCTGGATGGAGACGTGAGCGAGCATGGCTCCGAGTCTGCCAGGGTGCGATCGGTGACCCGGCGCCGTCCGGGTGGTCTGCGTTCTAACCTGCGACGATGCTGACGCCGATGCTGGGCGAGACGGACTGGGCGACCGTCGCGTCGTTCGCCACCGCCCTCGGGACCCTGGTGCTGGCGGTCGCCACCTTCTCCGCCGTGCGCTCCTCGAACCGATCGGCCCGGATCGCCGAGGAGGCGTTCCAGGTGAACTTGCGGCCCGTCCTGGTCACGTCACGCCGCGAGGACCCGATGCAGAAGATCCGCTGGGTCGACGATCACTGGGCCCGGCTGGAGGGAAGTCAGGCCAGTGTCGAGATGGTCGACGGGAGCATCTATCTCGCCATCTCGCTGCGCAACGTGGGCCCCGGGCTCGGGGTGATCTTTGGATGGTCGGTGCTGACCGAGCTCGTCCGGACCAACGAAGTCCCGCACGTGGCGCCCGAGGATTTCCGCATGCAGACGCGCGATCTCTATATCGCGCCCGGCGACATCGGGTTCTGGCAGGCCGCCATCCGAGAGGCGGGGGATCCGGACTACCCCGAGCTGAGCCGGGACATCGTGGGTGTGCGGGGGTTCACGATCGACGTGCTCTACGGCGACCACGAAGGCGGCCAGCGGACGATCACGCGCTTCGGGATGATCCCGCTGCAGACGGGCGACGACGTCAAGTGGTTCCCGAACGTGGCGCGCCACTGGAATCTGGATCGGCCCGATCCGCGGTAGGTGGTCGGGCGGAAGGGCGAGGCCCGCCGACAGCGGTCTGGGCGGTTAGGGGCGGAGACCCCGCAGCAACGCCTCGCACAGGCGGTCGTAGCCGGCATCTTGATCCTCGACGAAGCCGATGCCGAGCAGCTCCAGTGAGACCCAGCCGTGGATCGTGGCCCAGATCAGCTGTGCCGTCTCGGTCGGTGGCGCCTCGGCGATGAGGCCCGCCTCCATGGCGCGTTGCACGGCGGCGACGAGGCTGTCGAACGTTTGGGTGCACCGGCCGAGGGCGTTGTCGCTCGGCTCGAAGCCGGGTACGGCCCGCAGGAACATCACCTGGTACGCCATGGGATGGGCGAGCGCGAGGGCCCTGTAGCGCCGGGCGCCCTCACGGAGGGCCTGAATGGGATCCTCGATCTGCGCCATGGCCTCCATCTCTACGCCGAGACGGTGGAAGCCCTGGACGAAGAGCGCTTCGACGATGCCGAATTTCGACGCGAAGTGGTTGTAGACGCCCATTGGCGCGACGTTGGCGGCGGCGGCGATCCGGCGCACCGAGAGGCCGTCGGGACCCTCGGTCTCCAGGATCTCGGCCGCTGAGTTGAGAAGGGCGAGCTCCATCCCGGCACTGGGAGTTCTCGTCCTGGTCCGGCGGTTTTCCGTCACATCCCTAGCGTACTGAAGAACGTCGTGCTATAACACTAGTACAGCGTTCTATAGGGGACCGTGTCACAGCTTGCGGTCCAATCCCATCCACACCTGGGACCCAATCCGGAAGGAGCCCGCGATGCCCCGATCTGCAGTCGAAACCGCTGACAGCGCCGAAATCGGTGAGGTCGGGCTCGCGGGCGACAGAGGCGGCGCCCTCCTCTCCCAATCCACAGATCGCCGCTGGATAGTGCTCCCCGTCCTGTGCCTCTCGGTCTTCCTGGTCGTCGTCGACAACACCATCGTGAACGTGGCGCTCCCGACTCTGAACCGCACGCTGGGGGCGTCCATCACGTCGCTCCAATGGATCGTCGACGCCTACAGCCTGGCCTTCGCCGGACTGCTCCTGGCGGGTGGCGGCATCGGGGACCGGCTGGGACGCAAGGGCACCATGCAGGTCGGATTGGTCTTCTTCGGCCTCTTCTCTGCCGCGGCCGCCTGGTCACACACCACGGGCACGCTGATCTCCACTCGGGCGTTGATGGGCGTGGCGGCGGCCTTCATCTTCCCGGCCAGCCTGGCCATCCTCACGAGCGTCTTTCCGGACCCATCCGAGCGGCAGAAGGCGCTGGGGATCTGGGGGGCGACGTCGGGGATCGCGGTGGCGTTCGGGCCGATCGTCGGTGGGGCGCTGCTCGAGCACTTCTGGTACGGGTCGATCTTCCTCGTCAACGTGCCGATCGTCATCGTGACGCTCGTCGCCGGCGGGTACCTGATTCCCCGGCTGCCCAAGGTGGCCGAACACCGCTTCGACCTCCGGGGCGTGGCGATCTCGACCGTGGGGATCACGATGTTGGTGCTGGCGATCATCGAGGGGCCGCAATGGGGCTGGGCCTCGAGCGGGACGCTGGCCTGCTTTGCGGGCGCGGCGGTGCTGTTGACCGTGTTCGCGCTGATGGAGCTGCGCACCGAGGGGCCGCTGCTCGACGTCCGGGTCTTCAAGATCCCTCGCTTCACCGGCGGCGCGCTCTCCATATCCGTGGCGTTCTTCTGCCTCTTCGGATTCATCTTCCTCATCACGCAGTACTTCCAGTTCGTCAAGGGGTACTCGACGCTGTCCGCCGGCCTGCACACGCTCCCGTTCGCGATCGTGGCCGCGGTGTGGACGCCGATCGCCGCCGTGCTCGCGCTCAAGGTGGGGACGCGCCTGGTCGTCACCGTCGGGCTCCTGCTCATGGGGGGCGGGCTGGTGGTGGCGGCCTTCAACTCGGAGGCCGACACCGCGTACTGGGGGCCGATCATGGTGGCCATGGTGCTGCTGGCGCTCGGCCTCTCCTCCATCACGGCGCCGACGGCGGAAGCGGTGATGGGCTCGGTGTCCGACGAGCAGCGTGGCGCCGCCGCCGGAGTCAACAACACCACCCGGGAACTGGGTGGCACGCTCGGGGTGGCGGTCTTCGGCTCGATCTTCGCCTCGTCCTACGCCCCGCGGATCATCAGTGCGTTCCGTCCGCTCCCCATCCCGGCCGGCCCGAAGGCCGAGGCTCACCAATCCATGGCGGCCGCGCTGGCGGTCGTTGGCCATGCACCGCACGCCGCACAGCCGGCTCTCCAGTCGATCACGTTCAACGCGTTCCACAGTGGGTTGCAGGTGGCGTGCATCGCCGGTGCAGCGGTGGCGACGCTGGGCGCGCTCGCGGCGGGCAAGCTCCTGCCGGGGCGAGGCGCTCCGGAGGTGCAGCTGGTGGCCGAGCCCGTGTCAGATCCGGAGCGCTATCCGGAATATGTTCCGTACGTCTCCGCCTGAGGAGCCCGCACCGGCGGCGGAAGCCGGCGGGCGGCGGGAGGCGGGGCGGCCGGACCTGGGCCGATCGGCGGCCCGTCGCCCGGCACTCCACCTGCCAACTACGAATCTGCCAACTACGAAAAGACCAACTGGGCGTGCCGCACCCCGGCGATGACCGGGCTCGGCGTCCGCTCCACCGGGCCGGCCAGGGACAGCGTGTCGAAGCGGTCCAGCAGTTGGCCGAGGACCACCCGGCCCTCCAACCGGGCCAGCGCGGCGCCCAGGCAGAAGTGCGGCCCGAATCCGAAGCTCACGTGTGGATTGGGATGGCGGTCCACGCGCAGCTCGCCGGCGTCGGGCCCGAACACCTCCTCGTCTCTGTTGGCGGAGGCGTAGACCAAGAGGACCGGATCGCCCGGCGCCACCGCGACGCCACGGATGGTGGTGGCGGCAGTCGCCGTCCGCATGAACGAGATCACCGGGGTGGTCCACCGCAGCAACTCCTCGACCGCGCTCGGGAGCAACGAACGATCCGCGCGGAGCGCGGCCCACTGCGCCGGGTTCTCGGCCAGCGCCACCAATCCGCCCGAGATCAGATTGCGCGTCGTCTCGTTCCCCGCCACGAGGAGCTGGATCAGGAACATCGCCAGCTCGGCCTCACTCAGCTCCTCGCCGCCACTCTCTGGATCTGATCCCACGGTCGCGAGGACCGACACGAGATCGTCCGCCGGCGCCCGCCTCCGCTCCTCGGCCACGCCGATCAGGTATTCCCACATCTCCACCTGCAGCGCCGCCCGCTCCTCCTCGGATCTCTCGGACTCGCCCGGGATCACCGCCTCGGACCACTCGAAGAAGCGTGGCCACTGCGACCCGTCCACGCCCAGTAGCTCGCAGATCACCAGCAACGGGAACGGGATGGACAGGTCCTGCACGACCTCCAGCGCCCTCCCGCCCTGGATTGGGGAGATCAGCGCCGCCGCCTTCGCCGTCACCCCCGCCTCCATGAGGCGCACCATCGACGGCTTGAAGCCCGGCTGCACCAGGCGGCGGTAGCGGGTGTGTTGCGGTGGGTCCGTATGCATCATCGTGGGCGGCGTGTCGTACGCGGTCCCGATCTCGTCGGTCAGGATCCCGCGGGACGAGCAGAACCCGACGGGGTCGGCGCCGATGTGGGACACCTCCGGATGGGTCAGTACCGCCCAGAAGCCGCCGCCCTCACGCTCGACCCAGCACACCGGTGACGTTCGTCGCAGCTCGGCATAGAGCTCGAAGGGGTCGCCGACCGCATACAGCGCCGGGTCGGTGAGGCGGCCTGCATCGGCAGCCCCCGAGTTGGTCGTCACGGACGGAGCCGGCACCCCTCAGACGATCAGGCCGTTGGGACGCGGGTCGCCCTGCGCCTCGAGCAGCGCATAGTACGCCTCGAGCGTGCCGGGACCGTCGGAGACCGATTCGACGGTCCCGTCCTCGGCCAGGTTCAAGAGTGCGCCCTCGATGATGAAGCACACGTCCGTGTCCTCTGTGTTCTCCGCCGGCACGTGCAGCGTGTGCACCGAGTTGGCCGGTTCGTACAGGTACGAGCCGGCGGTCACGTAGAAGTCGTACTCGAGATAGTGCCAGCGCCCCGCCGACGTGTAGGCATCGACCGAGCCGGTGTGACGATGGGTCTGCAGCTGCACGCCCGGCCGGAACCGATTGAGGATCACCCAGGTCCCGTGCGACGTGTCGAAGCGGACCACCTTGAGGAGCACGCCGGTGCCCGTGTCCGCCCATGGCGCGTCGTCGGTTGTGACGAGGCGGACGGCATCGGTCGGGTTGGCGGGAGTGGTGATCGACATCGGTACGGCTCCTTCGGATTCAGTCGGGCGGATTCAGTCGGGCAGGGTAGCGAGGAAGTCGAGGTCGATGGCCGCCTCCAACGCGGCGGCCGTGCGCAGCACGACGAGGTCGCCGTGCTGGGGTCCCACCAGCTGCAGGCCGATCGGCAGGCCGCCACTGCTCATGGCGATGGGGACGCTGGCCGCGGGCGAGCGGGTCATGTTGAAGGGATAGGTGAAGTGGACCCAGGCGGCGGTCGTTTCGCCGTTGACCGTGCTGGTCATCTCGCCCGCGTGCGGTGCGAGTGCGGAACACGTCGGCGTGACCAGGATGCGGCAGGAGTGGAACAGCTCGACCAGCTTGAGGTTCATGTAGTGGTAGTTGTCGAAGACCCGGAGCAGGTCTTCGGCCGTGGTGGACTGTGCGGCGTCGACGAAGTGGCGAAGGACCGGGTGGACCTCGTCCCAGCGGGGGTGGTCGAGGAACGGCCGCAAGGTCCGGAGCGTGGAGGCCCCCGTCAAGGTGAGGAAATCCCCGACGGGGTCGGCATCAAAAACAGAATCCACGACGACGACGTCGGCGCCCAATGAGGCCAGTGTCTCGACGGCGCGCTCGCAGGCGGTCGCCACCTCGGCGTCGACAGTGGCGTATCCGAGGGTGGGGGAGTAGGCGATCCTGACGGGCACATGAGGGTCGTCGAGGGCGGCCAGCCAGTTGGCTTCGGGGCGGGGGAGGGCGCGCAGGTCGGTCGGGTCGGGGCCGACGGCGACGTCGAGGGCCCGGGTGACGTCGGCGATGCGGCGGGCCATGGGACCGTTGGTCGAGAGGTCGATCCAGCCGGGCGGGTTGGGGCCGCCGGCGGGGACGCGCCCGAGGCTCGGCTTCATGCCCGACAGTCCGCAGCACGCGCTCGGGATGCGGATGGAGCCGCCTCCATCCGAGCCGGTGGCGAGCGGCACCATCCCGGCGGCCAGCGCGGCCGAGCTCCCGCCGGAGGATCCGCCGGGTCCTCTGGATGTGTCGAACGGGTTCAAGGAGGGACCGAAGATGGCGTTCGAGGTGTTGCCCATCCAGCCGAACTCGGGCGTGTTGGTCTTGCCGACCACGACGCAGCCGGCCGCCCGCATCCGGGCGACAAAGGGGTCGTCCGCGGTGGCCGGCGGGTCGTCGGCGTGGAGCGCCGATCCGTAGGTGGTGCGGTACCCGATGGCGTTCTGGAGGTCCTTGACCCCGAGCGGGATCCCGGCCAACGGTCCGGGGTCGGCGCCGGTGGCGATGCGGGCGTCGACCCCGTCCGCCTCGTCCAGCGCCCGTTCCCCATCCACAGCGACAAAGGCGTTGTATGTCGGGTCGAGCCTTTGGATCCGATCCAGGGCGGCCTGAGTGAGCTCCCGCGCGCTGATCTCCTTGGCGCGTACCGAGCGGGTGAGGCCGGCGAGCGAGGTAGTCCGGAAGTCGATCTCTGACTGTGTCATGTCGCCCGCAGTTCCTCCGCTTCCATCTCTGCTGCCAACCCCGGCTCTGCTGCCAACCCCGGCTCTGCTGCCAACCCCGGCTCTGCTGCCAACCCCGGCTCTGCTGCCAACCCCGGCCCCGGGGCCCGGCTCGGGAATCGGCCCCGAACACCCAGTTTGTCCGTTGCGCCCCGGCTATCTCGCCGACGGCGACAGGCCGGCTACGGCCTCGGCCAGGTCGATGCCGATCGGGATGACGGCGGGGGCCGGGATGGTGACGCCGTGATCGACGTAGCGCTGGATATGGGCCCGGCACTCGTCCACCGTCCCGTGCACCACGAGCTCGTCCACCACCGAGTCGGGAATGGCGGCCAGCGCCCCCTTGCGGTCGCCGGCGGCCCAGGCGTCCCACATCGGCTGCAGCGCCGGTCCCCGACCGAGCCAGCGGTGGAAGTCCGCGTAGGCATCCACGTTCAAATAGGCGGTGATCATCCGCCGCCCCACGGTCCGGGCGATCTTGGCGTCCTCGGTGACGATGACGAAAATGCGGGCGGCGATCTCCCGGGGCGCCCCACCGGAGGCCTTCTCCACCTCCGCCACGGATTGGGCGACGTCCTCGGCGCTGAGCCAGTTGAGGATGGCGCCGTCCGCCTCGCGCCCCGCCAGGTGCAACATCCCGGGGCGCAGCGCGGCCAGGTAGATGGGCGGCAGCTGCTCGGGGATCCGGGCGAGCCGGAAACCCTTCACCGTGAAGGTCTCGAATTCCTCGGTCACCTTCTCGCCGCTGAAGGCCATACGCAGGAACCGCAGCGTGTCGCGGATCCGCCGGTATTGGTTCTCGAAAGCCAGGCCGTTCCAATTGGCGACGATCACCTGGGACGAGGCGCCCAGCCCGCAGAAGAAGCGCCCCGGCGCGGCGTCGGCCATGGAGGCGAGGCTCTGGGCCAGGAGCGCCGGCCCCCGCGTGTAGGCGGGGGTGATGGCCACGCCGAGATTCAGCTCCGGCTCCCATGCGGCGGCCAGGGCGAGTGGCGTGAACCCGTCGGCGCCGTCGACCTCGGCCGACCACAGGTCGGTGTAGCCCAGTTCCCGCAGGCGGGTGAACCACTCGCGGTGGGCGTGCAGGGGGATCCCGTCGAACGGGATCGTGATGCCCGGCCGTGCCGGCGGGGTTCCCGGGGTCGGGCTCATGCGTTGACGCTCTTCGCAGGATCCGTTGACTCATCCGACCCATCCGACCCCGACCCCGAATTCGACCCATCCGACCCCGATCCCGAATCCGACCCCGAACCTCGGACCCATCGGACCCACCACCCGGATCGAGCTGGATGTCAGCGTCGTCGAAGGAGAGGGCCAACTCGGTCTTCTCCTCGTCGTCACTCGCCGGCACCGGCACGCCCCAGCGCGTCATCCCCGCCTCCATGTGGCGGATCACCGTCTCGATCACCTCGACCCGCCCATTCCGCTTGCTCTCCGACGAGACCACGTCCCAGGGCGCCAACGGGCCGTGGGTCAACCGCAACATGTCCGACACCGCCCCGTCGTACTGCGCCCGCTTCTCCCGGTTGCGCCAGTCCTCGTCGGTCAGCTTCCAGGCCTTGAGCGGATCGTCCCGGCGCCGCAGGAACCGGCGCAATTGCTCCTCGTGCGACATGTGCATCCAGAGCTTGATCACGATCATCCCCTCCTCGGCCAACGTGTGCTCGAAATCGGTGATCTCCTCGTACGCACGCCGCCACTGCACCTCGGTGGCCAGATTCTCCACCCGCTCGACGAGCACCCGTCCGTACCAGCTGCGGTCGAAGATGGTCATGCCGCCCCACCCCGGCAACGGCGGCCAGAAGCGCCACAGGAAGTGGTGGCGCAGCTCGTCGGGAGTCGGCGCGGCGAACGGGGCGACGTGCACGTGTCGGGGGTCGAGCGGCTCGACCAGCCGCTTGATGGCGCCACCCTTGCCGGCGGCGTCCCAGCCCTCGAAGACGACGCAGACGGGAGGGCCGAGGTTGCCTTCGTTGAGCTGACCGCCATTGATCAGCCGCAAGTGGAGCAGGCGGCGCTGCGCCCTTCCGAGACGCTTGGCCTCGTCGTCTTTGGAGAGCTTCCGTGAGAGGTCGCAGTCCTCCAGCCGTGGATAGGGGCTGGCGTGCTTCTGGGTGCCCGCCGCGGTGCCGGCGAGAGAGGTGCGTTTGTCCGGGGAGCTGTCGTCCGGGGAGCTGTCGTCATGGTGGCCGCTGTGGTGGCCGCCGTGATCGTGCTTGCTCACGTTGCCTTTTGTAGCCGATCCACCAGGCCCGGGGCGACCCCATCCGACGCAGCGCCGGTGGCGCCGCTGCGAGCCGAGCGACGCCGGCCGGGGGACGCCGTCGCGAGCGGGATGCTGCGGACCGCCTCGACCACTCGCCGCACCAGGGCCGGCCGGCCGGCGATCACCAACAACTCCTGGTTGGAGAGGTGGCTCACCCGGCCCACCTTGCGTCCGGACGGGTCGTAGATGCCGATGCGGGCCCCGACGTATCGAGTCGAGTCGAAGGAGAGCGTCGCCACCTCGCCCTGGATTGAGCACATCGCCTCGAGCTCCTCCAACTCGAGCCAGGACTCGTCGTTGTAGGACAGCACCAGCAGGTCGCATTCCACGGATCGCACCACCGACGCCAGCGCCGCCGGCATGGCGCGCTTGGAATTGAACGCGGACCGCGTGGATGGGTCACGGGCATCCACGCGTTTGCGGGCCACGCCGTAGGACTCGGGCGCGTCCCAGGCCACCAGCGTCTCCCACACGTGGTAGTTGGTGAAATACCGGTGCTGATTGTACGGCGGGTCGAGATACGCCAAGTCGAAATGCCCGAGCCCGTCGGCCAGCGCCACCGCATCGCCCTGGATGGCGCGCCCGGGCCCGCTCAACAGCTCCGGCACCCGTAGGTCCAAGCGGTTGGACGAGCGCGGCGCCCACTGCTTCACGTACGCCATCTGCACACCCGTGGTCGAGTCGACCCGGTCGGCTGCCTCGATGAGGGACGTCAACAGGAGGGGGAACAACGGCGACCCCGCATACTCCGAGTCAATGGCGTCCCGCACGGCATCTATCCGAGCGGCGTTGTGCGGTTGGAAGAAGCGGGCCTGACGGCTGAACGTCTCGGTGACGTAGCCGGGTCTGCCGGGGAGGCCGTTCAGGTGGGTGACCGCCGCCCGCAGTGCGCCCATGTCGGTGGCGGCGGCGTCCGTCTCGACGTAGGTGCGGGCGAACGTGTGCGCATAGCGGGCGCTGTCGGCGGCGGTGACGTGCACGCCCTGGGCCTTGAAGGCCTGGGCGACGCGGGTGGTGCCGGTGAACAGATCGAGGGCGGTGCGGGCGCCGGAGGCCTGGCAGATCCGGGTGAGGACGGGGACCAGGCGGCGTTTGGAACCGAGGTATTTGATCATCGGGGGGTCACGTCGGCCCACCCTACGATGGGCGGTCATGGTGCCCGGGGACCATCCAGGAACCGAGGAGATCGGTATGGATGAGGATTCGCACTGGGTCCGTTGGCATGCGCCGTACGAGGATCCGTCCTCGAAGCTCTCGCGGCGGTTGCAGGCGGTGCAGTCCATGGTGGCTGCGGCGCTGGACGAGATCACGGCCCGGGGGCCGTCCCCGGCCACGGTCCCGTCCCCGGCCCCGTCCCCGGCTCCCGCTCCGTCCCCGGCCACGGGCCGGTCCAGGCCTCTGGATACCAATCCAGAGCACATCCGGATGGTGAGCCTGTGCGCCGGCCAGGGGCGGGACGTGATCGACGTCGTGGCGACCCATCCAAGGGGACCGGACGTCTCGGCGCTCCTGGTCGAGCTCGATCCGGCCCTGGTCGACTTCGCCCGGTCACGTGCGGCGGCGGCCGGCGCCGGGGTGGCCGAGCAGATCCGGGTGGTGGAGGGGGATGCGTCGCAGTGCCGCTGGTACGCCGACGATGTGCCGGCTGACATCGTCCTGGTGTGCGGCGTGTTCGGGAACATCAGTGAGGCGGACATCACGCGCACCATCCAGGCGATGCCGGGGTTCTGCGCCCCCGGCGGCCACGTCGTGTGGACCCGGCACCGGCGGCCGCCGGATCTCACGCCGGCCATCCGGGCCAACTTCGCCGCCGCCGGGTTCACGGAGCTGGGCTTCGTCTCCTCTGCGGACTCCTTCATGACCATCGGCCACCACCGCCTCGATGGGCCGACAGCGCCCTTCGACCCCGATCAGATCCTCTTCGACTTCGTCGGCGACGGGCTCAATCCGGTATGAGCGTCGGCGACCGGGAGTCGTCGGCGGATTCGGCGCTGCCGGCGGAGTCGGCGCTGGCGGCGGGATCGGCGGGTGCAGCAGCGGAGAAGCGGCCGACACAGACCACCGCGCCGTCCCGCCACCGCCTCCACCCCGTCGAGCTCATCTCCATGGCGTGGCGCACCGCCAAGGCGGAGCCCGCCCGGGTGATCGTTCCCGCCCTGGTGATCTTCGGCCTCGATGCGATCCAGGGCACCCTTTACACCGAGGTCGCCGTCGACCATCACGGACTCGGGTCGGTCCTCGGTGCGTTCCTCTTCGGAGCCTCCACCCTCGGGCTGACCTTCTACTCCGGCATGCTCGAGCGCCTGGTCGGCTCGGTGGAGCGTGGCGAGCCCGCCCAGCCCGTCTTGGTGGTGCTGCGGAGCCTGCCCTGGCTGCGCCTGTTGGCGGCCGAAGCAATCCTCGTCGTCATCGGTGCCGTCACCTCTTTGTTCTTCATCATCCCGGGCCTGATCGTGGGGACCTTGTTCGCCCTGGTCGGGCCCCTCATCAACCTGCTCGACACCTCGGTACGCGAAGCCTTCCGGCGTTCGTTGAAGTTGGTGTGGCCGCACTTCATGCTGGTGTTCTGCTTCATCTCGCTGCCGTTGGCCGTCGAGCACGAGGTGGTGGTGCTGGTGGCCGAGCTGATTCCCCACGAGCACATCTGGGCGGTCTTCCTCACGACCTTCATCCTCGGTGACTTCTTCGGGATGGCGTTGGGGCTGATGGAGGTGACCCTGGCCGAGCGCCTCGTCTCGGGAGCGTCGCGACCCGGTGCCGACCTACTGTCGACGGGCGTGGAGCTGGCCGATCCACAAGGCAGCCAAGGCAGCCAAGGCAGCCACGGCGGCCAAGGCAGCCACAGCAGCCACGGCAGCCACGGCAGCCACGGCACGCCGAACACCGCCTGACCGCTAGGCACGCCAAAGGATCAAAACGTCAAAACCGCCCGGGCAGCTGACACACCCGACAGACGCACCCGGCAGGCGCACCAGAAGGCCTCCCGTGGATGAGACGATCCACGGACCACGATGTGCGTGGGCGGCCGGCGGCGTGCGGTGGCGACGCGGCCCGTGCTCACACGACGCCGGTCACGTAGAAGTCAGGTGGTGTCGGATGGTGGGGCGTCGGGCTGGTTCCACTCGATCCAGCCCGTGCCCTCGCGGCCGTCGTCGGCGCGGCAGTGGACGAGGGCCCGCGGGAACCGGCTGACCCGACCATCGTCGTTGCGCAGGAGGACGGGCCCGAAGGCAACCGGCGTGACCTCGATCCCCAGGTCGAGCTCGGGCCCCGGGCCGGGGTCGGCCGCGATGTCGATGCGCGCTTTGGAGGGGAATCCGTGGTCGCCGAGGTCTTCGGTCACCGAGAGCGCCGTGGCGGGATAGACCTCGCCGTGCTTCTGGATGTAACCGAAGAACACGGGGACGCCGACGTTCATACGGATGTCCGCCAGGTGGACCCGGGTGCCGTCGTCGAGGCGAAGGGAGCACCAGCACCATCCAAAGGCCCACCAGTCCCGCACGCCCCAGGAGTGGTCGCGCTGGCCCTGCCCGTCGACGCTGAACGTCTCCCCGTCGACGGTGACGGTGCCGCGCACGAGGCACGGGATCTCGTAGCGGGTCGTCAGGTCGTAGTGATAAGGGACGCCGTCGGTCGTCCACGTGACGTCCAGGTCGAGCTGCGCGGGGGAGCCGGTCTGCTCGCCGTGGGCGTAGACGTCCTCGGGCGGGGCGATGATGCGGGCCGGGGCGTGAGCGGCCAGGCGGAACTCCTCGAGCGGCCGGCGGAGTTCGATTTCGACTCGTTCGCCGCCTTTGCTCTCGCTGACGAGACCGTTCTCCGGGGGAACGGGCATCTCATAGTTGGCGGAGCAGACGCCGGGGCGGTCGGGCCAGACGATCCAGGCCGTCCACCAGGCCACCTGGCGGTTGGGGTAGAGGCCGAGCCGGAGCCAACCCCCCATGGTGCCGTCGGAGCGGACGAAGTCGCAGTAATAGGACTCGTTCCACAGGTCCTCGCCGTCGGGGTCGTGCCGGGCTTCGTCGTCTGGCAGGACGACGTGGTCCGCCGTCACTCGCCCGGGCCCGGATGCATGGCGGAGGCCCCCATAGGACCGGGCACCTCGACGATGGGATCGTCGCGGTCGTCGAACTCCGTGCGCAAGGCCTTCGACATGACGGCGTGCTGGAAGTAGAGCGTGGTGATGTAGGTCAGCTCGAGGATGGCAACCTCATCGAGGTGGTGGGCCAGCTCGGCGAAGAGCTCGTCGGGGACGCGGCCGTGGTCGTAGACGAGGCAGTCGGTGTAGGCGAGGACGGCCCGCTCGGCGGCGTTGTAGGTGTGCTCGGGGGCGACGCTCCACGCCGGGATGTGCGTGATCTGCTCGTCGGGCATGCCGAGCTCGCGCATCGACTTGGCGTGCTGGCTGAAGACGAACTGGCTGCCGGCGGCCCAGCCGGCGCGTATCTGGCCGAGCTCACGCAGCGTGGGGTCGAGGTTGCGGGTGGGTGATTGGTAGAGGCCGAAACCCTTGACGCAGTGGTCGAGGATGTCGGGGCTGAGGGCGAAGACCGTCCACCAGTCGCCCGTGGTGCCATCCCAGCGGCCCGGCTCGGCGACGGGGTCGCGGCCCTCGAAGAGCCATTCGTACATGGTGGTGACGATGGGGGCGGTGGCTTCGTCCTTGGGGACCTGGCGGAGGCGGGGCATGGGGCGCTCTGGGTGTCGGTGTCGGTGTCGGTATCGGTCGGTCGGTGTCCGGCGGACTCGGTCAGGCTGGGGTCGGCTCGGCGAGGACGGTGCCGACAGCCTTGGCCGGCGTGTGGGAGATGTCGGCGGGGGTGAACTCCCGCATCCAGCACGCGAACTCGAGCAGGATGCCGTCGGGATCCTGGAAGTAGATGCTGCGCACGAAGACGCCCGAGTGCATGTCGTCGCTGATGCCCCACTCGGAGTCGTCGTGATTGGCTATCTCGGTGCAGTCGATGCCGGCGGCGACGAGCCGGTCGCGGTACTCCTCGATCTTCTCGGGCGCCACGTCGAAGGCGACATGGTTCATGGAGCCGATGGCACTGGTGAGGTCACCCTGATCGGGGCGCGCCGCCGGCGCGCTGATGCCGGGGACGCCGTCGGGCGCCTCGGGGAACCAGAAGAAGGCCAGGCAGTCCCCGCCGCCGCAGTCGAAGAAGAAGTGCTGTCCCATCCCGGCCGGCAGCTCGATCGTCTTGACCAGCGCCATGCCCAGGACGTTCGTGTAGAAGTCGACCGTCCGCTCCATGTCGCGGCAGACCAGAGCCAGATGATTGATGCCCCGCAACTCGAATCCCCCCGTGTTGCCCGTCATGAGCCTGCCTTCCCTCGGTGGCGCCACCACCTGTGTTGTCGCCCGGGTCCGGTCCCAGGGTACGGCCCAGGTCCGGCCCAGATCGGGGCGGAACGGCCCCAGGTTAGGCCGCAATCTTGCGATAGGCCCAGACCGTATGACCCTCGGGCAACCGAAACCAACCGAAACCACGAAGGGACGGCGCGACATGGCGGCAGCGGGCTACGGACGCAGGAACGGGGGCCAAACGGGTCCAGGTGGCTGGAAGGCGGGGAGAGTCCGGGCACGCGGGGCCCGACGTGTCCGGGGTCAGGCCGTTGCCGGGACTCTCTCCGCGTCTTTGCTGACGATCGGGGCGCTCTCGGTCGCCCTGACCGTTGTCGGAGGCGTGGCCGTGGTGGCGCCGGCCGGGGTCGCCGGCGCCACGAACCCGCACGCCAAGACCGTCAAGGTCTCGACGGCCAAAGTGCCCAACGTGGGGACCGTCCTCACCACCGCCTCGGGCCTCACCCTCTACCGGTTCACCGAGGACACACCGGGTATCTCGAAGTGCACGGGAGCGTGCGCCAAGATCTGGCCGCCGATGTTGGCGTCAAAGGGAGCGCATGTGTCGGCCCCCCGCGGTGTCAAGGGCCTGGCGGTGATGAACGTCGGCAACGGCCACTTTCAGGTGACCTTCCACAAGGTGCCCCTGTACCGCTTCGAAGGTGACAAGAAGAAGGGTCAGGCCAAAGGGCAGAACGTAGGGAACGTGTGGTTCGCCGCGTTGAAGAGCGGCATCCCGGCCACCACGGCCGCCGCCGGAGCGGCCGCACCGACCCCGACAACGGCGCCTGCACCCGCGGCGACGCAGCCCACGGCGGCGCCGGCACCGACGACGCAGACCCACTCGACCACGCCCACGCAGACGCCGGCCACGATGGCACCGGCGCCCCCGCCCCGCCCCCGACGACGACACCGCGCACGACGCCTCCGACCTCACCGCCGCCGACCACGACCACTGCCCCCGCCATGGGAGGGGCCGCGTTCTAGGTGTTCATCTAGCCATTAGCCCCTGAATGTGCGATCCGGCACGCCGGATGGCGGCGCGCCGGCTGAACAGGCGGTGCAAGGGATGGTCAAGCGGGTGTGGTCGCCGCGATTCCCCCCGCGCCGGTTCCCTGTAGGTTTTCCGATGAGCAACGGGGCGACGGGAGACGTCGGCACAACGCGGCACGCGGCAGGCAACACGCGGC
>CAWIYI010000032.1:0-39305 GCA_963840245.1 uncultured Acidimicrobiaceae bacterium
CTGCGCCTAGTCCGTGACGAGGAGCTGGCCGACCTAGAGGCGGAGCACTTCCGCGCCGTGCGCTCGGCGGAGACGGGATCGTGGCTCGGCCGGGCGCACCAGGGTCAGGGTCTGGGCCGCGAGATGCGCGAGGCGGTTCTGCACCTGGCCTTCGCCGGCCTGAGCGCCGAGGAGGCGCTGAGCGGCGCCTTCGAGGACAACGCCGCCTCCTTGGCCACCTCGCGTGCGGTCGGGTACGTGGAGAACGGGGAGGCGAGAGGACGTCGCCGCGACGGCTCGGGGCGCACGATCCGCTTCCGCCTCGGGCGGGACGCGTGGGAACGTCGTCGGCGTGCCGACATCGAGATCGTCGGACTCGAGGGGTGCCTCGACATGTTCGTCGGCCCGCCCGGCTGATCCGCTGCGTTCCTCGTCCGTCGCCGGGTGGTGCCAGCACGAGTGCGTTGCAGCAGGCTGGCCACCGTGGCGGCCGGGGGTGTTGGCGTAAGACTAGAAGCGGGAGGTGACCGGCAGAGGAGGAGTGTTGGGAGCAGCAGCCTTCACATTCCGCGCCGAATTGCGCAGTCGATGGCGATCGTGGATGGCCATCGCCCTCCTGGTCGCGGTCGTGGGAGGGTTCGTACTGGCCGCCACCGCCGCCGGCCGCCGGGCCACCAGCGCGTACCACGGTTCGTCGCCACGTATGGCTACGACGCCACGAGTGTTCGCGCACGCACCAAGATCCCGCAGCTGGACCGGCTCCCCACCGTGGCCTCCGCCATCGCCATGGTGAGCCCGTCCAACGGGCAGCCGACGTGCCACTGCAGCCGCCCGATCAACGTCGCCAGTGCGAACTTTGCCGTGTTGGCGGAGCCGCGCGGCGGCAAACCCCTCTGGAAGCTCGTGTCCGGCCGCGCCCCGGATCCGGCCGCTCCCGATCAGGTCCTGGCCTCCCTCTCGCTGCAGCGCGATAACGGTGTGCAGGTCGGAATGGTGATCCACGTGCCGTTCTTCGCTCCGTCCCAGGCCCAGGCCGCCAACAGCGTGAGCGGGGCTCCCGCCCGCACCACGAGGGCCCGACGGCAGCGCTGCAGGTCGTCGGGATCGCCGCCAGTGAGTTCGACTTTCCGTCCGGGACGACCCCGTCCTACGAGCTGTTCACCACGCCCGCCTTCACCCGCAAGG
Organism: uncultured Acidimicrobiaceae bacterium; assembly: GCA_963840245.1. Taxonomy (GTDB): domain Bacteria; phylum Actinomycetota; class Acidimicrobiia; order Acidimicrobiales; family RAAP-2; genus Bog-473. Next base: position 1,165 of record CAWIYI010000032.1, read on the forward strand.
TGATCCCGCACACGGCGACAGGCGTCGAGTACGCCGTGCGCTTGCAGCACGGTGCCTCGGATCTGCCGCGCTTCGACACCGAGGCGAACGCACTGGGCCGCTCCGTGGAGGGCGTCGGCAACAACGACGGACAGGTGGAATCCGTCGAGGCGTCGATCCATCCACAGGGGGTCGGCTGGTACATCCTCGCCTTGTTGGCTGCACTCGTCGGACTGGCGGTCATCGGCCAGGCGTTGGCCCGCCAGTCGAGCGCCGAGCGCGACGGCTACGCCACCCTGAGCGCGCTCGGCGCCGGGAGACGGCAGCTGGTCATGCTGGGCGTGGCGCGGAACCTGCTGGTGGGGCTAGTCGGCGCGGTCGGTGCGGTGATCCTGGCCACGGCGCTGTCGCCGTTGGCCCCGGTCGGTGAGGCTCGCCTGGCTGAACCCGACCACGGGGATCTCGTTCGACGCGCTGGTCCTGTTGCTCGGGGCGTTGGCGATCGTGGTCGTGGTCGTCGCCGTCGGCATGTGGCCCGCGGTGCGGGCGACCCGCGGCATGCGCACGGACAATCGTGGTGCGGTGATACATCCGTCGTCCGTGGTCGTGCATCTCGCTGCCGCCGGCGCCCCACCCAGCACGCTGATCGGCGTGCGCAACGCGTTGCAGCGGCGTGGACTGGGCACCAACGTCCCGATCGGGACGGCCTACCTTGGCACCGTGCTGGCGGTCGCCGTTCTGTGCGGCACGTCGGTCTTCGGGGCCAGCCTCTCGAATCTCACCGCAACCCCTCGCTCTACGGCGATGCGTACCAGCTCAGCTTCCAGGTCATCCCGGGGCTCCCCGACCCCGGGCTCGTGAGCAGTATCGAACACAATGGAAACGTCGACGGGATCACCCGCGTCGTGGCCACCCAGGTCTCGATCGAAAAGACGACGGTCGGCACCCTGGCCGTGCAGTCACTCCGGGGCCCGGTGCTGTTGTCGACGGTGGCCGGAAACCTCCCTCGCGGCGACGGTGAGATCGGCCTGGGCGCTGCGACCATGCGCCAGTTCCACGCCCACGTCGGCTCGCTGCTCGGGGTCGGGGTCACCGGGCCCTCGGGGGCCAAGCACACCGTGCCGTTCCGGGTCGTCTCCACCATCCCCCTCCCGGTCGTCGACGGGTTCGCCGGCCTCGGCAACGGCGCGGTCGTGACCCTCGCCGGATACGAGGACGCAGCGTGCCCTCCGGGTGCCGACCAGGCCCGGTGCCGGCGGGGAGTGGCGAGCACGAGCCTGGGTTCGATCCTGACGAGGGTGGTGCCCGGCGCCAAGGGGCAGTCGGCCGTCACCCATCTCCTCGACTCGGAGCAGTCGGTGGCCGTGCTCCCGATCACGCCGACCGTCGCTGATCAATTTCGGAGAGGCGGTGGACTTCCCGCTCATCTTCGGCGCCATCGTGGCGGTGTTCGGTGCGGCCACGCTGCTCCACCTGCTGGTGGTCAGTGTCTCGCGTCGCCGCCGGGAGATCGGGCTCCTCAAGGTCCTGGGGTTCGTCAACAGTCAGGTGGTCTGGGCCGTCAGCTGGCAGGCGACCACCCTGGCGGTGGTCGGTATCCTCCTCGGCGTCCCGATCGGGCTCATCGCCGGACGGGCGACCTGGAACCTCTTCGCCAGCCACCTGGGTGTTGTCCCGCTCTCCATCGTCCCCGTCTGGCTCATCGCTGTGTTGGCGGTCGGCGTGATCGTCGTGGCCAATGTGCTTGCGGTCGGGCCGGCGTTGGCCGCGACGAGGTCCAAGGCTGGGAAGCTCGTGGAGACTCCCTGACCGGGCGCCGTCGCTCGGGCCTACGGAGGCGGGGCGCCACCCCGGGCGCGAGCGAGCGCGTCCGTCACGGCACGCAGCCAGTCGCCATCTTTTCTGTAGTGGATGCCTGTCCATCCGTGGTGCGTTGCCGCCTCGATGTTGCGCTGCGTGTCGTCGAGGAGCACGACCGCACGCCCGAGGCCCACGATGTCGAGGCGGCGCTCGGCCCGCTCGTAGAAGTCCGGATCGTTCTTGACCAGCCCCACGTCGCCCGAGAAGGCGGCCCCGCGGATCGGCAGCAAGGGTCCGAGGCGCTCTTCGAGGTAGCGTGCCCGCCGCGGTTCCTGGTTCGAGACCAACGTCAGCGGGACTCCCTCGGAGGCCCAGGCTTTCGCCGCCTCCATGACCACGGGATCAACGACGAAGTCCTCCTCGAACCAGCAGCGGAGGGCCGCCTCCGCTCCCATGCCCCAACCCAGCTCACGCAGGGCGTCGGAGAGGGCGTCCCCGATGTCCCGTCGCCCGGTGAGGATATCGGCCCAGGCCGTGCCGAAGAGGGTCTCGTCCAATCGGGTCGCGTCGACGCCGAAGCGTTCGCTGAACGCGACCTGCCACGACCCGCGCGGCCACGCGCGGGGTCGAGGATCACTCCGTCGACGTCGAGCGCCAAAAAGCTCGAGCGATCACCCTTCCGGCGACGGGGCCCGGCGTGACGTTCGTCCGAGTCCGGAGAACCTGCCGAGGAACCAGTAGGCCCGACGCTGCCGCACCGCGCTGCGCCGGAAGGGATCGTCGGGCTCGAGGTGTTTCACGGCACCGGCCACGACCTGATCGAACATGACGGATGCCTCCTTCGGCCGTTTGAGTGCCACCAGTTCCGTGGCGATGGCCCACTTCTGGTACAGGATCGTCCGCTGGTCTCCTCCATGACGCTCCAGACCATTGAGCGCCTCGGTGAACAGGCTCAACGCCATCTCGTGGTTGCCGAGATGACGATGGGTCTGGGCCAGATCGACCATGGCCCTGAAGGTGTCGATGTGTTCGGGGCCCAGTGATCGGCGGGTCGAGTCGAGAACACGGACACGTAGCGGGAATTCATCGCCCGAACGGTGGAGCTTGCGCAGCGTGATCGCCAGGTTGGTGGCCGTCTGCACCGACAGCTCACTGTCGGGGCCGTTCTCGCGGTCAGAGGTCTCGAGGACGCGCGCCCACAGTCGCCGCGCCGCCTCGTGCTCGCCGAGCCGGTCGAGCACGATGGCCAGGTTGAACTCGGTCCAGGCCGCTCGCCGTTCGTCCGTTTCGGCCGACCGGTGCTGCAGGGACAGGGAGGTCGTCAGTACCTGTTCAGCCTCACGGAGCCGGCCGGCATCCCGCAAGGTCCGGCCCAGCTGCAGCATGGCATCGAAGGTGGCGGGATCCGATTCGCCGTACAGCTCCTTCCTGGCGTCCAGGAGGATCCAGGCCTCCTCCACCTCGCGTGACGGCCCGTCTCCCATGGCGGGGCTGAGGTTATCGGCCCGTCTGGGCAATTCGGCTCGTTCATCCGGCCGAGAACTCCGCCCCGGCCCGGGCGACCCGTGCGTCGCGCTCGCCCGTGTGTGCCGCTCCCAAGGAGCGGTGGAGTGTGCGGGCGAGGTCTGATGTCAGGACGAGGTGACAGGGACGTTGGGCCTGTCGTCCGGAACCTCTGCCACCCGCAACGGGCCGTGGTCACCCCGGCGCTCCCGGCCCGATCGGCGAGCGGCCACGTAGATGTCCCTGTGATCGGCGATAACGCGGGACCAGCGGAACCGTCGGGCCCCGTCCCCTGCCCGGGCCGCCAGGGCGTCGCGCAATTCCGGATCGACGAGGACGCGGCGGAGCGCATCGTCGATCCCTTGTGGGTCATGCGGATCCACCGGGAAGGTCCATTCGCGGCAATCGGCAAAGACGGGGCGATCAGTGATGACGAGCGGTCGCTCGAGTGGGAGCAGGAACCGCAGGGCAGCGCTGGAGGATTCCTCCGTGTCTCCGTAGGGGAGGGCGATCACGTCGGTCGCACGCAAAATGTTGCGAACGGTCTCGTCCGGGAGGTACTCGCTCATCAGAACGACATTGTCGTCCAGCCCTTGGCGATCGATTTCAGCCCGAACCTCTGCCTCGTATTCGTCGGATTCGACAACCGGGTACTTGGCACAAAGTGCGAGCAGGCAAATGTCCGGGAACTCCTCGCGCAGACGGCCTACGGCTCGTACGAGCTCGAGGGTTCCCTTGTGTGGCAAGAGGAATCCGAACGTCCCAACCACCGGTCGAGCCCCAAAACCCAGGGCGGCTCGCGCCTCGGTCGGTGAGACGGCGGGTGGTGCCGACGCCCCGAGGGGCACCACGGTGACATTCTCCGAGAGCCCCATGTCTGCGAGGATGTGCGCGTCATCGACCTGGTGGACGATCAGCCGGTCCACTCGCTCGAGAGTGGACTTGATCGACGAGAGGCTCACCACTTCGCCGTCAATTGTGGCGTCCTTCGTCCGGTGGAGAGTGATGACGACACCACGGGTCTCGAGCTCTCGCTCGATCAATTGCGCCAGCCTGCTGAGCTCGAAGAAGCCGAAATTGAATTGGAGGTGGACGACGTCGGCATCGGACAGGCGAAGCTCCTCCTGGAGAGCTCCCAGGTCAGGGTGCCAGCGATCGTTCCAACTTCTCTGGACCCCGACCTCCCGGCTCGGGTCGATGATCGCCTGATCGAAGTTCGCGAAGATGTCGATCGCCACCTGTGCTTCTGCACGATCGACGATGTTGCGGGTGTTCTCAGCAATGCCGCAGCGGGTGTTCCAGGTTGTGACCATCGCCACGCGAGGGTTCTCGGCGGCGTCCTCGATGTGGCTCAAGAAGTCATTCCACCGTCTTGCAGCAGCCTCCCAGGTGAACTTGGTCGTGACGAGATCTCGAGCGCGCCGGACCTGCTCGGCGATCTTCGTTGGATTGACGCCCTCGACATGGTCCCGCAGCTGCGCTGCGAGCTGAACTCGGTCGGGCTCGGCCCAGACGGAGTAGGGGATGTCGAAGTGCGTCTCAGCAGGCTCCAGCTGGAAGGGGATGGTGCTCGCCGTCTGGTCCGAGACGAAGTCGGCGAGACCCGAGTATGCGACGCTGATGACCGGCACGCCGGCCGCCATGGCTTCGGCAACCGGGAGCCCGAAGCCTTCGCCCCTGGCCGGGTGGACGTAACAGTGGGAGAGGTTGTAGAGCCCCTGGATCGTGCGCGTGTCCATGTCACGATCGATCCAGCGGACGTCTGGTGGGTTCGGATGGCGTGCACGCGCGGAGGCCAGCAAATCGGCCACGGTGTTGTGGGGGTTGGGAAACGTCTTCAGGATGAGGGAGACGTCGTCGGACCCGTCGAAAGCGGAGAAGTACGCATCGAGCAGCACGTCTACGGCCTTGCGCGGGAAGGCCGAACTGACGTGGAGGAACCGGAAGGACCTGAGTTCTTCGAGCTCGGGTGCCTCTGCCACAGCAGCGGGATCGTGGGGATCCACACCGTTCCACACGACCTCTATCGGCACGTCGACACCCGATTCCCTGAGGACTTCCTTCACGAAGTGGGACATGACACCGATACCTTCGAGGTAGCGGTTGAAGTCATCGACCATCGGTTGCGGTATCCGGCTCTCTTCCCATCCGAAGTATTCGCAGGTGAGGCCCCCCGGTGTGTCGACCAGCCGGGGCGGCCACATCTGCCGGATCACGACGTGGGGGTAGGGCACGTCACGCGAACGTTGGAAGAGCATCGTCGCCTGCGGATGCCGGACAAGGTCCCGATCGCTTGGTTGATAGTCCCCGGGGCCTTCAGTGGCATAGATGGAGACGGAACGATCCGGAGTGCCGTCCAAGGCACAGGCCAGGCTGCGGTTCATGATGGCCAGGCTGTAGCTGGTCTCGAACGGGCCCTGGACCTGCACCTCGAGTGGCTGCGCCGCACCCGAGGCCCTGCTGATCACTCTGGTGAGAAGACCCTCGACGTTGAATCCTTGGACGTCACGAACGCGCACGTCTTGACGCGCCACCAACTTGCGCTGCAGGTCGGGATCCGTCCGCAGCGCTTGGACGGTGGCCGCCACAACCTCGGGCTCCTTCGTGCGCAAGAGAATGCCCGCGCCACCCATGGTCTCGGGAACGGCGGCGGCGGCGTACCCCACGACCGGGATCCGGGCCGCCATTGCTTCGAGTATCGGGACGCCGAAACCTTCATGCTCGCTCAATGACACAAAGACGCCCGCACCGAGAAAGGCCGATCGGAGCTGTCGATCGGACACCTTGCCGAGCATGACGACTCGATCGCCGACGCCCAGGCGCCGCGCTTCCTCTTTCACCACCTCCACATAGTCCGCGTGGACCGTGTCTCCGACCAGGACCAACCGAGCGTCACCGTCCTCGAAGTTGTCGACGTAGACGGCGAACGCGCGTACGAGTTCGTGCTGGCACTTGTTGCCGACAATCCGCCCGACATACAGCCAATCAGTTGACCGACGACCGGGTTCCCTGGAGGAGGGCACGAACTCTGAGTAGTCTGTGCGGACGGGGAGAACCTCGACTCGTCGAAACCCCACCGCGAGCATTTCCCGCCTGTTGAAGTTGGAGGCAGCGACGCCAACCGCGGCGCGCACCGCGAGGAGCGAGAGCTGCTCGCGGCCTAACCGAAGTGCATCCCGAAAGACGGGGTCCGAGAAATACCGCTCCGGCGTCACATTGTGATACACCGCGACGACGTCGTCGGGGCGGCCGATCACTTCGTCGAACATCGGATAGCCGAGCGAATGATGCATCAGCAAAAGGTTGGCGCTGGAGCCGGCGTAACCACCGATAGGGAGGATCCGATCACGGAGCCCCTCGGTGATGTGCTCGGCGAAGATCTCCGACGCATGCCCCATCCGTCGGAGGTGCCCTTGCAGTTCCAACATCTGTTGTGTGATGGCATCACCTTGTGCCGTTCCAGAATGGAACTGGTGAATTGCGGCGTATTCCTTCATTTGGTCGCGACGATGGCGTAGTCCTGGTAGCCGAAGACGCTCTGCAAGAGTTCTTTGATCGCCGTACCGACTTCCCCATCGGGAAGTTCGTCAACCCTGTCCATGAAGGGGTGAAGGGATCGCTCTTCGAGTTCTACCTTGCTGAAGCCGATCTGTTCGCAGATGAACCGCAGCGTTTCAGGGTGCACGGGCCGTACGTGCGAGACATCGGCAAAGAAGTGGTTCCCGAGCGAGAAGAGGCTTCTTGGGTTGATCGTTTCGATGACGAGGACAGCGCTCGGCATCAGCGTCTGATGGGACAACTCGACCAGTCGCTCGAGTTCAGGGGTGAGGAGGTGCTCGACGACTTGTGCGCAAAAGATCCCTCGGAGCGAGTTGCTTTCGGTGGCTTCGAGAAAGTTGATGCCGTCGTCCTGGACGACCGGGAGCCCTTTCGAATGGCAGAGTTCGACCATGTTGGTGTCCATGTCGACACCGATGGCCTCGTAACCGGCGGCGATGAACAGTTCCAACATCTCACCGCGCCCGCACCCGATGTCGAGGATCGCCCCGTTCTCTGAGGCGGGCGGAAAGAGACTGAGGTAGCGCTCCTGGGCACGCTGGATACTCTCGCTGGAGCCCCGACAGCGGTCCTCGAACGCCACGTAGTCGATCGCAGAGCTGGTGCTGCCGGTCACCCCGAGGCGCTTGAAGTCACGACTCAGAGTCTGAACAACCTCTGAGATCTCCCGCCGGTGTCGGCTGTGTCGCTCAATTTCCGCCACAATCTGCAACTTGAGCCGGACATTTTGACGCTTGAGCTCTTCAAGCTCTGCATCCACTCGCGCCGCGTAACCGATCACCTCCCGAGAGAAATCGATATTCCGAAGATCGAACTCCTGTTGTTTGATCCAGCGTGGTTCCACGTACCAGCTGGTGAGCCGACGTATCACGCGCTTTGTGAGTCGTCCGGCCTGACCCCGGAGACCTGCCGCGCCGGAGAGATCGGGCGGATGCAGTTCCTCGAGGAGCGGCTGCATCGCGTGCACCGGGGCGGCAAGTTGCTCCGTGGCGACCGGGCGGATGTGAGCCTGAGGAGAGGGGCTCTTCCCGTCGATGGTGGAGACGAGCTGCTGAACCCGCTCGAGCAGCACGTCAGTGCTGATTACGTGTCCATCAACGTCGAGCATCTCCATCTCCTCGGGTCCACCGGGGAACACGTCCACCGGACAGCGTCATCGTAGCCAGCGCCGTCCCGCCACCCGTCCCCGGGAGGGTGCCACGGGGCGTCCGTCAGGGAACCAGAGCGTGCAGGCCTGCTCTGAGCAACGCGACGGGCTTTACGCCGTGATGACTGGCTCAAAGTGCTCGACGAAGGGGAAAGGGTCGTAGAAGTGATGGAGCGCCGCGCGCCATTCCTGGTACGCCGCGGAGCTCCGGAAGCCTTCGGTGTGGTCCTCGAGGCGTTCCCATTCCACCAGGAGCAGGAAGCAGCCTGGTCGCTCCACGCTGCGCTCGACGCGCAGCGAGACGAAGCCCGGGCTGGCCGCAACGAGATCCTTTGCCGTGTCCATCGCCTCGACGAACGCGTCCTCCTGCCCGGCGATGACCTCGAGCAAGGCGTGCTCGGTGATCACGCCTGGAGCAACCGCTCGCGCAGCGCAGGATCGGCGGCGGCGTCGATGGCCGTCCAGGCGAGTGCCACCGCGCCGTCGCGCACGGCGGCGTCCGCCGACGGCGTGACGCAGGCCGCGGCGAATTCGTGCTGGTGGTTGACCGCGCCGTGGGCCTCAATCCCGATGAGGGGATGGATGGTGGGCACGGCCAGGGACACGTTGGCCATGTCGGTGGAGAGCGTGGGTGGAGGCACTCCCGCATCGTCGGCGTCGAAGCGCCGGCCGAGGGCCTCGGCATTGGCCCGGTACGCCCGCAACAGCCCGTCGTCCACCTCCATGTGCGAGTAGACCGGTGACAGCTCCTGGTACTCGAGGGTGCACCCGGTGGCGAGCGCCCCCGCCTCGAAGCATGCGTCGACCCGGGGCCGAAGGGCGGCCAATCCGGCAGCCGTCTGGGAGCGCACCATGTAACGCGCCGTCACCGCGGCGGGAATCACGTTGGCCGCCGATGAGCTCTGCCGCAGCACCCCGTGGACCTGGTCGCCAGGGGGTAGCTGCTGTCGTAGCAAGCCGATGGCCACCTGGGCCACGTTGAGAGCGTCCTGCGCGTTGACCCCCTCCCACGGCGCGGCGGAGGCGTGCGCCTCCCGGCCGAGATAGCGCACGTCGTAGTGGGCGACGGCGAGGCACGTCCCAGTGAGCCACTCGGACGACCACGGATGCACCATCATGGCGGCGTGGACGCCGTCGAAGGCACCACGCTCGAGCATGAGGACCTTGCCACCGCCCCCCTCCTCGGCCGGGGTGCCGAGGACGCGGACGGTGAGTCCGAGGTCGTTCGCCACGGCGGCCAGCGCCAGCCCGGCCCCCACTGCGGTCGCCGCGATGATGTTGTGGCCACAGGCGTGGCCGATGTCAGGCAGGGCGTCGTACTCCGCGCACACGGCGACGACGAACTCCCCGTCTCCCGCCCGGGACTCGAACGCCGTCGGCAGGTCGTAGACGCCCTCGTGCACCGACAGCCCCCCGGCCCGCAGCGTCTCGGCGACAGCTCGAGCCGACGTCGTCTCGTCGAAGCACAGCTCGGGCGTGGAGTGGACCGCGTGGCTCAGCGCGACGAGTTGGTCCAGGTGGCGGTCGACGACCGCGGCGGCGGCTTCCTTGGCCGACGAGGCGATAAGCGGCGAGGTGGTCACTTACTCGATGACCGCGACGACGTCGCCGGCACCGACGGCGTCGCCGGCGCTCACCTTTATCTCCTTGATCACGCCGTCCTTCTCCGCCGCGACGGCGTTCTCCATCTTCATGGCTTCGAGGAGGCAGATCGACTGGCCCACCTCCACGACGTCTCCCACGGCCACGAGGACCTTGACGATCGTGCCCTGCATGGGGACGGTCACCTGCCCCGATCCGCTGCCGGCCACGGCCGCCGCGGCCCGCTTGGGGCGTCCGGCAACCCGCCCGGGTGCGGCCGACGTCCCGAGATCGGGCACCCACAGCCGCACCGAGAACCGCCTGCCGTCGACCTCCGCGGTGACGTCGCGCTGGACGGTGGGCACCTCGTCCTCAGCGGGAGCCGGCGCGGGCGCGCCGGCGGGCTCGGCCACCAGGTGGCTCAGGTCGAGCCGGTCCTCGACCCACCTGGTCGAGTGCTTGGCCGCGGCGAAGTCAGGGTGGCTGAGGATGGCCACATCGGCCGGCAGCGTGGTGGCCACTCCGGTGATGCGGGTCTCACCGATGGCGCGGAGCATGCGGCGCCGCGCGCTCTCGCGGTCGGGAGCCCAGACGATCATCTTGGCGATGAGGTTGTCGTAGTACTGGGAGACGGTGTCGCCGGATTCGTAGCCGGCATCGAGGCGGACGCCAGGGCCCGAGGCCGCGTGAAACGACGTCAGGGTGCCCGGTGACGGCGAGAATCGCCCGCCGCTGGGGTCCTCGGCGTTGATGCGGACCTCGATCGCGTGCCCGTTCCGGGCAATGTCCGCCTGGGTGAGGTCGAGGGGCTCACCCGAGGCGATACGGATCTGCCAGGCGACGAGGTCCAGCCCGGTCACCAGCTCGGTGACCGGGTGCTCCACCTGGAGACGGGTGTTCATCTCGAGGAAGTAGAACTCGCCGTCCTGGTACAGGAACTCGACGGTCCCCGCGTTGTAGTAGCCGCAGGCCTCCGAGACCTTGACGGCGGCGGCGCCCATGGCCTGACGCACCTCGTCGGGGAAGTCGGGGGCCGGACTTTCCTCTATCAGCTTCTGGTGCCGGCGCTGGGCCGAGCAGTCGCGCTCGCCGAGCCACAGCGTGGTGCCGTGCTGATCGCCCAGGACCTGCATTTCGACGTGCCGCGGCCATTCGAGATAGCGCTCCAGGTAGATCTCGGGACGGCCGAAGTAGGCCTGGGCCTCGCGGGCCGCCGACTCCATCGCCTCCGCCGCCTCGCCCGCCCCGGCGACGACCTTCATGCCCCGCCCGCCACCGCCGTAGGCCGCCTTGATGGCGACCGGCCATCCGTGCTCCTCGCCGAACGTCACCACCTCCTCGGGGGAAGTCAGGGGCTCCGAGCGTCCGGGGACGCCCGCCACGCCGGCTTTCTCGGCGGCCAGGCGGGAGCTGATCTTGTCGCCCATGACCTCGATCGCCCCTGGTGGAGGACCGATGAACGTCACACCGCGCTCGGTGATGGCGCGTGCGAAGTCCGTGTTCTCGGAGAAGAAGCCGTAACCGGGGTGAACGGCGTCGGCGTCGCTCTCCTCAATGGCATGGAGGATCGCCTCGGTGTTGAGGTAGCTCTCGGCGGCCGACTCGCCGCCGAGGGCGTAGGCCTCGTCGGCCATGCGGACGTGCAGGGCGTCGCGATCGAGGTTGGAGTACACGGCAACGGTGGCGATGCCGAGCTCACGACACGTCCGGATCACCCGGACAGCTATTTCGCCGCGATTTGCAATCAGGACCTTCTGGAGCACGCTGGCTTTTCCTCCTTGAGGCGGACCTTCACAATTGCACGCACCCTATGGTGTCTGCCATGTGGGACGGCGAGTGGGAGATCCACTGGCTCGACGAGGTCGGCTCAACCAACACGTACGTGCGTGAACGGGCGCGTCAGGGGGCACCCGAAGGCCTGGTCGCCGTCGCCGACCACCAGACCGCGGGTCGCGGACGCCTCGATCGGCGCTGGGAGTCGCCGCCGGGGGCGAATCTGCTGGTCTCCATCCTCCTCCGGCCCGGCTGCGGAAGTGGCGACGTGCACCTCTGTGCCGGGGCCGTCGCGCTGGCCGGGGCCGACGCGTGCCGGGAGGTCGCCGGGGTCCACCCGGTGCTCAAATGGCCCAACGACCTGCTGCTCGAGGGCGCGAAGCTGGCGGGGGTCCTGGCCGAAGCCGAATTTGTCGGGTCCTCCCTGAGTGCCGTCGTCGTCGGGATCGGGATCAACGTGGCCTGGCCCGGTCCCGAGGAAGCCGGGGGCACCTGCCTGGACGACGCAGGCGGCACGGCGCAGCCGGTGGACCGCCGGATCCTCCTCGACCACCTGCTCGGCGCCCTGGCGCCGCGGTGCGCCCTCCTGGAGCGGGCGGAGGGGCGCCGCACCCTGGCCGATGAGTTGCGCGGCCGGTGCAGCACCTTGGGCCAGGAGGTGCGGGTGATGCTGGCCGGGGAGCAGCTGGTGGGCCGGGCCAGCTCCATCGACGACGCCGGCCATCTGGTGGTGGAGACACCCTCGGGAACCCGGGCAGTGAGCGCCGGCGACGTGGTGCATCTGCGGCCCCACCAGGGCAATGGTGGTGTGCGGGGCCTGGGCTAATATCTCGCCCACTATGCGCCTTCTCGTCACGGGAGGTGCCGGTTTCATCGGGTCGAACTTCGCCCGCTACTGGGTGGAACAGCACCCCGAGGACCATGTGGTCGTGTACGACGTCCTCACCTACGCCGGCAACCGACTCAGCCTGTCCGACATCGAGGACAGGATCGTCTTCGTCCAGGGAGACATCTGTGACCCCGCGGCCGCCGAGAAGGCCCTGCGGAGCGAGGGGATCGACACGATCGTCCACTTCGCCGCCGAGTCGCACAACTCGCTGGCTGTGCTGAACCCCGGGCTGTTCTTCCGCACGAACGTTCTCGGGACCCAGACAATGCTCGAGGCGGCACGGCAGGCGGAGGTGGCGCGCTTCCACCACGTCTCGACGTGCGAGGTCTACGGGGACCTGCCGCTCGATGCCGACGAGGTCTTCCACGAGGACTCCCCCTACCGGCCGCGCACGCCCTACAACGCGTCGAAGGCCGGGGCCGATCATGCGGTGCGGGCCTATGCCGAGACCTACGGGTTGCCCATCACCATCACCAACTGCGCCAACAACTACGGGCCCTATCAGTTCCCGGAGAAGCTGATCCCGCACTTCTGCGCCTTGGCGCTCGACGACCAGGCCCTCACGCTGTACGCCAGCACGGAGAACCGGCGGGAGTGGTTGCACGTGTACGACCACTGCACCGCAATCGACGCCGTCCTCGCCCGCGGGCGGGTGGGGGAGACATACCACGTCGGCAGCGGCGTCGAGGCGTCCATCATGGAGGTGGCCGACCGCATCCTGGCTGCCCTGGGCAAGCCCGAGTCGCTCAAGACGATCGTGCCCGACCGGCCGGGGCACGACCGGCGCTACGTGCTCGACGCTTCCAAGCTGCACCGCGAGCTGGGCTGGGCGCCGTCGGTGGACTGGGAGCAGGGTCTGGCCGACACCGTGTCGTGGTACGCCGCCAACCGGGACTGGTGGGAGCCCCTGCGGGCCCGGGCGCCCATCGCCGAAGGGTCCTGGGGAGCCGGAGGCGCCTGAGCGGTGCGGATCCTGATCACCGGGGCTGACGGACAGCTGGGGCGTGATCTGCTGGACTGCCTGGCCGGGCGGGTGCCCGCCGGAGGTCGCCGTTGCGCCCTGTTGGGGCCCGAAGGTCCGCGGCCCGGCCTGGACCATGAGGTCCTGGGCACCGACATCGACACCATGCCGGTCGACGACCGGGACGCCGTCCAGACGACCTTCGCCTCCTTCCGGCCCGAGCTCGTCCTCCACGGCGGCGCGATGACCGCGGTCGACCGCTGCGAGGCCGAGGTCGACGCTCGCCTTCGCCGTCAACGCCATCGGTACCCGCAATGTGGCCGAGGCGGCCGCCATGGTGGGGGCGCACGTGGTCTACGTCTCGACCGACTACGTCTTCGACGGCACGGCCGATCGTCCCTACCGGGAGTGGGACGCCACCGGTCCGACCTCGGTCTACGGCTCCTCCAAGCTGGCGGGCGAGCAGGAGTGCCGGCCCGGGTCCACCATCGTGCGGACGAGCTGGGTGTGCGGGGCGCACGGCGCCAACATGGTCGTCACCGCATTGCGCCTGGCCTCGGACGGTGACGGCGAGCTCCACTTCGTCGACGACCAGCACGGGTCCCCGACGTTCACCGCCGACCTGGCGCCCGCCATCGTGACCCTCGGGCTCGACCGCCGGCCCGGGCTCTTCCACGTGACCAACGGTGGCGCCACCACGTGGTGGGGCTTGGTGCGGGCGGTGTTGGCCGAGGCCGGCGCCGATCCCGAGCGGGTGCGGCCCATCGCCACGGCGGCGCTCGACCCACCTCGGCTGGCTCCCCGCCCGGCGAACTCGGTGCTCGACAACATGGCGCTCCGGCTGACCGGGCTGCCGGCCCTGCCGGACTGGCAGGACGGTCTGGCCCGACTGGTCCCCGCGCTCCGGACGGGCCAGGCGTCGGCATGAGCTCGGGCAATGGCCGCGTGAACCGGCATACGGTCGCCGTCATCGGTGCCGGCTACGTGGGCCTGCCGACGGCGGCGACGCTGGCGCACTTCGGTCACCACGTCGTGCTGGCCGAGCACGAGCCCTTCCGGTTGGCCGCGCTGCGCGACGGGCGCATGCCGATCGTGGAGGCGGACCTCGAGGAGCTGGTGGCGGAGGGTGTGGCGGCCGGGAACCTCTCCTTCACCGACTCGGCGGTCGAGGCGGTGGCGGGGGCGGAGTTCGTCTTCTTGTGCGTGCCGACGCCCCAGAGCGCCGACGGCTCGGCCGATCTCTCCTACGTCGAGGCGGCGGCGAAGGAGATCGCGTCGCAACTGGAGCCCGGCGCCATCGTGGTCAACAAGTCGACCGTGCCGGTCGGGTCGGCCAACCTTGTCGAGCAGGTCATCGGGCGCGCCGACATCAGCGTCGTCTCCAACCCCGAATTCCTCCGTGAGGGCACTGCGGTGCTCGACAGCCTCAACCCGGACCGGATCGTCGTGGGCGCGGGCGATGCCCGAGCGGCGGCCAAGGTGGGGGATCTGTTCTCATCGACCCGGGCGCCGCTGATCGTGACCGACGCCACGACGTCGGAGACGATCAAGTACGCGTCGAACGCCTTCCTGGCCACGAAGCTGAGCTTCGTCAACGCCCTGGCCGGCCTCTGCGAGGAGGTGGGGGCCGACGCCCGCGACGTGCTGCTCGGGCTGGGCTACGACAAGCGCATCGGGTTCGAGTTCCTCCGACCCGGACCGGGCTGGGGCGGTTCGTGCCTGCCGAAGGACACGCGGGCTCTTCTCCACATCGCCGGCGAGGCGGGCTACGACTTCTCTCTGCTGGCCGGCGCGATCGCCTCGAACGACGAGCAGCTGTCCCGGGTGGTGGTCAAGGTCGAGACGGCCTGCGGCGGCTCGGTCGAGGGGGCGAGGCTGGCCGTGTGGGGCCTCACCTTCAAAGCCAACACCGACGACCGGCGTGACTCGCCGAGCCTGGAGATCGCCCATCGCCTGACCGGCCTGGGTGCGACCGTCCAGGCGTTCGATCCCACGGTTGACGCCGAGACCGACGTCCCCGACCTGCAGGACCTGCAGCTGCGGCCAGATCCCTACGCGGCGGCGGCGGGAGCCCGGGCCCTCGTCGTGCTCACCGAGTGGGACGAGTTCCGCCGGCTCGACTTCGCCCGCGTGCTCGCCGCCATGGCGGAGCCCAACATCGTGGATGCCCGTAACCTGCTCGATCCCGTGGCAGTCCGACGCATGGGCTTCAACTACTCGGGAATCGGGCGCCAGTGAGCCGGGTGGTGGTGGCCGGTGGCGCCGGCTTCCTGGGTTCACACCTCTGCGATCGCCTCGTCGAGCGAGGCGACACCGTCGTGTGCCTGGACAACCTCTCCACCGGGTCGCGGGAGAACGTGGCGCACCTGCTGGGCCACGACCGCTTCCGCCTCGTCGTGATCGACGTCAGCGAGAAGGTGGAGCTCGGAGGACGGCTCCAAGGTCGATGCCGTGTGCAACCTGGCCTCGCCGGCGTCGCCGCCGGAGTACCTCGCCCGGCCCTTCGACACGCTGGCGGTCGGGAGCGAGGGCACCCGTCGGCTGCTCGAGTTGGCCCGGGAGCACGACGCCCGCTTCCTGATGGCGAGCACGAGCGAGGTCTACGGGGATCCCGAGATCCACCCTCAGGTGGAGTCGTACCGGGGCAACGTCGACCCCACGGGGCCGCGCAGCGTCTACGACGAGTCGAAGCGGTTCGCCGAGAGCCTGACCATGGCCATGCACCGCACCCATGGCGTCAACGTCGGGATCGCGAGGATCTTCAACACCTATGGACCCCGCCTCTCGCCGGGCGATGGCCGTGTGGTGTCCAACTTCATTGTGCAAGCCCTGCGGAGCGAGCCCCTGACCGTCTACGGGGACGGCAGCCAGACGCGGAGCCTGTGCTTCGTCGATGACGAGATCGACGGGCTCCTGGCCCTTCTCGATTCATCGCTCGTCGGCCCCGTCAACCTCGGAAACCCCGAGAGCGCTCGATGCTCGAGCTGGCCCACTTCGTCCTGGAGGTCACGGGCTCGGCGTCGGACATCGTCTTCGAGCCGCTGCCGATCGACGACCCGACCCGGCGTTGCCCCGACATCACGCTGGCCCGGCAGGAGCTGGGTTGGGAGCCCAGGATCGGGCTGCGAGAGGGGATCGAGCGCACGATCCGGTACTTCGCAGACAGAGTGAAAGACTGAGGCCCGCATGACGGAGCCAGACATGACGGAGGAGCGCAGCGACCGGGACCGACGTGACCGCGGTCCTCCCGCCGCGGACCTACGAGACCTTGACAGTGATTGTGCCGGTGTTCAACGAGCGGACCACGGTGGCCGAGGTCATCCGGCGCATGCGGGCGGTCGAACTGCCGGTCGTGCTCCAGATCATCGTGGTCGACGACGGGTCGAGCGACGGCTCGGACAAGGTGCTGGGTGCCATCGAGGACTCGACGGTGCGGGTCCTGCGCCACGAGGTGAACCAGGGCAAAGGTGCGGCCATCCGCACCGGGCTGGCCGAAGCGCGCGGCGACCTCGTCCTCATTCAAGACGCCGACCTCGAGTACGACCCCAACGACTGGCCGCGCCTGCTCGAGCCGGTGCTCCGGGGCAAGGCTCGGTGGTCTATGGCAGCCGCTTCACCGGCGAGCGCAAGAACATGTTGCCGCTGCACTGGATCGGCAACCGCCTGCTCTCACTCGTCACCAATGTGCTCTACAGCTCGACGCTGTCGGACATGGAGACCTGTTACAAGCTGTTCGACGCCCGCGTGCTCGAGGGCCTGACCGTCGTCTCCAACCGGTTCGACTTCGAGCCCGAGATCACGGCCAAGGTGCTGCGCCGGGGCCACCGGATCTATGAGGTGCCGATCTCCTACGCCGGCCGCGAGCCCGACGAGGGAAAGAAGATCACCTGGCGCGACGGGTTCAGCGCGCTGCGGGCGCTCGTGAAATTCCGCTTCACCAGGGAGTACTGAGCACCGGGTGTCGGCCCCGATCGGCGCCGTCGTGGTCGACCACGACACAGGGCCGTTGCTCGACGGCTGCGTCCGCTCCCTGCTCGCCGACGGGGCGGGTCCCGTCGTGGTGGTGGAGAACGGTGCCGCCGGAAGCGCGGCGAACGCTCTGGCAGATCTCCCGGGGGACGGCACCGAACAGCCCGTCCGCATCGTGCGGCCCGGCCACAACGTCGGCTTCGGAGCCGGCGTGAACCGGGGCTTGGCCGCGCTGGCGGGGGAGTCGGCGCCGCCGGAGTGGATCCTCGTGTGCAATCCGGATCTGATCGTGCACCTCGGCGCCCTGGCCGCGTTGCGCCAGGTGCTCGAATCCGAGCACGCCTGGGCGCTCGTCGGGCCCCGCATCTTCGACGAGACCGGTGTGGTCTACCCCTCGGTGCGCAACTTTCCTTCCCTCGCCGACGCGGCCGGGCACGCACTGCTGGCGCTGTTCAACCCGGACAACCCCTTCACCCAGCGCTACAACCCCGGCACGCCTGAAGGGGACGTGGTCACGTCGGCCGGGTGGGTGTCGGGTTCGTGCTTCCTGGCCCGCCGCAACGCGCTGGAAGAGCTCGGCGGCTTCGACGAGGCCTACTTCATGTACGCCGAGGACATGGACCTGTGCTGGCGCGCCCACCATGCCGGCTGGGGCGTGGGCTTCGCCGGGACGGCGGAGGTGACCCACGTGCAGGGAGTCAGCACGGCGCGCCACCCGTACCGCATGATGCTGGCCCACCACCGCTCGGCCCTCCGCTTCACGTTCCGGACCACGAAGGGCTGGCGCCGCGCCGCGCTACCCCTGGCGGTGCTGGTGCTCGGGGTGCGCATGGCCATGGCCACGCTCCGGCTCGTCCTTCACCGCTAGGCCACGGCCTTTGCGCGACCACCGGGCCCGGCTCGTCGTCGCGCTCGGTGGCCCTCGGGGTCACCGTGCTCGCTCTCGTCCTGGCGGTGACCGTCAGCGGGCCCCGGCCGGCCGCCACCGTGCATGTCGAGCCGCAGGTCACCTTCGCCCTTCCGCCGACCGCCACTGGCTGTACCGGGGCGACGGCCCAGGCCGGCGGGGGCGAGAAGGTGCCGCTCACGGTCAGCGTCGTCGCCGGTCAGGTCGCCGAGACGGTGGACGTCTGCATCGAAGGCCAGGGACCCTTCCCCTTCGTCCTCGACTCGGGCGCGGGACAGTCGACCATTGATGCCGGGCTGGCCCATCGGCTCCACCTGGCGGCCGCGGGCGCTCCGAGCGAGTTCGCCGGCGTCGGGTGCACTGGGGCCGCCCAGCCCGTCTCGGTCGGCGCGTGGTCACTCGACGGCGTCGAGCTGGCGGCGCAGCAGCTGACAGCAGCAACGCTGCCCCAGATGGGTGGGAAGGGTGAGCCGGTTGGCTTGCTCGGCTCCGACGTCCTGTCCCGCTTCGGTGGGATTCGCATCGACTTCGACTCGGGCGCCCTCGTCCTGCCCGGACCCGAGGGTGCACCACTCGATGCGTCCTCGCCCTACACGGGCCCGAAGAGCCCACCACCGGCGGCGCTGACGCAAGGGGAGAACGGGACGACGGTGCCGCTGACGGTGACTCCAGCCCAGGGCGACGTGTCGCTCAGCGTGGCGGTCCGCTTCGGCCATGGCCCGCGGCGGGACTTCGTGGTCGACACGGGCTCCTCCCAGAGCGTGGTGTCGTCCTCGGTCGCCCAGAGACAGTCGCTGAACAGCACCGACCTGGCGCAACGCCAGTCGACCGTGTGCTCGGTGATTACCGTCCCGCTCGTGCACAGCGGGCCGTGGTCCGTGCCCGGCTTGGCGCTCCATCCCCAGCTCATCGGCTCGACCGCGTTCGGCTCCATCAGCCTGTCCGGCACAGTCGGCCTGCTGGGCTCGGACCAGCTCCGGCGCTTCGGGTGGGTCGTTCTCGACTATGCCGGAGGCCAGATGGTGCTGGGGTGATCGGACAGCCGTCGCGTCAGATGGTCCCCTCTTCCACGGCGTGCCTGATCCATGGGATCACCTCGTCGAGCATTTCGCTCAGCGACGTTGTCGCCTCGACGCCGAGAACCTTCGCCGCCTTCTCCGTGGACGGGATCCGGCACGCAACATCGTGCTCGAAGGGAGGGTCGACCTCGTAACGGAACTCCGATTCCTCCCCCTTGACCTTCTTCCAGATGGTCTCGGCAAGCTCGAGAACGGTCGTCGAAGTGGCCGTGGAGAGGTTGAAGTCTTCGTTGAGGGCGTCCGGGTGCTCCATCGCCGTCACGATGCCAGCCGCCAGGTCGCCTCCGTAGGTGTAGTGGCGGACCTGACTGCCGTCCCCGAGAATATGAAGCGGATCCTGGCCCTTGACCACCTTTTGGACGAGATCGGGAACGACATGGCTCATGGCCAATCGCACGTTGCCCGACAAGATCTCGACGTCACCAAGCCCCCTCTGTTCCCCGACACCCACGCAGTTGAAGGGACGCAAGATCGTGAACGGCAATCCGTGTTGGGAGTGCGCTGCTCGGGCGAAGTACTCCACCGCGAGCTTTTGGAAACCGTACGAGGACATCGGCGGCGGGATCTCGTGCTCTTGTCCTTCAGCCGAGGGCCAGGACGTGGCGGACTCGAACACCATGGAGGACGAGAGGTACGTCACCTTCTGAAGCCGACCGGCATGGTGGGCCTCGATCGCCGCATCACACGAGGTCGCGATGATGCGCTCGTTGGTGGCCAGAAGGTCATAGGCGTACGTGTGAAAGTAGGAGATCCCGCCGATCAAGGCTGCGCCAGCAATGAAGTGGTCGCAGTCCAACAGCAGCTTCGTCATCAGGTCGACGTCCCTGGCGTCCCCTTCGACGAACGTGTATGACCGGTGGTCGTCGTAGGACTTGGTGACCCTGCCGTACTTCGAGAGGTTGTCGATCCCCACCACCTCGTGACCACGTTGGAGAAGCTCTTCCACCACGTATCCACCGATGAAGCCAGCAGAACCGCTGACGAGGACGGTCGCCATTTACGTATCTTCTCCTTGTGTCATTTGAAGAGAATCTAGAGGATGTTCGCGGAGCACCGGAGCTACAGGGGCTCAGGGGAACGCCGGGCTTGATCCCGATTGCTGCGAACCTCCTGGACGGTCAGTTTCGGACCGAAGGCGTAGAGATACCACCGGAGGTAGTGGGGCAGCCATTTCGGCAAATTGAAGTTGGATTGCCCGCTCGATGCGCTCGAGCCAGATCGTCGGGATCTCTGCCACCGGGAGGCGAAGACGTCGGGCCTTCGCGACGAGCTCGAGACCCACCTCGAAACCCTGGTCCGAGTCGATACCCACCGATCGGACGAACTCGGTCGAGTAAGCCTTGAACGAGTTGGTGCCATCGCGAGTGCCGACTCGAGCGAAGAGATGGAGGGTGATGCCGGCGATCCGTGACAGCGTGCTCTTCAGGAACGGCCCGCCGATCTGGCGGCCCCCGCGTGCGTAGCGGGAGGCGGCAGCGACGGCGACCCCTCGGTCGACCAGCCGAGCCAGCGAGTCGATCTGCATCGGGTCGTCACAACCGTCCGCCATCGTCACGACGGCAACCTCTGCGGCGGCCTGTGCAAAACCGAACCGGATCGCGCGCGCTGGTCCCTTGCCGAAGAGGTTGAGGACAGGGACGACTCGGGGGTCGGCGCGTTGGCACTTCTCGATCCACGGGACGGTCGTGTCGTTGGGCGAGTCGTAGACCACCAAGACCTCGCAGGGCAGCTGCACCGAAGCAAGAATGCGCTCGAGGCACGGCACGATCGCCTCGCCCTCGTTGTAGGCGAGGACGATTACCGAGACCTGTGGCTTCACAGGACTGTGCCGTTCCCGAGGGTCCCCCAGATGTCGATGAACGGTACGTCCACCTGTAATCCCTTATAGGCGCTATGCGGCGTGGACAAGATCAGCAGATCAGATCGCTCGAGTACTTCCTCCAAGGGGGAGAGCTGCGAGTCGACGGTGACGTACGGATCGGTGCAAAGGACCTCTTTCGACTTGAAGCGCAGAAGGCGTTTGAGCTTGTAACTCAGGCTCGAACGGATGTCGTCTGATTCCGCCTTGAAGGACATGCCGAGCAGCCCGACCGTCATCGTTGAGAGCGGGTACGCCTTCTCGAGCCGCGACACCACGTACAGTGGCAGACCTTCGTTTACCATCATTGCGGCATGGCCGAGCACGAAATTGTTGTTGTTGAAGGCAGCCAACTGCATGGTGTCCTTCAGCAGGCATGGTCCGGCCGCGAAGCCGGCGCCGGGCAGGTCGCTCGCCCTGGGGTACTCGAATGTCAGTCCAGACCGAATACGTTCGTAGTCGAGGCCGAAGTCGTTCGCCATCATGAACAGCTGGTTGGCCGTGGCGAACCGTATGTAGCGCCAGGTGTTGGTGAAGAGCTTGGCCAATTCTGCATCTTCGGGTTGCATCCGTACCATTTGGGATGTCAGGTTCCCGAACAGCTTCTCCGCCCGGTCGAGCGCTGCCGGGTCTCGACTTGACACAATTTGCGGAAGCTCGAAGAGCTCAGTCATCGCCTTTCCTTCTGCGATGCGTTCAGGACAGAACGTGACGTCGACCGATTTGCCGAGTTCCGCGACCGTCGCTTCGACGAGGGCCGTGGTCCCGGGATAGACGGTGGAGCGCAACACCAACAACTGGCCGTCCCGTAGCGAATCACCCATCCGTGCTACCGCCTCCGACACCGCGTTGGGATCGGGGTTGAGATGCTCGTCGACTGGCGTGCCGATGACGATGATCACGTTCTCGGCGCTGGCCACGACATCCGGATCTACTGTCGCGATCAAGCGCTTCCCGACAACGCGGTGGAGAACCTCGTCGGCTCCCTCCTCGGCGAACGGCATGACGCCGTTCTCGACTTGGTCAACCGCATCGCTGTTGAGGTCGAAGAGGGCGACCTTCAGACCGCGTTCGGCGAAGGCCAGGCCCAGAGGCAATCCCACGTGGCCACAGCCCCCAACGACGACCACATCCCGCTCGAATCTCATACCCCAACTCTCCTCAGCCCGTGCTCGTCACCGAGTCACGACCCTGCCCTCGATTGAAGACGCATGTTAGAGGACGCCACGACCCCCGTCGGTGGGAGCACCTGATCATGACAGTACCGCGCCTCGCCTTCGCGAGGTCGGTGACCGTGCGGAGTGCGAATTGCTCCTTCCAAGCCCAGGTGAGCTCGCGACCGCTGGTGTGTGGTAAATAGCCCATCCGGAGAGTGCGTCCGCTGGTCTCGGACGCCCGCCTCGCAGGACGGTCATGGCCGGCGTCCCGGACTTTCGGACCGATCTGCGAACCACAGTCCAGGGTTGGGTCGGGGGGATTCATCGGCGTAGGACGTCGTCGAACGGTCTTTCCGGAACAGTGGGCTTGCTGGCGAGACCTGGGCCGATTGACCTGCGAGGAGTGTCGCGACGATCGTCACTTCCTCCGAGATGAAGGTGACCGCATCCTCAGGCGCGGCGGGTCGCAGTGATCGAGCGCGTCGAAGTTGATCCCCCGGGCGACGACCTTGGGTATCGAGAGGGTTTTGGGGGATTTCGGAGCGAGGCTCAACCATGACGTCACAACGCTTCAACAATGGACAGGATCGACACCTGCGCGCCCGTCTCATGGGGCACGAGGTAGCACTCATCGACGACGATGCGCAACCCGAACACTTTGGTGCGGGCCAGTCCGTGCGACGAAGTCCACCTCGTTGGGGTAGGGAGGGTGGATCGGCCTCAATCCAATTCGGCGTCGCGGCCGTGTGACCGCAACGCCAGCACTCGGAAGCTCAGACTGGTGACGCTGCCAGAGCTGGACCGATCGCCGGTCAGATCAGTCGGGGCCAGACAACCCCAGCATGTCGGTGACGCCGTGATCACGACCAGCCGTGTAGCCGCCGTCGACGGGGAGCGCATGGCCCGTCACGAACGAGGCGTCGTCGGAGAGCAGGAACGCGGCGACGGCGGCGATCTCCCCGGGCCGGGCCATGCGCCGGCCCAGTTTGTGCTCGTGCACGATGTCGGCCAGCGCCGCCTCCATGCCCGGGCCGAAGACGGAGTCGGTCATCGGGGTCTCGACGAACCCCGGGCAGACGGCGTTGACCCGGATGCCGCGCCCGCCGTAGTCGATGGCCATGTTCTTGGTCAGGAGGACCACGCCGCCCTTGGACGCGCTGTAGACGCTGCCCCCCGCCGTGCCCTCGAGGCCCTCGATGCTGGCCAGCGTCACCACCGAGCCGCGCTGCCCGTCGGCGTGCCGGGGTTGCTGCAACATCTGGCCGATGACGTGCTTGGCCGTGAGGTAGGTGCCGGTCAGGTTTATCGGAGATCACCCTGGACCACTCCCCGGCCGGCAGCATGTGCACGGGGCCGCCGCCCGCCACGCCCGCCGCGTTGACCAGCCCGTCGACGGTCCCGCCGAAGGCGACCGCGGCGGCCACCAGCGCTTCGACCGAGCCCTCGTCCGCCACGTCGACGCTTTGGAAGAGCCACCGATCTGGTTCCTCCGGAACCGTCCCGGCGGGATCCACGAGGTCGGCTCCCACGACGCGCGCTCCCTCCGACAGGAGCCGCTCCGCCGTCGCCCGGCCGATGCCCGAGGCGGCTCCGGTCACGATGTAGGTCCGTCCGTCCAATCCACGCATGACCCCTCCGCTTGGTTGCGCCCGGGCGACCCGGGCTGATGAACTGTTCTAGCCCGGGTCGTCCCCGAGGTCGCCGTCCGGGGGGAGCCCACGCCATGAAGTTCGCGCTGTTCTACGAGATCCCGGTCCCGCGTCCGTGGGAGGAGGACAGCGAGCTCGTCGCGTACCAGAACACGCTCGAGCAGGCCATCGCCGGCGACCGCCACGGCTGGCACGCCTTCTGGACCGTGGAGCACCACTTCCTGCAGGAGTACTCGCACTGCTCGAACCCCGAGGTCTTGTATGGGGCGATTGCGGCACGGACGGATCGGATCCGGCTCGGTTACGGCGTGCGCCTCATGCCCAAGCCCTATAACCACCCGGTGCGGACGGCGGAGTCGGTGGCCGTCCTCGACCTGCTGACGAAGGGGCGGGTCGACCTCGGCACCGGTCGATCGGCCACCCGGGCCGAGCTCGAGGGCTTCGGGATCGATCCCGCCGAGAGCCGTCAGATGTGGCAGGAGGCCATCGGCCACATCGTGGGGTGCTGGACCAACGACGAGTACGAGTTCGACGGCGAGTACTGGCAGATGCCCCGGCGCCGGGTGCAGCCCAAGCCGTGGCAGAAGCCGCACCCGCCGCTGTGGGGCGCCACCACCAGCGACGAGGGCCACGCCCAGGTGGGCGACCTCGGCCTGGGCCTGTGCTCCTTCGCCGTCGGGCTGCCGCCCTCGGAGGTGAAGCGCAAGATCGACATCTACCGTGAGGCCGTCGGGCGGTGCGAGGCGCCGATCGGGGCCTTCGTCAACAACCGGGCGGCCACGTTCACCATGGCGATCTGCGCGCCCGACCGCGATCGCGGCCGTGGCCGAGGCCCGGGAGTCCTTCGAGTGGTACCCGAAGACCGGTGCGCGCCAGATCGCCACGCTGACCGACTGGATGGCGGAGCGCAAGCAGGATCTGGGCAGCTACTCCTACGCGGCGGACATGAAGAAGACCGACGACGAGGGCACGCTCGATCTGCTCAGTCTCGAGTACCTCGTGGACTCCAACGCCTGCGTGCTGGGGACGCCCGAGGAGTGCCTGGAGGCCTGTCGTCACTATGAGGCCGCCGGCGTCGACCTGCTGCTGTGCCTGGTCAACCCCTACAAGATCTCGCACGAGTCGGTCATGCAGACGATCGAGCTCATGGGTACCGAGGTGATTCCGCACTTCTCCTCCTGACCATCGGGCAGGCCGGGGAGATAGGGAGGGTTGCGGCGCTGGCGAGTGCCGCGGTCGTTGAGAACAAGCACCTCGCCTTTCAGCTCCGCGTCGTCGGCTCCGCACCCTCTTCCGCGGGGAGCGACCGTTCTCCGCCCGATGGTCGAGTCTCCCAACAGCATCTCTGCCGTTGCCGCGTCTGTCGAACGAGGAGATCACCGAGGAGCTCGATCTGGTCTTCCGGCAGAAGGCGGCCGCCGATGGGAAGATCGTCGTGCTCTTGGGTGAGGCCAGCCGGCGCCAGGTGTACCGCGACGACGGGGCGACGTCGGCTGAGGCCTGGGCGGTAGAGCGCTTCGGGATCTCGACGCCCACGGCCCGGGCCTATGCCCGTGTGGGTGAAAAGGCCTGGGACCTGCCCCACCTGGTCGGGTCGCTTTGTGCGGGGGAGGTGTCCTTGGACAAGGTCCGCGCCGTGGCCGACGTGGCGACAGCCGAGACCGATGCGGAGCTCTGTGAGCGGGCCAAGGAGTGCAGCGTGCGCGAGCTGGCCGATGTGGCCCGCACGAGCGCCACTGCCACCGCCACCTCGTCTTCGGCGTGCTCGGAGCACGACCGCCGTTACCTGCGCTTCAACGAGACGTTTCGCACCATGAGCGTGCAGCTGCCCCCAGAGTCCTTCGCCGAGACCCGGGCCTGCCTCGAAGCCCGGGCGCGGGCGGTCCCCTCCGACGGCGAGACTCCCTGGGACCAGCGCCTCTGTGACGCCTTCACCGAGATCATCTGTGCCTCGGGCCCCGGCGCACGAGGGTCACGGCACCACGACCGACGCCGCGAGCCCGTACTTCGTGGTCGTCCACAGCCCCGTTGGCCACCCTGGTCGATGACGACCGGCGAGGCGAAGCGCCCTGGCCGGTGAGCTCGAGCGTGACGGGCTCGATCAGCACCGACGACGCTGCGCCGGATCGCCTGTGACGCGACGCTCGCCGTCGGGGTCGACGACGACGTCGGGCACACGATGTACGAGGGCCGGGCCCGACGAACGCCTTCGGACGCCCAGCGCCGCGAGGTCATGCGCCGCGACAGACAATGTCGCTTCCCGGGCTGCACCAACGCCACCTTCACCAACGTGCACCACATCGTGCCCTGGAAGCCCGGCGGCCGGACCGACCTCGACAATCTCGTCCTGGTCTGTTTGCACCACCATCACCTGGTGCACTCGAACGGCTGGGAGGTGACGGGCAACGCCAACGCCGAGCTCAGCTTCGTCGGCCTGAAGGGCCGGGCCATGACCTCGCTCCCCTCCCGCGGTGGACGACGGTCGCGGCCGGTCCCGGGGCGGAAGTGACCGCTTGGGTCTCGCTTAGGGGACGAGCGCGATCTTCCCCACGGCGCGCCGGCCCAGGAGGTCCTCGAGTGCTTCGGCCACGTCGTCGAGCGGGTACTCGGCGGGGCGGACCGGGTCGAGCGTTCCCGTCGCCACCATCGCCAGCAGGTCAAGGAGCAGAGCGCGTTGTTCCGCCGGGTGGGTCATGGCCCAGATGCCCCAGTCGATGCCGATGACCGAGCGGTTGCGCAGCAGGACCTGATTGAGCGGCACGGCGGGGATGTCGCCCGAGGCGAACCCGATGACCAGGTAGCGGCCGCGGTCGCCCAGCGCCCGTAGCGACGGCTCGGCCAAGGGCCCTCCGACGGGATCCACGACGAGGTCGACGCCGCTGCCCCCGGCCCAGGCCCGCACGGACTCCTTGAGTGGCTCGGCCGCCGGGTCCAGCACGGCCTCGGCGCCCGCACCGAGCGCCGCATCGCGCTTGTCGACGCTGGAGGCCACGCCCAGCACCCGGCAGCCCAGCGCCCGCGCCACGCCGATGGCGGCCAGTCCCACGCCGCCGCCTGCTCCGAGGACGAGCACGGTCTCGCCGGGCGCCGCCTGGGCCCGATCGCGCAGGGCGAACAGGCTCGTGCTGTAGCTCTGGGTGAAGGTGGCGGCCCGCGCCGCGTCCAGGCCTTCCGGGAGCGCGATGGCCGAGCTCGCCGGCACGACGACGCGGCTGGCGAATCCCCCCAGGCCGACCGAGGCCAGGACGCGGTCGCCCAGGGCCACCCTGGTGACGTCGGGTCCCACCTTCACGACGTGCCCGGCCACCTCGCTGCCCGGCACGAACGGGAGCTTGGGCTTGATCTGGTACTGCCCGGCCACGAAGAGGCCATCCACAAAGTTGACGCCCGCCGCCTCGACCGCGACCGCGACCTCGCCCGGTCCAGGTTCGGGATCCGGCCGCTCCTCCACCCGCAGGACGGAGGGCGGGCCAAGCTCGTTGCAGACGGCGGCGCGCACGGGTCGAGACGCTACCTTCGGCGGGTGGACACCACCCGGCCCCGCCCGCTCATCCGCCCGGTGAGGCCCGATGAGCTGAGCCTCCTCCCGTCCCTCGAGTCGGCGGCCGACACCGCGTTCGAGCACCTCGGCATCGGGCCGCTGCCCGGTCCGGGCACGGTCGAGGAGTTCGCTGCCGCGCTCGTCGTGCTGGTGGCCGGGGACCCGCCGGTCGGGCTGTGCCGCATCGACGCGCTTCCCGCCGACGATGGCGGCGCCTCCGGTGCCCATCTCGAACAGCTCTCGGTGCATCCCGACCACGCCGGCCGAGGCATCGGGCGGGCCCTGCTGAGGGCGGGATGCGACTGGGCCGCCGCCGCCGGCTATCCCGATATCACCCTCGCCACCTATCGGAACGTGCCGTGGAACGGCCCGTTCTACGCGTCGGAGGGCTTCGTCGAGATCGGAGCCGTGGACGACTTCATGGCCGCCCGGGGGCTACCGCCCGAGGAGCCCGTCATGACCCGCTTCGGCGCCCGCGTCCTGATGCGCCGACGCCTGTGAGCTCCGCGTAGCGGAAGCAGCCGACAAGGTGGTCGTTGACCAACCCAGTTGCCTGGAGATGGGCGTAGCAGACGGTGGGCCCGACGAAGCCGAAGCCGCGCCGGCGCAGGTCGGCGCTGAAGGCCTCAGACTCGGCGGTCACGGCCGGGAGCTGCGCAATCCGCCGCCACTTGTTGACCAGCGGCCGCCCGCCCACGAAGCCCCAGACGTAGGTATCGAAGGAGCCGAACTCCTCCTGCACCGCCAGGAAGGCGCGGGCGTTGCGCACGGTGGACTCGACCTTGGCCCGATTGCGGATGATGCCGGGGTCGCTCAAGAGCTTTTCGATCCGGGCCGGCGTGAAGCGGGCCACCTTGGCGGCGTCGAAGCCGGCGAAGGCCTTGCGGTAGCCGGCGCGTCGCTTGAGGATCGTCGACCAGCTCAGTCCGGCCTGCGCGCCTTCGAGCACGAGGAACTCGAAGTGGGTGGGGTCGTCGTGCACGGGGACACCCCACTCGGTGTCGTGGTACTCCACCATGGCCGGATCGCTGCCCGCCCAGTCGCAGCGCGTCGGCGAACCGGCCGCTCTTGTGCTCATGGCACCACGCTAGGGGCGACCTGTGACGGCCTGACCCGGTAGAGCACATGGCGCCGCAGCGGGCTGCCTTCGGGGATCCTCGGGTGGTCGAAGTCCGCAACGGGATCGCGCACCATGCCGATCCGCTCCATGACCGACTGCGAACGAGTGTTCAAGGTGGTGGTGAACGCCACGATCTCGGCCAGCCCGGCCTCCTCGAAGCCGAACCGCAGCGATGCGGCGGCGGCCTCCGTGGCGTACCCATGCCCCCAGTGGTCGGGGTGCAGCCGCCATTCCACCTCCACGGCCGGCGCAAAGGGCAGCTCCGCCCGAACCCGGTGCAGCCCCACCATGCCCACGAAGGGCGCTCCGCCCGCCACTTCGACCGCCCACAGCCCCCAGCCGTCGCGCGCCATCTCGTCATGGATATGGTCCACGATTGCGTCACTCTCGGCCCGGGTGGGCGCCGAGCCGAGGGACTCGACGACGAGCGGGTGGGTGTTGAGCGCGAAGAACGGTGCCCGGTCCACGTCGGTGAACGGTCGCAGCACCAGCCGCGCCGTCGTGACCGTCGGCCCGGTCCCAGGTCCCTTCGTGGCTAGGTCTCCGAGCTCGTCGCGGCCTTGACCGCGGTCTCGGCCGCCCAGCGGTAGTCCGCCTTGCCCGACGGCGAGCGCTGGATCTGCGTCACGAACACCACTTCCTTCGGCAGCTTGTAGCGGGCGATGTGGGCCGAGGCGTGCTCCACCACCGACGCGGCGTCGGTCGCCTGCCCCTCGGCCAGCTGCACCACGGCCACCACCTCCTGGCCCCAGCGCTCCGAGGGCCGGCCCACCACGACGACGTCGGCGACGGCGGGGTGGCCGGCGATCGCCCGCTCCACCTCTTCGACGAAGATCTTCTCGCCGCCGGAGTTGACCGTCACCGAGTCGCGCCCGAGCAGCTGGATCTCCCCGTTGGCGAGATGCCGGGCCCGGTCCCCGGGAATGGAGTAGCGGATCCCGTCGATCACGGGAAAGGTGCGCGCCGTCTTTTCGGGATCACCGAGATACCCGAGTGGGACGTTCCCCGTCTGGGCCAGCCAGCCGTTGCCTTCGTGCCCTGGCTCGAGCACGCGGCCGAAGGACTCGTCGGTGACGACCGTGCCCGGGCCGGGCAGGAACGTCCCGACCTCGACGTCGTCGACGGAGGTGACGTGCATCTGCGCGCCGGTCTCGGAGGACCCCGCCGAGTCGGAGATGACGAGGTTCGGGATGCGCTCGACCGCCATGGCCCGCACTGCCGGCGTGAGCGGCGCGCCGCCGTTGCCGACGGCGAAGAACGACGAGAGGTCATACGACTTCTTGTCGAGCTGCAGCAGGAGCGGGCGCAGCACAGCATCGCCGACGATCGTCATGGTGTTGCCCTTCTCGCGCTCGACGACGCTCCAGACGTCATCGGGATCGATCCGTCGCGTCTCGTCGGGGAAGAGCAGCGTCGCCCCTTGCGCCATCAACATGAAACAGGCCCACTGCGCCGCGCCGTGCATCAGCGGCGGCAGGATGAGCACGCGCACCGGATAGCTCTCCGCCAGCCGCTCGGTGAGCCCCTCGTAGCTGGTGACGATCTTCCACGAGCCCACCTGCCGCCCGCCCATGGCGGCCATGAAGATGTCGTGCTGGCGCCACAGCACGCCCTTGGGCATGCCCGTGGTGCCGCCCGTGTAGAGGACGTAGAGGTCGTCGGGGGACGGCTCGACCGGCGCGCCCTCGGGTGAGGATGCTGCGAGGGCCTCCTCGTACCACTCCGCCCCGGGGAGGAGTGGGTTGCCCGACTCGTCCTCGACCTGGAGCAGCACCTCGGGGGGCGAGTCCAGCTTGGGCAGCACCTCGGCCAGCGTCGGGGCGAGTGACGAGTGCAGGATCATGGCGCGGGGTCGGGCGTCGTTGAGGAGGTACTGCAGCTCCTCGCCGACGTAGCGGTAGTTGACGTTGAACGGGGCCACCCGGGCCCGGTACGAGCCCAGCATCCCCTCGAGATACTCGTTGCCGTTGTACAGCGCCAGAGCGAGATGGTCCTGACCCGATTCCCACCCCTGCAATTCGGCGCGTTCACGGTGGAGACCGAGGCCGCGGCCGTGCAGGTACGAGGCGAGGCGGCGCGAGCGCTCGGAGACCTGCCCGTAGGTCAGGCGGCGTTCCCGCCACACGATGCACTCCCGGTCGGCCAGGGACTCGACGAGCGTGTCGAAGGCCTTGGCCAGGTTGAACTGGACGGCTGGGGTCTGGGGCACGGCCTCGCACTGTATCGGCGGGCTCCGCTCCCACGACGCCGACGGTCGGGGCTCCGGTTGGGGGAGACCGCCTGCCATCGGCAAAGATCACCGGGTGGACGTCCGCAACCCAGCCACCGGCGAGGTCATCAGAAGAGTCGAGGGGCTGACTGCGGCGGAGACCGACGCCGCCATTGAGCGGGCGGCGGCCGCCTTCGAGCCCTGGCGGGCCGTGGCGCCCGGGGACCGGGCCCGCCTGCTGCGCAGGTTCGCCGCCGCCGTCGACGCGAACGGCGAGGAGCTGGCCGAGCTGGAGGTGGCCAACGCCGGCCACGTGATCGGCAATGCGCGCTGGGAGGCGGGCAACGTGCGCGACGTGCTCGAGTTCTACGCCGGCGCCCCCGAACGCCACAGCGGCCGGCAGATCCCGGTGCCCGGCGGCCTCGACGTCACCTTCTACGAGCCGCTGGGGGTCGTGGGCATCATCGTGCCGTGGAACTTCCCCATGGCCATCGCCGGCTGGGGCTTCGCCCCCGCCCTGGCCGCGGGCAACACCGTCGTCCTCAAGCCGGCCGAGCTGACCCCGCTCAGCGCGCTGCGCATCGGTGAGCTGGCGCTCGAGGCGGGCCTGCCCGAGGGTGTCCTGCAGATCCTGCCCGGCAAGGGCAGCGTGGTGGGGGAGCGCTTCGTGGCCCATCCCGCCGTGCGCAAGGTGTGCTTCACCGGCTCGACCGAGGTCGGGCGCTCGGTCATGGCGGGGTGTTCGCAGCAGATCAAGCGGGTCACCCTCGAGCTCGGCGGCAAGAGCGCCAACATCGTCTTCGCCGACGCCGATCTCGAGCTGGCGGCGGCCCGGGCGCCCTACGGCGTGTTCGACAACGCGGGCCAGGACTGCTGCGCTCGGTCGCGCATCTTGGTGCAACGGAGCGTCTACGAGCGCTTCATGATGCTGCTCGAGCCCGCGGTCACCGGTGTCGTGGTGGGTGACCCCACGCTCGAGGCGACGGAGATGGGCCCGCTCATCTCGGAGGCCCACCTGGCCAGCGTCGCTTCGTTCGTCCCTCCTGACGCTCCGGTGGCGCTGCGGGGCGGGTGCCCCGACGGTCCGGGGAACTGGTTCGCGCCGACGGTGCTGGCGCCCGTGGACCCGGGTGCGCGCGCCGCCACCGAGGAGATCTTCGGGCCGGTGGTCGTCGTGATCCCCTTCGAGGACGAGGCCGATGCCGTCCGGCTGGCCAACGACACCCCGTAC
The DNA here is from genome assembly GCA_963840245.1 of uncultured Acidimicrobiaceae bacterium. Classification (GTDB taxonomy): domain Bacteria; phylum Actinomycetota; class Acidimicrobiia; order Acidimicrobiales; family RAAP-2; genus Bog-473. The sequence goes on from CAWIYI010000032.1 coordinate 33,076, forward strand.
GGGCTGTCCGGCTCGCTGTGGACGCGCGACGTCGGGCGGGCGCTGCGGGTGGCCCGAGCGATGGACACCGGAACGCTGTCGGTCAATTCGCATTCGTCGGTGCGCTACTGGACGCCGTTCGGCGGCGTGAAGCAATCGGGCATCGGCCGCGAGCTCGGCCCCGACGCACTCGAGGCGTTCAGCGACGTGAAGAACGTCTTCATCAGCTCGGAATAGGCCATGGCAGGAGGAACGAGATGAGCGACACGATCCCGTACGCCCACCGCCTCGTCGGGCGCGTGGCGGTCGTCACCGGAGGCGCCAGCGGCATCGGCCGCGCCATGTGCCAGCGCTTCGCCAGCGAGGGTGCCTCGGTGGCGGTGGTGGACCTCGACGAGGACGCCGGCGGCGCGGTCGCGGCCTCGGTCGACGGTCTGTTCGTCCGGGCCGACGTCACGTCCTCCGACGAGGTGGAGGCCCTGTACACCGAGGTGGCCGCCCACTATGGCGGGATCGACGTCTGCTGCAACAACGCCGGCATCAGCCCGCCCGACGACGACTCGATCCTCGAGACCGGGGCCGAGGCGTGGGAGCGTGTGCAGCGGGTCAACCTCACGTCGGTCTACCTGTGCTGCAAGCACGCGCTGCCCCACCTGCTGGCCCGCGGCAAGGGGTCGATCATCAACACGGCCTCGTTCGTGGCGGTCATGGGCGCCGCGACGAGCCAGGTCAGCTACACGGCCTCCAAGGGCGGCGTGCTGGCCATGTCGCGGGAGCTCGGGGTGCAGTTCGCCCGCCAGGGCGTGCGGGTCAACGCGCTCTGCCCGGGCCCGGTCAACACGCCATTGCTGCAGGAGCTCTTCGCCAAGGACCCCGAGCGGGCGGCCCGGCGCCTGGTGCACATCCCGATGGGTCGCTTCGGCGAGGCCACGGAGATCGCCGCCGCCGCAGCCTTCCTGGCCTCCGACGACTCGTCCTTCATGACCGCCTCGACATTCCTGGTCGACGGCGGGATCTCGGGGGCCTACGTCACGCCGCTGTAGTCCCTGTGGGACGGTCAGCCTCCGAGTCCGGTGCGCAGATCCTCGAGTTCCTGACGGAGGCGGGTCACGTCGGCTCTGAGGCCGGTGAGCTCGACCTCCACGTCGTGGAGGCGGTCGCCGAGGGGACGGTTCCCGCCGGACCAGGGTGGCGACGTTGCGCCGTCGGCCCGGGTGTCCGTGCCGGCTTCAGAGTCTGTGCCGGCTTCAGAGTCTGTGCCGGTGTCGGGCGTGGCGTCGTTGCCCGGGGTGACAGGTTCGGGGTCATGGAGCGAGCTGGCCCAGCGCTCCTCCTTCTGGCCCGGCCGCCGGCCGACACTGGCGGCCAGGGGCTCGTCGCGCGAGGCCAGCAGGTCCAGCTCGTGCTCGATCTCGTCGAGCCTGTCGAAACGGGCCATGCGCTCGGTCCGGATGCGCAGCTCGCCGACCGTCTGCGGCCCACGCAGCAGGAGCACGGACAAGATGGCGCACTGCCGCGCATCGAGCCCCAGCGTTTCATCGAGCACCTGGCGGTAGCGAACGACCGAGCGGCCGTGCGAGGGAAGCACGAAGCGGACCAGTCGCTGGTCCTTCAGCTGGTTCAGGGCGCCCAGCACCGTCGTTTCGTCATAGCTGACGACCGGCTCCCGGTTCGAGGTCTGGTTGCAGGCGCCCACGAGGGCGTTGATGGTGAGCGGGTACTGCTGGGGCGTCGTGAGACCCTTCTCCACCAGCGAGCCCAGCACCCGCGCGCACTCCGGGCTCAACTGCATGGAAGCGAGCATAGGGGCCGCCAAAATCGAGCTCCTGCCCAGGCCGAAGATGCCGGCCAACGCTCGGAGCGCCCAACGCGGCGATGACCGCGGCGCGACGGCGGCCTCAGGTCGACCTCAGGTCCACCTCACCGTGGGGAAGAACTGGGGACGGACGTGGCGCCGCTTGGGGATGACGCGAAGAAAGGTGGGGAGAACATCTGGATTTCGCGAATCGGCATTGACCTCGGATCACGGGAAGCGCACTCTGTCTCCAGTTCGGAGACAAGTGCCCGCCGAACCTCAAGCGAGCACCGAAAGGTGGGAGCGAGGGAAGCCCGAAGGGAAGCCGCAAGGTGGAACCGGGGGAAGCCGAGAGAACGCTGCAGAGCGGGATCGAGGGAAGGGAGCGAGCCCCGCAAGGGGAGCGTGACCGGAGTGGGCAGGAGAATCCGACTGAAGATGGTCCGTGGTGCGTCACGGTGGCTTCCCTGGAGTCGCCGGGACCGGCTCGGGCGGGGTTTGTCCGACACGACCCCTGCGCGACGCCAGCGGTCCATCGCTGACGTGGCCCCGAGGAGCACGGGAGGCTTCGGCCGAACGGTTACTCGGGGTTGCGTCGCGTCCGGGCATCGCTTTTCCGTTCACTTCCCCATGTGGGTGGAGCTCAGCGCAGGGAGGCCCAGAGCCCGGCGGGTCGCTCACCGGCCGCCACCTGGCGATTGAGCTCGGCCTGGACCAGGGAGAGGTCATCGGGATGCGTCACCCCGATGCAGCGACCCTGCGCCGGCAGCACGGTGAACCTGCTGGAGGCGAGCGATGCGGCCACCACTTCGGGGAGGAGGACCTCGGCCTCCTCGGAGGCGTCGACGGCGGCATCCATGGCGGCCTGGAGCGTCTTGTGGAAGTCCGGTGTGAACCCCCACAGGTTCATGGAGACCCGGGCGTCGGGCGACAGCGTGGCGGGCTCCCGCCCGTCCCCGGCGACGAACCCCCCCTCGGGGGTCCGGGTCACCTGACGGCGCTCGTCCACCCCGAGGAGCGTGCCGTCGTCAGCCACGCGGCAGATGCCGCGGGTGACCGGCGACGATCCGATCACTGCGTCGGCCAGCCGGTAGCCCACCAGGGCGTTGGTGTCGGCGACCGCGGCGGCTCGGAGGTGCTCCGCCAATTGCGCGCAGGCAGCCCTGCCATAGATGTCGTCGGCGTTGCCCACGCCGTAGGGGGCATCGCCAACGTGCTCCGAGGCGCTCAGGACGGCGTGCACGGTGCCCAGGGGCGCCGGCTGGACGGCGAAGCGCACGTCGACCGCATCCGGCCACGTGTGCTCGACGTGGTAGCGGATCGCCGGACCGGTACCCGGGCCGAGAACCAGGACGATGGTGCCGAAGCCGGCGCCCAACGCGTCCGAGGCCACGAGGTCGATCACAGCTTCGCCGTGTTGGCCCACCGGCGCCAGCGGCTTGCAGCCGCCGTACCGCCTGGCCCGCCCGGCCGCCAGGATCACCAGCGCCAGGTCCGCACCACCCGCCTCTTCGGTCATGCGCTCCAGCGGAAGACCGCGCTGGCCCAAGTCATGCCACCGCCGAATCCCGTCAGCAGGAGATGGTCGCCGTCGTTGACACGGCCGGACTCGATGGAGTCGTACAAAGCCAGCGGGATGGAGGCCGACGAGGTGTTGCCATAGCGGTCGATGACGATCGCGGTGCGCTCCTCAGGGATGCCGAGGCGCTGGCACGCTGCCTGGATGATGCGCGCGTTCGCCTGGTGCGGGACCATGAGCGAGATGTCGTCGGGACCGAGACCGGCGTCGGCCATGGCCCGCTCCGCCGACTCGACCACGACGCGGACGGCCCGGCGGAAGACCTCCTTGCCGTCCATGAAGAGCGTCCCGCCGTGCTCACATTTGAGCAGGTGACGGAGCGAGCCGTCCGAATTCATGTTCCAGCTGATCAGGCAGCCGGGACCCTCGACCGGCTCGACGACAACGGCGCCGGCGCCGTCACCGACGATGATGGCGATCTTGCGGTCGTCCATGTCGGTGATGCGCGACAGCGTCTCCGAGCCGACCAGCAGGACGGGTCCCGAGCCGATGGCGATGAGGCCGGCCACGGTGACGAGGCCGTAGACGAAACCGGAGCAGGCGGCGTTGAGGTCGAACGCCCCGCCGCGCATGCCGATGCCGTGCTGCACGCTGGGTGCGGTGCCCGGGACGATGCCGTCCGGCGTGGTCGTGGCGAGGACGAGGTGGTCGATCTCCTCCGCCGTCCGGCCGGCCCTGGACAGCGCGGCCGTGGCCGCCTCGATGGCCAGGCCCGAGGTGGTGCCGCCGATGTGGCGCTCGCGGATCCCGGTGCGCTCGACGATCCAGGCGTCGGAGGTGTCCAGGTTGACCGCCATGTCGTCGTTGGTGACGACCTTGTCCGGTAGCGCGATGCCCCAGCCGGTGATCTTGATGCCCGTCACGCCGCGGATCCGGAGCGTACGGCGTGGATGCCCACGAACCCCGCGTCCCCGTAGATGATGCCCCCCGTGTTCACCGCCACGCCCGTGCGCGCCCCGCGACCTGGCGGGCACCCGCCCGCCCGCGCAACTGCGTCGCCAGTTCGACCACCTGGGCCAGGCCGGTGGCCCCGAGCGGATGGCCACGGCCGACGAGGCCGCCGCTGGGGTTCACCACGAGACCAGGGGAGTCGATGCCGGTGACGCCCGCCTCGGTGGCGGAGCCCGCCTCACCGGGGGCGAAGAAGCCGAGCGACTCGAGGGCATAGAGCTCCTCGGCGGCCGTGGCATCGTGCAGCTCGACGAGGTCGGCCTCGCCGGGCCCGAAGCCGAAGACCTCCCAGGCTGCCTCGGCGGCCTGGGTCAGACGGTCGTGGTAGTCCAGCAGGCCATTTCCCGATCGCGCCACCGAACCAACGATACGCGGCGCCGAGAGGGGGGTCCGGACCGATGGCCCGGCGAGCACCAGGGCGGCGGCGCCATCGGTGAACGAGCTGCACATGAGCCGGGTGAGGACGCCGGCCACCTGGGGCGAGGCGAGGACCTCCTCGATCGTCACGCGCCGCTGGAACTGGGCCAACGGGTTGCGGGCCGCATGCTCGAACGCCTTGACGGCGGCGGCGGCGATCTGGCGAACCGTCGCGCCGACCTCGGCCATGAGGCGGTGGGCCCAGCCGTTGTTGAGCCCCATGAGGATGCTGCCGGCGGGATTGTCGTCCGCAGGAGGGCGGTCGTGGAGGTCGTGGCGGTACTCAGCGGGGAGGCCGTCCTCGATCCCCGCGATGGTCTCGGCCCGGTCGCCGGTCCACATCTTCTCGACGCCGAGCGCCAGCACCGGGCGGTCCTGGACGGTGGCGGCCATCGTCGCCAGGTGCAGGGAGGAGCTCCCGCCGGCGCAGGAGTTGTCCACGTTGATGATCGCAGCCTCGTTGATGCCGGCCTTGCGCAGCCAGGTCTGCCCGCGCATGCATCCCTGATCGCTCAGGCGCCCGGCCATGGCGTTCCCCACGATCACGAGCCCGAGCTCGTCGGCCGACACACCCGCGTCCCCGAGGGCCTCGTGCAGCACCTCGTAGGCCATGGTGTCGGGGTCGAGGTCACGGCGGCTCATGTCGGTCATGCCCGTGCCGAGGATCGCGACGTCGGTGGCGTTGCTCATGCCGGCGCTCCCGCCAGCGCAGGACGGTGTTCGCCGACGAACGCGGCGCGCAGCAACCCAAAATGCTCGACGGCGGGCGACCCCGCCACCATCACGAGGATGTGGCGCGCCCCGGCGTCCGCGTACCGGGCCAGGGCGGTGGCACAGGTCTCGGGCGAGCCCGCCACGAGGTGGCGCTGGAAGGCCTTCGGTGGCAGCTGGTAGAGCTCGGAGAGCCACTGGGCGCCCCGGACGGGCGCCTGGTCGTCATCTCCGACACACGCAAAGACGACGACACCGGCCTGCACGGCCTCGGGATCTCGGCCGGCCTCGGCCGTCTCGCGCCGCAGGGCCGCCAGAGCGGCCCCGTACTCGTCCGGGGCGATGAAGAGGGGCACCCAGCCGTCACCGACGGCCGCGGCCCGACGCCGGGCGGCAGCGCTCGATCCCCCGAACCACAGGGGAACGGGCGCCGACGCCGGCTGCTGCACGTAGCCGGTCGATTGCATCTCCGGGCCGGCCCAGGCTCGTCGCAGCTCGGCGACGCCCTCGTCCATGAGCCGGCCCCGCCGGTGGTAGTCGACGCCGGCCCGCAGGTACTCAGGCTCGTGGCTACCCACGCCGAGACCGAGGACGAAGCGTCCACCGGAGAGGAGCTGCAGAGCGGTCGCCTGCTTGGCCACGGCGGAGGCGGGTCGCAGGGGCAGCTGCAAGATGCACGTGCCCAGCAGCGGCCGGGTCGTCGTGACGGCGGCCACGGCCAGCGTGGTGAACGCCTCGCCGATGGGGTGCGGCCAGTAGAGGTGGTCCACCGTCCACAGCGAGTCCGCCCCCGTGGCC
>CAWIYI010000033.1:0-68045 GCA_963840245.1 uncultured Acidimicrobiaceae bacterium
GCGGCCACGACCTGGAACACGCGGGAGTGGCGCGCCGCGCTCCCCCAGGTTTGCAGCCTTCCCATCCACGGACCTCACGAGTCGCTGCGCTGCACCGGCGGCAGCGGAGGTGCGACCTTACCGGCTGGGTTCAGCCAGGGGGCAGCAGGACCAGGCAGCCGTTGTGGCCACCGAAGCCGAAGGAGTTCGACAGCACCGCGGCGGGCTCCCACGGGCGCGGCTCGCCGTGCACGATCCGAATGGAGATCTCGGGGTCGGGCTCGCCGTAGCCGGCGGTCGGCGGGATGGTGGCCCGATCGATCGTGAGCACGGCGGCGACGGCTTCGATGGCGCCGGCCGCGGCCAACCCGTGACCGGTCACCCCCTTCGTCGAGGTGACGAGCGGGCCCGGGTCGCCGAAGACCTTGGCGATCGCCCTCGCTTCGGCCAGGTCGTTGAGGGGTGTCGAAGTGCCGTGCGCGTTGATGTGCCCGACGTCGGACGGCTCGATGCCGGCGTCGGCCAGCGCCAGCTCCATGCAGCCCACCGCGCCGGTGCCGTCCGGCGCGGGAGCGGTGATGTGATGGGCGTCGGAGGTACTGGCCGCCCCCGCCACCTCGGCGTAGATCGTCGCACCGCGCGCCACAGCCCGGTCCCAGTCCTCGAGCACGAGTGCGGCAGCCCCTTCGGTCATGACGAAACCGTCGCGCCGGGCGTCGAATGGGCGCGAGGAGCCCGATGACGAGAGCGCCGTCATGTTGGCGAAGGCGGCCAGTGCGACGGGGTGCATGCTGGCCTCCGAGCCGCCGCCGATGACCACGTCGCAGCGACCCGTGGCGACAAGCCGGGCGGCGGCCGCAATGGCGTGCGTGCCGGCGGCACACGCCGTGCAGATCACCTCGGACGGGCCACGCCACCCGAGACGCATGGAAATGCCGGCCGCGCCGGCGTTGGCCATCATCATCGGCACGAGGCGCGGGGAGACCCGGTCGGCCCCCTTCTCGTTGTAGACACCCACCTGACCGGCCAGGGTCTCGAGTCCGCCGACCCCGGTGGCGAACACGACGCCCGCCTTGGCGGGATCGACCGCGAGGTCACCGGCCGCGCTGACGGCCTGGTCGGCCGACACCATGGAGAACTGTGCGAACCGGTCGAGCTGGCGCACCTCCTTGGGTCCGAACCAGTCGGTGGGCTCGTAGTCGCGCACGACCCCGCCCACAACGGTGGGGTGGAGCAGTCCCTCCCACAGGGCATCCACTCCGACCCCGCAGCACGTGACCGCGCCCAGGCCCGTGACGGCGACCCGCCGCCCCCGGATCGGGTTCTCGGCGCCCATCCCGATGTGCATCAGAGCTTGGTGGAGATCAAGTCGAACGCCTGCCCGATGGTGGTGATGTCCTCGAGCTCGGTCTCTTCGACCGTGATGTCGAACGCCTCCTCCAATGCCATGACGAGCTCGACCAGGTCGAGGCTGTCGGCGTCGAGATCGTCGGCGAACTTCGCTTCCTTGGTGATCTTGTCTGCCGGCACCTGCAGTACTTCCACGGCGCACTCGCGAAACTTCTCGAACGCTGCGTCGCTGTCCACAATCTGCTCCTTTGTCTGTCGGTCCCTTGAACGCTACAGGCCCATGCCCAGCCCACCGTCGACCGGCACGACGGCCCCCGTCACGTAGGCGGCGGCATCCGAGGCCAGGAAGCCCACGACGGCGGCGACGTCAGCTGCGGTGCCGGCGTGCCCGAGCGGCACCTGACCGGCCATCAGGGCGACCCTGTCGGCGCCGAGGGCGGCGGTCATGTCGGTGTCGATCAACCCTGGGGCCACCACGTTCACGGTGATCTGGCGGCTTCCCACCTCGCGGGCGATGGCCCGGGCCATGCCCACCAGGCCGGCCTTGGAGGCGGCGTAGTTCGCCTGCCCGGGAAGGCCGACGAAGGCGCCCACAGACGAGACGAAGATGATGCGGCCCGCGTGCAACCGGAGCATCTTGGCCACGGCCCGCTTGGCCACCCGGAACGAGCCCGTCAGGTTGGCGTCGATCACGTCGTGGAACGCCTGGTCGCTCATGCGCAGCATCAGAGAATCCGACGTGATGCCCGCGTTGGCCACCAGGACCTCGACCGGACCCCATCGCCCCTCGATGGTGGCGAAGGCCGAATCCACCTCCTCGGCGTTGCGCACATCGCAGCGGACCGCCAGGAAGCGCTCGGGGTCGGCGGCTTCCGGTGCGCCGGGGGGATCCGCCGAGCGGTAGGAGGTGGCCACCCGGTCGCCGTTGGACAAGAACCAGGCAACACAGGCGGCGCCTATGCCGCGGGTCCCACCAGTCACCAGGACGACGGCCATCAGCGCGCGTCGTGCACCCTGAGCCAGACGAGAGGCTGACCATCTTGGACCCGCTCGCCGTCGGCGGCGAGCCAGCCGATCACCTGTCCGGCAAAGGGCGTCCGCACGTCGGAGACCCCGACGCGGCCGACGAGGTCCCCGACGTCGACGGCGGAGGACTGGGCGGACCCGTCGGCGGTCCCGGGGAGCAGCCCCGTCCCCGGCGCCTGCAGCGACGACTCCGGGCTGAAGATCCCGCTGGAGGGGCTGACCACCACCCGCTCGGACATGTAGAGGTGCTCGCCCTGGTGCAGGGCGGGCTCGGCCCGCCAGGTGCCGGCGGCGGCGATCCGATCCATCAGCGTGTCCAGATCCTCCGGCTTGGAGACGGCGAGGGATTGGATCTCGGGCAGGCTGCGCTTCGCCAACCCGCTCAGCACGCCGCCCGGCCCGAGCTCCACCAGCGAAGTCAGTCCCAGTCCGGCGAGTGTCTCGAGCGTCTGGCGCCAGCGAACCGGGCTGCAGAGCTGGGCGGAGAGCAGCCCGGGCCATTCAGCGGGGTCGTCGTGGACATGTGCGTCCACGTTGGCCACGACGCGCACCTCGGGCGTGAGGAAGGTGACCTCGGCCAGCGCCTTGCGCAGCTCGGCCCGGGCGCCCTGCATCAGGGGCGTGTGGAACGCACCCGAGACCTGCATCGGCATGACGCGCTTGGCGCCGAGGCCCTTGGCCAGCTCCCCGGCGACGGCGACGGCGTCGGCCGTCCCCGCGATGACGACCTGGCCGGGTGCGTTGTAGTTCGCCACCCAGACGTCGCCCTCGGCGCGCATGCAGGCTGCCTCGGCGTCGTCGTCGGCGATGCCGAGGAGGGCGGCCATGGTCCCCGGTGCCTCCTCCCCGGCGCGGGCCATGGCCTCGCCCCGGGCAACCACCAGCCGGATCCCGTGGTCAAAGCCCAGGGATCCGCTGGCGACCAGCGCGGTGTACTCGCCGAGGCTGTGGCCGGCGCAGGCGGCCGGCGTGAGCCCGATGCGCTCGACGGCATCGAGCACGACGAGGCTGAGCACGGTGGTGGCCAGTTGCGCGTTCTCGGTCTGCGTGAGCTCCTCAATGGGAGCGTGCAGCAGCAGGTGGGACAGGTCGCGGTCAGCGGCATCCGAGGCTTCCTCGACGACTTCCCACGAGGGGTGGTCGACCCACGGTTCACCCATTCCGGCGCGCTGTGATCCCTGTCCGGGGAAGGTGAAAACCAACACGTGTCCGACGGCTCCCATCGACGGCGGGCGGAGGAACTCACAGTGTGGCATGCCGGCGCGCCGCGGGCCGACGTCGGCGGGCCCGGATCGCACCATTGGTACGACGCCGGACGCGGTCGGGCAGCGCACTGCTGGTTACCGGTCGGAAACCGGGTGCGACGCGAGGTGCGACCACGGACCCGGGAGGATTCGGACCGCCCCGAAGAAGAGGGGTTTCAGGTCAACGCGAGGTGGCGCACCCCCACCGACGCCCCGGTCCTGACCGCGCCGCACCGTTTCCGCAGGCGGACTCCTCGCCCACATCGCGAGAGTCGGGTGCACGGGCACGAAGAGGCACGCGTTCGAGGCCACGGGAGGACTAGGCGGCTACGTGGCCGGGCCGTTGAGGCCCTTATCGCCGTCCTAGGGCTGGTCAGCGTGCTCAGGGGCGGCTGCACGGCGCCACCGCCGACTGGTCTGGTCCGGGGGAATTCCCTCCGACATCGCCGGGCCGATCCACAGGCCAAACGGAGTGATGAGGACCTGATGAGGACCATCCTCGAACGCCCGTGGCCTGCTTCGACGCGAAGTCGGCAGGCGCCGGCCCATGGCCCTCGGGGTGCATTAGCCTTGCTGGCCGAGGCGGCAGCTGTGGAGGGCGCGCGGATGGAGGCCTATCGTCGTGGGGGATCTCGGCTGGGCCGCGTCGCTCCCGCGGCGCTACTCGTCGTCGCCCTCGCGCTGGCGTCGACCGTTGCGCTTGGCGCCACCAGCGCGTCGAAGGCGGCCGCGGCATCCAATTCAGGGGTCGGGACGGGTCGCGAGCGCTTGCCCGGCCACCAGGGTCTGGTTCCCCCGGGCGCCACGCTCATCGGGCCCGCTCCGGCCGCAACGCCCCTGCCGCTCGTCGTCACCCTCAAGCCGCGTGACCCGGCTGCGCTGGCGGCCGAGGTGCAGGCGATCTCAGACCCTGGTTCGCCCGAATACCGGCACTTCTTGACGCCGGCACAGTTCGCGCAACAGTTCGGCCCGACGACCTCCACCATCAAGCAGGTCACGTCCGCACTCCAGCAGGAGGGCCTGACCGTGGGACCACCCTCGTCGACCGGGCTGTCCCTGCCCGTTTCCGGCACAGTGGGCAAGGTCCAGTCCGCCTTTTCGACACCGATCTCGAAGTACCACCTGTCCTCGGGAAAGACCGGCTACGACAACGCGGCCGCACCCGAGGTCCCTTCCTCGGTGGCACCGCAGATCGAGGGCATCCTGGGGCTCGACACGCTCAGCCCGCCGCAGCCTTCGACCAGCGTCCCGCAGGCGAGCCCGGCCGCGTCACACCCTGAGGCGGCAGCTGCCCCCGAGGCCCTGGCCCCGGGACAACCCTCGCCGGTGACGGGCACCTGTGCCAGCAGCATCAGCTCGGTGGAGGGCACGTTCGGCGCTCTCGACGCGCCGGAGCTGGCGCAGGCGTACTCGTTCGACTCTCTCTACTCGTCGAACGACTACGGGGCGGGTAGCACCGTCGCGCTGGTCGAGCCGTCGGCGGGAGCGGGCTCGGGCTATTCGGCGAGCGACATCAGCACCTTCGCCAATTGCTACGGCATCACGCTCGGAGGCGGGCAGATCACGCAAACGGACCTGGACGGCGGGGGCGCCACCGGGTCCGGCACGGCGGAGGCAGAGCTCGACATCGAGACACTGCTCTCCCTGGCGCCCAAGGCGAACATCGAGGTGTACGAAGGCGGGAACAGTCTTTACGACGTGTTCAACCAGATCGTCAGTGACGACAGCGCCAAGATCGTGAGCGATAGCTGGACGAACGGCTGCGATGCCTACGTCGGCCAGGCGCTGCAGAACTCGGAGAACACCCTCTTCCAAGCCGCTGCCGCCGAGGGGCAGTCGATCTTCGTCGCGACCGGGGACCAGGGGTCGGAGGGCTGCAACATCAACGGGAAGATCTCGGCATTCACGGGCTCGAACCCGGTGGCGCAGGCGGTCGACCCCTCGACGGGGACCCTCTATATCGCCAACGAGTCCAGCAACACCGTGAACGTGGACAGCGAAGGGAGCACGGGCAATCCGACGAACTTCGGGTCCGCGTTCTCGGTCACGACCGGCAGCGGCCCCGACGCGGTCGCCCTCGACGCGCCGGCAAAAGAAGTCTTCGTGGCCAACTCCGGGGGCACGCTGACCGTCATCCCCACCACGACCTGCAACGCGTCGACCACATCCGGCTGCAGCTCGCCGACGCAGGTTCCCTCGGGCGGACACCTGAACGCTCCGTCTGCCCTCGCGGTGAGCGGATCCACCCTCTACGTGGGAAACGGCAACGGGACGGTGGCGGTGTACAGCGTCGGGAGCACCCTTACCTGGATGGCGACGGTCAGACTTCCCTCGGGGTCCGTGCCGACGGCCCTCGCGGTCGATCCCACCAACGGCTTCGTCTACGTCGCCGACGGCAACAGAAACAGGGTCGAGTACTTCAACGCGACGACCTGCAACGCGTCCACGACCTCCGGATGCTCGTCGACGCCCAGCGCCGTCTCGGTTGGCAACGACCCGGTTGCCCTGGCTGTCGCGCCGGGCTCTGGCAACCTCTACGTGGCCAACGCGGGGAGTGGGGGAGGGATCTCGGTCATCCGCTTGAGCAACCAGACTGTGGTCACGACGATCTCGACGACCCAGCCCAACGAACGGCACCGGCGTGGTCCAGTCCATCGGCCTCTCCCCGGACGGGAACGAGGTCCTTGCCGTCCTGAACGGGCTGGACTTCCCCGGCGACGTGCTGGCGACGATCAACACCACGACGAACGCCATCACCGCGACGGTGGGTCTCCAGACCGGTTCGGATTCCATGGGCCAGCTCGTGAGTGACGGTACCCTCGGGTACGTCTGGGTTACCGACAGCACGAGCGGGGGGGACGTCCTTCAGAACCTGAATCTCGCGGTCTCGGACCCGGCCAGCCAGCCCTACGTCACCGCCGTCGGCGGAACCTCGCTCGGTCACGGGACGCAGACGCAGACCCTTGGTCCGCCGCCCACGGAGCAGGCCTGGAACGACGCGCTCTACTTCTCCGAAGGCGCCGGAGGAGGCGGGATCTCCAAGACGTTCACCATGCCGGCGTACCAGCAGGCGCTCGGAACGGTCAGCGGCAGCAGCGGGACCCCCTGCGCCAATGCGGGCGGCGACTGCCGCGAGGTCCCAGACGTGTCCGCCGACGCCGATCCGAGCAGCGGCTATGTCATTTACGACAGCGTCGACGGCCTGAACTGGAGCGCGCTGGGAGGAACGAGCGGAGCGGTGCCCCTGTGGGCGGCCGTGGTCGCCGTCGTCGCGTCCGCCAACGGCAACACAACCGGCTACGGCGCGCTCAACCCGGCGCTCTATCTGCTGGCCAAGCAGTCCCCGGGCACGTTCCTCAATGACGTGACCACGGGGAACAACGACTACAACGCCACCGACGGTGGCCAGTTCCCGGCCCTCGCCGGTTATGACATGGCCACCGGCCTGGGCACGCCGGTGGCGTCAACCCTGGCCACCGGCCTCGCCACCATTCGTGCGGGTGGCCGTGTCGGGCACCCAGACCTCCGGCGGGTCGCCGACCTTCACCGCGGTCCCCGATTACTCCGGCCCGGGGACCATGCCACCCGGTGTCACGCTGAACTCGAGCGGTCTCAGCTGCACCACCGTGGCGCCGTCCACGACCATCAGTCCCACCCTGGCGCCCGGCTCGTACACCCTCCTGGCCGAGTCCTGCGGCGGGGTGACCCTTTCCGGTGCGGACGCCGGCGACTACACCGTGGTCTACACCACTGCCGCCAACGACTTCACTGCTGTTGCGCCCGCCCCCACCCCCGCCGACGAACGGCTATTGGCTGGTGGGCTCGGACGGCGGCATCTTCACCTTCGGCTCCGCCAACTTCTACGGATCGACCGGCAACATCAAGTTGCAACGGCCCGTGGTCGGCATCAGCCCGACAGCGGACAAAGGCGGGTATTGGCTGGTCGCATCCGACGGCGGCGTCTTCGCTTTCGGGGACGCCGGCTTCTTCGGATCGATACCGGGGATCGGGCTCAACCCCGCCGGGTCGGGCCTCCCTCACAGCCTCAACGCGCCCATCGTCGGCATGGTGCCGTCGTCCGACGGACGCGGCTACTTCATGGTGGCCTCCGACGGCGGCGTCTTTGCCTTCGGCGACGCCCGGTTCGAGGGTTCGTGCCCCGGCATCAGCGGCGGCTGCTCGGGGGCGGCCGTGGCCGTCGTGCCCGACGCCTCGGGCAACGGGTACTGGTTGATCACCCAAACCGGGAACGTCTATACGTTCGGCGACGCTCCGTTCTACGGAACTCCGGGAGCCCAGGGCTCACCGGTGACCTCCGCCGTGCGCACCGCCGACGGACGCGGGTACTGGATCCTGCTGGCCAACGGCACCGTTGACGCCTATCGGGGATGCCGTGTTCCGGGGTAGCCCGGTCGGCTCGGTCGGGGGCTTCAATCCAGCCACCGCCATATTTGCCGACGCGGACGGCGGTGGGTACTGGGTCGCGTCGGCCCAAGGTGCGGTGTTCTCCTATGGCGACGCCCCGAACAAGGGCTCCATGGCGGGGACCCATCTCAACGGCTCGATCATCGCCGCCACCGGGTTCTGACCCGTCACGCCTGAGACGCAGCACGGCTGAAGCAGGCCGGTCGCCCGTCCTCTGAGCGCGGGCAGCGACCGCCGGTGGGCGAGCAGTCGCCGGTGGTGACTCGTCAGGTGGCGGGGGGAGGGGCCAGAGGAGCGATGCAAGTCTGCAGCGCCGTGATGTCGGGGGCAACCGCCGGGGGAGTAGTGGCCGCTGGTGATGTCGGCCCGGGCGTGGTCGGGACGGTGGTGGTCGTCGTGGTCGGGAACAGTGACGGGCACCACGTGGTGGTGGTGTCGTCGTCGTGGGCGGTGCGGGGCTCAGCGAGTTGGAGGGAACGCTCGAGGGCACCGTCGTCGTAGGCACCGTCGTCGGCATCGTGGTGGTGGACGTCGTCACGGGGGCCGTGGAAGTGGTCGTGGTCTGGGGGACGAGCGTCGCGGGCGTGCTGGCCGAACCCGTGGGCGCCGAGGCGGACGGCGTCGGCGCCGTGATGGTCACCGTTGTACAGACGCCGGCGTGCTCGAGCGTCCCCACGTCCTTCACGAGCAAGGTCAGCGAGCGGCTCTCGGCCACCTCGTCGGATGTGAGTTTCAGGGCGGCCTGCGTCACCGCTTTGGCGGCCTCGTCACGCTGGTGTACCGAGCTCTTGACGGCGCGCAGCGCGGCGCTGTCGTGGGTGATCAGGTTGGACGCCGCCAGCCCGAGATACTGCTGCGCCACCACGCCGTCTTGGCTCTGGGGAGTGTTCCGTGTAAGCGGCTGGGAGTTGCCAGAGCTCACGAGCGGTGCGCCCGAGTACAACCCGCTGCTCACGTACTCACCGATCGCGAATCCCTTGAGTGCCTTGGACGCGGCACCGAACGCGGAGCGCGCCGTCGTGACCTGAGCCTCCGCCGCGGCGAGTTCCTGATCCCGGGTCATCATTACACCCTGGTCGGCCGCCACTACCGAGAGGGCCTGCTGGTAGGACTGCAAATCCGACGTCACGTTCCCGTACACGTCCAGGGCCGACGAGACCGGCAGCGATGCAGGGAGGCTGGTGGAAGCACCGACGAGGGAGCTGGCGTAGCAAGGCAGCCCGTCCGGTGTTGGCGCGCACCACGCACTCTGGTCCACGACGGCGAGGAACGCTGTCGGCGGGGCCACCGTGCCGGACCGGAGCGCGGTTGTGATGACCGACATGTTCGACTGGAGCAACGTGGCCACGGTCGCCGAACAGCCGGCCGGCCAATTGGCGTAGGCGGGGAATCCGTTCGCCGAGATCACGCCCGGGACCGGCACTCCGTTGTTGTCGGTCGTACGGCCCGTGTTGAACGGGTTGAACGCCGCGGTGTTGTTGGTCGATCCCCCCTCGGCGGCCTGCCACTCGTCGAGGTCGGCGACGTTGGCCGACGTCGCCGGCGCGCTGAGCCCCTGGAGGACGCAGAGCTCCCATCCCGGCGGGAGCGGCGTGTCATCGCCCGACTGAGCCGCCGCGGTGCCGCCGGCCGTCCAGGCGAGCGCGGTGGCCCCCAGGCCGGCGATCACAAGGGCCAGGGCGAGTCCGATGCTTCGGAGGCTGCGTGTCATGAGAGATCGATCAGGATCGGTGGCTCCGCCGGTGAGGGGTGGTCAGGTGCTGGATCCGCGCCACTGCGCCAGTGGCCCGCTCCAGGTTGGCACGTTCTGCACCCCGGCTCCCACGCGGGCAGCGGTTGATCCGACGAACAGCGTGGACCGAGTTGCGCGAAACATGGGTGTGAGAGGGTTTCGTGGCCGTCTCAGGATCCACGTCGTACGGGTGCAAGGTGGCCGTGTAGCGACAAAGTCGCTGGTGGCGGCGGTTGCCCGCAGCGGGACTTCGAAGCTCCCGTCGGGCCATGCGGAGGAGTCCGGCGATTCCGGAACAACGCACGTGACATCGGTGAACGGGATGTGACCGGATCGCGACCGTCCGGGCCTGTCCGGTCGAGTTGGAGCGGACTCCGGTCTCTCGGGACGTCACCGAGCCCGGAGGGGGACTCGAATTCCGCCGGAGTCGATGGGTCGTGCGACCGGATCCCGAAGACCCCCCGGACTTGGGTGATCTGGCGAGACTCCGTCGTGAGTGGCGAAGCCGGCCACGTGTACGCGATTGAGCACCGACGTGCAGCGACTTGACGGCGATCCGCGACGTCAAGAGGGTGTGCGGCCCAACACGGATCGGCTCCGGTCGACATTGCCCTAATACAGACGGCGTGCCCTTACGCAGCCCCGTCAGCGCAAGCCGACTTGCCCGTCCCTTCCAGCCGTCACCCCGGGCACCATTCCCTGGCGGTTGGCGATGTAGGGCATCCCGGTCGGGGTGAAGGCTATTCGCGCGGCGACCAGCCTCGGGAGAGCCAAGGGGTAGTAGAGCGCGTGCGGGGTGTAGAGCATCCAGGTGATGCCGTTCTGCGTGTAGACGGTCTCTTCGTCGGGTCCCTCGCCTTGGACATTGGATCCGAGCCATGGCCCGGCAGTACGGCGAGGTGCACGGCCCGCCCGGCCCTTTGCACAGAGCGAGGCCGATTCCGCTGGCATCGTCCCAGGTGGCGTCGTCGGAAAAGAAGAGGAGGTACCGGTTGGCGACGTGGACCATGTCGGGAGCCTCTATCAGGTCCACCTCCCACGGGAGGTCGTTCGTGAGGAGCACCGAGGATGCGCCAAGCAGCGTCTGCCCGTCGGGGGCCAGGCGCTGGGCATAGATGTGGGTGCTGACCGCCCGACCCATGACGACGGCGTTGCCGTCGTTCTTCCAGTACAGCCACTCCTGACCGTTCGGGGCGACGAGGGTGCGAGGATCGATGTCGCCGTGCCCGGAGGTCTGGCAGATGATGGGGGCGGGGGAGTGCGAGGTAAAGGGCCCGGTCGGCGACGTCGACGTCGCAACGCCGATGCACTGGGCCAGAACGCCGGGCGCCAGCATGTAGTCCTGGTCCAGGCCTGAGAACCACATCACGTAGGTCTTGCCGACCTTGCGGACATCGGGCGACCACAGCGCGGTGTTGGGCTCCACCCACGCGGGCAAGGTTGGCACGGCGTCTCTCAAGGAGAGGAACTTTCCCATGACGTTAAAGGTGCGCTCGGGCAGATGCATCTGGCCGACGTCGACGATGCCGCTCGAGTACATGTAGTCCAACGTGGAGGTGGGCAGAACGAAGGGGTCCGAGATCAAGCCCTTCGTCGGCGCGAACGTCTGGGCGGTAGCGATGTTGCTGGCCGGAGGCGGATCGGTCGTCACCGGAAGCCTGCCCTCAGCGAGAAGTACAGGATGGCAGCAACGCCGACAGCGGCCACGAGCGCCGTGGCTCGCCACGATCACTGCCGCGGTCGGCCACGCCACGCGACGGCGAGGGCGCCGCGCTCCCTCCTCAGAGGGCCGAACTCTTTCGAGGCTGGAAACGGAGATTGGTAGAAGGTAGCGCGCAAGCGGCTCGAGCAGGCGGCCGAGCAGACCGGTCATACCGGAGTTGGGCGTGCGTTGTGACTACGGGCCCTCGGTGAGAACTATCGGTGCCGAAACCTTGCGCGAACGGAGTTCAGGTCAGCGGGTGCCCGGAGCGGGACTCGAACCCGCACGCCCTTTCGGACAGCGGCTTTTGAGGCCGCCGCGTCTGCCATTCCGCCATCCGGGCGAGAACGCTCGATCGTACAAGCTGCCATCTACGGTGGCGGGGTGGGAGCGCCGCGGCCATGAAGCTCACCGGCGTCGAGCTCGTCCACGTCGACCTCCCGTTCCGCCAGGACATCGGCACGGCCGCAGGCGTGCACCGGGTGCGTCCGCTGCTCTTCGTGCGGGTCGTGGCCGAGGAGGCCGAGGGCTGGGGCGAGTGCGCCGCCCTGGCGGACGGCACGGCGGTGGACCCCGCGCTCTCGGTGGTTGAGCGGGCCGCCGCCGACCGGGGTGTGCCCCGCCTCTTCGAAGCGACCCGGGCCCGGGAGGGCCGCCTGCCGTCCGGGGCCGGGATCGCCCAGCTCTTCGGGAGCTCGCCGGTCGACCGGATGCTCGCCGCCGCCTTCGAGATGGCGGTCTCGGACGCCGAACTGCGTGCGGGAGGGCGATCGCTGGCCGATGAGCTCGGGATCGGGGCGGGCTTCGAGACGATGCCGGTCGGCGCCGTCGTCGGGATCCCCGCTGGGCACGACGTTGCCACGCTGCGCCACGAGGTCGACGCTGCGGTCGCGTCCGGTGCAGCCCGAATCCGGATGAAGATCGAGCCCGGCTGGGCGCTCGAGCCGGTGCAGGCCGTCCGGGCCGATCATCCCGACCTCGTCCTCCAGGTCGACGCCAACGGGTCCTTCGGGGCGGGCACGGACGACATTGCCGTGCTGAGTGGGCTGGCCGATCTCGACGTGCTGTGCATCGAGCAGCCACTGGCGCCGGCGGACCTCGTTGCCCACGCCCAACTGGCGCGTCAGCTGCCGGTCCCGATCTGCCTCGACGAGTCGCTCTCGTCGCCGCGGCGCGTCACGGACGCACTGCGCAACGGGTCGTGCGCCATGGCCTGCCTCAAGCCGGCGCGCCTCGGGGGCGTGCGGGCCACCCGAGCCGCCCACGCTGCGTGTGCCGCGGCGGGCGTGCCGGCCTTCGTCGGCGGCTTCTTCGAGGCGGGACTCGGGCGGGTCGCGAACCTGGCCCTCGCCGCCCGGCTGGGCCAGGACGCGACCGGCCTGGTCAGCGACGTCGGGGACCCGTCGGACTATCTGGCGATCGACCCCTGTGGCTACCCGCCCGTGGTCGGTGGATGGGTCAGGGTGCGCTCCGGCCCGGGGATCGGGAACCCGCCCGATGGCCCGGTCCTGGAGATGCTCGAGGCGCGGCGTCGCTGGTTCCCCGCCACCTACACTTGACGCTCCATGCATCGCATCCTCTTGGAGCGGCGGATCAGAGATGTCCACACCCGGCTCGTCCGGGCGCGGGAGGAGTTGGCCGTGCTGAACGAGCAGTTGGTTGTCGTGCAGGAGTCGGCCGACGAGGCGCGCGTGCGCGCCCTCGTGTCGGAAACGCCGCAGGCCAGCCAGGAGCACAACGAGGCGGCGCGCCACGCCGACGCCATGGTGCGCGCCCGCGACGCGCTGGTCAAGGTCGTCGGCGACCTCGAACGCCGCCGGGACGAGCTCCTCGCCGCCGTCGCCACTGGCAAGCCGTGACGGCATCCGTGGGCGCGGTGACAGCCGGGATCGCATGGTGACGGACGGCGACGGCGCGTCCACCCTGGCCCGAGTTGTCATCGCCGAGGACGAGGCCATCGTTCGCCTCGACCTCAAGGAGATCCTGATATCGGCGGGCTACCAGGTCGTGGGGGAGACCGGCCGCGGGGACGAGGCGGTGACGCTCGTCGAGGAGCACCAACCCGACCTGGTCATCCTCGACGTCAAGATGCCCGGCATGGACGGCCTGCGCGCCGCCCGTGAGATCACCTCGCGCCACCAGGTGGCGGTGCTCCTGCTCACGGCCTTCAGCCAGCGCGACCTCATCGAGGAGGCCCGGGACTCGGGGGTGTCGGCCTATCTCATCAAGCCGTTCCAGCCGCGCGAGCTGTTGCCGGCCATCGCGGGCGTGCTGGCCAGGGCGCGCCAGGACTGGGCCATTGAGGCGGACGAGCTGGAGCATTCCTCCGACGGCGCCGAGGACAAGATCGCCACGCGCCGCTTGGTCGACGAGGCCAAGCAGACCCTGATGGACCGCGACGACATGCCCGAGGACGAGGCATTCGGCTTCATTCAGCGCACCGCCATGCGGACGCGGGCCCGCATGCGCGACGTGGCGCAGCAGGTCGTCGACGGCACGCTGACCCCCTAGTGTCGACGTAATGGCGTCAGGGCAGGAGCGATCGGGACCGCTGCTGCTGCTCGATGGCATGTCTCTGGCCTTCCGGGCCTACTTTGCGCTGCCCGACACGCTGGCCACCTCGACCGGGCTGGTCACCAACGCGGTCCACGGCTTCAGCTCCATGCTGGTGTACCTGATCCGGGAGCAGCACCCCTCGGCCCTGGCCGTCGCCTTCGACGCCCCGGGCGCCACGTTCAGGGACGAGATCCTCGAGGACTACAAGGCCGGCCGGGCCGAGACCCCCTGGCTCCTCCCGCCACAGTTCGACATGATCCGTGAGGTGATGGCGTCCCTCGCCATCCCCGTGGTGGAGGCGCCGGGGTTCGAGGCCGACGACGTCATCGCCACACTGGCCACCGAGGCGGCGGAACGCCAGTGGGAGGTCGTCATCGTCACGGGCGACCGCGACAGCTTCCAGCTCGTGCAGGACCCCTACGTGCGCGTGCTCTACAACAAGCGCGGCGTGAGCGACTACGCGCTGTACGACGAAACGGGCATCTTCGACCGTTGCGGGGTACCGCCGGCGCAGTACGTGCTGCTGGCCTCACTGCGCGGCGACCCCTCGGACAACCTGCCGGGTGTGCCGGGCGTCGGGGAGAAGACGGCAGCGAAGCTCCTCACCACCTACGGCGATCTCGACGGGATCTTTGGGAGCCTCGACGCGCTGACGCCGAAGCTGCGCGAGAACCTGACGGAGAACGAGGACCTGGCCCGCTCGAACGCCCGCATCATCCCGCTCGTGCGCGACGTGCCCCTCGATGTCGACGTGGGCGACCTGGAGCTGGGCGGGTGGGACCGGGCCACGGCGGCGGCCACGTTCGACCGCTTCGAGATGAAGACCGTGTGGAACCGCATGGAGGAGCTCCTCGACGCCGGCGCACTCGGCGAGCCCGTCCCCGGGAGCGCAGGGCCCCCGGCCAAGGGCGCGGAAGCCGCCGTCGCCGCTGCCACCCGAGGCCACCCCGCGCCGGCGGAGCCCGTGACGCCGCTCTTCGCACTGCGCGAGGTGGCGTTGCCCACGTCTGCGGCCGAGGTCACCACGCAGCTGTCCCAGCTCGGCCGGGGCCGGCTGGCCCTGGCCGCCCGGTGGAACGGCATGCCCGGGCGGAGCGACTTGGTGGCGCTGATCCTCGTCGCCACCGAGGGCGACGAGGCGGGCTCGGGCGTCCTGGTGCCCGCCGCGCTGCTCGGGGCGGCCTCGGTGGTCGAGGAGCTCAACACCATCCTGGCCCGCCCGTTCCTCGGCCATGAGGTCAAGGAGGCCATGCGCTCGCTGCTCCCGCTCGGGATCGACCTCACCGGCCTCGAGATGGACACGGCGGTGGCTGCCTACCTGCTCGATGCGTCGACGGGGGAGTACGAGCTGTCGCAGCTTCGCGAGCAGACCGGCCAACTGAGTCTCGACATCACCGAGCCCGGCGAGACCGAGCGCGACCTGGCCCAGGAGGGAGCGGGCGAAGGCGCCGACGTCGCCGCCATGGCCGCCGGCTTCCGCCACCGCCTCGTCACCGAGGACATGGGCGTGCTGCACGACGACATCGAGACGCCGTTGGTGCGGGTCCTGGCGAAGATGGAGGTGGCCGGCATCGGGGTCGACCGGTCCGAATTGCAGGCCATCGCCGATTCCCTCAAGGCTTCCGCCGCCACGCTGCAGGCCGCGGTCCAGGAGTGCGCCGGTCACGAGTTCAACGTCAACTCCACGCCGCAGTTGCGAACCGTGCTCTACGACGAGCTCGGCCTCACGCCCGGCAAGAAGACCAAGACCGGCTTCTCGACGGACGCGCAGACGCTCGAGAGCCTGCGCGGCCATCACCCGATCATCGAGGCGCTGCTCTCGTACCGCGAGGTGGAGAAGCTGCGCTCCACTTACGGGGAGAGCCTGCTGGCCGAGGTGGCCGCCGACGGCCGTATCCACGCTTCCTTCGGGCAGACGGTGGCGCGGACGGGACGCATCTCCTCGGACCGCCCGAACCTGCACAACATCCCGGTGCGCACCGAGCTCGGCAAACAGTTCCGGCGTGCCTTCGTGCCGGCGGAGGGGTGCACCTTCCTGGTGGCCGACTACGACCAGGTGGAGCTGCGCTGCATCGCGCACCTCTCGGAGGACCCGGGGCTCATCGACGCGCTGACCTCGGGGTCGGACGTGCACCGGACGGTGGCGGCGGCCGTGTACGGCATCCCTCCCGAGGAGGTGACCCACACGCAGCGCGAGTACTCCAAGATGGTCTCCTACGGCCTGGCGTACGGCATGGAGGCCTATGGCCTGAGCCAGCGCCTGGGCGTCGCCGTGGAGGAGGCGGCCGCCATCATGGAGAGCTACTTCGGCGCCTTCCCGCTCGTGAGGCAGTACATGGACCACGCGGTGGCCGACGCCAAGATCCGCGGCGCCACGCGCACCATGTTCGGCCGCGTCCGGCCCCTGCCGGACCTGCAGGCGTCGAACTACCGGGTGCGCCAGGCGGCCGAGCGCCAGGCGATGAACGCCGGGATCCAGGGCCTGGCGGCGGACATCTTCAAGCTGGCCCTGGTCCGGCTCGACCGCGACCTCGAGGGCCAGAAACTCGGGAGCCGGCTGGTGCTCCAGGTCCACGACGAGGTCATCGTCGAGGTGGCGCCGGGGGAGGAGCAGGACGTGCACCGCCTCACCGAGTCCGCCCTGACCGGCGCGGCGGACCTCAGGGTCCCCCTGACCATCTCCGTGGCGACGGGACCGAGCTGGGCCGCCGCCAAAGGATGAGCGCCCGGCGGGCGACGGCAGCCGGCGGCTGAGCGGCGGGGGAGATCCCTCCTGAGCAGCTGATACGCTGTCAGGCCTTGCCCGCCGGCACCGGTGGCGGCGCAATCCGTGTTCCTCGAACTGACCCCGGCGCGGTCCTGCGGGTGCAAGTCGCACCTGCCGCAAGGAGCTTCACCATGGCTGACGCACCACGCACGTCCCTCCTCTCCCCCGAAGCGATGGGCAGCTTCGACGCCGAGGGGAACTACACGCCGCGCACCATCGTCGACGACGACCTGGGGGACGCCGATCTCGAAAAGGCGATGGGTGACTCCATCATCGAGTTCGACGACGGCGACGTCATCGAGGGGACGGTCGTCAAGATCGACCGCGACGAGGTCCTCCTCGACATCGGCTTCAAGTCCGAAGGGGTCATCCCCGCCCGCGAGCTGTCCATCCGCAACGACGTCGACCCTGCCGAGATCGTGTCGCTCGGCGATCACGTCGAGGCGCTCGTGCTCCAGAAGGAGGACAAGGAGGGGCGGCTCGTCCTGTCCAAGAAGCGCGCGCAGTACGAGCGGGCCTGGACGACGATCGAGGAGAAGAAGAACAACGGCGACATGGTGTCGGGCCCGGTGATCGAGGTCGTCAAGGGCGGTCTCATCGTCGACATCGGCCTGCGGGGCTTCCTGCCCGCCTCCCTGGTCGAGCTGCGCCGTGTGCGCGAGCTGCAGCCCTACGTCGGCAAGGTCATCGAGGCGAAGATCATCGAGCTCGACCGCAACCGCAACAACGTCGTGCTCTCGCGCCGGGCCTGGCTCGAGGAGGCCCAGAAGGAGCAGCGGGGGGACTTCCTGCAGAACCTCAAGCCCGGCGAGCGCCGCAAGGGTGTGGTGTCGTCGGTGGTCAACTTCGGTGCCTTCGTGGACCTCGGCGGCATGGACGGTCTCGTGCACGTGTCCGAGCTCAGCTGGAAGCACGTCGATCACCCCTCGTCGGTGGTGTCGGTGGGCGACGAGATCGAGGTCGAGGTGCTCGACGTGGACCTCGACAAGGAGCGCATCTCGCTCTCGCTCAAGGCCACGCAGTCCGACCCCTGGCAGGAGTTCGCCGACAGCCACGCCGTCGGCCAACTCGTCTACGGCCGCATCACCAAGCTGGTGCCCTTCGGTGCCTTCGTCCAGGTGGGTGACGGCATCGAGGGCCTGGTCCACATCTCGGAGATGGCCGTGCACCACGTCGACCTGCCCGAGCAGGTGGTCACGCCGGGCGAGGAGCTGTGGGTCAAGATCATCGACATCGACCTCCAGCGCCGCCGCATCTCGCTGTCGATCAAGCAGGCGGCCGAGGGTGGCGAGGTCTCCGAGGAGTACCGCGAAGCCTTCGGAGAGCACGCCTACGACGAAGAGGGCAACTACATCGGCTTCGACTACGCCGAGGGCGAGTTCACCCCCGAGACCGAGGCCCAGGCGGCCTGGGCCGACTTCGCCGAGCAGACGGGCACGCACGTGGTGCCCGTCAAGGACGAGGACGGGAACGACATCCCCCCGCCGAGGGTGCCGAGGGTGCCGAGGGTGAAGTCCCCGTCGAGGGTTCGGCTGAAGCTGCGGTCGAGGGCGAGGCTCCCGCGACACAGGCGGAGGCCGCCCCGGAGGGCTGAGAGCCCCGGCGCAGTGCTCAGCCCGTCCGGAGCGCCGCCGCCAGCAGGTGGGCCAGCGTCACGGCGCCCTCGGGGTGGAGCGTGAGGAACAGTGCGGGGTCGAGCAGCTCGAGCTCGAGCAGGGCCGGCCCGTCGTGCACCGTCTCGACCATGTCGACGCGGGCGTAGGTGGTCGGGCCGAGGAGGTCCTCGGCCGCCGCCAGGGCGTGGGCCGCCACCGCACGCTGCGCGGCCGTCGCCGAAGCGCCGGTGATCACCTGGTTCTCGATCAGGCTGTCGGTGGGGCCCACGCCGCGACGGATCATCGGGTCCTTGTGTGCCGCGTGGCTGAAGGTTCCGCCGAGGTAGATGAGGCCGGTCTCGCCCTCGGCGTCGACCCGCTGCTCGTAGGGCTGGATCATGGCGGTGCGCCCCGCGTCGACGAGGTCGCGCACGTGCGCCCGGGCCGCGTCGTGCTCGTGGCGCTGGTAGCGCGCGGTGCGGTAGCCACCACCGGACACCGACGGCTTGACCACCACCTCTCCTTCCGGGATGGCCAGCGAGGAGAGTCCGGGGGATCCTCCCGGCTCCACCCAGACCGTCGGCACCGTCGGGACACCGGCCCCCTCCAGGTCCCGCAGGTAGCGCTTGTCGATGTTCCAGCGCAACGTCGCCGGCGAGTTGTGCACCGGCACGCCGGCGGTGGCCACGCCCTCCGCCCAGGCGAGGAACTCGGCGACGTGATGGATGTTGTCCCAGGCGCCGTTGGCCAGCACGAGGTCGAAGGCCGACCAGTCGACGGCGGGGTCGTTCCAGACGGCCGTGACCGCGTCGACGCCGGCGTCAGCGAGGGCGGCGCGGAGGAGCGGCCAGTCATCGTGCAGGTCCGGGAGCCGGGCGCAGGACGCCGCGGCGACCAGCGGCCGACCCGGTGTCCCGCCCGGAGCGGGGGTGCTCAACTGCCGATGGGGAAGTGGCAGGCCACCTGGTGTCCGGGCGCGAGCTCCCGCATTTCGGGGACTTCCTCGGCACAGCGGGCCTCGGCCCGCGGGCAGCGGGTGCGGAAGCGGCAGCCCGACGGCGGGTTGATCGGGCTGGGCGGCTCTCCCGTCAGCGCGGCGGTGGTACGGGGGGCCTCAGGGTCCGGCTCCACCGCGGAGGCGAGCAGGGCCGCCGTGTAGTGGTGCGCCGGGGCCTCGTAGAGGAGGTCCGACGGTGCGATCTCGCAGAGCCGTCCGAGGTACATCACGGCCACCCGGTCGCTGACGTTCTTGACGACGGCCAGGTCGTGCGCAATGAAGAGGATCGTGAGGTCGTACTCCTCTTTCAGGTCCTGTATCAGGTTCAGGATCTGCGCCTGGACCGAGACGTCGAGGGCGGAGACGATCTCGTCGCAGACCAGCAGCTTCGGCCTCATGACCAGGGCGCGGGCGATGCTGATGCGCTGGCACTGGCCCCCGGAGAACTCGCGGGGACGCCGGGAACCGTTGACGAAAGGGTCGATGCCGACCTGGTCGAGCATGTCGTTGGCCGCGGCGACCCGTTCCGCCTTGGTGCCGATCTTCCAGATGGTCAGCGCCTCCGACACGATGTCGACGATCCGGCGGCGTGGGTTCAGTGAGGAGATCGGGTCCTGGAAGATCATCTGCACCTGGGTGCGGAGCGTGCGCAGGTCCCCGCGGTTGAGCGCCGTCAGCTCGGTCTCGCCGAAGCGGATCTTGCCCGAGGTGGCTTTCTCCACCTGGACGACGGCGCGGCCGGTCGTCGACTTGCCGCACCCCGACTCGCCGACGAGGCCCAAGGTCTCGCCCTGGCGCATGGAGAAGGTGATGCCCGCGACGGCCTGCACGGTCACGTTGCCGCGGCTGAACGAGACGTGCAGGTCCTCGACGGACAGGAGGGGTTGGGTGGCTACGGCCGACGTCTCCACCGTGGTGTCGGTCATACCGGCACCGGATCGGGACGCAGCACCGGGTCCGCCGCCGTCAGGGGGAACCAGCACGCATAGCTGTGCCCCGGTGCAGCCTCCACCAACGGGGGCTTCTCCCGATGGCACTTGCCCTGCGCGTAGGGGCAGCGGGGCGAGAAGGGGCAGCCGGCGGGCGGGCTGAGCAGGTCCGGGGGCCTGCCCTCGATGGCGATCAACCGGGTGTGGCTCGGCTCGGCGATGCGCGGCGTCGACTTGAGCAGCGCCTCGGTGTAGGGCATGGCCATGCTCTTGAAGAGCACGTTCGTCGGGGCCCGCTCGACCACGTTGCCGGCGTACATCACGATGATCTCGTCGGTGCGCGTGGCGACCACTCCGAGGTCGTGCGTGACCAGGATCATCGCCATGTCGCGGTCGCGCTGCAGTTGGCTCAGCAGGTCGAGGATCTGCGCCTGCACGGTGACGTCGAGCCCGGTGGTGGGCTCGTCCGCCATCAGGAGGCGGGGAGCGCACGCGAGGGCGATGGCGATCATGACGCGCTGGCGCATGCCGCCCGAGAGCTGGGCCGGGTAGGCCTCGTAGCGCTCGACGGGGGAGGGGATGCCCACCTGCATCAGGAGGGACAGGGCAGTCTCCTTCGCCTCGCTCTTGGAGAGCTTCAGGTGGATCTTGAGCGGTTCGGTGATCTGGTTGCCGATCCGCTGCACCGGGTTGAGCGAGGTCATGGGGTCCTGGAACACCATGGCGATGTGCGTGCTCCAGAGCTTGCGCAGCTCGTTGTTGGGCGCGTTGAGGATCTCGGTGCCGTCGTAGCGGACCGAACCCGTCTGCGTGGTCGTCGACGGCGGCAGGAGCCCCATGATGGCCCGGGACAGCACCGTCTTCCCCGATCCGGACTCGCCGACGATCCCGAGCGTCTTGCCCTGGTCGAGCGTGAGCGAGACACCCTGGACGGCCCGGAGCGGGCCGCGGCTGGTGGCGAAGGAGACGTGGAGGTCCTCGACTTCGAGCAGCCGGCGTCCGTTCACAGCTTGATCTCCGAGACGTCGAAGTAGGCCCGGAGCTTGTCGGCCACCACGTTGAGGCTGATGAGCAGCGTGAACATGGCGGCGGCGGGGAAGATGACCAACCAGGGGTTGGTCTGCCCCTTGGCGCCGGTCAGCAGGGTCGATCCCTCGTTGAGCATGTTGCCCCAGCTGGGCGTGGGCGGTGAGACCGACAGGCCGAGGAAGGCCAACGAGCCCTCCAGGACGATGATGGTGGCCACGGCGATGAGACCGAAGGACACGATGGTCGGCATGATGTTGGGCAGGATCTCGCGGGTGAGGATGCGTGTGTCACTGGCGCCGAGTGCCTTGGCGGCCTGCACGAAGTCCCGGGTCGCGTACGACAGGGTCGACGCCCGGACCACACGGAAGATCAGCGGTGCGGCGAACAGGCCGATGACCAGCGTGATCTTGAACAGCGACTTGCCCCAGAAGGACACGATCGCAATGACGGCCACGATGGCGGGGAAGGCCAGCACGATGTAGGAGCCGGTGTTGAGGGCCGTGTCGATCCGCCCCCTCCGGTAGGCCGAGATCATGGCGGGGATGCCGCCGACCACCAGGCCGATCAACGCGCCGCCGAAGCCGACCACCAGGGAGACCCGCGCCCCGTAGACCAGACGGCTGAAGATGTCGCGGTAGAGGTCGTCGGTGCCCAGGATGTGACCCCACCCGGGCCCCGCGTTCTGCACGCTGCTGTAGTTGCCCAGGGTGGGGTTGGGCAGCGGGAGCAGGCTGGCGAAGGTGGCCGCCAGCGCGACCAGGACGATCCAGCCCGCGCAGATCCAGAAGAACACGCCGAGCTTCTTCTTGGTGTAGTCGGCCGCCTCCTCGGCTTGGATCTCCTCCTTGATGTCGGCGAAGGCCTCGTTGGTGGGGTGGGTCAGGCTGACGCTACTCACGGGCAATCCTCGGATCGACGATGGTGAACAGGAAGTCGAAGATGAAGTTGATGAGCACGATGGCCACGGCCACGAACAAGGTGATCCCCTGCACGACGGTGTAGTCATCCTGGTTGACGGCCGAGATGAGCTGATACCCCAATCCCGGCATCTGCAACAGGAGCTCGACGATGAACGTGCCGGCGATCAGGCTGCCGATGGTGACGCCGGCCGAGGCCAGGAGCGAGATGGAGGAGGGCCGCAGGGCGTGGCGCCACATGATGCGCCGGTCCGAGAGACCCTTCGAGCGGGCCATCGTGATGAAGTCCTCCTGCAATGTGGATATCAGATCGTTCCGGAGGAGTCGGAAGTAGACGACGATCCCCCCCAGTGCCAACACGATGGAGGGCAGCAACATGGTGTGGATGTTCGACCAGAAGGCCTGCGTCAGTGGGACATAGGAGGCCGGGCCCGGGAACACGTGCCAGTGCACGGCGAAGATCAGCACCAGGACCGGCGCGATCACGAAGGGTGGGAGCGCCAACAAGGCGAACGTCGAGCTGTTGGACGCCTGGTCGAACAGCTTGTTGGGTTTGCGCGCCGAGTGCATCGCCATGGGGAAGGCGATGATGAAGGCGATGATCTGGGAGAAGATGATCAACTCGAGGTCGATGGGGAACGACTGGGAGATGATCGTCGTCGTCGACTGGTGCGTCGTGTAGGACTGGCCCAGGTTGCCCTGGAAGACGTGGCCGATCCAGATGAAGTACTGCTGCCACAGGGGCTTGTTGAGGCCCAGCTGGCGGTTGATGGTCGCCACGTTCTGCGGCGTGGCGTTGGGTCCGAGGATGGTGTCGGTGGGATTGCCCGGGAGAAGGTGGACGAGGAAGAACGTGGCAATCGACACGAAGATGATGATGATGACGAGCAGCACCAACCGCTTGATGATGTACCGGGTCACGGTGCCCCTTTCCCCCCTTCCTTGTGCCTGTTTCGACTGTTTCCTGCGCCCCGTCGCCGTCCTCCCCCGGCGGCGGATGATCCTAGACCTTTAGCCCATTGTCCTACCATGCGCCCCATGCCCGAGGAGGTTCCTGCTCTCACCGGTCGGACGCGCCTGGTCGCCGGCGCGGTTGTGGCCTTCGTGGTGGCCGCCGGACTGCTCCTGCGCTTCTGGACCCGATCGGGCCTCTGGCTCGACGAGGCCTTGACCGTCGATGTCGCCCGCCTGCCGCTGCACGAGATCCCCAACGCGCTGAAGCACGACGGCGCACCACCCCTGTATTACTACCTGCTCCACTTCTGGATGGTGCTCTTCGGGCAGTCGAACGACGCCGTGCGGGCCCTGTCGGGCCTGTTTGCCGTCCTCACGCTGCCGGTCGGCTGGTTCTGCGGCAGGCGTCTCGGTGGCCGGGCGGTGGCCTGGACGATGCTGGTGCTGCTGGCCAGCGCACCCTTCGCCGTCTACTACGCGACGGAGTCCCGCATGTACGCACTGGTCATCCTCCTGACCGGCTGCGGGTTCCTCGCCCTGGCGCGGGCGGTGTCAGCGCCCCGTCCGGGCAACCTCATCGCGGTCGCCGTGGTCACGGCTGCACTGCTCTACACGCAGTACTGGTCCATCTACCTCGTCGGCCTGGTCGGCATCTGGCTCGTCATCTCGGCCGTGCGCACCCGCCGGCACGGGCACCCCGAAGGGGCGCCCTGGGCCGCGCTGATCGCCGTGGCGGTGGGCTGCCTGCTGTTCGTGCCCTGGCTGCCGACGTTCCTGTACCAGACCAAGCACACCGGGACGCCGTGGGCCGCACCCCCCAACTTCTCGGCCGTGATCAATGCCCTCACGGGCTTCACCGACAACCAGGGTTCCACGCAGCAGACCGGGACCAACCAGGGCCGCCTCCTGGCGGTCATCTACTTCGCCATGCTGGCGCTGGCGGTGTTCGGTGTGGGCCGGACCGGCCGCATCATCGAGCTCGACCTGCGCACGCGCCCGCGAGCCCGGAGCCTCGGCTTTGTCGTGCTCGGGACCCTGTTCGCCGCCATCGCCGGCGGCATCATCACGGCCAGCGCGTTCTCGTCCCGTTACGCGGCCGTGGTCTTCCTGCCGTTCCTCCTCCTGGTCGCGCTGGGGACGACGACCCTGCTCAACCCGAGGGTCCGCGTCGTCGTGGTCGGGCTGGCGGCGGCGGCCAGCCTGGTGTCGTCGGCCCAGAACGTGACCACGCAACGGACCCAGGCCAACGCCGTGGCGGCGGTCATCAACACCCAGGCGAAACCGGGCGACATCATCGCCTTCTGCCCCGACCAACTGGGCCCCGCGGTCTACCGGCAGATCGAGGACCCGTCGCAGTACAGCATGCTCACGTTCCCGCGGCGCACCGGGCCGCAGATCGTCGATTGGGTGGACTACGCCGATGCGGTGCACGGGGCCGACCCCAATGCCTTCGCCGACGACGTGGCCCAGAAGGTGGGCGCCGGTCACCACGTCTGGCTGGTCTGGATGTCGATGTACCAGACCTACGGGGTGAAGTGCGAGACGATCGCCAGCGACCTCCTGAGCACGGCCACCAAGAACGGCGGCGGCGGGCGCAACGTCGTGACCGCCCATCCGGCGCTCTACTACGAGCCGATGAACCTCACCGAGTACGCCACCTCGGGACCCTGACCCGCCGGGCGGCCGCCTCTCCCCTGCACCCCGCCCTCCACAAAGGCCC
Organism: uncultured Acidimicrobiaceae bacterium; assembly: GCA_963840245.1. Classification (GTDB taxonomy): domain Bacteria; phylum Actinomycetota; class Acidimicrobiia; order Acidimicrobiales; family RAAP-2; genus Bog-473. The sequence continues at coordinate 24,923 of CAWIYI010000033.1, forward strand.
GCAGGGGGTCCACTAACCTCCCCTCCTCGTGGCCGCGCCCGAGGAGACACCCGTCGTCATCGCCGGCGCGGGTCCCGGGGGGCTGACGGCGGCCTATCTCCTGACCAAGCAGGGGGAGCACCCCGTCGTGCTCGAGGCGGACGACGTGGTGGGGGGCATCTCCCGCACCGTGGTGCGCGAGGGATGGCGCTTCGACCTCGGCGGGCACCGATTCTTCACCAAGGTCCCCGAGGTGGAGGCCCTCTGGCACGAGATCCTGCCCGAAGGCGACTTCATGCTCCGACCCCGCATGAGCCGGATCTACTACGAGGGCAAGTTCTACGACTACCCGCTCAAGGCGATGAACGCCCTGCGCAACCTCGGCCTGTGGGAGGCGATCCTGTGCGGCTTCTCCTACCTCTGGGCCCGCCTCCGGCCCCCCGAGGACGAGTCCAACTACGAGAATTGGCTCGTCGCCCGCTTCGGCTGGCGCCTCTACCGCACCTTCTTCAAGACCTACACCGAGAAGGTGTGGGGAGTGCCGGTGGCCGACATGCCGGCCGACTGGGCGGCCCAACGGGTCAAGAACCTCGACCTGCGCAAGGCGGTCATCAACGCCATCCTGCCCAAGCGCGGCCAGACGGAGATCACCACCCTCATCGAGGAGTTCCAGTACCCCAAGTACGGCCCGGGCATGATGTGGGAGGTCTGCGCGGACAAGGTGCAGGCAGCCGGGGGGACGCTGGAGATGGGGGCGAGGCTGACCCGTATCGACGTCGAGGGCGGCCGCGCCGTGGCCGTGACGTACACCCAGCGCGGCAGCGAGCACACGGTGCCCGCGTCACACGTGATCTCGACCATGCCGATGCGCGAGCTGGTGCACACCATCACGCCGCCACCACCGCCGGAAGTGGTGGCGGCGGCGGACGACCTGCACTACCGCGACTACCTCACGGTGGCGCTCGTGGTGCCCGAGTCGCGCAGCTTCCCCGACAACTGGATCTACATCCACGCCACGGACGTCGGGGTCGGGCGCATCCAGAACTACGGGTCGTGGTCGCCCTACCTGGTCAAGGACGGGCGCACGTGTCTCGGCCTCGAGTACTTCGTCTTCGAGGGTGACGCCATGTGGAACACGCCCGACGAGGAGCTCATCGCGCTGGGAACCAGGGAGCTGATCTCGCTGGGGTTGGCCGCCGACGGCGACGTGGAGCGCGGCTACGTCGTACGCGTCCCCAAGGCCTACCCGTACTACGACTTCAGCTACAAGGCCAACGTCGGCACCATCCGCAAGTGGATCGAGACCGAGGCGCCCAACATCCATCCCGTCGGCCGCAACGGCATGCACAAGTACAACAACCAGGACCACTCCATGTACACCGCCATGCTGACGGTGGAGAACATCAACGGCGCGACCCACGACATCTGGTCGGTCAACGTCGAGGAGGAGTACCACGAGGCGGGTTCGACCGGGAGGGACGCCCCGGTGCTGCCGCGGCGTACGAGTGCCACGGCCGGCACGCTCGACGCTGGCTAGGCACGCGCCGAGCCCGGCGCGTCGGTGGCGGCCGTGGATGACCCTGGCCACGGCGGGGGCGGCGTACCTCGCCCTCGGGGTCGTGCTGTGGGTGCACGCCTGGGCCGCCGGGGCCTCCACCCACACCTTGTGCGGCTGCGGCGACCCGGCGCTCTTCTTGTGGTTCTTTCAGTGGCCGGCCACCGCGCTGGCCCACGGGCAGAACCCGTTCTTCTCCACCGCGCTCTTCCACCCGTCCGGCATCAACCTGTTGGCGCAGACCTCGGTGACCGGGCTGAGCATCCCGCTGGTGCCGGTCACGTGGATCTGGGGACCGGTCGCCTCCCTCAACGTCGCCTCGACGGTGACGCCGGCGCTCACCGCCTTCGCCGCGTTCGTCGTGATCCGGCGCTGGGTCCCCTGGACGCCGGCCGCCTTCGCCGGGGGCCTGCTCTACGGCTTCTCTCCGTTCGTCCTCTCGAGCCTCGCGTTCGCCCACCTGATGACGGCCGCGCTCATGGCGCTGCCCCTCATCCTGGCGGTCCTCGACGAGATCCTGATCCGGCAGCGGCACAGCGCCCGGTGGACCGGGGTCCTGCTCGGCCTCCTCGTCTTCGCCCAGTTCTTCCTGTCCACCGAGCTCCTGGCCATCGTGGTCGTGGTCGTGGTCGTGTGCATCGCCGCCTTGGTGGCCGCCGCGCTGGTGGGCGACCGGGACGGGCTGCGGCGGCGGGCCCCCCATGCCGCCGAGGCCCTGGGCGTCGGCCTGGGCCTCGGTGCCGTGCTCCTCGCCTGGCCGGTCTGGTTCGCACTCGAAGGCCCGGCGCACCTCTCGGGTCTGGTCTGGCCCAACATCACGAAGCTCGGGGGTTTCCTCCCGTCGAGCTTCGTGACGACCGCCTATCCGTCACCGCACATCATCTTCCTGGCTCTGGGCGGTTACAAGGGCGCCCCGCTCCCTTCCCCGGCGTACCTCGGTTGGAGTTTCCTGGCCGTCCTGGTCGCCGGCACGCTGGTGTTCTGGCGGGACCGGCGCTTGTGGTTCTTCGGGTTCATGCTGGCCCTGTGCGTCGTCTGCTCGCTGCTGGCGCGCCCTGGCCAGTGGGAGCCCGCCCGCGTCTTCTCGAAGATCCCGGTGATCGAGAATGTCATTCAGCAGCGCTTCATGGCCATCGGGTTCCTGGCCGCGGCGGTCGCGTTGGCCGTCATACTCGAACGCGTGCACCGTGCTGCACCCGACTGGCGGGGGATCGTGGGCGCGCTCGCCGTCAGCGCGGTGGCCCTCGTCCCGATGGCCACCCTCTTCGGCGAGCGACTGCCCTTCGCGATGCGCGCCGTGAGCCTGCCCCGCTGGTACAGCGAGGTGGCCCCGACACTGCCGCCCGGACGCGTCCTGCTCTCCTACCCTGCGCCCTTCTCGGGGCTCCAGTCCGCCCTGGCCTGGCAGGCCGTCAACAGCATGCACTACAGCCAGGCCGGCGGGGGAGGGCCACAGGGGGTGGCGAACCGGGCCGGACCGGCGGAGGCCGGGTTCAGGGTGCTGATGCGGCTGGGTTTCGGCCTGGGCGGCCCGGCGCCGGCCGGCACACCGGCGCAGTACGCCGCGGTCCGCCATGCGGTGGCCGTGTGGCGGGTCAACACGGTCGTGATCGCCACCAACCCCGAGGCCCCCCGGCTGGAACAGGGGAACGACCCCACCTATGCGGCCGCCTTCATGACGGCCGCCCTCGGGCGGCGGCCGACCATCCAGGCCGGGGCGTGGGTGTGGGACCACGTGCAGCTGGGGCTCTCCCACCCGCTGCTCCTCGAGGCGGGCACCTTGGCGGCTTGCACCGCCGCCGCGGAAGCGAAGTCCGGGGGGTTCGTGGCGAGCATGGCGGTCGTGCGGTGCGTGGGCCGGGGTGGCGCGGGCCTCCCGGCGGCGCGGGCACGGGCGGCAACGACGAGGGCGGCGCCGGCGTGAGGCGCCGGGGTGTCCGAGGCCTGTTGGGTGCCGCGTGCCTCATGGTGGCCGGACTCGGCCTCACCGCTTGGTCGGCACCGCCTGCGGGGGCAGGGGCGGCGGCCCGGGCCGACGGTTCCGGTGGCGCCAGGAGGGCCTTTCCTCTCCCGCCCGGGCTGACCGCGTCGGAGCACAGTGCGCTGCAGCGCTCGGGGGCGTACGGTCCACATCCGGTGCGTCTCCTCGTCCTGGGTGACTCCATCACCTTGACCCTGGGCACCGGGCTCTCCGTTGATGCGCGGCAGGAGTACGGGGTCAGCGTGACCGACGACGCCACCCTCGGTTGCGACCTCGACCCGCAGACCTGGATCTTCACGTCGGGCGCAGCGGGCCCGGCCACACCCGGGTGCGACAACTGGCGCGGGCTGTGGCCGCTCCTCGTCGCCCGGCAGCGGCCCCAGGTGGTGGCGCTCGGGCTGGGGCGCTGGGAGATCGCCGACCACCTGCTGGACGGGCACTGGGTCCACATCGGCGAGGCGGCTGGGACCGGCACCTGACGGCCGATCTGCAGTCGGCCATCGCCATCCTCCACTCGTTTGGTGCCAGAGTGGTGCTGTTCACCATGCCCTACGTCGACCCCAGTGATCGCCAACCCGACGGGTTGTCCTGGTCGGAGAACACAGCCGGCTCGCGTGCAGGACGTACAACGCACTGTGCGGCACGTGGCGCGCAGCCGTCCCGGAGTGGTCAGCGTGATCGACCTCAACCGGATGCTCGACCCCGCCGGCGTCTACACCGCCTCCGTGTCCGGTGTCGACGTGCGTTGGTCCGACTGGCGTCCACATCAGCCTGGACGGCGGCGAGCTGCTGCGCGCCAGATCCTGCCCGTGGTCGACCGCATCGGCATGGAGGACGAGGCGGCAAGGTCCCCGGGTGAGCACCCCCGACGTCGCGGACACCCCCGCGACTGCGGACGCCCCTGCGGCCGAGGTCGTCGTCGAATCCGTGTCGGCGGCGATGTCGTTCGCGCCCAATGCAGTCGGTCCCAACCTCGGCGCGGAGCTGCTCCTCGACGACGAGGCGCGGCCCGGCGTCGAGTCGATGCGGGCCGGCCTCCTGCAGGCGGGCCCGCTCGCCGTCGGCGGGCGTCGTGGCCAACGGGGCCGGCGTCGTCCTCACCATCGCGCTGGCCCGGCTGCTCAGCCCCGCACAGCTACGGGGTCCTCAACCAGCTGACGGGGCTGTACCTCATTCTCTCGATGCCCGGGTCCGCGGTGGTGGTGGCCGTGGTGCGTCGCGTGACCATCTGGCACGAGGACGGCAGCGGCCACCTGGTCCGGCGCTGGGCGGGGCGGGTGCACCGGCAAGTGACCCTGGTCGTCCTGCTGTGGGCCGTCATCGTGTTCAGCAGCCGGCACGAAGTGGCCGTGTTGCTGAACCAGCAGAGCGGCATCGGCATCGCGGCGATCCTGACGGCCGCCGCCTTCTTCGTCCTGCTCTCGCTCGACCGCGGCCTGCTGCAGGCGCACCGGTCCTACCGGCCCTTGGCGGCGAATCTCCTCGTGGAGATCGGCGTCCGCCTGGTCGCCGTGATCGTCCTCGTGCTCGCCGGCTTCGGCCCCTCGGGGGCCGCGGTCGGCGTCCTCATCGGGGAGGTCGTGGCCGCGGCGCACGCCCGCTGGGCTGCGGTGCGAGCCTGGTCGGGCGGCGGGACGGCGCATCTGCTGCGCGCCGCGAGCTGGGTGGCCGCGGTACGGCCCGACCCGGTGCTCGGGGGCAAGACCCAGGCGCGTCGCACGGTGGTGCTGGATCTCGTCGTGGCGTCCGTCTCCCTCTCCATGGTGGCGGTGCTGCAGAACATCGACGTGCTGGTGGTCGGCCGCGACAACCCGTCGCACAGCGGCGCCTACGCCGCGGTGTCGGTCACGAGCAAGGCGATCGTCTTCGGCGCGGTCGTCCTCGGCGGGTACCTGCTCCCCGAGGCCGCCATCCGCTGGCGCCAGGGCGGCCACGCGCTCCGCCAGCTGGCCGTGGTCCTGGTGCTGCTGGCCGTTCCGTCCGTGTTGCTGCTCGGCGTCGCCCTGATCGCACCCGAGAAGCTCCTGGAGGTGGTCTTCCACCACGCCTACACGTCGGCCGCCGACGCGCTGGCCCCGCTGGTGCTGGCGATGATCATGCTGAGCGTCTCGGTGGTCCTCACCATGTACCTGCTCGCCGTGGGGCGGCGCTGGGTGGCCGGCGTGCTGGTCGGTGGCGCCGCGGCGCTGACCGTTGCCGTTCTGGCGGTGCACGGGTCACCGCGGGCCACCGCGCTGGTGGACGTCGGCGTCCAAGCGGTGGTCCTGCTCGTGATCGTGTGCGGGTTCGCGGTCGTCCACAGAGTCCGAGTCGGGAGGCAGGTCGTAGGGATAACCTGACCGCATGGGCGACGACCTGGGGCCGGTGCCGGCCGTGCCCGGCGCCAGCCGTGGGCCCGACCCCGCGAGCACCGACCCCGACGTGCTCGCCGCCATCGCGGCCGAGGCCGGCCTCCGGCGCATCCACTTCGTCGCCTGGCGCGACCTGGAGGACCCCGAGGCGGGCGGCTCCGAGCTGCACGCCCACAAGATCGCCTCCCGGTGGGCCGCCGCGGGCCTCGACGTGACCTTCCGCACCTCGGCCGTGCCCGGCGCGCCGGCCGCGCTCACCCGCGACGGGTACCGGGTGGTGCGCCAGGCGGGCCGCTACGCCGTCTTCCCGGGCGCGGCGTGGGAGGGCGTCCGCATGGGGCACCGCCCCGGCGACGCCCTGGTCGAGATCTGGAACGGCATGCCGTTCCTGTCGCCGCTGTGGTACCGGGGGCCGCGCATCGTCTTCCTGCACCACGTCCACGCCGAGATGTGGGGCATGGTCCTGCCACCGGCGCTGGCCCGCCTGGGCGACCTCGTCGAGCGCCGGATCGCCCCCCGCTTCTACCGCTCGAGCCGCATCGTGACGTTGTCGGAGTCCTCACGACTCGAGATCGTCGACATGCTCGGGCTGCGAGCCGACCGGGTGACCGTGGCGCCTCCCGGGGTGGACGCCCGCTTTCAACCGGGCGGCCACCGCTCACCGACGCCCCTCGTCGTGGCGGTGGGCCGGCTGGTGCCGGTGAAGCGCTTCGACATGCTGATGCGGGCTCTGGCCCGAGTGAAGACCGGCCAGCCCGAGCTGCGGGCGGTCATCCTCGGCGAGGGGTACGAGCGGGCCGCCCTCGAGGCCCTGCGCGACGAGCTCGGCGCCACCGACTGGATCAGCCTGCCCGGACGGGTGGGCGACGGGGAACTGGTCGACTGGTACCGCCGGGCCTGGGTCGTGGCGAGCAGCTCCCAGCGGGAGGGATGGGGCATGACCCTGACGGAGGCCGCATCCTGCGGGACGCCGGCCGTGGCGACGGCCATCGCCGGGCATGCCGATGCCGTCCTCGACGGCGAGTCCGGCGTCCTGGTGGACGACCCGGCTGACCTCCCGGCCGCGCTCGGGCGCGTCCTGGGCGACGACGTCCTGCGCAGCCGCCTCTCGAAGGGCGCGCTGGCCCGGGCGCGCTGGTTCACCTGGGACGCCACCGCCCGCCGCGCCCTCGAGGCGCTGGCACAGGAGGCGACACCGGGTTCTTGATCCCCGGGCTGGCGGCGGGTCAGCCGTCGATGCCGATGATCGTCGGCGCCGGGGGAGGTGTCGGGACGATCTCGCCCGGTGGCACGGCGCGCAGCTTCCGGCGGCGGAGCGGCTTGCGGACGCGCAGACCCAGACCCGAGATCACGGCGTCGGCGAGCAGGAGGACGACGCCGAGCCAGATCAGGTTGCCGGCGTTGACGAAGGACGCGTCCCAGTTGGAGCCGGCCAGGTAGTGGTGGACGTGCTGTCCCTGGACGACGTTGCTGCAGCCGGCGACGATGGCGGCGATGGCGCCCACGCTGGCGACGGCTCGGGCCCACGGGACCAGCAGGCCGAGCGTGACCACGCCGGCGACGACGAGGGCCGCCGCCGGGGGGGTGACGAGCCAGGCGACGCCACCGGTCACCACGCCGATGAGCAGGGCGCGGGGGAAGCGCGGCCAGCCGCGCTGGCGCTGCTCCTTGGGGGGCGGGGCGCCCGGGAAGGCCAGGACCGCGGCGTCGAACGGCACCGCCGGCCGCTCGGGCGGCTCGGGACCGGCCGGCCCGCGCAGACGGCGGGGCAGGTGGCCGCGCACCCAGCGCCGGGCGCGCCGCGGGAGCAACCCGAGGACGAGGCAGAGGAGCAGGGTGGCGCCGGAGACGGCCAGCGCGGCCCAGACCACGCGCTGGGGCGTCCAGGTGAGCTCGACCGTGAAGCTCGAGCCACCGAGGGCGCGCAAGTCGGCCGCGCTGACCTGCCAGCCGTTGGCGAACCCGTCGACGAGATGCGGCGTCCCGAGGTTCACGGCGTGGGTGCCCGCCGCGGCGCCTGGGCCCGGTTGGGCCACCGCCTGCCAGCCCTTGTTGACGCTCTGCCCGAGAACGAGCTCGAAGGGCTGGGTCGCCCCGGTCACGTCAGCGCCGTGGCTGTCGATGTGGACGGACGTCGTGGCCACCGTGGGCGCCGGACCGGGCTGGGTCGCCATGAGCTGCGGGGTGCCGGCCGTGGTGGGGAACGCCCCGGACCCCGCCGCCCCGCCCGGCGCCGAATCGAGCGCCACCTGATCGATGTTCCAGCCCGTGCAGGTTGTCGGGGCGCTGGCGCACGGAGGGTTGTGCCCGACCGCGGTCTCCACGACGTGGGGTCCGGCGCTGAGCGTGATGCCCTTGGCGTCGGGCCCGCAGGGGACGAGCTGCGCCTCGCCGCCGCCGAGGGCATGCGACGCGGATCCGACGATCGCGACGTCGATCGGCTGGCCGTCGATGGAGAGGAGGTTGGCCACGCAGTTCCCGGGCAGGGTTGCGGGTGTCGCGGCCGCCCGCACACCCGGAATGCCGATCTCGGCGATGCCGAGCGGGAGCTCCAACGGGCCGGCGGAGTAGTAGTTGGCGGCGTACTCGGGACGGACCCCGGTGAACGTGACCACGAAGTGCGAGCCGGTCAGGGCGGGAAAGGAGACGGGCACCGTGGTGACGGCCCCCGGAACGGTGCCGTCGGCGATCGGTGGCAGCGTCACCGTGCGCACCTGGGTGCCCGACGTGATCGTCATGGCGGTGGGCACCGAGTGCCGGCCGTCGGCGATCACCTGCATGGCGAGGCTGCTGAGCGCCTGCGGCTTCGCCAGGTCGTAGGTCAGCGTGGAACCGACCTGGGCCTTCGAGCCGAGTCCCGGTTGCCAGGCCGTCGTCGGGTTGCCGTCGACGGTGGCCGAGGCCGTCGCCCGCACGTCGCCGGGCAGGCGGCCCGAGGAGTACGCGTCCACGACGGTGGTGGCCGGGGCCGTGGCGCGGCCCACCAGGCGGTCGACCTCGTCGTCGGGGATCAGGGCCGACAGGCTGGCACTGCCCGCCAGCGTGAACGTGCGCGCGGTGGGGAGCGTGAACTGGCGTGAGATCGACGTCTCGGGGTCGTCGCGGGGCGGGTACTGCGAGGTCCGCTGGCGGGTCATCACGACCGTGAGGCGGTCGGCGGCCGAGGTCGTGCCGAGGTTGGTGAGCATCTGGGTCGGCATCTGCACGACCTGGCGCACCTGCTGGCCGGGTATCTCGATCTCGGAGAAGCCGACCGCCGACGCCGAGGGTGGGGGGGCCGAGTCGTTCGTCGTACCGTCGATGGTCACCCGCAGGGTGTGGAAGGTGCGGCTCGGGAAGGACAGGGTCTGGCCCGACGTGACGTGGGACGAGGCGTCGAGCTTGTAGGTGACGGGGTCCTTGCCGTCGAAGGTGAGGGTGACACCGGACACCCAGCGGGAGCGGTCACCGCGCTGGGGCTGCACCAGGGTGATGTGGTCCGTGGTGACCGGCTTGGCGAACTGGGACTGCCACCACTGGCCCTTGGGGTCCGGCACGAACGTGCCGGCGATCCAGGCCGTGTCGAAGTTGTTGTCGATCGCGCTGTAGGCCTGGTCCTCGGGTGTGTAGGAGACCGAGTTGCCGTAGCTGCTGGCCGTCACGTTCACCGCGCCCACGTAGGAGGCGTAGGACTTGCTGCTGATGGTGGTCCCGGGGAACAGCTCGACGGGGCTGTCGCTCAGGTCGCTCTTGGCCGGGTTGTCGCTGGGCGCCTCGGTGTAGCCGGAGTTGGCCGTGAGCGTGTCCCAGCGGAAGGCCTGCTTGCGGTTGGTGTCGGTCAGCACGAGCTGCGCCCCCTGCGAGGCCAGCTCGTCGAGCCGGGTGGGCTGGGTGGCGAGCGTGCCGGCGTAGTAGACGGCACTGTCCGTGTTCAGCAGCCCGAGCCCGGCGAGGTTGTTGAGCCCCGTGGCGTCGCCCTCCATGACCAGCGCGCCGGTGTCGGACTCGCCCCGCACCATCGCCCGCGGGTCGGGCACGGTGTAGGTGACGAGCGGCGCGGGCCAGCCCTCGTTGCCCGGCACCGAGAGGTCCTGCTCGTTCAAGGTGGACACGATCGAGGCGTTGGGCCGCGGCGTGCCGAACGAGACCGGGTCGGCGAGGCCGAGCGGCGTCTGCAGGAACTGGGGAGCGAGGAGCTGGGGTTGGGGGACGCCGTAGCGCTCGTACTGCTGGTCGTACTCGACCATGAGGTCGCCGGCCCCCATGAGGCGGGCCATCGGCGCGAGCGCGTTCGGGTTGGCCGTGCCGTCCTGGATCGGGCCGTCCGTCGCGTAGAGCGTGTCGGCCGTGGCGATGGAGCCCATGATCTGCTGCTCGCGGGTGATGAAGTCGCGGTTGAGGAAGGCGGGCTGGGGCGTGTCGACCGTGTCACCCCAGCGGTAGGCGGCGAAGTCGTTCCCGGGGATGGCGAAGACCCGGGTACCGGGGTGGGTCGCGTTGAGGTGCTTGATGGCGGCGAGCTGGTAGGCGGGCAGCGACGCCGGCTGGGTGAAGTTGTTGGCGATGGTGTCGCCCAGGAAGAGGGAGGGGTTGTTGGCGACGACCAGGCCGGCCACGAGGATGGCCGTGACGAGCCCGGCGATGTGGAAGCGGGACCACAGCGCAGTCAGCCCGCTGCCCAGCAGCATGAAGAGGGCGAGCAGGACGAGAGGGGTGGCCCGGTCGGTCGAGCGGAGCGCGAGGCCGGCGGTGGTGTTCGTCATGAACGACTTGAGGGCGCCACCGATCTCCGTCGGGTGGGAGAACGGGAAGGGCCCGACGGAGAGCACCAGCCCCACGAAGAGGAGCAGGAGGAAGAAGGCGCGCTCGCGCCAGCGCACGAACGCGGACGCCACCAGGGCGATCACGGGCACGGCGTAGGAGGTGGCCAGGAGGGCGAGGTCCTGGGTGTAGCGGATGGCGGCCGTCGTCCAGGCGCCGAGGTGGTCGGTGCCGTAGAAGTACCAGTACCCGAGGCCCCGGATGATGTCGGCCGGGTTCGACGTGGCCGACGTGGAGGGGACGGTCTCCGTGTACTTGAGGACGTTGACGCCGTAGGCCGCCTCGACCTCGAGGCCGGCCATCCACCAGAGGCAGGCCCCCAGCGTGAGCACGCCGATGCGCAGCACGGTGCTGCCGGCGTGGCGCCATGTCGACTCCCTGAGGACCACCACGGCATAGAGGATCCAGAGGACGGGCGCGACGCCGACGTAGATGATGGAGCTGGCGTTGATGCCGCTCACCAGCGCCACGACGACGGCGAAGAGCGCCGGCTCGCGCCAGCCGCCGCGGCGCAGGGCCACGATGGTCAGGCCCAGCATGAAGGGGAGGCCGGCCCACGGGAGCAGGATCACCGAGATGCGGCCCGAGTACTGGAGGAAGTACGGGGAGAGCATGTAGGCGAGCGCGGCGGCGGTCGGTCCGGGCCCGCGGAGGCCGAGGATGCGCGACAGGTACAGCACGCCGAGGCCGGCCGCGAAGAGGATGGAGCCGAGCCAGAGGCGCTGCGCCACCCACACGGGCACGCCGAGCAGGTGGAACACGGCGAAGAACGGCCCCATCGGCAACAGGTAGCCGATGTACTCGTGGGACACGGTGCCCAGGGCAACGGTGGGGTCCCACATGAACGCGACCTGGCTCAGGAAGCGCAGCGGGTCGAGGTAGAGGTAGGTCTTCGTGTCCGGCGTGACGATCCCGGGCCGCACGGCCAGGAGAGGCACGTAGGCCAGGACGGCCACGACCGACGCTCCCCCGATCCACCACCACCGGTTGCCGATCGCCCTTTCCGGCCGTGGGGCCGCGTGCCGCCCTCGGGGAACGGTGACAGGGGGTGACGTAGTCATGAAGGAGGACCGAAAGGTCGCCGGGTAGTGTAAGCAGCGAGCGGCACCCGGGAGTGTCACACGAAGGGAGAGCGCCCGTGGTGACCAGCACGAAAGTCCGGTTGACGGGCGAGCGTCCCCAGCAGGGCGTGACCCCGGACTCGCTGCTCGCCCTCCACGAGGCCGGCTATCGCGCCGTCCTGGACCGCATCGGTCAGGGTCGCATCCTCGATGTCGGATGTGGCCAGGGGTTCGAGTCCGCCCGGTTCCTCGCTCCGGGCCGCGAGGTGGTCGGGGTCGACTATGCGTCCGAGGCCGCCGCCACCGCCACGGCGACCTACGGCCCCGAGGGCCTCCGGGTGGCGCAGATGGACGCCCTCAACCTCGGGTTCCTGCCGGCAGGCTTCGACGGTGCCTGCTCGTCGCACCTGATCGAGCACTTCACCGACCCCGAGCCCCATGTCGCCGAGCTGGCCCGCGTGCTCAAGGACGACGGCGTCGGGTGCGTCCTGACCCCCAACAAGCCGGCCGATTTCGAGAACCCCTTCCATCTCCACCTGTTCGAACGGGACGAGCTCCGCTCGATGCTGGAACGCCACTTCGGCGACGTCTGGCTGGGCGGGGTCGACGCCGCCCCCCACGTGAAGGCCGACCTGGCGACGCGGCGGGCCAAGGCGAACAAGCTGCTTCGGCTGGACGTGTTCGACATCAGGCACCGCATTCCTCACGCCTGGTACGTCTGGGCCTACACGAGGCTGCTGCCCGTCGCCTACAAGGTGGTGGCCCGCGAGGACTCCGGCGGTGCGACCGGCATCACCGCCGACGACTGGTTCGTCACCGAGGACCTCGACGACACCACGCTCGTGCTCTTCGCGGTGGTGCGCAGCCCGGTCCGGGACGCCGTGGGCTGATGTTGGCGGTCGGCCTGACGGGTGGCATCGGCTCGGGCAAGTCGGCCGTGGCCGATCTCCTGGTCGAGCGAGGCGCCGTGCTCATCGATGCCGACCAGGTGGCCCGCGACGTCGTGGCGCCCGGCGGGCCGGCCTACCAACCCTTGCTCGATCGCTTCGGGCCCGAGATCCTGGCAACCGACGGCACCATCGACCGCAAGGCGCTCGCCGCCGTGGCCTTCGCGAGCGAGGAGAGCCGGCTGGCGCTCAACGCCATCACGCACCCGGCCATCGGCATTGCCATGATCGAGGCGCGAGACGCCCTCGAGGACAGCGACGACATCGTTGTCCTGGCCATCCCGCTCCTCACCGCCGTCCACCGTGACACGGTCAAGCTCCACGAGGTCGTGGTGGTCGACTGCCCGACGGATGTCGCCCTGGAGCGCCTGCTCTCCCAGCGCGGCTTCGACCGCGCCGACGCCGAGGCGCGGATCAGGTCGCAGATCTCGCGGGAGGAGCGGATCAAGGAGGCGGACTACGTCCTGGACAACTCGGGCGACCGGGTCGCCCTCGCCGTCGAGGTTTCCAAGCTCTGGGACTGGTTGCTCGAGGCCGCTGCGGCGCGCCGGGCCCACGCCTGAGCGGACACAGCCCCCAGGTAACCTCCATGGGTCATGCCCGAGTTCGAGGTGGTCTCCCCGTTCCAGCCGTCGGGTGACCAGCCCACGGCCATCACCGAGCTGGCGGCGGGCGTGCGGCGGGGTGACTCGTACCAGACGTTGCAGGGCATCACCGGCTCGGGGAAGACGGCGACCATCGCCTGGATGATCGAGCAGGTCCAGCGTCCGACGCTCATCATCGAGCCGAACAAGTCGCTGGCCGCGCAGCTCTCCTCGGAGTTGCGGGACCTGTTCCCGAAGAACCGGGTCGAGTTCTTCGTCTCCTACTACGACTACTACCAGCCCGAGGCCTACCTCCCGACGACGGACACCTACATAGAGAAGGACTCGTCCATCAACGACGAGATCGACCGCCTGCGCCACGCCACGACGTCGTCCCTCCTCATGCGTCGTGATGTCATCGTGGTGGCCTCCGTGTCCTGCATCTACGGGTTGGGCTCTCCCGACGAATACCGCGACCGCATCCTGGGCGTGTCCGTGGGAGAGCAGATCGACCAGCGGGACATGCTGCGCCGGCTGGTCGACCTGCAGTACGCCCGCAACGACGTCAACCTCGTGCGCGGCACCTTCCGGGCGCGCGGGGACACGGTCGAGATCCACCCGGCCTACGAGGAGCAGGCGCTCCGTGTCGAGTTGTTCGGGGACTCGGTCGAGCGCATCGTCCCGTTCGACGTGCTGACGGGGGAGATGGGGGAGGAGATGGAGGACGTGGCGGTCTACGCCGCCACGCACTACGTCACGGGCGACGACATCATCCAGCGCGCCGTCGGCACCATCGAGGTGGAGCTACGGGAGCGCCTCCAGGAGTTCCAGCGGGAGGGCAAGCTGCTCGAAGCCCAGCGCCTCCGGGTCCGGACCGAGCACGACCTCGAGATGCTGGCCGAGACCGGTGTGTGCTCGGGCGTGGAGAACTACAGCCGCCACCTCGACGGCCGCGCCCCGGGGGAGACGCCGTTCACGCTGCTCGATTTCTTCCCCAAGGACTACCTCTGCGTCGTCGACGAGAGCCACGTCGCCGTCCCCCAGCTGCACGGGCAGTACGCCGGTGACCGCTCCCGCAAGGACGTGCTGGTCGAGCACGGCTTCCGCTTGCCCTCGGCCAAGGACAACCGTCCCCTCCGCTTCGACGAGTTCGTCGAGCGGGTGCCCCAGTGCGTGTTCGTGTCCGCCACGCCCGGCCCGTTCGAGCTCGAGCACTCCCGTCAGGTTGTGGAGCAGGTGATCCGTCCGACCGGGTTGGTCGATCCCGAGGTGACGATCATGCCCACCAAGGGCCAGGTCGACGACCTGCTCGCCCGGATCGGGACCACCGTGGCGGCCGGCGGCCGCGTCCTGGTGACGACGCTCACCAAGAAGATGGCCGAGGACCTGACCGACTACCTGGCTGACGCCGGCGTCCGGGTGCAGTACCTGCACTCGGACATCGACACCATCACCCGGATCGAGATCCTGCGCGAGCTGCGGTTGGGTTCCATCGACGTCCTGGTCGGCATCAACCTCCTGCGGGAGGGGCTCGACCTGCCCGAGGTCGCCCTGGTGGCCATTCTCGATGCGGACAAGGAGGGCTTCCTGCGCTCGGCCTCCTCGCTCATCCAGACCATGGGGCGGGCCGCCCGCAACGTCGACGGCATGGTCGTCCTCTACGCCGACACGGTGACCGACTCCATGCGCGAGGCCGTGTCCGTCACCCAGCGCCGCCGCGAGGTGCAGATCGCCTACAACCGGGAGCACGGGATCGACCCCCAGACCATCCGCAAGTCGGTCACCGATATCCTCGAGCGCCTGCGCGGGACGAGCGGGGGAGTGGCCAAGGCGGGCCGCAGTCGGGCCGAGGTGCGCAAGAACGCGGCGGTCCGGGGCAACCGGCGCCCCGCGCTGCTGGCCGATGGCGACGCCTCGACGCCGGCCGAGGCGGTCGAGCTCATGGCGCAGCTGGAAGCGGAGATGAAAGCGGCTGCAGCCGAGCTCCGCTACGAGGAGGCGGCCCTGCTGCGCGACGAGATCGCCGACCTGCGGGCCTCCGTCCCCGGCTGAGCCGCCATTGGTCCGGCCCACCGGCCCAGGTCGACCCGCCGGGGCTAGCGTCTCGCCCCGTGCCCACCACCGCCCAGCTCCGCCAGGCCATGGAGCGCTACGCCGCGGTCGTCAGCTCCAAGGACGCCGACGCCTACGCCGCCCTCTTCACTCCCGACGCCGTCCAGATGGACCCCTACCCGAGCGGCCTCCGCAAGGGCCGGGACGAGATCAGGGACTTCATCCAGTCCGGTTTCGACGGCTGCGAGACCATGACCTTCACGGTCGAAGAGGTCCACCCGGTGGCCGACAAGGCCGCCATCCGCTTCCAGATCACGCTGACCCTGGCCGGCAACGCCACCATGGAGATCCGGGGTGTCGAGATCTTCACCGTCACCGACGACGGGCTGATCAGCGCCGTCGAGGCCTACTGGGGCGAAGAGGACGTGACCTTCGCCTGACACCCTCCCCCGGGGATTGCCGGGCGGCGGTTGCCGGGCGCGGGCAGCGACGCCGCCGATCCGACGGTGGCGGCTCCACGGCGGTGACCCCGACGCTGTGACGCCCGGCGCGGTGACCCCGACGCCGTGACCAGGGGCCGGGATGAGGTGAGACAGCGCGCCGGTATCCTCATCGGATGGCCGACCGTCTCGTCGTTCGCGGGGCTCGTGAGCACAATCTGCGAGATGTCTCGGTCGACCTTCCCCGGGACCGGCTGATCGTCTTCACCGGCCTGTCCGGCTCGGGCAAGTCCTCCCTGGCCTTCGACACCATCTACGCCGAGGGCCAGCGCCGCTACGTCGAGTCGCTCTCCGCCTACGCCCGCCAGTTCCTGGGCCAGATGGACAAGCCCGACGTCGACTTCATCGAGGGCCTGTCGCCGGCCATCTCCATCGACCAGAAGTCGGCCTCCCGCAACCCGCGCTCGACCGTGGGGACGATCACCGAGGTCTACGACTACCTGCGCCTCTTGTATGCCCGCATCGGCCATCCGCACTGCCCCGTCTGCGGGCGGCCCGTGGCCCGCCAGACCCCCCAGCAGATCGTCGACCGGGTTCTCGAGCTGCCCGAGGGGACCCGCTTCCAGGTCATGGCCCCCGTAGTGCGCGGGCGCAAGGGCGAATACAGCACGCTGCTCGACGACCTGGCCAAGCAGGGCTTCGCCCGGGTGCGCGTCGACGGCGTGCCCCTCGAGCTCTCCGAGCGGTCCGAGGTCAACCTGGCCCGTTACGAGATGCACACCATCGAGGTGGTCGTCGACCGCCTGGTCAGCCGGGCCAACGTCCGCCAGCGCCTGACCGAGTCGATCGAGACGGCGCTGGAGCTGACGGGCGGCACGGCCGAGGTGCTCGTGATGAACGGCAACGGCGAGGGCGGTGAGGAGGACGAGGCCATCACCTTCTCCCAGCACCTGGCCTGCACGCACTGCGGCATCAGCTTCGAGGAGCCCGCTCCCCGCAGCTTCTCGTTCAACTCGCCCTACGGGGCCTGCCCGGCCTGCCTCGGCCTGGGGACGAGGTTCGAGGTCGACCCCGAACTGGTGGTGCCCGACGACTCGCTCTCTCTCGCCGAGGGCGCGCTGGCGCCGTGGGCGGGGGCGCGCAGCGAGTACTTCACCGGGCTGCAGGTCGGCGTGGCCGAGTTCGGCGGCTTCTCCTTCGACGCCCCGTGGAGGTCGCTCAAGGCCAAGGACAAGAAGTTGGTCCTCTACGGGACGGGCAGCCGCTCGGTGCACGTCACCTACAGGAACCGCTTCAACCGGAAGCGATCCTACGAGGCGCTGTTCGAGGGGATCATCCCCTGGCTGCAGCGGCGCCACGGCGAGTCCGAGTCGGACTGGTCGCGCGAGCAGATCGAACAGTACATGCGCGAGGTCGACTGTCCCGAGTGCAAGGGGGCGCGCCTCAAGCCCGAGTCCCTGGCCGTCACCGTCGGGGGACGGAACATCTACGAGCTGTGCAGCCTCTCCATCGGCAACGCCGTCGATGCCATGGCCAGCCTCGAGCTGAGCGACCGCGAGCACATGATCGCGGACCGGGTCTTCAAGGAAGTCCGCGAGCGCATGCAGTTCCTCCTCGATGTCGGCCTCGACTACCTGTCGCTGGCCCGCTCGGCCGGGACGCTCTCGGGCGGTGAGGCGCAGCGCATCCGCCTGGCCAGCCAGATCGGCAGCGGGCTCGTCGGGGTGCTCTACGTGCTCGACGAGCCTTCCATCGGCCTGCACCAGCGCGACAACCAGCGCCTCATCGCCACCCTGGAGCGGCTGCGCAACCTGGGCAACACGGTGATCGTGGTCGAGCACGACGAGGAGACCATCCGCGCCGCCGACTACGTGGTCGACATCGGCCCGGGCGCGGGGGAGCACGGGGGCATCGTCGTGCACGCCGGCCCGGTCAGCGGCCGCGGCGGGTTGCTCACCAACAAGGCGTCCATCACGGGGCAGTACCTGTCGGGCAAGAAGTCGATCCCGGTGCCGGCCCGGCGCCGGCCGGGCTCGGGTGACGTGGTGACGGTGCGCGGCGCCAGGGAGCACAACCTGCACGACATCGACGTGTCGTTCCCCCTCGGTTGCCTCATCGCAGTGACGGGCGTGTCGGGGTCGGGGAAGTCGACGCTGGTGAACGACATCCTCCTGCGTTCGCTCGCGCAGCACCTGCACCGGGCCAAGGCGCTCCCGGGACGGCACCGCAAGGTGGAGGGCATGTCCCAGCTCGACAAGGTGGTCGACGTCGACCAGGCACCCATCGGGCGCACCCCACGCTCGAACCCGGCCACGTACACGGGCGTCTTCGACCACATCCGCAAGCTCTTCGCGCAGACGGCCGAAGCCAAGGTCCGGGGCTACCAGCCGGGCCGCTTCTCGTTCAACGTGCGCGGCGGGCGGTGCGAGGCCTGCGCCGGCGACGGGACGATCAAGATCGAGATGCACTTCCTCCCCGACGTCTACGTGCCGTGCGAGATCTGCCACGGGGCGCGCTACAACCGTGACACGCTCGAGATCACCTTTCGGGGCAAGACCATCGCCGACGTGCTCGACATGTCGTGCGAGGAAGCCCTCAGCTTCTTCGAGCGCCAGCCTCCGATCGCCCGCCACATGCAGACGCTGGTCGACGTCGGCCTGGGGTACATCCGCCTCGGCCAGCCTGCGCCCACGCTCTCGGGTGGCGAGGCACAACGGGTGAAGCTGGCCAGCGAGCTGAGCCGCCGCCCGACCGGCCACACCTTCTACATCCTCGACGAGCCGACCACCGGCCTCCACTTCGACGACACGCGCAAGCTGCTCGACGTGCTCGGTCGCCTGGTGGAGCAGGGGAACACCGTCGTCGTCATCGAGCACAACCTCGACGTGGTGAAGACGGCGGACTGGATCATCGACTTGGGCCCCGAGGGCGGCGACAAGGGTGGCACCGTGATCGCCGAGGGCACGCCCGAGCAGGTGGCCAAGACGGCCGGCAGCTACACCGGCGAGGTCCTCAAGCCGGTGCTGGCCAAGGCCAAGTCGTAGCGCACCGACGTCGCCAGTCACATACGGCACTGCCGGGACGGCACTGCCGGGACGGCACTGCCGGGAACGGTCCAGACAGCACCCGCGACAGCGTGACCGCAGCGGCACCCGCTCAGCAGTCCCCCCAAAGAACGGTCGCTCCCGAACCGCGTTGTGTCAGTGGGTTTCGCAGTGGTTTTGTTTCGCGTTCTGTCCCGCGTTGTGTCCCGCTGCGCTGTGACACCCAAGTGCTTGCATCGAACACATGGAGTTGGAGAACTTCGCCGAGGCACTCGAGGCACTGGTGGCCTCGGGGGCGGCGAACTACGGCGACGGCGCGTCGATCGAGGAGCTGCACCGGCTGCTCTCGCGCTTTGAGTCCTTCGTCACCGAGGCGACGGCAGCCTTCGAGGCGGGCGAGGAGTGGGCGGCCGACGGGGCCAAGACGGCCTCGGCGTGGATCGCCACGCGGTGCCGGCTCCCGCGCCGCGCCGCCCGGCGCCGGGTGCGCCTCGGTCGGGCCCTGCGCCATCTGCCCGAGTGCGCCGAGGCCTGGCGTGAGGGGGCCATCGGGCTCGACGCCGCCCAGGCCCTCGCCTCGGCGAGGCGCCAGCGCACCGAGTCCGCCATGGCCCGCGACGAGTCGATGCTCGTCGCCCAGGCCAAGCGAGATGGGCTTCGAGGACTTCTACCGGGCCCTTTCCTATTGGAAGCAGCTGGCCGACCCCGACGGGGCCGACGCCGCCGAGGAGGACCGCAAGGCCGCCCGCAACGTGTTCGTAGAGGCCAGCTTCAGCGGGATGTGGCTGGGCCAGATGACCCTCGACCCGGTCTCGGGTGCCATCGTCTCGGGCGAGCTCAACCGCCTCGAGCACGATCTCTTCGAGGCCGACTGCGCCGAGGCCAAAGAACGCCTGGGGCGCCCGGCTCGCCTCGACGAGCTGGCCCGCACCTCGGCGCAGCGCCGGGCCGACGCCCTCGTCGAGATGGCCACGCGCAGCGCCACCGCCCCCGCCGAGGGCATCCGCCCCGCCCCGCTCTTCTCTGTCTTCGTCGGCTATGAGACACTCCACGGGCGCATCTGCGAGCTCGAGAACGGCACGGTGCTCGCCCCCTCGGCCCTCACCCCTTGGCTGGACTCGGCCTACTTCGAGCGGGCCATCTTTTCCCTCGGCAACCGGGTCGACGTCAGCGTGCGGGCCCGGCTCTTCAGCGGCGGGACCCGCCGGGCCATCGAGCTGCGCGACCGCATCTGCACGCACCCCTACTGCTACGAGCCCGCCGAGCGCTGCCAGGGCGACCACATCGAGCCCTGGGCCGCCGGTGGAGCGACCACCCAGGAGAACGGGCGGCTGCTCTGCGGGTTCCACAACCGCCTGCGCAACCAGCGCGAGCGCCCGCCCCAGCGCCAGCGGCCCCCGCCGACGGCGGCCTGAGGGGGCGGCCGGGCGCCCCGGGATTCACCCGTCGGTCGATTTGGCCCGGCGCAGTCGAAACCCCAAGTCGGCCGGCGCTTCGGCGCGCCGGAGCGCACATGCGGCTTGGAACTCAGCGCCCGTTCGATCCGACATGCGGCTGCGTCACGCCAGGTGCGTGCGCGGCCGCTCCAGCAACTGTCCGTCCAGGAACATATCGATCTTCTCGTTGTAGAAGGCGATCAACCCGGCGATGGGCAGTAGCTCTCGTGTGGGGAAGTCGTAGGTCCACGCGATGTCGGGATGGATCCGCAACTCAACGTTGGCCGACCAGTAGCCGCTCGTTGTCCCCTTGTACGGGCAGGCAGTCTCCGTGTCGGACGGCACCAGATGGGTGAAGTCGACGTCGGTCCGATCGATGTAATACCGCGTCGGGAGCCCGGTCTCGAAGCACAGAACGGGCGACGAGGTCTCGGCCAGCACGACGCCCTTGGACTCGACGCGTAGGCGCCGGCTGGAGCGCAGGGCGTCGACCCGCGTATATGGGTTGCGCGGGTGGACGAAGATCTGCTCGTCCTCCTCGAACCACGCATCGAATGCCGACCACGAGAAGCGGATGGTGTCGTCCAGGCCCTCCACCTTCGCGGCCGTGAGCACAGTGGCCGCGCTGGGCCGGTCGACGTCGCCGACCCGCACGCCGTAGCGCCGGGCGTCGCCCCGCGACGTCTCCATGACCTGTTCCTCATCGATGAGCGCGTCGGCACGCACGTCAGCCAGCGGGATGTAGTACTGCGGGTACGACGTGTTCTCCCACACGTAGCGGGCCGCGGTCGTGTCGACCACGGCCTGGCCCGCCAAATAGGCCCGGACTCGGCGCGGGACGGGCTGCACGTGATTGACCGGTACGGGTGGGGCTGGAAAGTCGCTCACTGCAATGGCCTCCTGTCGGTGCGGCGCCCGACCGTCGGGACCCTATCGGCGTTTCCGCACAGTCGAGCACAGGCGAGTCAGCTGACTGCCGAGTCAGACGAGTTAGATGGGTCAGGCGAGTCAGATGGGTCAGACGAGTCAGATGGGTCAGATGGGTCAGTCGAGATCAGGGAGTCGAGTCAGACCGGCCAGCGAGTCAGCACCGAGTCAGCAGCGAGTCAGGTGATCGCCAGCATGCGCTCGAGCGCGACCCTGGCCCACTCCGTCGTGTCCGCGTCGACGACGATGCGGTTCCGCACCTCGCCGTTCACCAGTCCCTCGAGGACCCAGGCGAGATGCTGGGGGTCGATGCGCGACATGGTGGAACAGGGGCACACCAACGGGTCGAGGCAGATGACGGTCTTGTCCGGCGACTCGTTGTTCAGCCGGTTCACCAGGTGGATCTCCGTCGCGACACCGATGACCGCGCCGGGCGGCGCGGCTGCGACGGCCCGGATGATCGCATCGGTCGAACCCGTGACGTCGCCGAGCTCCACCACCTCGTGTGCGCACTCGGGGTGGATCATCACGATCCCCTCAGGGTGCTCGGCGCGAAATGCCTCGACGTGCTCGGGGCGGAAGCGCTGGTGCACCGAGCAGTGGCCCTTCCAGAGCAGAAGCGTCGACTCCTTCACCTCGCGGTCGCCGCAGCCGCCCAGCGGGAGCCGCGGGTTCCACACCCGCATGTCGTCGACGCCGTAGCCGAGCTCGAAGCCGGTGTTGCGCCCCAGGTGCTGGTCGGGGAAGAAGAGGACGCGCTCGCCCCTCTCGAGGGCCCAGGTCAGCACCGCCCGGGCATTGGACGACGTGCAGACCGCGCCACCGTGGCGACCGACGAAGGCCTTCAGCGCGGCGGCCGAGTTCATGTAGGTGACCGGGATCAGGCCGTCCAGGTCGATGACGCGGCCGAGCTCGTCCCACGCCTCCTCCACCTGGTCGATGTCCGCCATGTCGGCCATGGAGCACCCGGCATTGAGGTCCGGCAGGAGGACCTGCTGGTGGTCGCCCGTGAGGACGTCGGCCGACTCGGCCATGAAATGGACGCCGCAGAAGACGATGAACTCGGCCTCAGCCTGGTCGGCGGCCAGCCGGGAGAGCCCGAACGAGTCCCCTCGGGCGTCGGCCCAGCGCATGACCTCGTCTCGCTGGTAGTGGTGGCCGAGGATGAACAGCCTGGACCCGAGCGAGGTCTTGGCGGCGGCGATCATGTCCGCCAGTTCGTCCTCGGTTGCGGACGTGTAGCGCTCCGGAAGTGGCGTCTGAAGCCTGAGCATCTGGTCTGCCCCCTTGTCGGGAGAGCATCGATATGGCCGGCGGGGACAGCCTGGTCGCCCATCCGCGGGTATGTCGGCCTCGATGCGAGGTTGTATGCCGGAAACCAGGCCGGCCCAGCCAGTGTAACGCCCCCCACCAGCGGCTGCGCGAGAGTGGACCTGATGCAGTATCGGCCTCCTACCGGCTCCATCCCGGACGCCCCGGGCTCCTACCAGTTCTTCGATGCCGAGGGCCGGGTCCTCTACGTGGGGAAGGCGAAGTCGCTCCGCCACCGCCTGCCCAGCTACTGGCAGGACTCGGCCAAGCTCATGCCGCGCACGGCCCAGATGGTGGCCCAGGCCGATCACGTCGAGTGGGTGGTCGTCGACAGCGAGGTCGATGCCCTGATTCTGGAGCACTCGCTGATCCAGGCGCACCTGCCCCGCTACAACGTCCGCCTCAAGGACGACAAGAGCTACCCCTGGCTCGCCGTCACGCTCAACGAGGAGTGGCCTCGGCCGGCCGTGGTGCGCGGGCGCAAGCGCAAGGGCGTCCGCTACTTCGGCCCCTACGGCAACGCCGGCGCCATCCGGTCGACGCTGGACCTGCTGGTCCGGAGCTTCCCCGTGCGCACGTGCTCGGACACCAAGTTCACCCGCCACGAGCGGTTGAGGCGGCCCTGCCTGCTCTACGACATCGACCGCTGTTCGGGCCCCTGCGTCGGCGCCGTCGACCACGCCGCCTACGACGGCTACGTCAACGACCTCATGGGGTTCCTCTCGGGCGACACCGAGCCGGTGCTGGCCCGGCTCGAGACGGAGATGCTCGAAGCCAGTGAGGAGCTGCAATTCGAGCGGGCGGCCCGGCTGCGCGACCGGATCGCCGCCGTCCACAAGGCGGCCGAGTCCCAGCAGATGGTCTCGGACCGGGCCGAGGACTTCGACGTCGTGGGGCTGGCCGAGGACCCCCTCGAGGCCTCGGTCCAGATCTTCCGGGT
Organism: uncultured Acidimicrobiaceae bacterium; assembly: GCA_963840245.1. GTDB lineage: Bacteria > Actinomycetota > Acidimicrobiia > Acidimicrobiales > RAAP-2 > Bog-473. The sequence continues at coordinate 48,331 of CAWIYI010000033.1, forward strand.
GCGCCGGGGCCGCGTGGTGGGGCACCGGGGCTTCGTGGCCGAGAAGGTGGAGGACCTCTCGGGGCCCGAGTTCATGGCCCTGGTGGTCTCGCAGGTCTACGGCGCGGACGGGGCGGAGGTGCCGCGCCGGCTGCTCGTGCCCGAGGAGCCGGCCGACCGCGAGCTGCTGCAGCGCTGGCTGCACGCGGTGCGGGGAGGCCCGGTCGACATCGCCGTCCCGCAGCGCGGCGCCAAGCGCGCCCTGCAGGAGACGGTGACACGGTCGGCCGGCGAGGACCTGGCCCGGCACCGGCTGCGGCGCGCCGCCGACCACAACGCCCGCTCGAAGGCGCTGACCGAGCTGCAGTCCGCCCTGTCGCTGCGCGAGGCGCCGCTGCGGATCGAGTGCTACGACATGAGCCACCTGCAGGGCACCGACTACGTGGGCTCCATGGTCGTGTTCGAGGACGGGCTGGCCAAGCGTTCCGACTACCGGCGCTTCAAGGTGAAGTCGGTTCCGGGCAACGACGACTACGCCGCCATGGAGGAGGTTCTGACGCGCCGCCTCACCGCCCTGAAGCAGCCAACCGAGGTACCGGCGGACGGACGGCCGCGCCGCTTCGCCTACCGACCCAACCTGATCGTCGTCGACGGCGGCAAGGGGCAGCTCGGGGTGGCCGAGCGCGTCGTGCGCGAGCTCGGGCTCGACGACGAGGTCGAGCTCGCCTCGCTGGCCAAGCAGTTCGAGGAGGTCTATCGGCCCGGTTCGCCCCACCCGGTGCGCCTGCGCCGGGGCTCCGACGCCCTCTACCTGTTGCAGCGGCTGCGTGACGAGGCCCACCGCTTCGCCATCACGTTCCACCGGGAGCGCCGGGGGAAGCGGATGACGCGCAGCATGCTCGACGACATCCCGGGCCTGGGGCCCGCCCGCAAGGCGCGGTTGGTCAAGGAGATGGGCGGGGTCAACGCCGTGCGGGCGGCCACACTGGAGGACCTGCTGTCCAGGTCATGGCTGCCCGACAACGTCGGACTCGCCGTCTACGAGGCGATGCACAAGGCTGGGGGGCGATGAGCGAGTTCGTGGTGGTCACCGGGATGTCCGGCGCCGGCCGTTCCACCGCGGCGGCGGCGCTCGAGGACGTGGGGTGGTTCGTCATCGACAACCTGCCGGCCGGCCTCATCATGAAGATGGTGGAGATGGTGGACCGCCCCGGGTCCGGCATCGAGCGCGTGGCCCTGGTGATCGGGCGCGGGGGTGCCAACACGGGAACGGAGTACTTCGACGACCTGCCCGACGTCCTCGACGAGCTGCGCGCCACGCGAAAACGGGTGAGGGTCGTCTTCCTCGATGCCGCGGACGAGGTCCTGGTGCGCCGCTACGAGGGCACCCGGCGGCGCCATCCCCTGGCGGCCCGCGGCGTGGAGGAGTCGATCGCCGACGAGCGCAAGCTGCTGGGGCCGGTGCGCGAGCGCGCCGACCTCCTCGTCGACACGAGCGAGCTCAATTCGAACCAGCTCCGGCTGCGCGTCCTCGAGGCGTTCGGCGGCGACGAGGCCCTGCAGATGCAGACGTCGGTGATCTCCTTCGGCTACAAGCACGGCATCCCGCTCGACGTCGACGTGGTGTTCGACTGCCGTTTCCTGCCCAACCCCTTCTGGGTCGAGGAGCTGCGGCCCTTCAGCGGGATGGACGAGCCGGTGCGCGCCTACGTCCTCGGCCAGCCCGAGTCGCAGGCGTTCCTCGAGAAGGTCGACGACCTGCTCACGAGCATCCTCCCGGCCTTCGCCCGCGAGGGGAAGTCGTACCTGACCATCGCCATGGGCTGCACGGGTGGGCGTCACCGCTCCGTGACGCTGGCCGAGGAATTGGCGGCACGGTTGCGCGACCACGGCGAGGGTGAGGCCGTGTCGGTGTTCCACCGGGACATCGACCGATGAGCCATGGTGCTGGGCGACGGGGCGGGCGGCCCTCGGTCGTGGCCATCGGCGGTGGGCACGGCACGGCGGTGACGCTGAAGGCGGCGCGGCGCTACGCCGGCGCGCTCACGGGCGTGGTCTCGGTGGCCGACGACGGCGGGAGCAGTGGCCGGCTGCGCGAGCTGCTCAACGTCGTGGCGCTGGGCGACATCCGCAAGTGCCTGGTCGCCCTGGCCGACGAGGACTCAGCCCTGGCCGCCGCCTTCGAGCGCCGCTACGACGAGGGTGAGCTGGCCGGCCACGCGCTCGGCAACCTGATCCTGGCCGGACTGATCGATGCCACGGGCGACCTCGTCCTCGGGGTGGCCGAGGCGGCCCAGCTCCTCGGCGCCCGTGGCGACGTGCTCCCCGCCACCTCCGAGCTCGTCGTGCTCAAGGCCGAGTCCGACCACGGCACCGTGGCCGGACAGGTGGCGGTCAAGGGGACGGCCGACATCCAGCGGGTCTCACTGGTTCCGGGGGACGCCCAGCCGCCGCCGCTGGCGGTGGAGCGCATCGCCCAGGCCGACCAGATCGTGATCGGCCCCGGGTCCTTGTTCACCAGCGTGTTGGCCGCCGTGGCGGTGGGCGGTATCACCGAGGCGGTGGCCTCCTCCAAATCTCCGGTGGTCTACGTCTGCAATCTGCATCCGGAGATACCCGAAACCGAGGGATATGACGTCGCAGACCATGTGGCGGCCCTGGCCAGGCACGGTGTCGCGGTCGACGTGGTGCTGTGTGACACCATCCGGGGCATGGGCATCGGCAAAACGGATGTCGCCGTGCACGACGTACCCCTGACGGGTGAGAACACCCTGGTGCACAGCCCGGCCAAACTGGCGCAGGCGCTGTCCGGTCTGCTGACATAGCTGGTCCGGAGAGGAAGGGAAGACATGACGGTGCGGGTCGGGATCAACGGGTTCGGACGTATCGGGCGCAACTTCCTGCGCGCCATCCTGGCCTCCGGCGCCGACGTCGAGGTCGTCGGGGTCAACGACCTGACGTCGCCCGAGACGCTGGCCCACCTGCTGCGTTACGACTCGACTCACGGACGCCTGCCCGTGCCGGTCGACGTCGAGGGCAACGACCTGCTGGTCGGGGAGCGGCACATCAGGGTCATGGCCGAGCGCCAGCCCGAGGCGCTGCCGTGGGCGTCGCTCGGGGTCGACCTGGTGGTCGAGTCCACGGGGATCTTCACCAGCCGGGCCGACGCCGCCCGGCACCTGGGCGGCTCGGTGAAGCGGGTCATCATCTCGGCCCCGTCGGGCGACGCCGACGCCACCTTCGTCATCGGGGTCAACGACCACGAGTACGACCCCGAGAAGGACATCGTGGTCTCGAACGCGTCGTGCACGACGAACTGCTTCGTCCCGATGGTCAAGGTGGTCGACGACGAGTTCGACATCGTGAGCGGGCTCATGACCACGGTGCACGCCTACACCAACGACCAAAACCTGCTCGACCTGCCCCACAAGGACCTGCGCCGGGCGCGGGCCGCGGCGACCAACATCGTGCCCACCTCGACCGGGGCCGCCCGGTCCACCGGGCTCGTGCTGGCGGCAATGAAGGGCCGCCTCGACGGTTACTCGCTGCGGGTGCCGCTGCCGGCCGGCTCCATCACCGACTTCACCGCCGTGGTGCGGGGCAACCCGTCGGTGGCCGACGTCAACGCCGCCTTCGCCGAGGCGGCGGCCAAGCCCCCGCTGGAACGGGTCCTCGAGTACACGGAGGACCCCATCGTCTCGAGCGACATCGTCGGGTCGCCGGCTTCGTGCACCTTCGACAGCGAGTTGACCATGGTGATGCAGATCAACGACGAGCTGTCCCTGGTCAAGACGTTCGGCTGGTACGACAACGAGTGGGGCTACTCCAACCGCCTGGTCGACCTGGCCGTCCTGGTGGGCGGCTGACCGTGCCGGACCCGCTGCAGGGCATCCCGCTCCTCGGGGACCTCCCGGACGTCGACGGGAAGCGCGTGCTGGTGCGGGTCGACTTCAACGTCCCCCTCCACATCGGGGTGCGGGGCCGGGCCACGGTGGCCGACGACTTCCGGATCACCGCCGCGCTCCCGACGCTGCGCTGGTTGCTCGACGAGGGCGCCGACGTCGTGGCCTGCTCGCATCTCGGCCGTCCCGGCGGCGCCCCTGACCCCCGCTGGGAGATGGACCCGGTGCGCGAGCGTCTGCGTCCTGTGCGAGTGAGCTAAGAATGGTTGATAGGGTCGACCTGGTGGTCGAGTCCACGGGGATCTTCACCAGTCGGGCCGACGCCGCCCGGCACCTGGGCGGCTCGGTGAAGCGGGTCATCATCTCGGCCCCGTCGGGCGACGCCGACGCCACCTTCGTCATCGGGGTCAACGACCACGAGTACGACCCCGAGAAGGACATCGTGGTCTCGAACGCGTCGTGCACGACGAACTGCTTCGTCCCGATGGTCAAGGTGGTCGACGACGAGTTCGACATCGTGAGCGGGCTCATGACCACGGTGCACGCCTACACCAACGACCAAAACCTGCTCGACCTGCCCCACAAGGACCTGCGCCGGGCACGGGCCGCGGCGACCAACATCGTGCCCACCTCGACCGGGGCCGCCCGGTCCACCGGGCTCGTGCTGGCGGCAATGAAGGGCCGCCTCGACGGTTACTCGCTGCGGGTGCCGCTGCCGGCCGGCTCCATCACCGACTTCACCGCCGTGGTGCGGGGCAACCCGTCGGTGGCCGACGTCAACGCCGCCTTCGCCGAGGCGGCGGCCAAGCCCCCGCTGGAACGGGTCCTCGAGTACACGGAGGACCCCATCGTCTCGAGCGACATCGTCGGGTCGCCGGCTTCGTGCACCTTCGACAGCGAGTTGACCATGGTGATGCAGATCAACGACGAGCTGTCCCTGGTCAAGACGTTCGGCTGGTACGACAACGAGTGGGGCTACTCCAACCGCCTGGTCGACCTGGCCGTCCTGGTGGGCGGCTGACCGTGCCGGACCCGCTGCAGGGCATCCCGCTCCTCGGGGACCTCCCGGACGTCGACGGGAAGCGCGTGCTGGTGCGGGTCGACTTCAACGTCCCCCTCCACATCGGGGTGCGGGGCCGGGCCACGGTGGCCGACGACTTCCGGATCACCGCCGCGCTCCCGACGCTGCGCTGGTTGCTCGACGAGGGCGCCGACGTCGTGGCCTGCTCGCATCTCGGCCGTCCCGGCGGCGCCCCTGACCCCCGCTGGGAGATGGACCCGGTGCGCGAGCGCCTGCGCTCCCTGTGCCCCGGGGTCGAGCTGACCGAGAACCTGCGCTTCGATCCGGGCGAGAAGGCCAACGACCCCGCGTTCGTGCAGCGGCTGATCGCCGGCTTCGACGCCTACGTGGACGAGGCCTTCGGCGCCGCCCATCGCGCCCATGCCTCCATTGTGGGGCCGCCCCGGTTCCTCCCGAGCGCGGCCGGTCTGCGCTTCGCCCGGGAGATCGAGGTCCTGGGCGGGATCCTGGGGCGGCCGGCCCGACCGTTCGTGGCCGTCGTCGGGGGCGCCAAGGTGGCGGACAAGCTCGAGGTCCTCGAGGTCCTGGCCACCAAGGTGGACACGCTCGTCGTCGGGGGCGGCATGGCGTACACGTTCCTGGCCGCCCGGGGACAGGACGTCGGCAGCTCGCTGCTGGACGAGTCGCACCTCGCGGACTGCCGGGCGCTCCTCGAATCCGGGGTGGACATCCTGCTCCCGACCGACACCCGCGCCCTCGAGCCCGGCGGCACCTTCGGGCCGCCGTCGGAGGGCCACGGGCCGCGTGGGAGCGTCAAGGTGATCGAGGGCGACCTGCCCGACGGGTGGACGGGCCTGGACATCGGCCCTGACTCGGCGGCTGCCTTCGCCGAGGTCGTGGCGGGTGCGGGCACCGTCCTCTGGAACGGGCCGCTCGGCGCCTTCGAGGACCCGCGCTTCGCCGCCGGCACGCGGATCGTGGCCGAGGCCGTCGCGAATTGCCCCGGGTTCTCGGTCGTGGGCGGCGGCGACAGCGCCAGCGCGCTGGAGGAGCTCGGGCTGTGCGACCGGGTCGGCTACCTGTCCACCGGTGGCGGCGCGTCGCTGTCCTTCATCGAGCGCGAGGGCCATCTGCCGGGGATCGACGCCCTGCGCCAGGCCCCCAACGCGCCACGGGGGTGAGCGCGCGCCGCCCGTTGGTCAGCGGGAATTGGAAGATGCACCACGACCACATCGAGGCGCTGCACACGGTGCGCGACCTCGGGCTGCGGCTGAAGCCCGAGGACGTGGCCCGGGTCGACGTGTCGGTGCACCCGCCGTTCACCGACCTGCGCACGGTGCAGACGCTGGTGGAGAAAGAGCACATCCCCGTCGCGCTCGGCGCCCAGCACTGCTCGGCTGAGGACGAGGGGGCCCGGACCGGCGAGGTCAGCCCGCGCTTCCTGGCCCGCCTGGGCACGGCCTACGTCATCGTCGGGCACTCGGAGCGGCGGACGCTCTTCGGCATGGACGACGCCACCGTGGCGGCGACGCTCCGGGCCGTCCTGCGCAACGGCATGACGCCGATCCTCTGCGTCGGGGAGTCCGAGGAGCAGCGCGACGCGCGACAGACGGAGAGCGTGCTGGAGGAGCAGGTCCTCGCCGCCCTCTCGGGACTTGCGCCCGAGGTCGTCGGCGGCCTGGTGCTCGCCTACGAGCCGCTCTGGGCCATCGGCACCGGCAAGGCGGCCACCGCGGTGGACGCCGAGGATGCCTGCGTGTTCATCCGCTCCCTGGTGGCCAAGCTCGGCGGGGACGAGGCGGCGGGGAGCTTCCGGATCCAGTACGGGGGCTCGGTGAACGGCGAGAACGCCCGCGATCTGATGGCCGAGCCGGACGTGGACGGCCTGCTGGTGGGGGGTGCCAGCCTGGAGGCGGGGGCCTTTACCGACATCATCAGGGCTACCGCCGCCTGCTACCGTTCCTAGGCCGAACGGGCGCGTTCGGCCGCGAGTTGGAGGCTCCGCCGTGCTGGCAACGTTGGACACCGTCACCTGGATCTACATCGTCATCGAGGTCCTCGCCGCGCTCGGCCTCATCTTCCTGATCCTGATGCACAGCGGGAAGGGCGGCGGCCTCTCCGACATGTTCGGCGGCAGCGTGGGCGCGGCGGCGCAGGGCTCGACGGTGGTGGAGCGCAACCTGGACCGCATCACGGTCACGGTGGCCATTGTCTTCGCCCTCACCACGATCACCTTGGACCTCCGGCTGCAGTGACTGGCCGGGGCCGACGCCCCCGGCGCTGGCGGTGGCTGGTCGGGACATGCGCCGCGCTCGCCGTCGTGGCCTCCGCCTGCGGGGGCGCCGGCGGGCAGGGCGGGACCACCGTCACCTACGTGGGCGTGGCGGGCGGGAAGATCTCGTTCGGCATGACCCAGAGCCCGACGGGCTGCAACCCCAACACGCCGGCCGGTGACACCCCGGGGACGCAGACGGTGTTGGCGGGTGTGCTGCCCAGCCCCTTCGTGGTCAACAGCTCCGGGATGCCGATGGCCAACGCGGACCTGATCGTGTCGTCGGAACTGGTCGACACGAAACCGGAGACGATCGTCTACACGCTGAACCCCAAGGCGGTGTGGTCGGACGGTGTGCCGATCACGGCCGCGGACTTCAAGTACGCCTGGGAAGAGCAGCGGGGCGACCCGGTGGAGTCGTCGCCCGACGTGTCGAGCATCGCGGGGTACCGCGACATCGCATCGGTGGCGGGGTCGAACGGGGGCCACACCGTGACGGTGAAATTCAAGACCACCTTCGCCGACTGGCAGATGCTCTTCGACAACCTCGTGCCGGCCCACGTCATGGAGAAGGTGGGGTGGAATCCGAACTGCCTCACGGTGAACCCGGACATCGACCTGTCGGGCGGACCCTTCAAGATCGGCTCGGTGGCGCCCTCGACGATCACCCTGGTGCAGAACCCGAAGTGGTGGGGGACACCGGCGAACGCCCGCTCCATCACCGTCCACATCGCGTCGTCGACAGCGCAGCTGGCCCAATGGATGGCCTCGGGGTACGTGCAGGTGGCGGCACCCACCACGGTGACGCAGTCGTTCCTGACCCAGATGACGGGGTTGCCCGGAGCGCAGAGCGAGGTGGACACCTCGGCGACCCTGCTGCAGCTGGACATGGCGAGCTCGCTGGGATCGGACCTCTCGCCCGACCTCCGCGCGGCCATCGCCCTGACCGTCAATCGCCAGGACCTGGTCAACCAGCAGGTGAGCTGGGCCGTGCCGGGGATCGCGCCCGGGAACAGCCATGTGTACGTGCAGGGGCAGCAGAACTACAAGCCCGCCATCACCGGCTCCTCGACCACGACCATTCCGCCTGCGACGTCGTCGACGTCGACGTCGACCACGGTGATCGGTGCCGGCGGCAGTGTGAACTTCCCGGTGACGCCGGTGCCGGCGCAGGCGGCTGCGCTCCTCACGGCGTCGGGCCTCGTCCGCGCCCCGGGCGACCCCTACTACCAATTCGGCTTCGGCACCCCGTTCCAGCTGCACATGATCTACGACTCGAGCGACCCTTGGGCCTCGGCTGCCGCCCCGACCCTGCGCACCGAGCTACAGGCGGCCGGCCTCGACACCACGCTCGTGCCCGTCGACGGCGCGGCCGAGACCGGCCAGATGCTGGCGGACGGCTCCGCCGACCTGGCGGTGCTCCCGGTCAGCTTCACGCCGTACCTGAGCCAGACCATGGCCTGGTACACGCTGCTCCTCGGCCCGGCGGGCAAGAACGGGTCACAGGACTGGACGGGCTTCTCGAACAGCCAGTTCGACCAGCTGGTGACGACGGCCTCGAAACAACTCAACCCGAACACGGCGGCCGGCTACTACAGCCAGGCGGACACGCAGCTGTGGGACGAGATGGTCTCGCTGCCCCTCTTCGCGGAGCCGACGGCCTGGTCTGGAGCCGGACGATCGGCGGCGTCAACGCCATCCCGCGGAGCACCAGCCTCCTCTGGTACGCGCAGCTGTGGGCGGTTCAGAGACCGGAATCCACCAGCAACACGACACCGTCGCTGCCGGGTCAGTAGGAGGAGCACGGCAGGGGCGGATCGGGCCCCGCGAGTCCTCCCGGCGGGCACTCGGGCCCGGGGGAGGGCCCGATGGCCACGCGCTACGATCTCCCAACGCTGCTGTCCAGTGGCAAGCCCGTCGGAGTGGCGGAATAGGCAGACGCGCCAGCTTGAGGGGCTGGTGCCCGCAAGGGCGTGGGGGTTCAAGTCCCCCCTCCGACACGCTATTCTCCCTGGTCAGACGGCTATATGGGTGCGAGATAGGCGCGACTTCTACCCAAACTTCTACCCGAGGATCTGACCGGCGACCAGATTGGCCGCTTCGTCGTGCAGCGTCGGCGTCGTGTGCGAGTACAGGTCGAGCGTCACGCCGATGGTGCTGTGGCCGAGATGCTCCTGCACGACCTTCGGGTGGACACCCGCGGCAAGTGCCAACGTCGCCCACGTGTGACGCAACCCGTGCAGCGTCAGCTTCGGCAGTTCCCAACGCTCGACCCGGCGGTCGAATTCACGTGACACCCGCTCGGGGTGCATGGGCTCGCCGGCCGGCTTGGGGAAGACAAGGTCGTGGTTCCGATAGCCGGGGCCGAGGAGCACCTTTTCCTCGAGCTGGTGGCGTTGCCACTCCTTCAGCACCGACACGGTGCCCGGATCGAGCGACACCGACCGTTTCCCCTTCGCCGTCTTCGGAGTACCGAAGCGCACTTCGTGCGCGACCGCCACGACGGTCTGGCGGATGGACGCCCGGCCGGACTTCAGGTCGACGTCTGACCATCTGAGCCCGAGTGCTTCACCCCGGCGAGCTCCGGTCGTGGCCGGTAGCACCCACAGCGGGTAGTACCGGTCCCCGTAGCCCTGTGACCGCTCGAGAAAGTCGACGAGCGTGTAACGGGACCACGCCTTGACTTCGGGAGCCGCACCCGTGGAAGCGCGGGGAGGATCGGCGGCGTCGGCCACGTTGCGGACCAGGCGACCCCAGCGGACCGCATCCTTCAGGGCGCGGTGCAGGATCGTGTGCACGTAACGCACCGTACGGGGGGAGAGCCCCGCCGGCTGGTCCCCATGGTGGCCCTTGTGGCCCTGCACCAGCAAGTGCGAGTAGAGAGCGTTCAGCCCGACCGCGTCCAAACGGCGCAACTGCATCCGGCCGATGTGGGTCGAGACGTGGAGGCGAAGGTTCCGTTCGTAGGAATGGAACGTCGAGTCGCGCACCGTGGGCTGGATCGCTTTCAGCCATTCCGCGACGTATTGCGAGACGGTCTGGCGGTCCGGGTCGACGTAGGCACCTTCGTCACGGTCGACCAGTAGACGCCGCCGCGCTTTCTTGGCCGACTCTTCGTCGTCGTAGCCGGAGTGCCACTTACGGTGCCGCTTCCCGGTGACCGGGTTCCGGATCCCCTTCGATGACGACGAAGAACCGGTTCCCCTTCTTGACGATGCCTTCGCTCATCCGGCCTTCCCCCGTCGTCCCTTGGGCAGGTAGCCGCGGACTCTCGCTTCGGCCACCCAGCGGCGTACGGTGGCGATGGGTTTGCCGGTCGCTTCGGCCAGCTCCGGGGCCGGATTGTTCCCCTCTTCGAGCCGGGCCATGTAGAACCCGGCTACCTCCCGGTAGAAGCGGTCGGGGTACTTGCCGCCCGGACCCGGTTTGATCCTCAGGTCGTAGGACTTCTTGATCACGGTCGCCCGAGGCAAGATCTTGGCCGCACCATCGCCAGAGATGGCCGCTTGGGCGATCTGGCGGACGCCTTCGCGGTTCAGGGCTGCTTCGATCGGGGCGAGTCGGAGCAGCTTCAGCGCGCCGGCGCTGACCCCTTTGTCGTCCGCGACCCGGAGCTCACCGATGACGAGCCTGTCGGGGAGTTCGACGGGGCGGACGTAGACGTTGAGCGGGACGTCGGGATGGCGGTAGCGCAGCCATCCGTCTCCGGCCTGTTCCCATACGACCCGAGTGCTTTTCATACGGATAGAAGGTAGTCCGTACGGATTGGTCCGCACAAGTCCGGAAACCACCGCGGAGATGTTATACCTCCTATCCGCCATCCAGACTTTCGTGATTTACTGGGTCCATGTCCGTGCATAAGCATCGCAACCTCGACCCCGTCGAGAACCCAACCATGACCGTTGAAGAACTGGCCGCGCTGCTCGGTACCGGTCGGTCGGCCACCTATGAGGCGGTTCGTGCTGGTGGCCTTCCGGTGATCAAGGTCGGCCGGAAACTGCTGATCCCGACCGCCGCGGTCCGGCGCCTACTAGAGCTCGACGGCCCGCCAGTCGGCGTCACTTCCTAGGTCGGGCGAACCCCAACACAGTTCCAGATCGCGGCACACCCCCGGGTCCAACCCCGGGGGTGCACTTGAAAGGCTCACCTTGACCCCAGACAACCTAGCAACCGGCTGTCGTCGCACCCGGACGACCCAGCGGCGCGGTGGCCACGCCATCGGCGGCAAGATCGTCGGCTGCTACAGGGCAACGACGGGCCGGCGTTGCATGTGCTGTCGGTGGCGGATCGCTCGCGGGGAACCGGTCTGCGAATTGGCGGTCGACCGCGACGTGCTGGACGTGTGCGCCGAATGTGCCGGCGTCCGATGAACGATCACCCCGGGCACATCTTCTTCGACCAGCTCCCCGAGCTCGACCGGGCCGCGATCGCTGAAGCATGGGCCCACCGCGGGGACACCGACCCGGCCGGCGCCTTCGACCAGATGACCGACGACGAACGGTGGGAGGTGCTGTCCACGCTGAAACTGAACGGCGGCGGCAGCGCATACGCGCAGGAGGTGGAGCGAATCAGGGCGAACACCGACCCGGCGGCGGATCGAGCGTTCGCCGCGCTTATGGAGCGCCGCAAGTTGTGGGGCGAAGTGGGCCCGGCCTGGGACGGACGCCACGAACAGTTCGGTGATCTTGTCGTCACCCGCATGTCCGACGTCGAACCCGAAGACGTCCGGTGGTTGTGGGGGGGACGTATCCCACTTGGCAAGCTGACCGTTCTCGAAGGCGATCCCAAAGGCGGCAAGTCCACCTTGACGCTGGACCTGATGGCCCGCGTGACGACAGGCGGCGTCATGCCGGACGGAAGCGCCACCGACCTGGACGGCCCGGCGTACTGCGTGCTGATGACGGCCGAAGATGGGCTGGCCAACACGGTGCGACCGCGGTTCGGACCTTGCCGGCGCCGACCCCGGACTGGTGATGACGTGGGAAGCGGTCATGTCAGCGGACGACGACAGGCCCGAACGGCGCATGCCGTCGTTGCCGCTCGACGTCGTCCGGCTGGAAGGACTGGTCGCCAGGCTGTCCGCCAAACTGATCGTGGTCGACGTACTCGCCGCGTACCTGGGCGAGCGGGTGGACTCTCACCACGACAACGACGTCCGCCGAGCGCTGGCGCCGCTCGCCAAAATGGCCAAGCGGACGGGCGCGGCGGTCATTGTCTTGCGTCACCTGAACAAGAGCGGCGGCGGCAAGGCCATGTATCGGGGGGGCGGCAGCATCGGCATCGGTGGACAGGCCCGGTCGATCCTGCTGGCCGGACTGGACCCGAACGACGAAGGGGCCCGGCGCCGGGTGTTGGCGGTCACGGCTTGCAACCTGGCCGTGCTGGCGCCATCCCTGACCTACGAGCTGGTGTCCGAATCGGACCGCGGCCCGGTGGGGATCGCCTGGACCGGGACCAGTGACCTGTCGGCCGACCAACTACTCCTTGACCCGGCCACAGACGACGAGCGGTCGGATCGCAAGGAGATTGCCGACCTGCTGACGTCATGGACTGAGGATGGGCCGGTGGCGGTGGCGGACGTTCGACGCAAGCTGCGCGACGTCGGCCTGACGCCTTCCGACACGACTCTGCAACGGGCCCGACGGGATGCCGGCGTGAAGGTCGGAGTCCCGACAAGCTTCGGTGGCAAGCGCCATTACTGGCGGCCCGCCGCAGTCCGGTCACTTTCGGAAGACGGTGAAAGTGACCGGACTGCAACACATGGTGTGACCAGGGGGAATACGGGGGTGCCCGTTCCAGTCCAGTCCCCTATAAGTGTGAACGGACTGGACGCGGGAAGTCACCCCGAGCTGCTCCCCGACGACGGTGGCGCAACACCAGATGCCCCTTCACCCGATCCGGGCCGGCGCCACATGGCCGACGCCCGCCGGGGCGCCGACCAACCCCTTGACGCCGCCGACCAACCCCTTGACGCCGCCGACCGTGCCGCCCTGATGCCCGATGACCCTGTTGACGACGAACCCTTCTGATGGGCAAGCCCATGACCAGCACACCAGGCCGAAAGGCCAGACGAAAGGAACCGACCCTGACTGACCAACCCGCCATTCCCCGCTTTCGTGGCCGGGAGCGCCGCGACGCCACCGAACCGCTCCAACTGACCCTGATCGCCAAAGACGCCACCGGCGGCGTACCCGTGACCCGGATCACTGTGTACTTTCCCAGGCCGCAGCCGGCGCCCTGACGTGGTCGAAGCCGCCACCCGGCGCCGGCTACGTCCCTTGCTGCTAAGACTCTTTACGATCCACTCCCACTGTTACGGAACGGGGCACATGGAATGTTGGTAGCGCCTGCGGGTCCGACATTTCTGTTGTATCCCTGAAGGTTCGAGACTTGACCGTTGGTGAACGTCGCAAGCAAGAGATCGTTACCAATGTCCCATTCGGCTGTGTCTGCGCTCAACCCCAGGGCACGCGCTTGTCTCTCCGCCTTGGTGCCGTGCGGCTTCCCCATCTGGGCCACGACATCGGCCTTCGATTCACCGATACCCAGATGGCACCACGCTACGTAGGACTGTGCCGGCGTGAGCTTGTGACGCTTGGCCTTGTGATGCTTGACCGTGGTAGTCGTCTTGTGGGTTGAAGCACCCGCCATGCCCATGGGCAAAAGTACGATTCCTGCCACAACGATAGAGCCGAGAAGGCGCTTGATATTGTTTTTTATGATGATTCCCTAACGGGATTGTCCGGGTCCGGGGGTGTCGACGCACCGCTCGGACCACTTATTTTTAGGTGCCTAGCAGCTTAGATGGGCGACCCGTCGAAGCTAGTGCCGTGTCAGCGAACGTTCGCATCGTTTGAACGAGCACGGATCGGCAATTCTGGCAGGGGCTCGGCTAGTCCTTTGGCAGTTCTGGCACGACGATGCGCGCTGGGTCTCTCGGGCCCATCAGTCCAACCGAGTTGCCATCCGGATCAAGAACGACGGCATAACGGGCGCCCATCAGCGCGTCGTATGGCGGCTGCTGACCGACGTAGCCCGCACTAGTCAAATCGTCGTACGTCGCGTCGACGCCCTCGGCTGAAACCAGCCGAAACCCGAAGACGGGTCCAATCTGGGCAGGCGGCCAGCCATGGTTCCACTCCGTTGCAAACGACACGCTGTCGAAATCGAAGTCGAAGCCATCGGTAACGGCACTCGACGCGAACGTCCGATGATGAGGAGCGAAAGGCTCGATCATTGGTTCAATCGGCACGCCGAGTCGTTCGTAGAATCGGACCATCGTTTGCATGTCGCGGACGACAAGGTTGATCTGGTTGAACACTGGTGGGCTTTCGGACATATCGAGCAACTCCGTTCGAGGGTCCGCTCATAATGCCCGTTCTGGTGCGGTCCGACCAGGCAAACCTTTGTTGACACGGCACTAGTCGTAACCAACCTGCTGGCCATGCTCTGCTTAGTGAGGAGATTCCGGACAGCGCACAGGGTTATGGCATTAGGCTGCTCTTCTGGACCCTTCTCTTGGCGATCAGCTTCCCGGTTCGCCACGGGGGCGCCCTAGTCACGAACCGTCCGGGGTCGCCGCCCGTCCGACCTGAACCGTTCGCCCTGGTCGCTTCGTGGTCCCAATGCCCACGCCGGCCGATTGCGGGCCACAGGCGCAATCGTGGGAGACGGTTTCGTGTCGCACCCCCGTGGTAGTGGACTCACCGACCCATGACCAGTCCGTCAAAACGGAGAGGTGACGCCGCCGAGCTGGAAGCCACAGCCGTCCTGGCCGACGAACTGGGGCTCGCCGTCCAGCGAAAGTCGGGCGCCAGCCGACTCGACGACGTCGGCGACCTCGACGGCATTCCCGTCCAGGTGTCCGCCTGGGCCGACGTCCTCGGGGCCGTCCGGGAGAATCCGCTGGAGGCCGAGGTTCAGCGGGGACGAGCCGGTGCAACCTTCGCCGCCACAATGATCCGTCTCCGGGGCGGTGCGTGGCGGGTGGTCATGACGCCCGAGCAGTTTTCCGCCTTGCTCCGAGAAGCCCTCGCACCGATCAATGAAGCGTCTAAATGAGAGAAGGAGATCACGATGCCTAGGCCCAGTGAATGCCCCGATGTCTTCACTCTCGATCGGCTGGTCCCGTCGAGCGAACACGCCGAGCACGCCACCAGAGCCGCCGACCTGGCATCGTCCCCAATGGCATCTCGGCTCTTGCCCCGTGAGTACCAGGCCTTGCCGCCGCCGCCAAGCGCAGGCGACGAAGCCGAGTGCGAGGCCGCGCCCGTCCTCTCAGACCTGCTCGGGTTCCCGGTCCCGGTTGGTCGACTTGAAGTCAGGTGTTGGTCAGGCGGCCAACCACCAGTCCTGTGTAATGCTCCGCCTGATCGACAGGAAACGGATCGGTGACGCCTTCGAATTCCATCGCCACACCGGCGCGGCCTTTGATCGAGTAGATGATGTCCACGTAGGCATCGATGCTCAAGCTCGAGTAGGAGATTGGCACCTTGACTTGATAGGCGACGCTTTTTTCGCCGAACTGAGGAAAAGACATTGGTGACACCGTGGTCGTACCGACTTTGGCCCCGGCCGGAAGTGTGTCACTCGGGTCGGTCGGATGCTGTATCGCCTCGTTAATTACCGCTGCCACAGCCGTGGTGAGGCAGTCCGGCACCTTTGAACCTGAGACGATGGCGAACGCAGATTGCTCGTCAGCGGCAGTCGCTCGGTATCCGACATTGCTTGACGCGGAGTTGTTGCTGTTGGACTCCGAGAACGTTGGGGCATCATATGAGGCTGGAGCCTTCGTTAAGTCGGCTTGACTCACGCCGAGGCACTTCGCCAGTTGCGCAGTGAGGTCTTGGGACGAACTATTGTCCGAAGGCGGCTGGGACGTCCATCCAGCCGGGAAGTCGGACAAGTTGAGCGACGCCGCCTTTGCCGCGGCCTTGTCTGCTTCGACGTTCTGGCCGGTGCTCTTCGCGGACGTGCTCGTCGTGGTGCTCTGCGCAGAGTTGGTGCTGCCGCCCCCACACGCAGCTGCCACGACCGAAAGGAGCGCGACTAGTGTGATCCAGAGCGTTGCGATCCATCTTCTGGTCGGACGACGCCCATCAATCTTACGCATCGATAACTGCAACAATAGAGACCTTCCTTCTAGAGGCCCTCCTCAAGAAGAATAGGATCGAACGATCGGGCGCCTAAAGCGATTCAAGCGAATAATCCTCTGAACAGGGACCTTCGGAGGCCCTCCGGTTGTCACGGTCCGGTGTCAGATTTCAGACGCCGCGGTGCCTGCAAGGTCGTGATCGCCGAAGAATGGCTCCATCAGCGACCGGCTTAGGAGAACCCAATGACTTCCAGCTGTAGACCTGTCTTGGGTGCCCCCGTGCGTGCCCCGCTTCGCCGGTTAGGCGGGCGGCTTCCTCGCCGACTCGGCATCCGGCAATATCTTGCTGGTGCCGGATGAGGGGTTCACGGAGTTTCAATGTGTAAGCGTCACTCCACCCGGGACTTCCGTCGGACGACGTGTCCTGGTGTCTGGCTTGGCCGGAGCGGGCAAAAGCACGTTCTCGCGAGCGTTGTCGGCCAAGACTGGCCTTCCACTAATCCATCTCGACATCCACTTCTGGAAACCGGGCTGGGTGGAGCCGACTGAGGAGGAGTGGCGCGAGAAGCAGCGCGGCCTGCTCAGCGAGGACGAGTGGATCATCGACGGCAACTACCACGCCACACTCGACCTTCGGCGAGAGCGCGCTGACACGGTGGTGTACCTCGACACGCCATGGTGGGTCTGTGCACGGCGAGCATTGGTGCGCGGTGTTCGCAAGCGTCCGGCTGGCTTTCAGCTGCCCGACGGCTGCGACGAGTCGGCATTGCGACGGTTGCGCGACGAATGGTGGCTGGTCTGGCGCATCTGGCGAGTCCGCCGATGGACAAGGAATTGGAGTTCAAGACCCTGTCGCGGCACGGGAACCATGTGGCACTGCACATTCTCCGCTCCAAGCGAGCGGTCCGTGACTTCCTCAGTGCCTAAGGGCCGTTCTCGAGCGATCTGGAGGGTGTCCCCGTTCGCCGGGACCGTGGCGTTACCACGGGCCGGAGAATGTGAAGGGCCGGCGAGGCTACTCGCATCCGATGGCACAACCCAGGGTCCGCATCACTCGCCGCTCGCGCTGGTCGGCCGCCGAGCAACCCACTCGCTCAGGCCGCTCGAGGGGCGACGGCAAGGCCGTTTTCGTACACTCAGCCCATGAGCCCATACGGGAAACTGGTGGAACCTACCGATTATACTGAGGTCGACTCGCAAATATCTACAGCGATGTGGACCGGACGCCAAAGTCGGTCAGATCTGGGAAACCATGCGGGATGAAGGTACGCCGGTTGGTTACTGGCTGAACCCGTGCCTTATCTACTTGGACCCGGAACGGTTCGGTCACCTAAAGGTGTCCAAGAACCGGGTGCCTCATGGAACCCCGGTCAAGATCGTCGAGCACAATGGGGAGCTAAAGGTCGTCGGAAGAGATGCAAAGGTCATCGGCTGATTCGATATCTCAGCCCGGCGACCCGTTCCCCGGCCGGATCGACTGGCCGGCCGATGTCGAACACCTGTCGATGCAGGTGTCCCGGTACGCCGGGACTGGGTCACCCCGCGACCCCGGTGAGATGAAGCGGTAGAGGCGGGCCACGCCACATCAGGAGGACTCGTCGTTGCCCTGAGCGGACGGCGGGCGCGACTCGATACCGTGGGTCGCGACGTCCTGTCACTGGGTGTTCGGCGTATGGCCACTAGACCTGCCCATCAATCACGTCATACGCTCACCCTCGTAGATCGGCGGGCCCGAGAGGTGGCCGCCTCCCGGTTCCCCGCCCAGCAGGCACACATCCGACCTACCCGGAGGCACCCGATGGCTCAGTCTGCCGCAGGCGGCTTACATGCCGCACGTCGACTGCTGTCCTCCCGTCCGACCGAGGTGGGCGAGACGAGAGGAGACGCCTTAAATGAGCACCGTTGCAGGCGCGATTCGTAAGACAGCACTCACAACGTGGGAGGGCATCTGGTACGTACTCCAGTGCATTGCGTTTGGTGCCGGATACTTTGGCAGAGTTCCGTCAAGAAGGCTCTGCAGGATTTCGGTCTGGTCGAGATGACCGGGGCCGAACACGTCTGGTACATCATCCAGTGCGTTGCCTTCGGAGCTGGGTACTTCGCAAAGATTCCCTCGGCGAAGGCCTTGTCCGAGCTTCCGCAGTTCCGCTCGGTTCGACAGTCCAACCTCGGCACCCTGGCCGTTGGCACAGAGAGCGACAGCGGAGGCCCCCCTCCTCCTCCCGCTTCCGAACCACCATCGACAATCGCACCGCCGACAACCGCACCGCCTGCGGTCGACCCGGCCGAGGCGGAGGCGGATCGACCCGAGGAGGAGCCGTCAACGTCCTAAATGGATCGGGGTGTTGGATGAGGGACGGCCTTCGCAACCCCGCATGGTGGGGAGTTGAGGGCGAGGGGGCAAATGCCCTCGCTAGTGGGAGGCACGCAGCATCGGGGGCGCAACCGGGGGGCGTCGTTTTTTGGCGGCGACCACCCCGTTCATCCCGGACGCTGTATTTATCCTTTCCCGATCGCCCAGGAAACACCGGGTTCACCCTGAAGCCGCCGGATAGGGCCAAGATGGAAGGGATGCCGGCCGCTTCAAACCAGAGCAGCACCAGGCGCATGATCCGTGCCCTCCGCGAGCGCGAGCGGATCACCGAGTCGAACATCGCGTTTGCCACCTTGGCCATGTCAACAGCTCGGACGCTCGACGAGGTTCTGGCCGGCGAGGAGAAGCGGTACATCGTCGATAAGCTGGCTCGAGCTCATCTGCTGGCGCTCCGGGCCCTCGATGACGCACCCGGGCCGGAGGAGTCCGACGCTTGGGCCGAAGTGATGAAAGCAGCCCTGACGCCGACGCCCGGAACGCCGGACCCGTCGACCGATCGTCTGAACCGGGCGCAGAGGTTAAACAGAGGCACCTAGAAGCGCCGTAGAGCCTGCGTAAGCGTCGACCCTTACTCACCAGACTTCTACCCAAACTTCTACCGGACGGGTAGAAGTTTGGCGTCACGAACTGGCCCGAATCCGGATACTCGCCGGACGAAAGTGCAGGTCAGAGCGTTCTGACGGACGAACACCCGTTCGACCCGCACCCGTTGTGGGTGAGTTCAAATCCCTCCGACACCCGTTGTGAACAGGACTTCTACGCGGACCCTGCGTGTCGGAAGGTGGGCTGCCGTCGCCGCCGTTGCCCCCGTGTTGCCTAGCGAGATTTCAACGAGGCGAAGATCAGCACCACCTCGGCGCCGGCAACCTCGGACGAATCGACCCGCAGCAATGCGCCAAGGCTGTCCGCAACCTCTCGGTGGCGTTCGTCGGTGGCGTGCTGGTAGCGGAGTACCGCCGTGTGAGTCCGGTGTCCGAGTCGGTGCATCAGTTCGGGAGCGTGGCGCCGGCAACTGGATGTCGTCGGGGGGCTTGTTCAAGATGATTTTCTGAAGGCGTTCGGCGTAATCCATA